>JANQEO010000364.1 GCA_028278325.1 Candidatus Binatia bacterium
GGGGGCAACCGTGATCGCCCAGTTTGCGTGGGAGAATCCTCCATCCTGCGCGCTCGGCGCCATCGGCGGCAGCGATGCTCTTCAGATTGTGATCCAGTAAGTCATGGCGCGGACATCGGCCCGCTTGTAGTACCTGCGAGCCGCGTCATCCGTCGCGCGGATTGACAGTTTCCTTCGCGCTCCACGCTCATCTCCGTCGCTCACCCGGAGACGCTAGCCGATGACGAGGGATGGCCCGGACCCAGAACTCCTACAGGTGTAGGGGGCCAGCGAGTTTCGGGCGGCGCTCGCAGTTGCCAAGTCTTGCGTTGACCAGCAGCTACGACGCCATAAGTGGCGCGCTCCGAGTGGACCTCCTGCGGGGACCAATCGGCCCGTAAATCCTCCGCCGGAGGTGGCCGAGAGTCGCCCGCCAGACCCGTGTTCGCAACGTCGGACACCGGCCGCACTGGCGAGCGGCGGATGACGGACAATCACGGGCTCAACCGTACGACTGGATCTCCGGGCTCTCCAGTCGAGTCGTTCAGGCTGCGACCGTCCCAAATGAGTTCGTAGGAGCAGCGCTGCGAGGCCGGCCCTACTGAGAACGCTGTGCTTGGGCCTCGCCGATCACTTCCGAAAGTCGCTGGACCCCAGCAGGAACCAGAACGTCGGTTGATTCGAGGGAGCAAGCGTGCAGCTGACCTTGACCCCGAGGAGCTCTCAATCCGCGATTCTAGCGCCGTCCGCCCTTCTCCTCGCTCACGAAGACAATTCTCGTTTCAAGGCCCTCGACGATCTCCACTACCTTCGACTGCGACAGACCGAGAGCCATGACCTTCACCGTGCCTGTCGGTACGTTGAGAAACTCGACGTGCCCACTGTTGTCCGTGACCGAGCCATAGCCGAGCCATTCGTACTTGCCGTCAACGGGTACCAGGACCGCGACGTAGCTACCGCCGACCGGACATCCCGCGGCGTCCACCACGTGCACCGTCACATGCCCTCCCCTGGGACAGGCCACGACGACCGGATCGGCCTTGCCATTCGCGACCTCTACGCGACGCCGCATGGTGATGGTGCCGTCGTCAAACTCCACGATCACGTCATAGAGTCCGTCGGGGACGAGGGCGAAGCGTGCCATCCCATCAGGGGTCGA
>JANQEO010000014.1 GCA_028278325.1 Candidatus Binatia bacterium
TCTCCATGGCGTAACCCTCCTCTCGCCGCTCTCGGCGAAGTGTTTGAACCACTTGGAGGTTACGCCATTCTCAATTTCCACGAGATCAGGGACGGATCCCGTCACCGTGGGCGAGTGCTGTCCCATTTACTGGCGGAAGGCGGCACGCCAGAGCCCGTGGCAGTCGGTTAGACTGGTCACATCGACAACGAAGAAAAGGAGGGTAACGCGTGAAAGTTCCGTTGGTGAGTGCCCTGGCGACTGTCCTGCTGGTTCTAGGCGGGTGCTCGGCCGAGGTGCCGTCAGAACAGAGTATCCGCACCGAGCTCCAGCGCCGGATTGCCGCTGAGTCCAATGGTTGCATGCGGCTGGTGGAAACAGAGAAGACCAACGGCTACGAGGCGCCCTCGATGCCCAATGCCTACGTCGTGGTGTTCAATGCCACCATTGAGTTCGCGAAGGACTGCAAGTGGAGTACCCGCATGTTCGAGCAAGGCAAGCATAAGAACTTCGCAACGACTATCACCGACGCACAGGCCCGGCAGAAGGGTGGCTACTGGAGCGAGTTCTTTAACATGAGCCAGAACCCGGGGGCGCCATTCACAGAGGGAACACGCGTTCGAGTGGCGGGCGAACAGGCATTCGTCAAAACAGAGAAGGGGTACCAGCCCCTCACCGATATGTTCGCTGTCGAGGAGCTAGGGCGGATCTTCAGCGATCGTGATATCCGGATGGCTCTGATCGCGCAGTTCGACCCCTGGGACGAGGCCATGTACTCGTGGTACGACGCGGCTCAGGCTGCCAATCCGGGAGCCCAACGGATCAAGGGGATATCAGACTTTGCTGCCGAGGTGGCCGAGCGAGGCGGATCATCGGAGGAGATTCGCGCCGCGGTTGAAAAGGAGCTCGTGCCACGATTCCTGAAGGAGATCCCGAAAGAGGACGGATGGGGGAATACGATCGACTATTTGGTCGACGTCAAATACAACCTGCTGTTCTTGCGGAGCCCCGGAAAGGACGGGAAGTCCTCTTGGGTTCTTGACGACTACCAGAAGGGCATGCAGTTCTACGACCCCGAGGACTACGACGGCGATCTGGTGTGGTATTTCAACGGGACGGACTCTTACTTCGTACACGGCCCAGACATCCAAGAGGTCAACCCGTTTAGTGACGTGCCTGGGTGAACGAAGGGCAACGCAAACCTGTTGGTCCGGGATCTGGAGTGGCCCTCGGCCTCGAAGATCCGCAGCCAGTCATCGAAGCGTTTTCGGGATCTCGCGGACGATGCTGACTCTCTGATTGCCTCGGAGTCATGTAGGTCTGGGGCCGGGGCTATCCGAGTCCGTTGGCGGCTCTAGTTCCTGTGTCTGCCCGGCTTAGTACGCTGCAGTTGGCGGGCTCGTCTCCTACTCGAGACGAGGGAGTGCAGGAGGGCGACGAGCCCGAATCTCGGCGGCAAGTCCCAGCCTAGCCACGTGTCGACGCTCCACCAGGCGCCAGGTGAAGCGCCCGTTCGCGTAGTGCCTCGTCACTTCCACCCAACGGGACGGTCGCACAACGAGGATTGTGCGACGTCTAGTCTTGGCTTCGGCCCAGACAGGCCACACGAATCCCCGGGAGGATCATTCACTACGCTGTAGCTGTGTTGCCAGGCAGGCAGTCTCCAACCGCTCAAGACGAGCAAGCCGCACTTCCTCAAGCACTGCGTGAAGGCCCACTAGTCGTTCGTGCAGTATGGCCCCGTCTCCACATCAGCAGCCAGTTATCCGTACGCCTCGTTCAGTAGTAGGTTCTCCGGATAGGCATACGATAGGCGTGCCGCTCGGGAGCAGAGCTACCTGCCAGCGTGCGCCATGAGAGCCGGCTCGGGTGCCCCCGGCGCCTGACAACTGATAAGAGCGGCTGCGCGCTTCGCCAAACTTGTGAGATCCTCGATCGGCAGTCGGCCCGACAGGCGCTGCTGGAGTTCGGGCAGGATATCGTGAGTCCTGAGGAACTCGGAGATTACTGAGGGCTTGATCGCAAAAAAGACGCCCTCCACGCTCTCGCCAGCAAGCTTCGAGACGGCGATTCCGACCAGGTTGCCGCTGCTGTCGACGACCGGACCGCCGGAGTTTCCTTCGTTCGTAGTTGCCGAGTGCTGGAAATGATCGGTGTTGGTCCGCACTCCCGCCTCCTTCTCTATGTGGCCTGATACGAACGACGCCAGTCTCGAACCGGAGTCCTCGCTTTCGAGGTCAGCGAAAGGGTATCCGGAAAGGAAGACCTCCTGCCCTTCGTCGAGCGGGTCATCGAGAAAGTGCCGCAGCGGCAGCGACGAAGACAGATTCGATTCGGCGATCAGGGCGGCGAGGTCATTGGTCGGGTCTGTGGGGCCGACCTCGAGCGTCATGCTCGTGCCGTCCACCCACCCGATCGGGTTCTGACAGTCATCGATCACATGGTGATTGGTCAGAATGTGGTTGGCCCCTATGACGGTTCCCGAGCCCTTGGGCTTGGGCCTGGCGGCTGGTTGCGCATAGGCGGATGCGAGATGTGTCAGGGGCAGCGGTGAAGCCATGTCGGCTGCTTCTCTGAGGGCTCGAGCCCATTCGTTTTCGGAGAGCCGCTGCGACACTGCATCGCGCTCGCGCGCAGCGTTCTCGGCCGGCTCACCCTGAAGCCAGAACGATGCGAGGTTGAGCCAGACGTGCGCGGCGACCTGGTCGGCAGTCACGGTCACTCCGTCGCGGTTGAGCCTGCCGAACTCCAGCTGCGCGAGAGCGTGGCCGCCGTGAGCGGCGCGTCCCATCCAGTCCGCCGAGACGATCGGATCGATCGAAGTGCCTTTGCCCGCGGCGAAGAACTCAGCGACCTTGAACTGCGCGGTGGTGTGGCCGGCCTCTGCCGCCTGTATGTACCACTCGAGAGCCGACTCGAACACCGGTTGGGCAGGCGTCTCCAGATTAGAAGTACTTAGATAACCCTCCTCGTCGAGGAAACCGAGGCTCGCCTGGGCCGTTGCATGGCCTCCGGCCGCGCTCCTTTCGAGCCAGCTACGAGCTTCCTCGACGCTCCCATCCTTGGTCCTACCGTCCAGAAACAGCAGCCCGGTGAGAAGCGAGGCCCAAGGATCCCCCTGCAGCGCCGCCAGCCTAGCGAGCTCGAGGGCCTTCTCAGGGTCCTTGGGCAATCCGTACAAGCCCTGGTCGTAGATGATGGCAAGCCGTTGCTGGGCGACGGCGAGACCCTTACCCGCGGCCGATTCGAGAAACTCGACGGCTTCATCGTGACTCTCCTGGGCAGCCGGATTCTGGAGGGCCTGTGTGGCTAGCGCCATCATCGCCTGCGGCATCGCCTGTGCAGCCGCCCTCCGGTACCGGAGGGCGGCTTCGTCGGGCGCGCTCGGTAAGCCTCCCAGCCCGAACTCGAGGAAGAGCGCGAGCAGGTACTCGCCGACCGCGGATCCCCCTTCGGCGACCGCCCAGATGTAACGAGTCCCGGACACCGGGTCTTCCTCGCCCAGGGCGATGGCTGCCAGGATGAGCGAGGCCTCCCTGGGCAAGGACCGAAGCATATCCTCGGCCGGCTCCCGGCACGAGGAGAGGCCGCCCTCGAGGCAAGCGATCACCGGCTCGAATCCGCCAGGCGGCTCCGCCTTCGCCTCCGCGATCGCCTTCGAGAGGACCGCTTGCGCTTCCCGGAGGGCGTGCTCCTTCTCGGCCATCCCGTCGCCGGTGTAGCGGCGAACGAGCTGGCCTCTGAACGTGTCGTTTTCTAGCATCCCGGCGGCCCTGAGTTGTTCGCGTACCGACCTGACGCGTATCCGACCCGGCACGACTATCGCTCCCGGCTCTCGTGGGTAGAACGAGGCGATCGCCAGCTTGTCGCCTTCCGAGAGTTCGATATTCGGGGGCGTGTAGCAGGGACTCCTTGCTCCCCGCAGGTAGTAGCTCTCCGGGAACGACGGGTGCATGACGGATGCGGGGTCATAGCTTGCCGTCGAGTAGGAACCCTCCGGAAGCTGGCGCAGGAGCTGGTCGATTCTGTCCTTCATGAAGTGGTAAGGCTCGCCGCCCAGGAGGGAATAGACCCCCGGCAGACCGTCCGGACCGTCTTCCCAGCGGAACTCTTCGTCACAGTCGCCGAGCGGACTCTGGTGTTCGTTGACCAACCCGAGGACGTGCCCAAAGGTGTTTAGAACACCGCTGAGTACGTAGTCAGAGTCCAACGGCTCGGGGCCAGCGCCGATGTTCAACGAGGCCTCCTGAGGCCCCAGGAACTCCACCTCGACACTGTCTGTTCCGACAAAGGACCAGAATCCAATGTGGCCGACGCTGATCCGAACCTCAAAATACTCGTCGGCGGGGCACGGGGTGGCCGGCCGATCCCCAAAATCGAAGGTGATGTTGGCGTGCTCGCTCCACTGCAATGCGGCGTTCTCGATGATGGCAGGCAGCGTGGGCGGAATCTCCGACAGGGTGTCGACGTAACAGACTCTCAAGATCGAGCCCACAGGCCATTGCTTCGCGGTCTCGAGAACCGCGCCACTCGCTGCCGACGCCCAGAGGGTCATCGCCGCCAGTCCGCGTGCCAGCGTTCGCTTACTCAGTTCGTCACCTCGACGAGCTTCTCGACGACACGTCGTGCCTTGACGTTTTCCCGGGCCATCATGCTGAGCACCTCGAGGCTGCGGGCCCGTGAGTCTTTGCCGAGCGACTGCTTCTCGACGTGTGCGCGTAGGTCCTTTAGAGCGTCTCTCCGCTCGGCCTCCGCCACTGCCACGTCGTCTGGGTACGCGCTCCTCATCGTCTCCTCGTCCTGATCCGAGAGGACGTAGTTCGGCTCATCGACATAGCAGGGGCTCGATTCTCCTCTCCTAAACGCCCACGCTCCGAGCGGGTACACCATGATCGAGGCGAGATCGAAGCCGCCGACAGCCTGGTAGCGCCCGTCGTCGTTCAGTCGCCGAATGTTGGCCCTCACCTGGTCCGGGCTCCAGCCGGGGTCGAAGGCAAGCCTCTTCTCGAGTTCGGGCCAATCGAACTCGCTCTCGCAGTCGCCCTCGTAGTTCTGGTGCTCGTGGTGGAATCCGAGTGCGTGACCGAACTCGTGGAGGACCTGCCTGGAAAACTCTGGCTCCGGTGGCGGCGCGACATGGTAGCCTCTGAAGTTCATCGACGGCCCCGCCTGGGCGGCGAGCTGCACGCTCCCCTTGCCTTGCATGGACCACACGCCCTGATAGCGAAAGTCGATGCGGATCTGGTAGCGACGAGTCGAGTCGCAGTCGTACGGGGCGTTGGAGGGGCCGAACTCGAGCTTGAGGTTGCCGTGTTTGGTCCATTCCCGTGCGGCGTTGGCGATACGCGACCGCAGGAGCGGCTTGCCAGCGAAGAAGCACACTTGGAGCGTCGTACCGGGTCTCCACCGTTTGAGCTTCTCGTACAGGCCCTGAAGGTGCTCCGCCGGCTCGCCCGGAAGCGCCGCCGCCTCGTGCTGCTCCACCAGCGCCTGGAGGTTGGGCGGAAGGTACTCGAGCGGAAGCGAGTGCGAGAGTTCCGGCTGCGGACCCAGCCGGCCGGTTGCGCTCGCACCCTCTAGGACCACGAGCAGTAGCGCCGAGAGAGCCAGAGCCCTCTTCATCCTACGCCTCGTCCGGACGATCCGGCCCACCGCGGCTACTGGGGATTCTCCTGGACGCGGTCGTAGAGAGCCTTGTACTTGCTCCTCTGACCCTCCGAAAGGGCGTCGAGCTCGGATAGTTCGCGCAGTGACCCGAGAGACTTGGCTTTCGAGGACCCGCCGAGGTCGGCGGCCGCCCCTTCCGGCGGCGGCAGCGGATAGGACGTCAGCATGCCTTCTTCGTCCAGCTCCGACAGGATCATGTTCTCTTCCGTGTAACAGTGGCTATCTTGGCCTCGGTGGAACATCCAAGTGGGGAACGAGTAGTGCATGATCGAGTCCGTATCGTGTGCGGAGAAAGTGTACGCGTCGGAGCTCTCGAGCTGGCGCAGATTGTGGTCCACCTTCCACTGCGGCCAGTTGTTCGGAGGACCGCCGAGTAGGGTGTAGATCCCGGGGGTTCCGTTCGCGTCGTCCTCCCACCGGAACTCGGCGTCGCAACCGCCCGCGGGACTTTGGTGCTCGTGCTTAAACCCCAGCGCATGTCCGAACTCATGGAGAGTAGTCGTTTTCCAGTCGTCCGGCAGGTCGTTGTCGAAGCCCGCCAGGTTCATCGAGGGGTCGCCGCCGCTGACGATCTCCGGGTCGACGCTGTCCGTGCCGACGAGAGACCAGTAGCCCTGGTACGCAAAGGAGATGCGGATGTCGCTGGAGTACTCTGTGTCCATGGTGCTCCACGAGCGATAACCGGCTTCCGAGTCGCCGAAGTCGAACACGATGTTGCCGAAGTGCGACCAGGTCGCATCTTCCGAGGATTCGTCCATTAGAGCAGCGATTTTGCCCCTCAGAGCCTGGTCGCCTCCGTTGAAACTGACGGTGACGACCCGCTGAGGCCAGAGCTGGGCGTTGGTGATCACCAGCGAGAACGGCTCGCCGCCGACGAATCGGGGCGCCGCGAGCAACCTTCGGTCTCGGGCCTCGAGTCGAGCCTGGATCTCGTCCGGATACGCCTCGAAGACGCGAGGGGCGATCTGGGCCACGCTCGGGGCGCAGACTGCCGAAGTCAGCAGGAGCAGTGTGGCTGAGTGTCTCAGGGTTCTCACGGCGTTCCTCCCTGTCGTCGTCCGTTCGTCCGGAACGGTGCTTGTCGCGCGTTCCGAGTCCATCTGGCGTGTCATTAGACGGAACCAGATCGTGGATTCCCACTGGTGTCTGGCGCTGCTGTCCTACGTGAGCCAAGGGAAAGTCGGAAGCAACGTGCGGCCGAGATCGCTGACAGGAGCCGCCAGCGCGCCAGGCTCGTAACGACCAAGCTCGACAGGCGGAAGGAACACACGCGGCGGTTGATCGATGAAGAACAGCCAGCCGCTGTCCTAGTGGACGCTCAGCTTGTCGAAGACGGCAATCAGGAACAAATCAGTTCCCCGCGGCGAGCTTTAGGGCACTAGTGTCCCGTGCGATTAATTCCATTGACTAATAGGGTCCTGTTCAGTAGCCTTCGGGCATGGCACGACCCTGGTGAACGCGGCCGACCGAGCGCGGCTCGAGCAGTGGACGCGGGCGGGGACGACGCCCAAACGCATGGTGGATCGGGCCGAAGTGATCTTGGGGTTTTCCGAGGGCCGGCCGGCTCGGGAGATCTCGGAAGCGACGGGCCTTTCCTATAACGCCGTGTGTCGCTGGAGGCAACGCTTCGAGGCCGACGGCATCGACGGGCTGGAGGATCTGCCGCGGTCTGGTCAACCGAGGAAACTGACGCCGCGCAAGGCCCGCGAGATTCTCCGGCTCACCGTCGAGAAGATTCCGCGCGAGTCGACCCACTGGAGCCTGCGGCTGATGGCGAAACAAGCGGGTGTGACGGTGCACCAAGTGCGTCAGGTGTGGAAGGGCGCTGACCTGAAGCCGCATCGGTTGCGCAACTTCAAGATCAGCCACGATCCTCTCTTCGCGGAGAAGGTCCAGGACGTGGTGGGGTTGTATCTCGATCCTCCGGCCAACTCGATGGTTCTGTCTGTGGACGAGAAGACGCAGATCCAAGCGCTGGACCGCACCCAGCCACTGCTGCCGATGAAGCCGGGGCAGATCGAGCGACGCACCCACGACTACACCCGACACGGAACCCGCAGCCTGTACGCAGCTTTCGACGTTGCCAGCGGCGAGGTGATGGGTCGTGTCACACGTCGGCACCGTGCGCGAGAGTTCGTTGCGTTTCTTAACCAGATCGATCGCTCCACCGACCCGGCTCTCGATCTGCACGTGATCTTGGACAACAGCAGTACCCACAAGACGCCGGCTGTGAAGCGATGGCTGGAAAGCCACCCCAGGTTTCACTTTCACTTCACACCGACGAGCGCATCGTGGCTCAACGCGGCCGAGACGTGGTTCGCGCAGCTCGAGCGCCGAGCCCTTCATCGAGGCGTCTTCACCTCCGTGCTGCAGCTGCGCGACGAGATCCATCGCTACATCCAGGTCCACAACGAAGAACTCGCGAAGCCGTTTCGCTGGACCAAGACCGCCGAAGCCATCATCGAAAAACAGTCCCGACTGGAAGATCACTTAGTCAACGGAACGGAACTAATCAAACGGGACACTAGGTACTCGGCGGCGAGGTCCGCAAACGTCAACACCTCAGAGCCGAACGGACACTGACCCGACTCGATCCTCTGCAGGACCGGTCGCGCTCGCTTCCTTGCATCCGCTAGCGACCAAGTCGGGTAGCTACCGATCTTGCGCGATTCGGCGCCAGGACAATCCACCTCTTCTTGCCCGATGCCAGAGCCCACAGTCCGAGACCCGGCAAGACAGTGTCCCAGTACTCGCCGGGCTTGGCTCGACGGACCATCGCGTCGGTGAACTTGGTCTTCAGCATTCCTCGCAGCAGTACAACTCTTCGCTACAAGACCGGCGTTCTTCGATCTCTTCCGGTTTCATTGGGCCTTTGTCCACTGCCAGAGAGCTTTCTGGCAGTGGATTCCTTCGGCCCTGCCTAGAAACTAGGCTACCGCAAATTGTTGGTTTTGGGGGACTTAAATGGTGCCCAGGGGCGGATTCGAACCACCGACACCCTGATTTTCAGTCAGGTGCTCTACCAACTGAGCTACCTGGGCACGGGGCGCGGTCTGGACGGCATCCGGGCCGGGGCCCCGCGGT
>JANQEO010000015.1 GCA_028278325.1 Candidatus Binatia bacterium
TCGATCAGCAGGTAGTCGAAGCGCCCCTCCTGCGCGAGCCGTGAGACCTCGGCGAGAAGGTCGTCTCGCAGCGTGCAGCAGATGCAGCCGTTCGACATCTCGACCAGCTTCTCCTCGGTCCGGGAAAGTTCCGCACCGCCGCGTTCGACCAACGCCGCGTCGATGTTGACCTCGCTCATGTCGTTCACGATTACCGCGACTCGCCGGCCCTCCCGGTTGTTGAGCACCTGGTTGAGCAGCGTGGTTTTGCCAGCCCCGAGGAAGCCCGACAGGACGGTGACGGGGAGGCGTGGATGGTTGGCGCTGGTTTGCTGGTTCAGAGTCATCGAAGTTCTCGTCTGGTTAGTTCAGGAATGCAATGCTTCGGAGCCTCAGGGTCGAGGCGGGTGCCTGACCGCACAGGTTGGGGGCACGGTTTTTCCGATAATCGGGGCATACGGTCGTCCGTCTCAAAGCTGCGTCGGATTGGGCGCGTCACCGTAGACCTCCTCAGGATTAAAGGATTTCTGCGACTCGGTGAACACGAGTCGAGCAGGTTCTCCAGAAGGGCTGCCGAGCTTAACCGAGCGGTAAAAGCAAGAACGGTATCCAACGTGACAGCTGGCACCCGAACCGGCGACTTTGACGCGGAGCCAGACAGCATCCTGGTCGTCGTCGACAAGCAGCTCCACAACTTTCTGGACGAGGCCGCTGGTCGCACCCTTGCGCCACAGGCACTGGCGGCTTCGGCTCCAGTAGTGCCCCTCGCCGGTTGCGATTGTTTGTTGCAGCGCCTCGCCGTTCATGTAGCCCAGCATCAACACTTCGCCCGATTGGGCATCAGTCGTGACGCAGGGGATCAGTCCGTCGGCATCGAACCGGGGCGCCAGGTTGAGGCCCTCTTCGACCTGCTCGACCGACACGCGCGCTGCAAAGATTGTCGAAGTCGACTTGTCGGCGCGTTCAGCGCTCATCTGGAGCGTTCCCTTGGCTACCCATCATCGACGTAAACACTTGCCGCGCATATGCACTGATCAACGCGGCACCGGGTTGATCAACATGTTCTCTGTTCTCGATTCGACGCGGCGAGACCGAAGACTGAACCAAATGGCGTCTCGGTTTGTTCAACCCGCCTCCAGCGCATCGAGTGAGTCCTTGACCGTCGGCGATGCCCCGGATTCGACCGCCCGTCGGCGCTGCGTGTGAAACTTGCTCAACACGGTGTTCGCCCTGGCAAGCACTTCGATCGCCTCGACGTAGGCCTCCAGCCGCTCGCCCGGAAAGCCCCACAGAACGATGCCGTCGGTGAGTGAGTCCATATACGCTCGGGCACCGCAGCAGCCGAGACTCGCCGCGGCGGCTCCCGAGTTGGCGACTTGCGGCACCAGCGCACAGGCGGGTCGACCCATAGCCGGCGGAGCGCCGCCATCCACGCGAGCAACCGCTTCAGTCAGCGTCAGGCTCCGGTTGGCATCGGCAACGACGAGTACAACGCTCACGGGACCCTGCGCATCGGCGAGGGGACTGTAAGTCACGTACGCATAGCTCTCGCGCATCACGGGAATGCCGGCCACTTCATCGGGCTTGACATAGCCCAGCCCGGTCATCGCACCGAGCGTTGCCTCGAGTTCGGCGCCATGGCTTGCCACTGCGTCTCGTAGGTTGTGCGTATGGACTCCAATCGAACAGAACTGATGATCGGCAGCAGATGTCGTCAGGCCCTGCCTCGCACCCAATTCCCAGAACGAGCAGCCGGCGGGTACGGGCTTATCGGGCGTGGGAGCGCCTACCGGCTCGTTGGAGAACCTAATTGCTAGCGGTGGAACCGTGAGGCTCAAGGCATCGGTCAAGCGTTGGTGAAAGCTGGCGTCATTCATCAGTTGGTTGGCTCCTCGTTGATGCCGAAACATACGCCGCAGCCGCGCCCGATTTTCGGTGAAAATCTGGCGCTTGTAGCGCAAGACTTGTGGCGCAAGAATGTAATGTTATAACATTGCATTTCCGAGTCGCAAGAGGATTCGACGCCATGACGCTCCCGCCGATACAGCCCCAGCCGTGCTCCGATCCCGACTGCCACGGGCAGCATACGCCGGCTGAACGGGTTGCGCTGGCCATGTCACTCTGCGATGCACGGGGAGTGCGGTTGACGGCGGTCAGGCGGCAGATCCTGGAGCTGCTCTGGGAGAGCGATCACCCGGCGGGAGCCTACGAGCTGATCGAAGCGCTGAAGCTCAGGAACGCTCGTCCGGTCGGCCCGCCCACCGTCTACCGGGCGCTCGAGTTCCTGATCTCCCAGGGATTGGTCTCGAAGATCGAAAGCCAAAATGCGTACGCCCCCTGCGCGCATCCGGAGCGCCGGCATGGCTGTCTTTTCTTCATTTGCGGTGATTGTGGAGCATCGGTCGAGCTGGAAGACCCCCAGATCGAACAGCAGCTCGCCGATGACGCCGCACACCTGGGTTTTCGCATGACGCGACGCGTGGTCGAGGTAGTGGGCATCTGCAGTCGTTGCGTCGCGGCCAACCCGGCCTGAACGCGCGAGACCGAGCCCATGGATAACCGGGATCTCGATAGACCATCGCGGCCACTGCCGATCTCGGTACTGACCGGGTTTCTCGGCAGCGGTAAGACGACCGTCCTCAACTACTTGATCCAGCAACCCGCGCTGAGCCGGACACTCGTGCTCATCAACGAGTTCGGCGAGATCGGCCTCGACCACGACCTGGTGACACACAGCAAGGATGAAGTCGTCATCGAGATGTCGAGCGGCTGCCCCTGCTGCACCATCCGGGGCGACCTTGCCAGGTCCTTGCGCGAAGCCCCCGATCGCTTTGCGCGCGGCGGTGCGCCAGGATTCGACCGGGTGGTGGTCGAAACTACCGGGCTCGCGGATCCGGCTCCGATTCTCCACACCTTGATGACCGACTCGGACGTCGCGCGGCGTTACCGCCTGGACGGGGTCATCACCACGGTCGATGCCGTCAACGGCAGCGACACGCTCGATCGGCAGATCGAGTCCGTCAAGCAGGCGGCGATGGCCGACCGATTGTTGCTGACCAAGGCCGATCTCACCGACCTCCATATCCTGCGCCGATTAAAGGAACGCCTGCGGACACTGAACCCCGCCACCCCGCAAATTATCGCGGAAAAGGGTACTGTCGATCCGGCAACGCTCTTCGATGCCGGTCTTTACGATCCGAAGACCAGGAGCCCCGACGTGCAGGCCTGGCTAAAGGCAGAAGCCTATGGCGAAATGCACGGCCATGACTACGGCATGGCCGGGCACGACCACGACCATCGGCACAACGACGTCAATCGCCATGACGCGCACATCAAAGCGGTCTGTCTTACGATCGATGAACCGATTCGCGGCGATGCGTTCGACGCCTGGCTGGAGTTTTTGCTCCAGTTGCGGGGCGCAAACCTTCTGCGAGTCAAGGGAATCGTCAATGTGGCCGAGCTCACTGGACCGATTGTCATCCACGGCGTACAGCACATCTTCCATCCGCCGGTCAGACTGAAGGAATGGCCGAGTAAAGACCGCCGCTCCCGGATCGTCTTCATCACCCGCGACATCGACGAATCGGTGCTGCGCAACACGCTCAGGATATTCTCCGATGCCTAGGCGCAAAAGCCGGAGCTCCTGGCCGTCGAGTCCGGTAACAGCGACACTGCCGGCCTCGAGGTAGCGAAATGACGCTTTACCTGACCAACACCCTGAAGCGGACGAAAGAGGCATTCGTGCCGGCGAACCCCGATCGGGTTACGATGTATGTCTGCGGACCGACCGTCTACAACTTCGCCCACATCGGCAATGCCCGGCCGGCGGTCGTCTTCGACGTTCTCTATCGGCTCCTGAAGCGGCGCTTCGAGCAGGTTGTCTACGCCCGCAACTTCACGGATGTCGACGACAAGATCAACGCCGCCGCGAAGGAGGCAAAGCAGCCGATTTCGGTCATCACGGAACGCTATATCGAAGCCTACCGTGCCGATATGGCTTCGCTCGGTGTCCTGACGCCCGACCTCGAGCCGCGCGTGACGGATCATATTGCCGAGATCATCGGCATGGTAGAGCGCTTGATCGCGCGGGGGCATGCCTAT
>JANQEO010000037.1 GCA_028278325.1 Candidatus Binatia bacterium
GATCCGTCGGCAACATCGCGCCCTCCACTCCTGCGTGATCTGCCGCACCTTACCTCAACCCTCTGCCCGCGCCCAGCGAAACCTGACGGTCATGGAGAGGTAGTCTGCCGAATAACCGGCTCCTCCAGACGATGCCCTTGGTCATCGACCAGAATCGGGGTTCCGCCCACCGACGATAAATCCTCGATCTCCGGCGGTGAGATCGCGAAGCGCGGCGTGTTGCGCCAGAATGCGGCGCCAACCGTGCCCGCGCCGGCTGCATTTGCATGGCAGAGAATCGTACTACTGTTTCTGGCAAAGCCAGCGATTTCGACTTGGTCTTCGGTCTCAAAGACGTACTTCATACGGCCGGGGGCGGGGTCGCTGATCAATTCGATCACCAGAAATCCCAGAAACTCCTCGCCCTCTTGGACTTCGAGTCTCTCGAGAGCATCGCCCGCTATGTTGGCATCAGCACCACGGTCGAGGATTTTGCCGTCCTGGCCGACGAGAAAAACGTCGATGTCGCTCGCTGAGCCCGTCCCGTCCGTGCTTGCAGAGGCAAACGGTTGATCCCACTGGAACGACAGTTGTGTGGGTCCCCGGATGCCGATCGCTTGCCCGAAATTGACACGATCGGGGTCCGGGTCGAAATCGTGCGCAATGCCTCCCCCTGACACGCTTTGGCCCGACGGGACGAAGCCGTCCTCGACCTCCCAGGACTGTCGAGCTTCGTTCCCTGCAGCGGAGAAGTACGCCACGCCCATCTCCGTCACCCGGTCGATGGCTTGGGCGATAATGCTATCCTGATAGAAGGGCTCGTCGAGCACGACGATATCGTCGACGATGATGTCCGCGCGTATCTGGGTTGCCAACTCGATGATGCCGTGGGCGACCGTCGCATTTGAGAGCAAGCCGGTGTGGAAAGCGAAGCGGGCATTCGGCGCGAGATCCCGTACGATCTGGATCATCGCACGCCCTTCGTCGGGCCCCCGTCCTTGCGACAGAGACGGTCGTCGAGCACCAGGACACCCCGGGGATTCGGCGGGAGATCCTTGCTCGCGCGGTCATCGGCAGCGGTTCCCAGACAGTCGAAGCTATCCGAGACGACCCCGACGACGATACCGCGTCCCGGAACTCCGAAGTCGGTGCGTGCTTCGCGGGCCCGAATGGCCTCGTCCCCCTCGCTGTTGGCCGCTCCGACCCTCGTCTTGACACTTGGGATCCTGGCGAACGCCAGGTTCTCCGAACCGGCTAAGGCTGCCAGGGTAGCAACGTACACCTGAGCACCCACGACCTGACCGTAGGAGGTCTCGATCCGCCCGCCGAGAGCCTCGATGTCAGCGATCAGAGCTGGAGGATTCCCCGCTGCCACGGCGTCGATCAGGACGCGGCCGCCGGCATCGGACTGCACGAGGTCTCGTAACTCACCACTGAGCTTCTTCAGGCCGCCGACCTTGGGCGTTCCGGAGACAGGGGCCGTGGCGGCGGATGCTCCTGGTGGTGCAGACGAGTCGTCGGCTTGCAAACCGACACCCGACATGAGGACGGCGGACGAAGCCGCCACCACCATCAGTCTCGACGTCATTCCTTAAACTCCCGGATGTTCGCGCGCCGCGCGCGGGGTGCGGCGTTTTGAAAGAGGTCGACGGCATCATCATCGTCGGCAGGTCGGCCGGCCAGGCAGCGGCGCCAGGTCGTCGCGTGGCCGCTGTGGGTTGGCCCGCGATCCGCGAGCCGCACCCTCCATTGTCCCGGTCTCGTGGTGGAGCGCGACCTTGGCACCGCTGGGGATCAGACCGCTTTCCCCTCGATGCCGTTGCAGGCCATCCCTCCTCCTCAACCGACCCTTGCTGTGCAGCCGCGCCGCATGGCGGCGAAGATAGCCGGTTCCAAATCAGGCAAAACCGGGCGTAACCTGACATCTGAAGGCGAAAATCCCGAATAATGGTCGAGGCATGGACCGGTTCCGGCAGATGCAGGCCGTGATCCAGGTGATGGAGAGCGGCAACTTCACGCGCGCGGCCGAGGTGATGGACCTGCCTCGCTCGACCATCTCGACGTTGATCCAGGCGCTCGCGGCCCACCCGGCGCTCGATTTTGCGTTGAGCATGACCGACCGCAAGGTCGACATGATCTCGGAGGGCGTGGACTGTCTGATCCGGGTCGGTGAACTCTCCGATTCCGAGCTCGTCTGCCGACGACTCGGTGGTGTCGAGCGCGAGCTCGCCTTCCTCGGCATCGAGAGCTCGCCCGCCTTCGTCCACGAGCCCGAGGGCAACGGCTGCGTCGAGCGCTTCATCCGCACCCTCAAGGAGAACCTGCTCTCGATGCGGGGCTGTGGGGACCCCGCACCCCACAGCTGGGTCCGACGCTTCGACACGATCGAGGAGCTGCGCCAGGCGCTCCTCGCGTTCAAGGAGACCTACAACCAGTCCTGGATCGTCGAGCGACACGGCTACCAGACCCCT
>JANQEO010000051.1 GCA_028278325.1 Candidatus Binatia bacterium
ACGGCACGTTGCGCCTTGCCGCCGCCTCCGACCGCCCGCAGGGATCGCTGTCCGCCACGTCGGCGCCCGAACGCACCACCTGCTCCTTTCGGCCGCGCCGTTGCCGTGAGACGCGTCAACGCAACGATCTGCCCATAGCGCTTCGCGATGTGATGAGCGAGCGGAACGACCGCAGCAATCGGTACCTCGCCGCGAATCGCGAGGAGCACCGGCCCGTCGATCCCGTCCCTCAGACCTTTCACCCACGTGTCGAATGCAGGGAATCGCGCGCCTCTCTTCAGACGGACGCGACCGCCCCGTTCGCGCCGAACGATGACCGAGTCGGGGTGTCGGAACGCGGACTCGGTCGCGACTTCGATCTTGGTGGCGGCCTTCGGTGAAGTGCGCAAGTAGAGCGTCCGGCTCGGCTGCTTGAAATCAAGGGTGTGCAGACGCACGGGATCACCGCAGTCGATCACCTTGAGCAAGAGTTCCGTCACGGGAATTCGGCGGGCGCCTGACGCCGATTCGGAGACGGCGAGAAGATGAAAGAACGTATCGAGGGCGTTGACGTCGGCGTTACCAGCGCATCGGACCACGAGCTTGGGAAGGCGCTTGTCCTCCAGCTTGCCCGCTTCGGCTCGGATCACCGCGGCGACCTGCGCCGCGCGCATGCTGAAGCCGTTCATCCGACAGGACGCCTTGCCATCCGAGGCGAACGTCAGCTCGAGCGTCGGCGTCTTCTGCCCGACGGCGGAAGGCACCAACGCGAGCAACAGAGCGATCGTTGCTCGCACCATGTCACTCTTCTTGAGGAATCGGTCGTCGTGACGCCGCCGGCCGGGACTGCGGTTCCTGCCAACCCTATCACGTGGGTCGCATGCTTTAGGAGAGAACGATATACATGGACTGGGATTGAGTGTCTCAAGGTTGCTGACGGGCCTGATCTAGTGTGCCGGCTCCGGAGTCGCGTCACAGAGCACAAAAGAAAGCGATGTACGCTGCCTTCTCGTCAGCCAGCGCGTTCCTGTAGACCCGCGTGGCGACATCCAGTGCCGACGACTCGCTGGGCGCGATGCGCACGATCTTGGTCCACATCACCCGCCCGGCCTCATCGTTCTTGCTGGTGACGGAGACAACCTCATCCGGATGGCGCTTGCTGGTGGCACCGGGGGGCACGTTCTCACCCTGGAAGACCTCACAGTCTCCTCGACGAAGCCGATCTTCCGCGATGGCTCCGCTGATGGTCGAGAGTCTCTCCCGAGCTGCCGAGGTACGACGTCGACACTCCAAGTGGAGCGTGATGAACCTCTCCTTCTGATCCTCCCAACGAACGAGTTCCCGCAGGAACTTCGCCGGCCTCCCCGTGACCCCCGCCGCGTACGCGAGCGCGCGAAGCTCCCCACTGGTCCAATAGGCAGTCGCGCGTGACCCGCGGTCCTGCTCCCGTTCTCGCCGCAGACGCTCGACCCGGTCCAGGGTCTCGCGATTACCCCGAATACGAATGTCGCCCTTCTCGGCGGACCCCGATTCAGTCGACTCCGACGGCGTGGATGAACATCCGAAGAAGAGAAGGGCGGAAGCAGCTGCGATCAAGTTTCTCATGAGACTTGAGGCATCCGGAGGCACTGCGATTCGCAGCGAGCGCACCGGCGAAGGCGAGAAGAACTCACCGCTCCAGGACGAACGAGACGATTCCGCCTTCCGGAGGGTCTGGCATCGTCCGCACAACTGTCCACCGCTTCAAGAAGAACTCCTGAAGGCGTCCGAGCTTCGCCGCATCATGGCCATTGGAGCGGAACTCAGCTTTGCGTGTCGCAACCGTCGCACGATCGATGTCGCGACGCCTCAGTGCATCAACTTCCGGAACGCCGCGTTCTCTCGGCAATCTCCTCGCACCGGGCCATCACGTCGCGCTTGTACCGATAAAGGATCTCGGCGCCCTCGGCCATCTGCTGCCGGACTTCCTGCACGTCCTCCACGACATCCATGGCTCGGAGATTGACCTTCTCCTTTCCGCGGTAGATGAAGTGCTCCGCAGTCACTTTGCCAACGCTGTCGCAGAGCTTGCGAAGGTCTTTGGGCACGTCGAACGGCTTCTCTCTGTTCTGCAGGATCTTCCAGAGTCCGATTCGTTCCGGGTCGTAGTGACAGCGATTGACCACCATCGGTAGCAGAATGTAGAAGTACGACACTTCCACCCAGTGCAGCCGCATAGAACTCAGGTACGGATCGTGCATGAACTCGTACCAATCGGTGATGGCCTTCTGGGAGGCGGAGAGCGGAGCCCAGAACATCTTGTCCAGGGTTTCGATGTACTCGGGTGAGTGCCGGCCTTCGCAATCGTTGGCCAACAACTGACCTATCTGCTCGAGCTGGATCGTGGAAAACGCGATCCCGTTGCTGAACAGAGGATCGAGGGCGAAACCTGCATCACCGACGATGGCCCAACGATCTTTCGAATAGGCCTGGCTGACCGCGTAACGGTAGTTCCTGAGCGTGTGGGAATCACCAGACCTGCCGCTGCGCACGAGGTCCGTGACAACGGGATGGGTTCTTTCGACTTGCTCAACGAAGTCGCCCACAGATCGGACGTCACCCTCGAAGAGATCGGGCCGCCAAGTGATGCCGATGCTGATCTTCTCCGAGTTGTCAGCCATCCGAATCGGAATCAACCAGATCCAGTAGTTGCGACCCATGAAGTGGTGAGTCGTGTAGTACCGATCGTAGTGGTACTCCTCGCCTTCGGCCGGCGGCATGGGGCCCAACGCGTCCAAGTTCTTCAGTTGGCTGCGGTCGAAGTCCGACAGCCAAAACCAGAAGCACGATCGTTGCCCATCCCTCGGGCGTGTTACCAGATCCAGCTTCTTGCCGAGGACTCGAGAGCGGCCGGACGCATCGATGATCCAATCTGTTGCGAGCCTGCGCTGGGTGCCGTCAGCTTGTTCGACGAACAGCGTGTGTCCCGAGTCCGCATCGAGCTCGATGGTCCTGACATGGCCTTCGATCTGCTCGGTGCGGTCGTCAGCGGAGACGATCTTCTGCATGTCCCGGTCGAACTCGTGTCGGTTGATGAGCCATGCGGGCGGCCGTATGCCCGGACCTTTCCAGGACGAGAGAGGCCTGCGAGTCAGGGGATCTCGTTCGTTGCAGTGAACCGAGTAGGTCCGATCGTCCGGGTTCTCCGGATCCAGCTTGAAGTAGTAGGTCAATGCGTACTTCGGGTAGTGGTTCTCGGCCAGGTAGTTCCCGAGACCAAGTTCCTCTTCGATAAACCTCGTCGAGATTTCAATGAGCGATTCTCCGACCAGCGGGAGCTTCCCGCGGCTGGAGGGTCCAACCACCACGATCTTGGTTGAATCCGGCAGCCGCCGTCGCAGGTAGAGAGCTCCGAGGTTGGCCACGATGCTATTGCCAATGATCGTCACGTGCATCGCTACGGTCCCTTTAGGGTGGAGTCCAGATCGGTAGACATCACGTCGCTCCCGTTCCACGACGACGATGTCGAAACGGCGGGAGTGCTTGGCACTCCTCGATCAGCCTCCGCGCCTCATCAGCTCGCCCGCTTTCGACCATCAGCCTCATCCATCCATCACCGATCCCGTCGCCACCCTGGGCGTAGTTGTTCGTTTTGGATGTAGTAGTGGATGTTGGTCGGCGAGAGCTTCGAGTGGATCGCGGCAACTTGCACTGGCGTGAACGGCTCGTATACGCAGACGAAATCCGAGTCGACCGTATCGGGGACTCTCAACAGTGGTGACTTCCACCAACCTATCACGGAGGTCGCATGCTTCAGGCGATGGGACACTCGCTGGCAATGGCCCCCCGGACACCCTCATCCGGGGCCCTCACGAGCCGGTCCAGGCCCGCCTCCAGGGGGGTTTAAAAACCCCTCCCCATACTTCACCGCTACTTCACCGCTGAAACGCACTTTTGCGGTGAAGCTTGAGAGACGTCGTCGCCGTGAATCTGGTGTTTGTAGGGGGTTACGACGACTGCCGCCACGATGAGGTTTTGTCATCGATGGCGGTTTGCGGTGAAGTATGAAACTCGGCCATCTGAACTCGCTGGGAGGTTGGTCCATCATCGATCGGCGTCTGTCGGATCATCCCGACCTGGTTACCCGCATACCGACGCGAAGGCGATGGACAGGGCTCGATTCACAAGGCAGTTGGATGAGGCAGCGAACGAAGCGGTTGCCTTTGCCCGCTCATTCGTACATCAGCGCCTGGAGAATCCCGTTCGTTTCTTCGTTGCACCCAACCAGTCCTTCGACGGGAATCGCACTGAGCGGGAGGCGGTGTTCCCGGAGGACTCGCTCCCCGACAACTTCGTTCACGGCCCTTGGAACAAAGGTCAGGTCGTCAACTTCCTTTGGCGCGAGGGGCGCGTGCCTGCTTGGGTCGATGTCGCCGTTTGTGAGGAGAGAACGCCTTGGGTCGCTGTCAGATTGAAGTGTTGCGGCCGCTTCTCGGACGACGAGTCACTCCTGTACTACCGTCGCGGATCCGAAGCATCCCCCTTCGGCATCAAGAGTCCCTGGCTCCCGCCCGACCATCAGAAAAGCAAGAAGTTCGACCTCCACTGGTATCTGGGACGACCGACCCATCTGGCACGCCAATCTGAACGGGCTCCTGGAACGGTCCCGAACACTATCGTGGGGATTGTGATCCTGGTCCTCACGGTGATCGGAGCCATCTGCCTGGTCCAGTCTTGCTAGCAGACCGTCTGAAGCCTGCGCGGGCGACAGGTGTGTCCCCGCCGAATCCGCGCCCCCGTTCGCCTCAAGAACCCTCCCCTATCTTCCGCCGTTCAACCCGCGGGGAGGACTCTCGATGCACCACAGATTCGCCGCCTGGCTGCTCTCAACCTGCACCGAGAGGGCGCCGGACCTCACGGGGCGTCGATCACCCGCACCAAGTTTGACGTCAGAACGCCTACGAAGAAACCCGAGGGCCAGATCTGAGCCGAGGCGGGGGTCTCCCAGTCGTACGGGTCGACACCGATGGGATATCGTCCTTCCGGAGTCGTGTAGGTGATTCGCACATCAAACGGGCCCCCGGTCTCGTTGTACGGCCACTCCAGACGGACTGATCGCGATTCACCAGGACGCAGGACATGCACATCGCTCTCGTAGTACGTCGCGAAGAAGCTCCCGCAGTCGTTCACGGGGTACTCCAGTGAACTGCCGTTGGGGCGTACTGCATTGAATCGGTAGAACGAGCCGTACCACACGTTGTCGAACGGATCGATCATCGCGGCGTCGACGTCGCCCGTGTTGGTCAAGATGGCGATCAGGCGCTTCTTCTGCATCGCGTCCGCGTCCCAAGTCGCCGTGAGGCGGAGCCGCTGCGGCCGGTCCGGCCGTTCGGGGATCGTGACGACGACAGACAGCGACACCGTCTCGGCCACGACTGCTTCGGGGGGCCAAGGTACTGGCCACGGGTCTGGTGCTCCATCGGACGCGTCCAGCTTGTAGCGGAGCCGCACGGAATAGCGGCCGGCGACCACGTTCGTGTGCCGAGATCGCACCCGGATCGTTTTGCGCCACCCAGGCCGGAGCACGTACAGCAAGTTGGAAACGTGGCTGTCGCAGTCGACCGTGAGACCCGGTTGTTGCGTAGGCGTCGGCTGTCCGTCGAGCGGGACCATCTCGATGTCGTATGCCTCCCATTGACGAGGGATGTCCAGGTTCGGTACCAGGACGCCAGCTGCCTTGGAGCTGTGATTGACAAAGGTCGCGTCCAAGCCCACTCCCTCTCTCATCGCGCCATCGGCTTCCCAGTCAAACCACACGGTCGGCGAAGCTCCAATCGACACCTTGAGTTCGCGCGGTGTGTACTTGAGCGGTGGGTCCAGTGCAGGACGGCCGTTTCCAGCCTGCCAAACCGCCCAGGCCGTCGCGAGGCAAGCAAGCCCGAACAAAGTGATCGCGATGGATGTAGGTCGCATTCGAGGGTTCTCAGCCCTTCTCAACGAAGAGGGTCACTCCCGGGTTCGCATTGTCGCTCTGGAGTCTCTGCATGGCTGACAGGGTAGGATCGACGGTATGCCCCTCCCGGACGACGGCCCCAACACCGGTGGCTCATCCGAGCGCCTCGAGCCCGCATGGCTCTGGTCAGCGCTGAAGGTCTTGTTGGTCCTGTTCGTACTCGCCTACACGGCAGCAACGGGTGTGATGATGTACTTGAGTTGCATCGGAGTCATGCCGGACCACGAAACGCTGTGGGAGACGATCGCCCTGTACGTCTACGTGCTGTTCGTCCCCTACGTCCTGGCGGGCAGCTACCTGATCGCTACGCTGACTCGCACGTGGAGGGGAGAGCCTGCGTGCAAGCCGTCCCAAGACGCACAACCGGGATAGGGTCGAAGTCTGCGGAGCTTCAGGCGCCGCAAGGATGATGCAGGCCATCGATCAGCAGCACGAACGCCCAAGCCTCTGGCGCACTCGATGGCTGCGCTTCTGGGTGGTGATGATCGCTGTGGCCGGAACCGGTGCCGTGGTTCTCATCGTCAACGAGGCCAACAGGGAAACCCTTGTGGGGGCAAGCGGGAGAGCTGAGTTTCGCGGCCCCCGGCGGCCGCGGTCGCCATCACAGTTCTCGCCTGGAGAGTGCGTCGCTGGATCTTCCGCTCCCACTCAAGCAGGTCGGCGAGATTCTGTCGCTCCGGGCACGTCTCATCCATGTTCCGAAGCACGGCCAGAAGTCGCCGTTGATACTGTTTGTCCGGGATGCGGCAAACCACCGGAGAGCTGAGCTGGAGACACTCGGGAGCATTCGCGTTGACCTGCGGAGCGTCCATCGCCACGAACAGCAACAGGGCGATGCTGTTGCCTGCGGCGTGGCTCGTTCAGCAACGATTCCTGGCTGCGAATGACGTCCTCCTTTGATCAGCGCACCGCTGATCGAAGCCGTTCCAGCGCAGGACGTACCGTGTTCGGTGGGAGTGATCGGTCAGGTGCACCACCCATAGCACGGCGCCACACGCCGAAGCGCGAGCGCGGCGTAGCGCTCATCTCTATCGATAGCCTGCTGAGGGCCAGCGAGTCGTCGTCAGGAGGCGCTGCCACAACGATCGAGGCAAGCTCATCCCTCGTCAAGAACCCAGCGAAGAGCTTCCAGTACAGAGCGGGATCTGAGATAGTGCCGCCCGTCCGCAGATACGTGACGATCGGGACGGTGTCCGAGAGCTGCACCTTGGATTGACTCGTCCGCAGCGGAAATTCGAAACGATACTCTTCATCCGCCGCGGACAACGTCGCGTCACTTCCGAAGAACGCCTCCCACAGCACGAGCGCCATGACCATTCGCGCGATCATCGCGGGGTGTGCATGATCACCGATCCTCCGATCGAACCGCATCTCTTTCATCAACGCGAGTTGGAGATCTTCCGGCAAAGGAGGGTCGATCAGGTCGCCCTCATGCTCCGCCACGACCACCGCGCAGTAGAGAACCGCCATGGCGGAATGACACCGAGCGGTCATGACGGACAGCACGTCGACCGCGCGCCAACGGCCTGCGACCTCCACCGTCCATCCCTTTGGAGCATTCCGCGTATGGATATGGATGCCGCCGGGCTTAGCGCTTTCGCTGGGCTGCGCATCACCACCACAGCTTGCGAGTGACGCGCAAGCGATGAGCGACGACAGCAACCAAAGCAAGGCATGCGAGCGGTCGACAAGAAGTGTCGTCATTTCACCACCTACTCCAGAGTGGGAACGATCGCGAGCCTGGAAAGCTCCCAGCAAACGTGGCGAGCGCTTCAGGAAGTGCGTTCAGACCGTATTTGCCATCTTCCGACTTAACCCCCGAATGACCTCCCATGACTCCGGATGGCATGGACCAGGGGTTCAACGGTCAAGCCGGGTCAAAGCGAGTTCATGCAGATGCTCGTGCGCCAGATTCAAGCTACGACGGGAGCCCGGTAGGATTCACGGATGCGCGTCTTCCTGACCGTCATGTTGGTCACCGTCTTGGCAGTAATGGTGTGGCTCATCTGCTCCGGATCGGACGATCAGTCCCAGCCACAGCAAAGCAGGCGCACATCAACGACCGAACGCGATCAAGTGCCTGTCGCCCCACGGGTCAACCGTCGCGTGACGATGAACCGGTTTGCGCCGCCGTCCGAGAAAGGTGCTGACAGGTTCACGCCGCATGATCCCGAAGGACGTTTGGTCCACGTCGTAGATGCTCAATCGGGTCAGCCTGTACCCGGTGCCATCCTCACACTGAAAGGTGAAGGTCCCTTCGACGAGTCGGCACGGTTCACCGCGCGCCGGCCTGATGACCTTCTAGCAGGCGGTCCACGATACGTCTGCGACGCACAAGGGTCCGCAAAGGTGCCATGGCGATCAACGGGCATCGTGCTCGCGCGAAGCGCTGAACGAGTCGGCACGGGGTCGCTCGATTCACTTGACACGCTCGTGATTCCGATTCGTGTTCGACGCGGCGTCAAGGTGGTCGTCACGAGTGCCTACGGACAACCGGTCGATCACGTCCCCGTGTGCTTGCGGTTCGGAGACGCCGACAGCCTTGAAGCCGTCGCGCGTGCCTGGACCGACACGAACGGAGAAGCCTTCATCTCCAACGTCGCGTGGCTCCGCGACATCTACGGAGACTACAAGCACATATCGTTCGAGGTGGCAATCGACCTGCCCGTTGGCGAACACGGAGCGCACGCGATCGACCTCAGTGCTCTGCCTGAATCTCCGATCGCACTCGAACTGCCGCCGCTCGGAAGCGTCAGCGTGCGGATCTCCGGATCTCCGACCGAGGACCCGGTCACGGCCGCGATCTGCAACCGCCAAGGCACCAACCTCCTGCCAGGTTCGGGAGTCGTCACGGCGCGGTGCACCGATAGCGGAGTCGCGGTCTTTCCGCGGGTCGGCCTGAGCGAGAAGCTGATCGCCTATGCCTGGTCCCAGGCAGTACCGCGCCCTCTCATTTATGACGAGTTTGAGGGTGTAAGGAACCCGGATCAGTGCGTCGAGATCGAGCTTCGGTGGCACGAAGCCATGACCTGGGTCACGGGGATCCTGTGCGACGAGAATGAGCAAGTTCTAGCAAACACGGACGGCGTCGCGATCACGCGCTACACATACGCACTGCGTACCGACGTCAACGGTCGCTGGTGGTTGCCCGCGCAGAACGACCCGTGGACGCACATGAGCCTCCACACCCGGGGAGCACCGCCAAGACATGGAGCACTCCAGCTTCCCGCACGGTTGCCCGCTGATGGGGTCGACATGGGACGCATCATCATGCAACCGGCGCCTCTGCTCGCCTCCGGATTGGTGCTGGGCCCTGCGGGACATCCGGTCCCCGGCGTCGATGTGCGCGTCCAGTACGAGGCGACCCACGGGGGCGAGAGCTACTGGTACACCGCTGAGAGACAACGGACGGATGCACACGGGCGGTTCGCCATCTACCACGTCGTGTCCTACAGGAGCGAGAAAGACCCTGCCAGACCCCCGAGCCGTATCCGGCTGGAGACGAGGACCGAGGCGCACCCGACGCTGATTACCCAAGTGTTCACTCCTGGGGTGCGCGACATGACGCTGAGGCTGAGCCAGGGTGCGACGGCGACCTCCGAGTTGACCGTGCCGGCCGGCGTGCCGCCGGCGGAGATGTGGGTCGAACTCGTGCGGGCGGACGAACATCACCGCGCGCGGCTGCAACCCGTGGGGAACATCATTCGTGCTTCCTGGCGGGGGCTCCCCCCCGGAACGTACGACCTCGTCATCCGCTGCATGAACGACAACCTCGAGTGCTTTCGCCTGCGAGGCATCGGCGTGCAGGAGGGGGCAGCCGTCGCCGACCCACGCTTCCTAAAGATAGACCTGCGCCCCCATCTCAAGTGGGTGGCGCTGACCGTCCTGAACCCTGACGGGACACCGGCCGAGGAGGTCCAAGTCAGTGCCCATGCAGACGGCCTCACCAGCGAGGAGCGAGGGGCCTACCATCTGGAGGATGACGCTGGCGTGCTGATGCCACTGCGCGGTGTCGGCCTGCGAATCGAGGCCAAGGGTACGCGCGAGACACTTCTGCTCGACCCCAGGCCCGAAGAGCGGGTCGTGATGCGTCCGACTATCAAACTCGTGCTCCGACTGGGTGCGGTGGGTCCACCGGGGTGGACGGTCACCGCACGCATTGCCCCGGGCGATGCCCGGCCTCGATTCCCCGGTGGGCGGGTGGCTGTCTTTGACGCGACAGGCCGTGCCGAGGCGCTCGAGCTTGAAGTCGCGGGCCGATGGAGCGTCCAACTGTTCCTCGATTCAGAGTCCGAGCATCACTGTGTCGGCACCGTTTTGAGGCTCGACATTCCTGACGTAGACACGCCAGTTCATGAGGTCTTACCCCTTGACCCTAGAGCGGTTGCCAGAGCGCTGGGGAAGTAGATAGTCGGGGACGCCCAACCGGTCCTAGGTGGGCGTCTCAGAGCAATCACGTCGTCACGCGGGGTCACGTGGACGGGCTGGTGGAGCACCGCCACGCCTGAACGCACACATGTGCCCGTCCGTTCCAATCCGTACAATGACGTAGGCGACCTCCGAGGGAATCCCAGGCACCACTTCCAAGCGAACTCCGAGACGCAGACGGTCCGTCTACGGGGACACGCAATGGAGATCAGGACAGTGCCGCTGGAGGACCTGCACCAGGACCCCTC
>JANQEO010000068.1 GCA_028278325.1 Candidatus Binatia bacterium
GGGTGAAGCTCTCTTCGAGAACCTCTGGCTCCCGCCTCAGGGCTCCCAGCCGCCGCATATCAAGCCAGGCTGAGCGAATCACGGGCAGCAGCTCGGTTAGGTACTGCGTTCTTCCGTCCGATCTCGTCGTCTTGCCAGGCGTTGTGTCACTCACTCGGCCACTCAGCAACAAGTAGCTACTACGTTTCGTTCAGGACCCTGCGGTTGAGGCGCGGGCCTGGGCAAGCCTCTCGAAAAAGCCGCGAAACTAGTCTCCACCAGCTTCGGAAGCGGATGGCTCAACTGGCTCGGAACCCGATGGGGCGAATGCGCCCTGCTCCACAAGCTGCAAGTACAGGTGATCAGCCATCGCGTCCATCGTTGCGTTGAACCCACGCATTGACCACGGCGCTGCGAACACGAGGAACAGCTCCACGGTCGCATGAAAGCCATCCGCCACCCCAGCGCTGAACTTGTCGCCAGTGCGGACGTTCTCGGCTGTGTACTGAACGTCGTAGCTCGTGTTCACCGTATACGGGAGGATCAGGAGCGTGAGCCCGCTGAAGACCTGAGCGACCACGCTCGACTCCCCATACTGGCTCCCAGTCAGGGTCAGATTCCAATCAGCGTCACCCGTGAAGGCCGAACTCTTCACGTACTCGTGATCGGAGATGTACCCACGCTTCTTCCAGCGCTTCAGGATCTCGTTGTTCAGGTTCCTCCCAGCCTTGTTGGAGGTGACCATCTTCCCGCCATCGAGTGTGAACTCGAAGTCTCCCACGGTCTGCTCTATCGCCGGAGGCGCCACAGGAGTGGGAACCTCCACCGGGGAGAGAGCGCCGCCCGACCGCGTGATGCAGCCGGAACTCAGAATCAGCAAGAGAACCAGTGCATTGCTTCCGAGATGCTTGTTCACTCGCCCTCCTCCGATGCCGTGCCGGGAGCGAACAGCTCCCTGAGTTCCAAGCTCATTGCGTCGAATACGTTGGGCTCGCAGCTTCCCGTCCAGCCCGCTCCCTTTAGCTCCAGGATCGTCTCCCCGTTCTCCCGAAGCGCGTACTTCACATTGCTGAGAACGCCACAATCGCGACGGCCTTTCTTGACTCCCAGCGTGACGCGAAGCAGGTAGGGTGCATCGAGTAGATCCGCGACGACCTCGAAGCCGACCTGGGTCAGGCTATCTCGAATCCTCGGCTTCTCGCGAGCGGCTACTAGGAAGACCCTGCGCGAGGAGTCAAGGGACAGATCCGGTTCGTCGCTGACGGTGGTCCCATCAGAGACACACCCCGCCGCGAGTGCGAGGCCCGCACAGAGCGGCCTCAGGCACGCCCGCACTAGAGTGCTGACCCTGGAACGATGGCGAACACTTCCAGCGAGAGGTCGTGACTGAACGAGGCGCCACCCTGTCCAGTCTGTCCGGCTACGCCGTGGAGGACTGCGCCCGCGCAGGCGCGGACCAGGAGCGTCACCGGGTCTCTCTAGATCGCTTGCGGCGACCGATGGCCACCAGTAGCACGCTCGCCCCGGCGAACAGCGCCCCTGCGCCATGGTTAGGTGCGTAGACGAGGGTCAGCTCCGCGACTACTACCCAATCTCCTGAGAGCGTCCACACGACGTGCTGAGCGCTGACCATCGTGACAGTTCCCACTCCTGACACCAGGTTGTTGGAGCCCATTGCAGTGACTGTGCTCAGTCCATTCGACACTGGGAATTGAATGGAGGTCGTCTTCGTCGTCCAGGCGTTTCCGTACGTCGTAAAGTTGATTCCATAAGGCCCTGGGGGGACGTAGGTGCTCGGCACCCCGAGCAGAAGTGGAATACCCAAGAGAGTGAAGCCTCCGAACCCCTGGAGTTCCACAAGGGCGTCCAGGGCTATTGATGCAGGGGTGCTTGCCGCAACCGATCCCGCGTCATTCCCCCGGACCTCGAACCGAACCGCCGTGACAGGTGACAGCGCTACTGGCCAGGTGAACCAGCCGGTAGGTAGAGCGTCCGGCTGGACCGACCAGGTGGCGGTCGAGCCGCTCCCGTTCGCTGCGCCCAAGCTGATCGGCGAGGCCGTGAATGTGAAGGGCGGAAACGAAACCGCTCCTAGCGCGGTCAAGGTGAGCGATGCCGAAAACAGCTCGTTCGGGCACCCCGAGCCGAGATTATCGATGACACCGTCACAGTCATTGTCGATTCCGTCGCACACGTCCGGCCCCGTGGGCTCGCAGGTCAGATATCTACACGCAGCGCCCGGCGGCGAGTCACGCACAGACACCTGGCGGCCGTCGGCGCCAGTCCGCGTCGGGCCGGTCGCAACCTCCGAGAAGTCCATGCAGAGTTCCACCGCCTCGCCAAGCAGCACCTCCACTCCCACCGGGAGTTGACTCACGCCCTCGACCAGGTCGTAGTCCAGCGCGACACGGCCGCCGCACTTGGCTCGGAGTCGCCCTGTTTGCAGAACGACTGAGGAACAAGGACCGAACGCGCGTTGGCCGTCTCGGTACGTGTAGCCGCGGGGCGAGGACTCTCTCCCCCTGAGCTTCCAGCCTTCACAAGGCAGCGCCTGCCAGAAGCGTTCTGCTGTGGACTCGCTCTCGACCGCGATGGCGCCCCCTCGACCACTGCCCTCAGGCTCGCAACGGGGGTCGTCCGCGGAGCCAGGCACCGGGATCGGAATCGAGGGCGCCTCCCCGGATACCTTGATCCGGTTCTTCGTCACGTCGTCCGGGATGCGGTTCTTGATGAGGAGCCGCTTGCCGGGCAGTAGGAGTTCGGCCTGCGCTGGCTCCCAAGCAAGGACGAGGGCTGTGGCGGTCAGAAGTGCAAGCCTAACGGCTAGGCCCGCCGCGGTTTCGCGCTGGTGCATGGTGCCCTCCATCCACTGACCACCATACACCCAGACGGGAGCCAGACCCTTGCTCGCGGCTCGGGGGTTCTCGACGGCGCGGCGGCACTCCCGCCACCCGCGGTGAGGCACGATGTCACATAGCGAGTCGCGCGCAGGACTTTCCTCGGCGTGACTAGCCAGCTCGGCCTTGGCATGCGACATGCCGCCGTGTTCCCATGGCGTACCGGAGGAAGGCTCATGCCCCGCTTGGCCGCCCTCGCTGCCACTTTCGCTTGCGTCTTGGTCCGCCACACGCGAGCACGCGGCGCCAGCCTTGCGATGAGCCAGACTCGGATGAGAACGATGCGACCCGCCTACCTGCTTGGAGCAGCGCTCCTACTGCCATCTGGCTGTTCCGATCAAGAACAGGCAAGGAAGCTCGAACGCGATATCGAGTTGATGGAGGAGCACATCGCCGCTGCTACAGCCGACCTCGCGAACTACGGCTCGGGGTCTGTACTTCACGCACTCGTATCCCTTCGCCTTTCGGTTCACCAGCAGACCCTCGCGATGCTCCACCAGAAGAAGGCCGCCGCCTGGTACTTCCCTCAGTTCTCCTACACCGTCGATGGAAGCACCTACGTACCGCCGGACGACGTTTCGTCCCGGGTTGACTCTCTGGCGGAAGAGCTGGCTGTTGCCGAACTCGAGTGGGAGGCAGCACGGGCGAAGGCAGAGGGGTCTGCCGGCCTAGTCGGTGCCCTAGCGGCCATGGAGGTCGAAACCAAATCCCTACTCGCTGCGCAGCTGGCCTATCAGCTTGCAGCGCTAAGGAATGGATTTCCACCCTACGTCGCACCTACTGGTCAGGGAGGAACTCCGTCCGCCGGAGGGTCAACAGAACGGCGTCCCCTCCCGCTCAGTACCGAGCCTTCGCTCAAGAGCAAGGAAGCGGAGGCGATGCAGGCGGCGGTAGGTGTCCGGTTGCTGAGCAAGACGTACGTGCCTTCCGACTTCCGTGCGACCCGCTACGAGGACAGTCTGCGTCTTGAGTTCGAGTATTCGAACTACAGCGAAAAAGAGATCCGTGCATTTACCGGCACAGTTGTGTTCAGCGACATCTTCGAACGCCCGTTCCACAGGGTGACCCTCACAGTGGACGATCCCATTCCTGCCCGCCGCTCGATACGAGACGCCGAGAAGGCACTAGAGACAAATCAGTTCAGCGATGAGCATCAACAGCTCATAGCAACCGATCTAGAGGATCTAACGGTCGACTTCGAGGTGAAATCAATCCTGTTCGCTGATGGCACCCGGATGGGTACGGTCCGGTAGGTCGCTTCGAGTGCGGAACGACGGCGCAAAGAGGTGCCTTGCCACGAATGGCCACGGGCTCCAGCACGACCCTGGCCCTCCGGGGAGTGCATTGAACGCAGTCGCCAGAGCCCGCTCCGGCGTGGCTGCCATTCTCGCGGCCCTACTCGGAATTCCGGCTCATTCATCAGCGAATCCGTCGATGCAACTCGCAAAGGAGTTCTGCCAGATCTTCAATGAGGAGACAGATGGTCGGTGCGCGATCGAAGGTGACCGGTTGAGTATATCCGCCGAAGCCGTTTCCCAGGCCGAACTTGCCCATGAGAATATCGGCCTCAAGTTCTTCGCCGGTGGAGGAAGTGTCGCGATCTACCGCGTGCCTAGCGAGAACATCATGACCATGTGTACCCGGTTCGACAAGCACGGCGACGTGTCCTGCAGCGGGTGGGCGGAAGTCAAGCCGAGCGACTGAGTGATACCTGACTAGACGCTGGGCACTGCGGCCTGCCTTCGGATTCGGCCCATACGAGCGATGCGAGCCAGCATTCACCGCTATCTCCGAACCGGCGGCCAAGGAGTAGGTTCTCGCAATTCCGGCCTCGCCGAGGGGCGCGCAGAGATCCAAAGGGCGGACCAGAGCAGTTCTGAAGTCGAGGCTTCCACGGACACGATTCTGAAGCTTGCGGCGTAGCCAGAGCGCGCCCCCCTGAGGGGCAACTCGCCTCAATATGGGGCGTATGGTCCCAGCGTTGATGCCCCAGGCACGCCTGCGCGTCTTTCGGCAGGCACACGCCTTGCTGCGTGACAATTGGGAGCAGGTCGAGTCATGCGTCGCTTCGCCGCCCTGCTGTTGCCGAGCTGGTCAGCGGCTCAGGAGGATTGGACAGCCCCAGTGCGGGGTGCCGACCGTAACTGCCGTATCGACCGGCAGGACGGTGGGCGGGATGATGATCTTTGCATCTCGACCGGGACGCCGTAGACGAGAGAACTCAGAGAAGGGGGAAATCAATGCGCCTGGCGCTTCTTCTCATCGCTCTCGCGATGCTGACAGCTCGGATTGCCGCGGCGCAAGTAGTGCCCGATTGGCCGGATGCCCTGGTCGAACGGGAGGTGTCGTTCCAGTACAGGACGCTGCTGGAGCCCGGAATCAGCACGAAACCAGGCGAGGTAATCGGGCCCATCAGCGAGTCGAACCAGTCGCTCGGCTTCTTCAATGCTGCCTTCTCGCTTGGCTCGCCATGCCTGAACCCTGAGCCAGAGACCTGGGTCTACCAAGACTCCTTCGTTGGGGGCTATCGGTTCCAGTTCGACGGGGCGAACAAGACCGACTCTGAATTCTGCGCCAAGAGGATCACGAAGTTCTCGGATCTCGATGCCACATTCGAGTTGCCCTCGGCACGTCTCTTCGAGATAGCGTTCCTCGGCGAACGGGGGTGCAACATCGGATGGGGCTGCGGCGCGTTTTGGCTGCGCAATCTCGACTCCAGTTCGACGGTCTTCGACGCCGACGGCTTGGAGTTTCGGGCATTTGTCCCTGGCCAGGGAGACACCGGATGGCTACCGGAAGGAGGACGGTTCTCGGGCACCCTCGATGCCGGTACCTACCTCTTTCACGTACAGAACTATCAGGTCTGGCACCTGGAGAGCCCTGAGATGGCTCCGGGAGAAGCGCTTCTGGTCGGCCTGCGGATCTCGCCGTGCCCCCTCAGCCCCGAGCCGACGGGTTCTGCCTGCGCGGAGGCCGGAGCATCTCTCCTCGCGATTAAGGACAAGCACGACCTAGGCGAGCCTGGCGGAAGCGATAGAGACAAGCTGATCTGGAAGTGGCTAGGAGGCGCCGCTGCGATGACGCAGGCTAATCTGGCCGCCCCTACATCGGACACCGAGTATGCCTTGTGCATCTACGATGGCTCACCATCGTCACTAGCCATGGAAATGGCCATCCCATCCAACGCATCCGGCGGAAGCTGGGATGCCATCCGAGACCGCGGGTACAAATACCGCGACCCCACGGCATCATCGGAAGGTGCGCTCAAGGTTCTGCTCAAGAGCGGCCCAGCGGGCAAACCGAAAGCGCAGGTCGTTGGAAAGGGCGCCAACCTCCGAATGGGGTCCGACCTCCTTCCTTTGGATACTTCGGGCGACATCGTGGCTCAGCTTCGAAATCCAACCACCGGCCAGTGCTGGGAGTCCGTGTTCCCCCCGTCCAGCGTACGCCGGAACAAGGTGACGGACGGGCGAATCGGGGTGTTCCAGGCGGTGGATCGATAACGTATAGCCGAAACCCGGCCGGTCTATCCGGACCTGGAGACAAGAAAGATGGACATCGCGACACTACCGAGGACTGGATGGTGCCTAGTCGCGGGCCTCCTCTTGCTTTCGCCGGTTCAGGCTCAAGCGAGAAGCAGGCAGGACGTCTTCGAGTTCACTGCAGTCGTGACGGCATCCGATGGAACCGTGGCCGAAGTCGGCCAGGAGGTGGCTGGGAGCTTCTCGATTAACGACGACCCAACGGCCTGCGGCGCCGGGGGGGGGTATGAAGCTCAGCTTGAGAGCGTTTGTCATGCATTTCCGACGTATCCGGGCGACCCAGAGTGGTTCATGTCCGTATCCGTTGGCGATTCGACCGAGGACCTGGTTTCGTCGTCTTCACAATGGCGGGTAAGCGCGTGGCTCGGGAGGGAGTACTACGAAAGTGATAGTGATCTCATCCTACACGGACCAGACACATTCAAGTATGTCGTCAAGATCCCAGGCGGGGGGCGCATCAGGATCACGCTCGAAGACCCGACTGGCACCGCCCTGGAAGGAGTGGACGGAACGGAACCTCCCCTTCCCACGGACCTTCACCTCCATGAATGGCAGGAGGCGACGCTGGTCCTCTCGGACACGTCACTCGGCTCTTTCGAAGCGCAGATCACCTCCATCCATGCTGTGTGCCCGCGCATCCCCGACCCTCCCCTCCATTGTTTCGAAGCCCCGAAGTCGCGTCTTCTCATCAAAGATCGTCACCTGGCGGGCGTGCCAGGAGCGAGTGCGGGTGATCGGGTCGTGTGGAAGTGGCTCCGAGGTGTAGAGCCCGCCACCCAGTCGGACTTCGCTGCCCCGACTCTCGATACCGGCTACGCGGTCTGTGTGTACGCCGGTGCGGCCGCCGCCTTGGCTCTGGAACTGAACATCCCCGCAGCCGCCTACGGTGGTTCCTGGAGGGCCCTGGGAGCGACGGGCTTCAAGTACCTGGATCGCTTGCTAGCGAACGATGGGGTTCAGGCGGCGCGCCTCATGGGTGGCCCCTCAGGCGTACCGAAGGCGCTGGTCACTGCCAAGGGAGACGAACTCCCAATGAGCGATGACACCTTGCCCCTAGACAACGGTGGCGACGTAATCGTGCAGCTCCACCACGATGCTAGCCACGGATGCTGGGAGTCGGTCTTCACCCCATCCGCCGTAAAGCGAAACGAGGTCAAGGACGGACGGATCGGCGTGTTCAAGGCGGTGGATCGGTAGCGCGACGTCCCGCCGCCGAAAGCGAGGTCAAGCATGAAGTACCTCCTCGTTCTTCTTCTCCCCCCTCTCTCGCTGCTCCTAGCTCCATCCGTTGCGCAGGCGGACCCCATCGACGACCTGATCCAAGCCACGTTCGATGGCTGTGTAGGTCCCGGACCTCCCGACCCCGACCAGATCCTCCAGGACTTCTTTGCCCAGGTGTCTGGCTTCGAGCGAGCCGTGTGCGCCAAAGCCTGCAAGCAGTTGGCGAGCGGTTGCGTGCACATCATCAACGCGCAGAAGAAGTGCGGGATCAAGGTTCTCACCGATGGCAAGAAGCTCGGCACGACACTCTGCGTGGGCGATGGCAATCCGAAGCCCGCGTGTGCGAAAGGCGCCAAGGCGCTCGTCAAGGACGCAATCAGCGTCTGGAAGGCGCTCGTGGATGTTGAGATCGCGGCGTGCAAGCTCCAGGGCGAGGACTGTGCCGCCGGGTGCAGATAGCGGGGAGCCACAACGGATGGGAGCACGCCTGGTGATTGCCCGGAAGCTCGTGATTGCCGGTATCGCTGGTGCAGCCCTAACGGGCTGCATGTTCAGGAGCACGGGCGTCGTTCCCATGGGCCAGGGGGACTACATGGTCGCCAAGACCAGTCCTGGCGGGGGTTTCGTGTCAGCCGACGGCACCAAGGCGACCCTGTTCAAGGAAGCGAACGCCTTCTGTGCTGGGCAAGGCAAACAGCTCGTGACGACGAGCGTCAAAGCGGAGGACGGCCGCCTGTTCGTCCGGTCGGCACACGCTGAAATTCAGTTCCGCTGCGAGAGTGAGTCTGCGGATGACTAGACTAGAGGGGGAGCGCGCCGCTGGCGGGTGCCGTTGGTGCTCGCGCTCCTTGCTCCGCTAAGTGCTTCCGGCAGTGGCCCTCTGCAAGCCGCGGGTAGTCCGCCCGAGCTAATCCACTTCTGGGCCTCCCGCGCTCTGATCTACGTCGATGAGACGCCCGTGGACGTGGAGGTGTGCGGCACGATCTCCGATCAGGTCGAAGCTCCTCGGTCGGCGCTGCTACTGGCGCGCGGGACGCAGGGGCTGCTTGGAGCTTCCAGCGTCCGCCTCGAAGGCGCTCGGTCGATCTGCGGCTCGATCCAGGTGCCCCGTCGGACACCCGTCGGCAAGATCACGCTCGAAGTCGAACTACGCCGCCCGTCTGGGCCCAGCAAGATCGACCCTTGCTCCTTGGGGTTCGACTGTGCCTTCGAAGTCGTTGACCGCGAGTCTGCCCAGGCGGCGGTGACTCGCACGTGGCCAACTCCCAACCCCGACGTCATCGCCGCTCTCCCTGCTTGCGGCGACAAGGCGCTCGTACCAGGAGGCACCAGGCGTGTCGAGCGTGTCGTAGATGGAGACACGCTCGTCCTTGAGGGAGGCGAGAAGGTACGGCTCCTGGGTGTCGATACGCCCGAGACCGTGCATCCCCACCGGCCTGTCGAAGCAGGCGGAAAGGAGGCCGCGGCCTTTACGACGAGGGCGGCCGCTGGCCAGAGGGTCAGCGTCTCCCATGACCCCCGGGCGGGGCAAACCGACCGGTATGGGCGAACCCTCGCCTACGTGACGTTGCCAGACGGCAGGGTGTTGAACGAGGAGCTACTGAAGCGTGGACTAGGTAGGTCCGACCCTCGCTTTCCGTCTTGCATGGAAGACGAGCTTCGTGCGGCCGAGAGGTCGGCGAAGCTCAGCTACGCAGGAAACTGGTCACGCCCGACGCACCTCATTCATACAAGTCCGACGGTCGCGCAGCGTGGACCGCCTACGCCACGAGGCCAAGCTGCTTCGGCTTCCGGCGCTGTATGGGTTGACTCCTACCAACGTTCCGACGGAACCGCCGTGAGGGGTCACTACCGAGGGCGATCAAGCACAAGCGGCGGCTCGGCTGGCGGCGATGTCTACGTCGCGCCCTACCGGCGCTCAGACGGCACCTACGTGCGGGGCCACACGCGGAGCAGACCGACGCGGTGATCAGAGCGGCGTGCGTCTTGACCTCCTGGTCGGCTCATGCGAGGAAAGACTGATGGAGGTGGCAGTCTGCCCGTGAAGAAGCTGACCGAGCGCCTTCGGGCCTTCGCAGATGCCCGAGATTGGGCGCAATTTCACTCCCCCAAGAACCTCTCCATGGCCCTCGCGGTGGAGGCCGCTGAACTGATGGAGCACTTCCAGTGGCTATCGGAGGCGGAGAGCCACGAGCTGTCCGATGAGAAGCTAGCGGAGGTCACCCAAGAAATGGCCGACGTGTTCATCTTCCTGGTGCGGATGGCGGACATCATGGGTGTCGACTTGGAGCAGGCTGCCTGGGACAAGCTCGCCATCAACGAGAACAAGTACCCGGCGGATCAGGTTCGAGGCAGCGCCAAGAAGTCCACCGAGTACTAGTAGGCCCTGCCTAAGGAGTCGTACCGTGGCTGTTCGAGTCGCCCTTCAGCCGACAAGCAACAAGGACTCCCGGGACCACTACGTCGATACAATCGAGAACCCGGTTTCCTTGGACCACATTCGCAGCTTCGTGGGGGATGAGGTCGCGGACGGGTTGGCTCCCAACGCACCCGATGGGACTATTGCGACCTGGGGTGTTACGCCGGGCGAGAACAACGTCAATGCCAAGAAGTGGCGCCGGCTTCAACTTGGGGATGTCGCTCTGTTCGGCCGGGATGGGAAGGTCATCTCGTCGGGCCGTGTCATCGGGAAGGTCCGCAATGAGGAGCTGGCGGTTGACCTCTGGCGTCGCAACAAGCACGGAGACACCTGGGAGTACGTGTACTTCCTCGGTGATATGAAGCAGCAGGACATCGCCTACACCGATCTCAATGCCGCCGCAGGCTACGCATCCAACTACCGAATCCAGGGATTCAACGTGCTTAGCGAGGTCAAGAGCAAGGGAGTCATCCGAGACTTGGGGCTCGGCGACGACTACTCCGATCTCGAAGGAGCCACCGCCGTTGCTGCTGATGACATTGCCGCTCTGGTTCTGGTGGAAAACGAGGTGACGGCCGGTGGTCTGCACGACGACTGGAAGGACGTGACCGGCGAGCGGTACCACTTCCCGAACCAGTACCGGAACCGTTTCGCCGAAGGACGTCGATTCGTCTACTACCGGGGAGTTCGGCGCGCAGACGGAAGCCGAGGAACACCCGAGTACTTCGGCATGGGCCGGATCGGCAAGGTCGAGCGCGACGAGGACGTCCCGGAGAGTGCACCGAAGCGGCAGTGGAAGTGGTACTGCGAGATCGAGGACTACGAACCCTTCGCCGAGCCGGTGGCGGCCAAAGAGGCTGGGAATCCGGCCTTCGAGGACATCCCAGAGAACTTCTGGGGGGTCGGCGTGCGGCGGTTGTCGGAAGCCGCTTTCGCAGGAATCGTCCAGGCCGGCGGTGCGGTTCCAGCCCCGGCCAAGGAGACCATTCCCCAGACCCCAGAGCTTCAGACGGTGGCGCCCACTGAAGCCAAAGGGCTCTTCATCCCCCGCGTGGCTACCTCTTCAGGGACGACGGCATCACGTGGGAGCGGGACCCGCCGTTCGCGCTATTCGCAGGCAGTTGGCCGTCGGGGCGAGGAAGTGGTCTGGAAGCACCTCAAGGCGTCGCTCTCCCCGGAGGAGGCCAAGTCGATGCGCTGGCCGGCCAAGGAAGGTGAGACGCCCGGTTGGGATATCGAGTATACGTCCGAGGACGGTGTCCCCGGACGTGATACCGAGCGGTTAAGAGGACACGAACTTTTGCGCACCTCCTCCTGACGGAGGTGGGTGCAGGATCCCTACAGGGGGGATCGTGCATGGGCCGCCGGCTTCGCGAGGAGGAAGTGATGACGATCCAGGTCCTGCACGAGCGGGGATGTTCGAAC
>JANQEO010000083.1 GCA_028278325.1 Candidatus Binatia bacterium
GGCCGCCTGACCGAGTTGATGCACAGTCAGAACGCGGTCGACCTGGCTGGCTACACCTGGACCTACGACTCGGCCGGCCGCATCACCCAATTCACCTCGCTCCTCGACGGGACCGTCACCTACACGCACGACGCCACCGGCCAACTCACCGGCGCGGATTACGACTACCAGGACAACGAGTCCTACACCTACGACGCCAACGGCAACCGCACGAACACCGGCTACACCACCGGTACGAACAACCAACTCCTCTCCGACGGCACCTACAACTACGAGTACGACGCCGAGGGCAACCGCACAGTTCGCTACGTCTGGACCGACGCGGACACGGACGGCGAAGTCGATCCCGGCGAGCAGAGCGATATCACCGAGTACGAGTGGGACCACCGTAACCGGCTCGTTTTCGTGGTAGAGCGTGACAGCGACACGGGCCCGGCGACCCAGGTTGTGGAGCACACGTACGACTACCTCAACCGTTGGGTTGCTCGCGCCGTCGATCCCGACGGCGATGGCCCACTCGGCTCTGAAAACACCTACTTCGTCTACGACGGCACGCCCTCAGGCGTCTCCCTCGACCGCGCCGCGGTTGGCCTGGACGAAATCGGCCAGATCGCCCTCCAATTCGACGACGATGCCCAAGGCGTCCCCCAACTCACCCACCGCTACCTTTGGGGGGATGCCGTCGACCAGATCCTCGCCGACGAACAAGTCACCGACCTCCTCACCGCGGGCGACGTCCTCTGGCCCCTCACCGACCACCTCGGCACCGTCCGCGACCTGGCTCAATACGATGCCGGCACCGCCACGACCACCGTCGCGAACCACCGCGTTTTCGACGCCTTCGGCCGCCTCGTTTCCGAAACCAACGCCGCCGTCGACCACCTCTTCGCCTTCACCGGCCGCGCGTTGGACGAATCCACCGGTCTTCAAAACAACCTCAACCGGTGGTATGATGCCGCGATAGGCCGGTGGTTGAGTCAAGACCCCATCGGATTCGCCGCACAGGACAGTAACCTGTATCGCTATGTCCACAACACTCCGAGCATCCACACGGACCCAAGCGGGCTGTACTGGAACAAGTGGAATCCGGCATCCGACTGGATGTGGTCTATGTGGTATTGGAGCGACATTGAGAAAGAGGCTAGAGATCGGATCATCGAAAGGTCAAAACGAGACTTTGAGTATGCCGCTACCCATTACCGTCAGGCGCGAACGCCCGGCCGACACGAGGTTCACACACTTGAGGGTATGGCGAAGACCGGCGCGGTTTGGAGTTCTTCGGCCGGCACATGGGTGCAGCCATCTGTCGGCGCGAGTCTCGGAGCGAGTTCCGGAGCGGTCAGAGCAACAAGTGGCCGTCTTGCGAACGCGAACTTCGCCCAGAAGACTTTCCGGGAAGGGTTCAGTCAGGGCGGGAAGTTCGCGGGGTACACGATTGACGATGTTGCGACTGCATTACGAGCTGGCCGACTGAAGGCCGCCGACGTGCCGATTGAGTACATTGTTCGCGACGGCAACACACTGATACTGAACACACGTTCTGCGCAAGCTCTTCAGAGGGCTGGTATCCCGAGGTCGCAATGGAACGCGATCGACGTCACGGGGGACGTTGCAGCGGAGGCACGCTTGAGCAACCAACTCCGCCGCAGTAATCTGACAAGCCAAGGGATCTCCAGAGCCCGACCGGAGGCGGTTGAATGACTGTAAACGACAAAACACCACTGTATCAGACGCGAGTACCCTCCACGGACTTTGCATCCGATGCACGCGTCTGCCCATTGGCCGGTTCTCGGATGCTTTGCTTCGACTACAACCGCAACGGAATCGTTTACCGAAGCGGGATTCGTTTCCATTGGGTGTTGGCGACTCGGACCCGGTCCGAACGATGCTGTACTGAATGGCACATTCAAGGAGCCTATGACACGTTGGTCGAAATCCGTGACTCATCGTGGGTCGATGAACTACGAGCGGATACCCCAGTCCGGTGGAGAGACGAACACGAAATGCACCACTACATGATCTACCTGGACAGCGTGGGCTGTTTGGAGGTAGTCGCGAAGTCTTGGGAGGAGATCCCGGAGGAAGCGGGTTCATGGGAGTCAACCTGACGGATTTGAGCCGTGCCGCGTCTCATGCGCTGCGCCATGAACCGTGGCTTTATGAACTGGAACTTGACGACGAAGGTTGGGCATCAGTCGAGGGCATCTTGAACGCTCTGCGGGGTGAACGTCCCCAGTGGCGCAATCTTGAGGAAGACGACCTTGTTCGAATGATAGCGGCATCGTCGAAGCGGCGTCATGAAATCAGCGGCGGCAAGATTCGCGCGCTATACGGTCACTCTATTCCCGGCCGACTTCGGAAGGCAGCCGCAGTGCCCCCGGACCTGCTCTATCACGGGAGCGCACCGACAAGCATGCCCCACATTAGGTCGTCTGGGCTGTTGCCAATGGGGCGCCAGTATGTTCACCTGTCCGTCGATACAGCGACAGCGGCAGAGGTTGGCCGCCGAAAAGCGCAACAGCCGGTGATACTGCGCGTGTTTGCGCGTGATGCCCATGATAATGGAATAGACTTCTACGAAGGTAACGAGAAGGTGTGGCTCGCTGATAGGGTGCCAGCCGAGTTCATCGCCTTGGATGGGTGATTCTGAGCTGGAGAAAGGGTTACTCGTACCAAGTGTGGGAAGCATGGGCAAATTGGCGAGCTATGAGAGAAGCGCCAAGTGAACTGAATCCGTACGCTTCACCCGCCGCCGACGTTCGCGAGGCGGCTGCCGTGAGGAGGCGGTTTCGCTGGCGCGTGATTCCCGTCGCGATCCTGTGCGTCTTCGGTGCCCCGTTGCTTGTTGGGATGGTCGTTCTCCTCGGCTTCAGCGTTTGGTGGCGAATCAGGAATCCTGACGCCATGGACTTGGGCGTGGGACCAACCGTGCCGATGCTGGCGGGGTATCTTTTCGGACTGATTGCGGCGGCGCTGTGTCTCCTGACCGCACGTCGCTTGTGGCAGGGCCGTTGGTGGTCGGCCGTTGCCGCCTTCTCGGTCGCCATATTCCTGTTCTTTCTCTTTTCCCGGCTCGCCGGGCTTGAGTGACCTTCAGGATGCACAGCGCTGTCCTGCAGAAGCCGTCGCCGTCACACGAACTCGGGCAACGACGATTCCCTGACAGAACCCTCTCTTGATTTCGGAAGCTGCACACACCGTGACAAGAAAACGTTTCGTCGGATCAATTCTCGCTCTTGCTTGCGTCATCGGTCTGGTGCTGGCCGCCAGATACGATCCGACGCATATCGTACCGGGCCTGCTGCGCAACGAGGCGTTCTTTCGCGGTTATCCTACCGGCTACTGGCGTAAAGTCATTGGAGCCGACGGGCGAGCGGGGACCCTCAGAATCGAGACGGCCATGCTCTTCAAGGACGCCGGCGCCGTGCCCGTCTTGCTGGAGTGCGTCGAGGATGCCGACGCGAACGTGCGTTGGCCGTCGGTCGTTCTCCTCCAGCGGGCCGGGAGCGCCCGGCAGGTGGAGCCGGCGCTTCGCCGGGCCTTGGACGACGTCGATCTCGATGTTCGATTCAAGGCGGTTCGCATGCTGGCCCGATTGGGGCCCGAGGCGGTGCCGGCAGTTCCGAAGCTCGTCGAGCTGAGCAGAGACCACGATTTGGACACAAGCATCGCTGCACACTATGCCCTCTGGGAGATCGATCCGGAAACGGCAACCACCGTGGGCGGCTGGCAAGAGTTCACTTCCGCAGAATGGCAATTCTCCGCAACCCTGCCGGGACCGCCGGAGGAGGAGGTCAACTCTATCGATACTCTCTATGGGGAGTTGCCGATACACTCGTTCGGTGTTTCTTATGGTGTAGCTCGCTGCATCGTGGCGGTTTCCGAGTACTCACCGGAAATGATGGAAGACTGCCCTTTGCAGGACCGCTTCGATTCAGCGGCAGAGGAAAGCGCGACAATGCTTGGAGGATCTCTTGTCCGCTACGACCCGATTGAGCAGCACGGCCATTCCGGGCGCGAGAAGTTGGTTGAGGTCGACGGACAAGGAACGATTCGTACAAGGATGTTCGCGGTCGGCCGGCGAGGCTACCAGATCAGCATTACCTCTCCACCAGGCGACGCCGTGAGCCCAAAGGCGGAGGAGTTCTTTCTCGGCTCGTTGCGTATCACGCACACGCCCGAACCTGCGGCTGAAGAGATGAACAGCCAGAACGATTTCTGAGGCCGCGCGGCCACCGCCATTGACACCGTGGAGCCGTACGATTGGGGGG
>JANQEO010000107.1 GCA_028278325.1 Candidatus Binatia bacterium
CAGCAACGGGTGCTACGCAGCCTTCGATACCTTCCTCTGTGCAGCGCCCGGCTACGATCCCGGCGCGGGCGAAGAGGGAGATGCCTGCTACGCGATCCAGGCGTGCAAGCCTGGGCTGATATGCGTCTCCGGTGTGCAGGTTGGCGACTGCATCGACGACTCCTGCTGCACACCCGTTTGTGACCTCGGGCTCGGAGGGGTGGGCAATCCTGCATGCAGCGGCGACAAGGAGTGCGTTCCGTGGTGGGACGCCGACCCGCCCGTCGGCTATGAGGATGTTGGCGCGTGCACGCTCCCACCATAGCGGCGAGGCGAGTGCGATCCGGCGCGCTCGCCGTGGCGGCCCTGCTCGGTACCAGTTGCGGTGACGACGATTCGCAGAATGGACCGTCGGGAACAACCGGAGGGTCGGAGCCCACCGCGGGTGACGGTGGCGACGACGGCAACACCACCGCGAGCGGCGGCGAAGGCACCGGATCCGGCGGCACGGCGTCGACGTCTGGGAATGGCCCCTCCACCGGCGGCGCGACCGGTAGCACCACGGGCGGCGCCAGCGACTGTCTCGATCTGGCGACCCAGGCGATCGGCTTCGGGCGCAACGCCCGGGGCGGCGTGGACGGGCCGGTCGTCCACGTGACCACGCTCGACGACGGCGGCCCCGGCAGCCTGCGCGAGGCCGCGGCCATGGACGGCGCCGCGTGGATCGTGTTCGACGTGTCCGGGACGATCGCGCTCGGCAGCCCCGTGGACGTGACGTCGGACAAGACCCTCGACGGGCGCAACCAGGACGTCGTGCTGAGCGGCAGCGGCTTGTCCCTCGACGGCGTGACCAACGTGATCGTCGAGAATCTGACCTTCGACATGGGAGCGGGAGACGCCCTGACGATCATCGACGGCACGACCGACGTCTGGATCGATCACCTGTCCATCACCGGCTACGACGACGGCGCCATCGACATCACGGAGACCGCCACCGACGTCACCGTATCGTGGACCCACGTCTACCAGTTCGGCAAGGTCATGCTCGTCAGCGCCAGCGACACCGCCGACTACGACGCCGTGATCCGCGTGACCTCCCACCACAACTTCTTCGACGGCACCGAGGAGCGCCACCCCCGCCTGCGCTTCGGCCGGGTCCACGCGTTCAACAACCTGGTCGAGGGCTGGCTGTACTACGGCATGCGCATCCACCTGACCGGCCAGCTCGTGTCCGAGAACAACGTGTTCATCGCCGGCGCCAACGAAAACGCCATCGTCCTCGGCGACGACACCGAGGTGCGCGTGCGCTCGACCGGCGACCTGCTACAGGGCGGCGCCATCGTCGAGGAGAAGTCGCCCGATCTGGCGTTCGTGCCCGCAGATACCTACGCCTACGAGCTCGATCCGGCGGATGATGCGTTGATCGAGCGGCTCCGTGAGCTTGCGGGGCGGCGGGATCTCGTTTGTGAGTGGTGATATACGCGTCGTCGGCGTCATCCCCCGCGCTCGCTCGCACGAGCTCCGCGGAGTAGCTACCGGCGCCGCACCGGGCGGCTAGCGGGCCCCTCGCCGGATCACGTTGGGAACCGTTGCAGACAGACTCGCGTCGAACTGCGCCGCCTCGCTCGGCGTCATGCCGGAAGTCGCGCCCACGAAGAACTCCTCGAGTCGATCCCTGGGGTCCTGGTGCTCCTCTCCCCACCAGATGGGATGCACGAGCACCTGCATGATACGGGCTTTGCTCTGCTCGACAATGGGCAGTGGCTCACCCCCTCGCCAGCGTCCCGCCGAGTCGGACAGGTAGGTCTCCATCAGCTCGCGGGCATACGCGTTGATACGTTGACAGACACTTCGAGGACCATGCAGGTATGCGTCGATCGGCCGATGAAAGGAGATCGAATCCACGCGGTGTCCCAAGACCGCCTCGAGCCGCGAAAGGTCCTCGACGATCAGACGTTCGAGGTCGGCGATACTGCGACTCGACTCCGCCGCCTCCGCGGGGATGTCGAAGTGCAACCCGACCTCGTGCCCGAGCGTCTCAAGGTGTCGGAGAACCTCACGGTTGTCTTCCAGATCGTAAAGCCGCGATCCGGGGATCACCATATAGGTGGCGGAGACGCCCAGCGCACGCTCTCGCTCCGCCATCTCGACAGCGCGGAGTATCGAAAGGTCGACATCGTGGCGAAGATATATCGAACGCTCAGCCGAAGGCCGACTTTCCCCGGCTGCCGCACGGAGCGGCAGCACGCTCGCAGATCGCTGACACGCGCGTAGCAGCCTTTCGTAGTAGCGAAAGCTGAAGTCTTCGGCCCACACAGTTCCGCGTCAAGCATACCTCGTGCCGAGTGGCTCCGGCCGCTCCTCTCGGGTGGTCCGCGTGTCACGCTGGCCTGTCGGCCGGCGTATTGCGAACCCCCCACAATCTGGCAATCTGCCGGAGTCGCGTGTCTGGCTGTCGGCGGGTGGCTGTGGCACAGGGGACGCGTTCGCGTGAGTACGCGGCCAGGGGAGACTCCGACCATGACTGATGTTCGACTTCGAGCCGAGGGAATCGCAGAGGCGTTCGATCTTCCTCTGCGGGGCGTTGGCGGCGTGGAGATCACGTCTCCGGATGCGATGGACGAGGCTAGCGCCGGGTCCGTGACTTGGCTGAAGAAGCTCGATGACGAGAACGAGGCGGCGTTGCGAGGATTGAGCGCTGCACTCGTCGTGGTCCCACAGCCGAACACCGAGCAGGAGCGTGTTTTCGTAGAAGACCTCGCGAAGAGATGCGCGGTGATCGAGGCGGACAATCCGCGGCTTCTGTTCGCCCGAATCCTGAGGCGGTTCTACGAGCACATGACGGTTCAGATCCCAGCTGGAGTCGATCCAAGAGCCGTCGTCCACGAGACGGCGAGAATCGGAGCAGATGTGACAATCAGTGCTCAGTGCTACGTCGGCCCCGACGTACAGATCGGCGATGGCACCGTGATCCACCCCGGCGTCATCGTCCACTCCGGCACCATCATTGGGAGCAACTGCATCATCGATTCGAACGCGGTCATCGGCACTCGCGGTTTTGGCTACGTTCGAGACGACGATGGCTCCCTCGTACATTTTCCGCAGGTCGGCCACGTCGTGATCGAGGACGACGTGGAGATTCAATCCGGCACGACCGTCGTCCGTCCTGGACTCGGCACGACGCGAATCGGCCAAGGCACGAAGATCGACTGCCTATGTCACATCGGCCACAACGCCCAGATCGGTCCCCACTGCGTGCTCACCGCCTGCTGCGAGATCGGGGCAGGGGTCGTCGTGGAGGAAGGCTCGTGGATCGGACCCAACAGCTGCAGCATCGAGAACATCCGGTTCGGTCGGGGCTGCTTGGTCGGGATCGGCTCGACCGTCGTCCGCTCGGTGGAACCGGAGTCCGTGGTTGCGGGATCTCCAGCGGAACCGATCGAGACGGTGAAACGAGCACGACGAGCCATCAAGCGTCTCATCATGGATTCGGAGTAGTGGCCGGTCGCTAGGTGTCCAAGTCGATGCCACGCCGACCCAAGACCACGAACACCGTTTTCACGAGGATCATGAAATCGAGCCAGAGAGACCAGCGTTCGACGTATTCGACGTCGTAGGCGTTCCTCTTTTCCCACCCCAGCGAGTTCCGACCGTTCACTTGCGCCAGGCCAGTGATACCAGGGCGCATGAGCAGCCGGCGTCGCTCATGCTCGGTGTACTCCTCCAGGCGAAATGTCCGATCCGGGCGTGGACCCACGATGCTCATCTCCCCACGAACCACATTGAGCAACTGGGGAAGCTCGTCCAGGCTCCATCGGCGCAGAAAGGGGCCAATTCGGGTAAGACGTGCATCTCCGGGCACGACCGCTCCATCCCTGGCGCCGACCACCATGGTCCTAAACTTGAAGATGCGAAAGACGTTCCCCTTCTGACCTAGGCGCTCCTGCCGGAATAGTGCAGGTCCAGAGGACTCAAGGCGAACGATAACCGCCAGGCAAACCAACACCGGACAGAGTACGACGACCCCTACGAGACCACCGACCACATCGAACAGACGTTTGATCGTCAACTCGACTGCCTCGTCTCGCGTCGCTCCGCCGCTCCTTGGCTTGCGCCTGATCACGAGACCGAACGATACTATTCGACGACGAAGCAATGCCAAGATCGCGAGACTCAGCCGGCCACGGGGCATCATCGGCGACCGCGACGCCTATCGACCCCTCGGAGCGGGTCGCGCGCGGGACCTTTGGTAGCGACGTAGTAGTCTCGTTGTTCTTCTACGCAGCGCTGCTCGGGATCGCGCTTGCCAATAACGTCGCGATCGCCAGGTTTGTGGGACCGGATGGTCGGGGGCTCTATGGCCTTGCTGTGGCGATCGTCGCGTTGGCGGGGCCAATTGCCGCGATGGGTCTGCCAGCCGCGACGGTGTACTTCATCGGTCGCGGGGAGCCACCTCGCGCGGTAGCTGGTCTCAACCTCCTGTTGTTCGGGGCACTCGCCCCCCTAGCGCTGGGCATTGCGGGGACCGGTATGATCTTGCTCGGCACACCACCGGCGGAAGCAATGATGTTCGCGACCGTCGTCGCCATCGCGGTCATTCCAGCGTCCGTTTATCTCGAATGCGAGCGTAGTCACTTCTTGGCACGCCGTCGCGTGCTTGCATTCAACTTGTGCCACACGGCGCTCGCGTTGCTCCTGCTGAGCCTCAACCTCACGACGTTGGCGACCGGCACTCAGTGGGTACTCTACAACTTGCTACTCAGCTACTGGGTGGTCGCTAGTGCCTTACTGTTGCGCCGAATCATCGTACGTCCAACGTCGCCCAGCAGGCAACTCGTTCGGTCGTCTTTTAGATACGGCTTGCGCGCGGCCACCATCCGCGCGTTGGAGTCGGGCGTTCTCCGGTTCGACTACCTGCTCATGACGCCGTTCGTCGGATTGGCAGAGATCGGTATCTACGCGATCGCGGATCAAATCACTCACATGATGGCTACGGTCGGCATCACTGCCGGACGCTTCCTGTTCGCTGAAAGCGCCGCAGATGAACGCGGAGAACGAACACGTGCCAAGCTCGAACTTGCAAGCCGACTTGTGCTCGTACTGATTCTGGTCGGAGCTCTGGTTGCTGCCACATCGTTCTGGTGGCTGATCCCGATCTTGTTTGGAACGGCATTTGCGCCTGCCTACGTCGGTGTGCTGATCCTCATACCGGCGAGTTTGATGCGCAACTTATACTTCCTCTTTTCCACCTACCTCGCGGGCCAGAACCTGCAAGCGCCGGCCATGCGCGGCAGCGGTGCCGCGCTCGCAGCAGAAGTCGCACTCGTGGTGGCGGGTGCGATGGCATTCGGGTGGCACGGAGCAGCCATCGCCAAGTCGATCGCCACGATCATACAGTTCACCTGGGTCTATCGCGCCTACCGCGACTTGACACGCGAGTACGGATCGTTTCGCTGGACCCTCAACCGTGCCGATCTGGCTATACTGCGCGGATGGCTGGCCGCACGCCTGCCGTCGTGAAGGACAACCGGACGTGACAGCCTGACCGTTCGAGCCGCCCCTTTGAGACGTCGGCTACACTTCGATCAGTGGTTCGGGACCAACAGACAACTTCGCCCCTCGAGCAGCTTGCGAGCCTCCTCGTTGTGCTGTTCGTACTCTCAGGGCGCTGGAGTCCGACACGCATCTTCGATCTTGGTCCCCCCACCCCCGCACTTCGACCGGGGACGTGGGCGGCGGTGGCGCTCCTGTTGATCATGTTGGTACCCGTCGCAGGACGAAGAGGCTCCAATGCGAATCAGTTGGTTGTTTCGGCCGTCACGACGCTGTCGCTGGCGTTCCTCGGCTACATGATCATGACAACTGCATGGACGCCGGACGCATCGTACGCGGCTTCCAAGGCCTATGAACTCGCCACTCTTTGGATCGCCGTGCTCGGCTTATATCTCGGGCTCAGCACGCTCAACCCGACCACACTGAACGGGGCGATTTGGCAATGGATTCTAATCATTACTGGGATACTCGCGACGATCGCGTTGTTCTCCACGTTCGGAGCCTACCAACGCGTCGCCGTACTCGGAGGCGGCCCCAACGTGTTCGGCCGCAACATGGGACTGCTCGCAATCGCCTGTCTATCGCGGGTACTAAGATCGTCCCGTCCGCTCGCGTGGTCCGCGGCGCTCGCTATTGCCTGCCTACTCGTAGTTCTCAGCGGGTCGCGAGGCGCCATGATCGCCGCCTCGTTGGGTCTTGTTGCCGCGCTACTTTGGGCGAGGGCCCGCCCCGCCCGATTGGTAGTTCTATTTGCACTCGGACTGCCATTTGCGATGTTGCTCATTTCGTATTCATCGATCGGATCCCAGGCGGTGGAAATATTCAACTTCCGAGTCGGCCATCTGCTTGTTGAGCAAGGTTACACCGCGGGTCGCGAAGACACGCTTAGGAGAGCCTTCGAACTGGGGATCCGCCACCCGGTTTTCGGTGTGGGGCTCGCGGGGTTCGCGGACGCGGGTGGCGTCAAGTACCCTCACAACGTATTCCTCGAGGCGTTCTGTGAAGGCGGGAGCGTCGGCCTGCTACTCCTCTCCGCCCTCGTGATATCCGCGGCTTGGATCGTCCTACGAGGCGGACGCCGCTGGGATCCTGCGACGGTCGGTGCCGCCGTACTCCTGCTGATAGCGAGTCAGTTCAGCGGCGATCTCTATGATACTCGAGGGTTGTTCATCTTCCTGATACTAGCGGCAGCAACGCGGGACCCCATACCGAGACGTCGTGCGTCGACTGCACGCCGTCTACATTCTGGGGGTAAAGCTCGAGAACGCCTACAGACCCACGCACGTGCCTCAGGCGCGCCGCGCTTGACCGCAACGCCTGCGCACGTCTAGATCATCGTCGTGACCCGACGCGGCGATTCAAAGTTGGCAGCCGCCTTCCGAAAGGATCCTGCTGAAGAGGAATTCCTCGCCCACCTCAACGACATCTTGGAGCCGCATGAGGAGGCCAGCTACCTTGAGCTCGATGAGACACTGCCAACGCTTCACGTGATAGGAGTGCCCCGCGCAGGGACCACGTTGGTGACCCAACTCGTCGCAGCACATCTATCGGTCGGCTGCATCAACAACTTGATTGCCGCGTTTTGGGCGGCGCCGTGTTTTGGGATCCGACTCTCCAAAAAACTGCTTCGCAGCCCGGTCGCTCCTACGTACGAGTCACGATACGGACGAACTTCCGGGCTCCACGAACCCCATGAATTCGGCTATTTCTGGGCGCGCCTGCTCGAGTATGAAGACCTTTCTCAGCCCGACGAACGACGTTTGGAGCGCATCGATTGGGGACGACTCCGGCGGGTTCTGACGAACATGTGCCTCGTTCACGGTGGCCCGATGGTGTTCAAAGCCCCGATGCTCGGCTGGAGCATCCAGCAAGCACAGCGATCGCTCCGACGTGCTTGCTTTGTTCGTATTCGTCGCGATCCGTTGCAGAACGCACTCTCGCTGCTACGCATGCGGGAAGAGTTCGGCGGCAGCCGTGAGAACTGGGTATCGCTCCGACCGCGAGAGTATAATTGGCTCAAGGATGAGCCAGTAGCCGTTCAGATCGCCGGGCAGGTGCTGTTCACAGATGCTGCGATTTCGCGACAGATTGACCTCGTCAGCGGTAGAAACGTGCTCGACGTCCACTACGAGGATGTTTGTGCATCGCCCGGAGCATTCCTCGAACGCGCGGCCTATCTCCTCAACGCGAATGGTGGCGAAGTCGAGTTCGTGAGTCAGCCTCCGGCCTCTTTCCCCATGCGTAAAACGTCCAGTCCCGACTCTGATGCGCTGCAATCGGCGTTCGAGAGCCTTGCGGACCGCGTCAGTGCCTAAGGACCGCAGGTGTCGGGTGAAGTACCCTCGATGGTGGGTTCACCTCCGAGGTTAGCGAGCTGATCGATAAGCGCCGCGGCGTCGCAGGTGGGCAGCTCGGGAACGTTGAAGAAAAAGATGTTCCCCTTGACGGTTCTCAGCCCACTCAAGCCCGCAATGTCCGTTAGCGTTGGCAAGTCCCGCAAGACCATGTGTCCCCCCACCGACGACAGCTTCTGTAGACCATCGGTGTTCTCCAGCGCCGTGACGTTGCGCAGCTGAAACGTACTCCCTACGCTCGAAAGGCACGACAAGCCGTTCGTGGTCTGAAACGAATGGTTGTCGACCACATGCAGTCCCTTGGCTACCGAAGCAATGCACTCGAGTCCTTCGAAACTCGTGAGCGTTGCTCCCGCTGCTACCGACAGTTTTCCGTCGATCTCACCGTAGGCCGCCATCGCGTCCACGTCGCTCTGGCCTCGCAGCTCGACGTCACCGACAAAGACGTCCGTGGGGCACGCCGAGCAATCCACGACTGGCTCGGGACTCACGTTCTCGTCGAGCGGGTCGGTCCTCGAACCACAACCGAGGAACACGAACGAGACCAATGCTACCACCGGAACACGGCTTTTTGGACGACTGCTGGACACGCACCATGAATGCTACACCCTTGCGGAGCAAGCCACACCTGTCGATCCCAAGCCCAGCTTCTCGCGGCGTAGGCCGCCGAGCCATCCGCCCCGCAGCGGGTTGAGGCGTTCGCTGTCTCCGGGGTCCATCCATGGGACTCGGACCGGGTGCCCTTCAATCCGCTCGCCTCTTGGACCCAGGCTTCGCACACCGCCACCAAGGGCACAGTTGAGCCTCGCCTCGTCGCGGTCAGCGATCGTGGATTGGAGACCCTGCATAGCATGGCTATCCTCGACGCTACAGTGACCGATCTGCCACCGAGCGCCGCGTGCCCACGATCATCGGTCTGGGAGATGAGCTCGTGAGGCGGTTGTTCCGGCACGGATCGACCGTTGTCATCGACGTCGCCATCCTCGGGATCGCGTTTGCCTTGGCGTTTGCGCTGCGTTTCGACTGGCTCATCCCGAAGGACATGCTGAGGCGCATGGTCGCGACGGGTCCGTACATCGTGCTGCTTCAGTACCTGGGGTTGGTCGCGCTGTCCGTGCCTCGGTTTTCCTGGAGATACTTCGGGCTTCGCGAGGTCGTTCGGCTCGGAATCGCCCTGTTCGCGACCAGCATGGTGCTGGGTGTCGCCCGAGCCTTCGGAGCCTATCTTCGCGTCGAGTTCAGCTTCTCCCCGGCACGGTATGCGGCGATCCCATACGGCGTGATCGCGATCGATCTCGTCCTCGCATTCGTCGGGTTGACCGGCGCCCGCGCCGTCCGTCGACTGCTCGGTGAGCGCGACGCGGCCGTTCGCCATGACACTGGACAGCAGGTGGCAACGATGGTGGTCGGAGCAGGAAACGCCGGGCTCATCGTGGCGAAGGAGATCGCAACCCATAGGGGGTTGGGCATTCGAGCCGTGGGATTCGTCGACGATGACGTTGCCAAGCGAGGCACCCTCGTCCACGGCCTCCCGGTGCTGGGAACGACGCATGACCTGCCCGGTCTGTGTGCTCGGCACGAAGCCGAGCAGGTGCTGATCGCGATCGCCAGCGCCTCCGGGAAAGACATTCGACGAATCACTCGGATCTGCGAGGACGCCGGACTGCCCGTGAAGATCGTCCCCGGGATTTCCGAGCTCGTCGCCGGAAAGCTCGAGCTCAACAGGATTCGCGAGGTCGCAATCGAGGATCTGCTGCGTCGTGAGCCCGTTACGCTCGACGATCAGGCGATCTCGCGTGCGGTGCGATCGAAGGTCGTGCTCGTCACGGGCGCGGGCGGCAGCATCGGCTCGGAGCTGTGCCGCCAGATCTGCGCGTTTGCTCCCGAGCGGCTCATCATGGTCGAGCGGGCCGAAAACAGCCTGTTCTACATCCACCGCGAGCTCTCTTCGCGTTTTCCGGATCTACAGCTCGTGCCTCTGCTCGTGGACGTGTGCGATCGGGCAGCCCTGGACCGAGTGTTTCGCACCGAGCAACCGCAGCTGGTGTTTCATGCCGCGGCACACAAGCACGTTCCGATGCTGGAGTGGAACGTCGATCAAGCAGTGTTGAACAACATCGTGGGGACACGCAACGCCGCTCAAGTGGCGATCGAACACGGGGCTGGCGCGTTCGTGCTGGTCTCGACCGACAAGGCCGTGCGGCCGACTTCGGTCATGGGAGCGAGCAAGCGCGTCTCCGAGCTGCTGGTTCAGTCGCTTGCGGAAGAAGGCTCGACGCGGTTCGTCAGCGTACGTTTCGGGAACGTCCTGGGATCAGCCGGGAGCGTGGTTCCGATTTTCAAGGAGCAGATCGCAAAGGGCGGCCCCATCACGGTGACCCACGCCGATATGGAGCGCTACTTCATGACGATTCCCGAGGCCTGCCAGCTGGTCCTGCAAGCGGGCGTGATGGGAAGCGGCGGAGAGATCTTCATCCTGGACATGGGCGAACCGGTGAAGATCGTAGATCTAGCGCGCGACCTGATCATGTTGTCCGGACTGCACCTCGGCGAAGACATCGAGATCGAGATCAGCGGAATCCGCCCCGGCGAGAAGCTCCGCGAGGAGCTGGCGTCGGAAGGAGAGTTGGACGGCACCATGCACGACAGCATTCTCGTGGAGCGTGGCCGTCCTCACCTCCAGCAGATTGGAAAGGCAATCGACGACCTCGTCGACGCCGCCAGGGCGAACGACGAAGGCCGCGTGCGAACGATCCTACACGAACTGATCCCGTCGTTCGGCGAGTACCGCGATGGTGAGGCCGCGGTGGACGGCGAGATGAGCGAGGCTGCTGGACGGGGAACGACGCAGGACCGCCATGGGGACTGACTCCGCACGAGTGCGACTGCTCGACGTCGAGGACGCCGAAGCTCGCGCAACCTGGTTGGACCTTTGGCGTGCATGGCCAACTCGAGAGATCTTCGCGCATCCGGACTATGTCGCGTTGCACGCGACCGAGACCATGCGTGGGATGTGCGCCGCGATGCAAACAGCGAGCGGTGGCGTCCTGTTTCCCTTCATCCTGCGGCCCCTCGCAGCCGAGGCCTGGGTATCCGACGACGATCCTGCGCACGATCTGATCACTCCGTACGGCTATGGCGGGGCGTTCCAGTGGGGGGACGCGCACCAACACGCCGGCGATTTCTGGCGAGGAGTCGAGGACGCCTTGGCTCCGTATGTCCCGGTGTCGACGTTTGCACGGCTTTCGCTGTTTCCCGATCAGATCCTTCCGTTCGATGGCGAGGTTTCCTACGACTCGGAAAACATCGTGTGCGCACTTCGTGGATCGACCAGCGAGATGTGGGCGAGCTACGCGCACAAGGTCCGCAAGAACGTCAAGAGAGCCCAAAGTGAAGGGTTGACCGTCGAGATCGACGACGACGGACGACGTCTCGACGCGTTCATCGATATCTACTACGACACCATGCGTCGACGTTCAGCGCGCGAGTACTACTGGTTTCCACGGTCGTTCTTCGAGGCGTTGGCGCAGAATCTAGCTGGCCATTACGCGTTCTTTCACGTGTTGCAGGGGCGCGAAGTGATCTCCACGGAGCTCGTCCTCATCTCCGTCGACTACATCTACTCGTTCTTGGGCGGGACGAAGGAGGGGACTTTTGCGGCGCGACCGAACGACCTCCTCAAGCACGAAGTCATTTGCTGGGGACTGCAGCGGCAGAAACGCGCGTTCGTGCTCGGGGGTGGGCCGGAGGGAGTCGTGCGCTACAAGAGGGCATTCGCCCCCGAGGGATCAACGCCGTTTCGTGTCGGGAAGGCCATCCATGACCAGCGCCGCTACGACGCGCTGATCGAGCAGCGACGGTCCTGGAACGCCGCTCGGGCGATAACCATGTCGTCCGATCCGCGCTTCTTCCCGGCATACCGGTCGCCGGACGTAGACGAACCGAACACTCCACGGGTTTGATCACGAGGGTGCGCAGCCACAGCGCGAAGCTCAGCCGGCTCGTCGGGGACGGCGCCCCAG
>JANQEO010000202.1 GCA_028278325.1 Candidatus Binatia bacterium
TTTTCCTCAGGGGTGTACTTACGTCGTTTTCGTTGCGGCATGTGAACATCCTGGCGCACCGCGCCTACTTGGGTGTTCACGAAACCGGGGGAAGGTCAGACAGCCTCAGCGTCCCAGCGAGAGGACCACGCGTTGAGGGTCCTGTACCTCACTCGGCTGATCACAGATCCGGATCTGATTTGGAGGGGTGGGAGCTATCAGGAGAAAGGGACGCCCCGGTACTGGGTACTTTGGATGACGTGCTTCACAGGGAAGCAGCAACATCTCTGGGACCAGGTCGCGAATGCCTTTGAGGTTCTGGCGGCGCGTGTGGCCCCAAGTGTGAACCATGGCGAGCTCCACTCTCGTTTCCCCACTAAGTCGGCGGCACAGTCCGCCAGAACACGGAACACGGAGGGTGGCCCGCCGAGTGAGGGCATTGTTCAGGACGAGGAGCGCTGGCAAGAACGGGTCCTCGCCTTGATCATCGGACGGGGGCGTGACTGGACCGGCCAGAAGCTTGCCGATGCCGTTGGGGTCGCAAGGCAGACGCTCTACACGGACGAACGTGTCAAGGTGGCGCTGAGGGCCAGGCGGGCTCCTGGAGGTTCCGTGGCCGAGGGTGACATGGACGGCGAGCGCCGCCGGTTGGAGTAGAACACGACACTTGACGTGACACCTCGCGAGCCGGAATAGGCTCTCAGGGATCTGAAGGGGCGATTCGGACCACCTGACACACGACACCGCCAGGGCAAGTGGAGGCTATCCATGCCGAAACCCTATCAATCCCTGGAGGACGCAGAGCCGGCCCTCTTCTGGTTCGCCCGGCTCGAGACGGCCCGGCGCGAGAGCAATCCTGACCTGGTCGCGCGAGCCGAGCGCGAGCTGGAGCGGCTGGGCTATGTCGTGCGCCTAATCCGCCCGATCTCCGCCGCCGGCCAGGACCACGAAGTGGAGCGATGAGAGCCGGTTCTCCGCTCCTCGATGCGGTCCTCGAGCTTGCTCGTCGCGGCTGGTGTGTGCTCCCCCTGCACGGCAAGACGCCGATTGTCGAAGACTGGCCCAACTTCGCAACAACCGACGAACAGGTTATTCGCCAATGCTGGTCGGACCATCCAGACGCCAATGTTGGGGTCGCACACGGTGCCGCTTCTGGCACCTTCGCGCTCGACGTGGATGGCGACAAGGGCGAACGCACGCTCACTGAGTTCGAGCGGCAACTCGGTGCACTTCCGGAGACAGCGGAAGTGGCCACTGGCCGCGAAGATGGTGGGCGGCATCTGATCTTTGCACACCCCAAAGGTGCGGTGATCACCAACAAGAACGGATTCGCCCCCGGACTCGACTGCAAGTCCAACGGCGGACAGACGGTCATGCCGCCGAGCATCCACCCTGACACTGGCGCGGCGTATCGGTGGCTCCGTCATCCGGATGAGCTCAATGGACTTCCCGAGTTGCCTGCGGCGTGGGTGGAATACCTCTCTCGCGAGCGCCAGAAGGCGCGCTCAACTCCTGAGGGGGGCGACGGCAGACCTATTCCGGAGGGCCGGCGACACGATGAGCTGCTCAGGCTCGCTGGCGCCATGCGTCGCGTCGGCGCGGGTGAGCAGGAGATCCTGGCTGCCCTCGCTGCTACGAACGAGACGCGATGTCGGCCGTCGCTCCCCACCAATGAGGTCAGAAGGCTCGCCCGGGACATCCCGGGGCGGTATGCGCCGAAGGACCCGGAGGCGAAGCGGTCCATTCTCCTCCGGCCGTACAGCACCATCGTTCCTCAGGATCTGTCCTGGCTTTGGCCTGGCCGCATTCCGCTGGGCAAGGTCACGCTCATCGTCGGCGACCCTGGCCTTGGCAAGTCGTACATCACGCTCGACATCGCTTCACGAGTCTCATGCGGCGGGTTCTTTTCGGATGGAGAGTGTGCGCCACGCGGGTCTGTCCTACTGCTCTCAGCCGAAGACGATCCCGCTGACACGATCCGGCCGCGGCTCGACGCAGTCGGTGCCCTCGTCAGCGAGATCCACGAAGTCCGCCTGGAGCGAGCCTGGTTCAGCCTCAGCACCGATCTGCCTGAACTAGAGCGCGCCCTCGAAAACGTAGAGGACGCCCGACTCGTGGTGATCGATCCGATCAGCGCCTATCTCGGTGACGCGGACTCACATCGAGACGCAGACGTGCGCGCCCTCCTTGGTCCTCTCGCTGAGCTGGCGCAGGCGCAAGGCGTCGCCATCGTCTGTGTCGCGCACCTGAACAAGAACGTCGGCGTTCCCGGCATCTACAGGGTCACGGGTTCGCTCGGCTTCGTCGCGGCTGCCCGAGCGACATGGGGCGTGGTGGAGGACCCCGAGACTCCGGGACGGTGCTTCTTCCTCCCGGTCAAGGTCAACCTGGGACCCAAAACCAACGGCTTGGCGTACCGAATCGAGCCTGGTCCGGAAGGCCATCGCGTTGACTGGGAAGACGAGCCGGTGGAGAAGACGCTCGATCAGATCTTCGGCGCAGCCGGAACGACCCGCCACGGAGCTGGAGGGCGACGGCCACGGGGCCGACCGGCAGACTGCAGGCGCGCTGCCGAGGCCTGGCTCCTCGTGGCCCTCGCGGATGGACCCGTCGAACGGGAGAAGCTCCTCGCCGAGGCTGAGGATCTGGGCCACGCGGAGAGCACCGTGAAGCGAGCCGCCAGCGTCCTCGGTGTCGTGAAGACTCGGGCATCGACCGACAAGCCGGCGACCTGGGCGCTTCCCGGGCCAGAAGTCCCCGGGTCAGAAACGTCCCAGGGCATTTCTGACCCCACGAATTCGGATCGGCCCTCGGAGCGCCCGGAGACGCCATCAGAAGTTAGGGGGCCAGAATTGGCCCCTGGGGATTCTGACCCCGGGGCTCCGCAGGGGGACGCCGAAGGCGCTCGGGATGCCAGCTACCGCAGGGACGGGACCGATGGCTGATTACCCCCTCCTCGCCGACATCCGTTTCCAGCGCGCCAGCAAGCAGGATCTCCGAACGGGGCTGGTCGGCTACCTCTCGTTCCGCTACGGCGATGTGCGCCTCGATGGCGTCACCTTGCGCCGCACCCGTGCTGGCGAGCTCACGCTGTCGTTCCCGGCGAAGCGCACGCGCGAGGGGCGCGAGTGGCCCTACGTCCGGCCGATCGACGACGAAACCCGTAGCGCGATTGAGGCTCAGGTCTTCGCCGCACTCGGGCTGGCCTCGGAGGGGGCCCGGTGACCGGGCACACCTCGCGCCCCGTCGCCCCGTGGAGGCTCCTCCCTAATAAGGAAGGGAATGGTGCCCTTGGGCTCGAGACCGCCACACCATGCGACACGGGCGCCCGCGTTGGCCCTTGGTCGCGCCTATCCACCCTCCACGCGCAACTGGCCGAAGCGTATGCCGAATTGGCGGCGGAATCCGGCCGGATTCATGTTGATGGAATCGTGGATTCCATGGCCATGAATGGGGACATGGCCGCTCGGGGACGAAGACTGCTAACGGCCCGCGATGTTGCGGATGTCCTGGGTGTGGACGTCCGGACGGTGAGGCGGTGGCGAGAGGCGGGGAAGCTGCCGGCGCCGTTGACGCTCGGCGATTCCGTCCTGCGCTGGCATCCCGAGGACGTCGACGCCTGGCTCGAGGAGCTGCGGGGATGAGGGGCGACCGTGCGCTCGGCCCCGGGCGGCTCTACAAGCGCAACGGGCGTTGGGTTCTACGCTGGCGCGATGAGCTCGGGGCGCTACGGCAGAAGGCGCTGGCCGCGAGCAAAGCCGACGCCGAGCGGATCCGTGCCGACATCATTCGCCGCCGCGATATGTCGCTAGCCGGACTTGGGTCTGAAGAAGGGCAGTCGCTCCCGTTGGACGAGGTCGTTCGCGCGTACCTCGCAGACCTCGAACCGCGCGTCTGCGCCAACCACTACAGGAATGTGGAACAGCGACTGGAGCGAACACTCCCGAAGCTCGGCGTTGAGCGTGTCCGCGACCTTCGGCCAGCTCACGCGGTCCAGCTCCGCAGTCGCGTCGTCGCGCAGGGCAGCGGAAACCGAACGGCGAACTTGTACGTCGCGACCGTGAGTGCCGCGTTGAAGTGGGCTGTCGAGAACGAGTTGATCGCTCGCAATCCAATCGCACACGTCAAGCGCCTCCCGGAAGGGCCGGAGCACCGCCGCCGCAAGCCGCGAACGATGGACGACGACGAAATCGAGCGGTTCCTTGCAGCCTCGGAAGAGGACGACCAGCAGAACGAGTTGACCTGGGACTACAAGCGGGTCCCGCAAACGCCCTTCTGGCGGGCATTGATCGAGACGGGCGCGAGGTACAAGGAGATGCGGCTCACGGCGTGGGGCGACGTGGACCTAGTGTCCTGAGTCAGAAGTTCGTTCGCAGAAGCGGCGCACGGCGGAGAGGATCTCGTCAGCGCTTTTGTGCCAGGTGAACGGCCGCGGGTCCCGAT
>JANQEO010000211.1 GCA_028278325.1 Candidatus Binatia bacterium
ACCGGATCCTTGACTTCGATGGTGAAAGGAGACGCAGTGTGGAAGACCAGCTCGCAGCCTTCCATGGCTTCGGTGTAGGAGCCGGGCTCCATGAGGTCGGTCTTGAAGTAGCGGATGGAGCCGGGCAGGGCCTCTGCCAGGGCGTTGAGGTACTGCAGCTTTTTCGTGTTCTCCGGGTCGCGCACGGCGGCGTGCACGGTGTGACCCTCGGCGAGTAGCTTCTCGACGAGGCGGCCGGCGACGTAGCCGGTGGCTCCGGTGACCAGCACGGGCGCTTTGGGATCGATGGTTGTCATCTCGTTTCTCCTTGTGTCGTTCGGGCGGCTGCTTCCGTCCCGTCGAGAACAAATCTAGATCCTTCTCTGCGTCAGGTCTCTAGCAGAACGCGCCAACCACGAAGCAGGTTGCGCCAAGTCGTGTGAGATGTGAGCCATTCTCTGAATGTGGGGAACCGCAGAATGTTGCGCCGGGTTACAGCATCATCTGCCGCGCTCAATCGTCTCTGGATTGACGTCGTTCAAACCACTCGTCCCGGCTCAATGTGTGAGGAACAGATTCAGGGGCTGCCAGGCTTACTCCCGCGCCTCGACTTGTAGAGCCTCGGTGTAGCTCCTGATCGAGCTGTGCGAGAACCCTTCAATGATCATGATTCCAATGAACAGCACTGCCACCGCAAACGCAATCCCCTTCATCAGCGGTGCGTTGACAAACAGGACCACGAGTAGCGCGGCAACGATGAAGGCTGCGAACACGATCTGATAGACCAGGTATCCTTTGTCGACCTTCTCCATCCGCGAATACTCGGTCTTCACAAATTCTGTCGTGCTTGTCTGATAGATGTCGGCCCCGTGATTGTAGGTCTTGTCACAGAAACTGCGATAAGAAAACCCGCCGATGATGATCAGCGCCCCAGCCACCAGTGCGCCGTATTTCATCCCCGTTGCCATCGGGGTTCTTGGTACTAGGAAAGCGGATACACCTGCCAGAACCAGAAGGAGAATGCCTAGGACGACGAAATTGGTTCCAACCCATTTCTGAGCAGACGTATAGGCTTCCAGCGATTGAAGCATGTTCATGGTTGTCATGACCTTCTTCCCCGAATCCTCAGAACTCGAACGTGATCGTTTTGTAGCTGCAGTTCAAGACCTTGTCATAGGCATAGAGCGCCAGTTCATGGGATCCCTTCGAAACTGGTCCATCCAAAGGATGAGTCAAGGTCTCGAGATCTCCCGTGAACGACTCGACGAGCCTCCCGTCTGTGAACATCTCTATCTTCGTAATCGTTGGATCAACTTTGACCTTGACCGTCAAGCTGTCGTCGTCGACTTTGATCTCAGCAACCTCGAATATCGGCGGCTCGTAGTCGGAGTAGAGCGCTTCCGACGGCTTACTGTAGATTTTCCCCAACAGCCCCTTCGGCCTCGGGAAGGGCTTTTTTACCTCATCGACGCGAGCGTTCCCCACGACGGTGATCCTCGAAGTGTCAGCCGTGTAGTCGCAGTCTCTGGCAACGTCCTGAAGGTACGGCACCTTCTGGGGATCGACGCCGACAATGGTGGCATGTACGGCGTCGGCAGCCGCTGGGTCCTTCGACGCAAGAATCAGACGCATGTTCATCTTTGCCTCTTCATAGCTGGGTGCTCCCTGCGCCTGTGGCCCGTATGCAAGACCCTGCAGGCCGTCGGTCAGGACGAACTGAACGGGCTTCGCGATGTAGAAGTCATGGATGAAGTCATTGATTGGCTCCCACATATGATCGATCGTCATGGCCCGGTTGATCTGATTCTTCGAGTTCCCATAGATCCTACCGGGCATCGCTCCGATCCCAACGTTTTTGATGCCGCCGGTGAACGCAGCATTCATGTGGTTCTTCAGGCAGCAGAGCGAAATGACGACGTCGGCGGAGTAATAGATCTTGTCGAAGTAGTACTTGTTATTCAGGAACTTGGGCAACTTCGTGTACTGTTGCTTCTCCTTCAGGTCGACGATCTCCAGATCATCCGAGTCCACCGCCTGGTAATCATCGCCGGTTTCATCCATGCCGATGAATTCATCGACACCAGGCAAGTTTTCTTTCGTATACCCGAGTAGCTCGAAGGTCTTACTTACCTGGCCCTCGCCGCTGCATTCCATGACGTACACCTTGCCGGATGGATTGACTTCTCGTACGAGTTCCACGAGGGCCCGGGCCACCCTCCAGTCAGCCGTCATCCCATTGACTTTGGGCGGCACCTGGACCTCTCCGGTCCGATAGGGATTGGTAACGAACATGCCGACAGTCTGGAGGGTCCCGCCAGCCACATGTCGTGTTCCAATCAGATTGGGCTTGATGACCACGAACTGTCCATCCTTGATGATGTCAGCCAGTCCACCCGCCAGCGCCACTGCCTCGCGGACCATTTCCCTGACTTCCTCATCAGATATCTGCGACGCGTCATCTTTCGGCGACCTCACCAGCGAGACGATCGAGTTCTCTGCACCATGTTTGTTCTGTGTCATATGGATCCCTCCTTCGTTCTGCATGGTTCGGTCTGTTCATGACGCTGGAGTAGTCCAGCCACGCTCGGTTTCCGTCTGAGTTGCCCAGGAGATTCGACCTTTGGGTTGTATCAGCCGGGGGCTCGTCAAATTCCAATCTAGGGGTTTGGATGCGACTTGTCTCTGGCAGATCGCGCCAATCATGAAGCAGGTTGCGCCAACCTCTCGATTGACGCGTCACCGTCTTCGCTCGGAGGTCTTTCTTGCGGAAGCCGCCCATGAGGCAGGGGAAGTTCTTCCTGCTCGGGTCGACCGAGTACATCGCCTCCTGCCTCGGCATTGGGTCGAAGGTTTCTGGGGTTCTGTTCGATTCTTCATGTACAACCGCCACGGACCAGCGTGGTAGGCCCCAAAAGGACCTGCCTGCGATCCGCGTCGTCCAATCGATGCAGGAAGATGCCGTTCGAGAAACAGGGGGACGCGCCAAATACCCCAAGACGTTTCGGGCGCCCAGGTAAACGTGTTTCGTTCAAGTCTCGCGGCCACACCGAGCCCAGACCCAGTAGATTCCTGCATCATCACTTTGGGTCTGCTCAGGAGCGAGGCAGTTCTTGCTCTTCAGGACTCCGATTCCCGATCTCCCAGGGATTCACTGCCTCTTTGGGTGCACGCCCTGCGAGACGTCTGCATGGGCCGGGAGTTGCGAGCAGCTCAACGAGGCGCTCCGTTCCGGACGGCAGAGAAGGCCAGCTTGAGTTTTCACAGCTATCTCGGGCCAGGCACCCGAACGGATCAGACGGTCCTTCATGGTCGTTCCGGGTCGTCTTCGAAGGGTGGGAGGGTCGGCGAAATGGAGCCTTGCAGCGCGCGAGCGCGTGATGGAGGAGCTTCGCTCTGGGGCATCAGATGGAGGTCGATTCTTGCACCTTCTCCCGGTGGCACGACGAGGATTCGCGCGCGAGGCAGCACGTCATTCATGATCCGAAAATAGATCTCGTCGCGGGTCTGCCCCGGCGCGCGGCGGCTGGGCCCGAGCAGCGCGGCAAAGCGACCAGCGGCGCCGCGCGCCTGCTGGACTCGGGCGCCCGCGGCCGCCCGGGCCTCTTCGCTGATCTTGGCGGCTTCGCCGCGGGCGATTCGAAGCAGCCTACCGCGCCGGCCTTCGGCAGTGTTGACCACCTGCGCCGCCTGAGCCCGAGCGTCTGAAACCTCGCGGAACGCCTGCGCCGCCTCCACCGGGGGATCTACCGACTGCAGATTGACTGCGACTAGGGTCATGCCGCTACCATATCGGTCGAGCATCTTCTGAGCGTCCTCGCGCACGCTGTTCTGCACCCCTGCCTTGCCCGTCGTCAGGACGTCTTCGACGGTCAGTGTCGCCGTGACCTCGACCAACGCCGCGAGCACCGCCTGGCGGAGCAGCTCGGTCGGTTCCTCGACCGCGAACAGCGAGTCGCCGAGGTCCGAAATCCGGTACTGCACGACCATCGTCGCTTCAATCAGGTTCTCATCGCCGGTGAGCAGCGACAGGTAACGGTTGAGATCGCCACCGATCTCCGCGCGACGCATCTCCCCGGTCGAGACGATGGTGACCTCGTCGACGCCTCCAGGCAGGCTCATGTGCAAACCGGGCGGCACTGCATCGTCTGTCACCCTACCGAAGCGCTGTACAGCCGCAGAGGAGCCGTTGGGGACGGTGTAGACCCCGCTCGTCAGCGAGGCCGCGACAACGACCGAGACCGTGACCATTATCGCGATCGCTATGTGCCGACCCAACCATTCGCGCGCGGCGAGGATGAGCCGCACCGAAAGCGGCTCTGGCAATGGCTTGGACTCAATGGGATCGCCCACGATCACCGTCCTCCCAGCGCCCGGTCGAGCTGAGGGCTCGACTCGATGACGATCGTCGTGTCCTCGTCGATGATCGCGTCATAGCTTTCGAGTGTGCGCAAAAAACGGTAGAGCGCGGGATCCTGAAGGTAGGCGGCCGCGAAGATCTCCAGGGCCTCGGCCTCGCCGGCGCCACGGCTTCGCTCGGCGTCAGCCCGGGCCTCGGCGAGAATCGTCTCGCGCTCAGCGGCCGCCTCGGCCTCGATCCTGAGCGCCTGCTCTTCGCCCTCGCTGCGATAGGCGGTGGCGATGCGGGCGCGTTCGGCGCGCATTCGGTCGATTACCGACGCCCGGTTCTGCAGCGGCAGGTTGAAGCCGTTGATCTGCAGATCGACCACCTCGATACCGAAGCTGGACCGCGCGAGCGCATCGATCTTGGCGCGCGCCTTGGCGGCGACGTCGGCGATTCGGACTTCGGTCGGCTCGGGATTGATGAAGCTCTCCATTGGATGACTCCCGACCTCCGCGCCGAGCTCCGAGGCGGTCAGGTCGACCAGCCGAGCCTCGGCCTGGTCCCGCCGACGGACGGTCTGGGCGAAGCGTAGCGGCTCCGCGATCCGCCACACGATGAAGCTGTCCACGAGCACGTTCTTTCGGTCTCCGGTGAGCATCTCGGCGGGCTCGTTGTCGAACAGGAGCAATCGCTGGTCCAGTCGCACGACGCTGTCGATGGGCCATGGCAGTTTGAGGTGCAGCCCAGGTCCGACCGTTCCATCGAGCGGGTCGCCGAAACGGGTGACGATTGCGACTTCGGTCTGGTCCACGGTATACATCGAGCTCGACATCACCAGAGCGGCGGCAATCACGAGCATAATCACGTAGCGTTTCATCGTCATCGGTTTTCGTCCTTCACTTCCCGTACGCCGCTTCGCGACGCCAGATGGTGATCGCGCGGGGGTTGTCGTTGCCGGGTACGATCATCTTGTCCGCGTCCGCGAGGGCCTGCTCCACGGTCTCCATCCACAGCAAATGGTTCAGAAGCTCCGGTGCGAGTCTGTAGGCGTCCGCCGTCGCCGTGAAGGCCTCGGCTCGACCCATCGCCTCGACTGCCTGTGCGGCCGCTAGCGCCTTCGCCGCCGCGGTCTCTCGAGCGGCGTTGCCGCGCGCCCGCGGTACCGCGCTGGCAGCCAGCCTGCGGGCCTCGTGGATGCGGGTCTCGCGATTCTCCCGCGCCGACGACACATCGCGAAACGCGTACACCGCCGGCTCGGGCGGGTGGATGTCTACGACATGGACACTGGCTATCCGTGCGCCTGAACCAATACCATCGAGTCTCTTCTGCAGCTCGGCTGCGATCGCACCTTCGATGTCGCGGCGCTCGCTGGTCAGCAGCTCGTCGATCGTCCTTGTGCCGACGAGCTCGCGGGCCACCGTCTCGGCGTACAGCAGCACCAGCGGGTTGCCAGCATCTAGCTTGAAGAGAAACTCTGCCGGGTCGACGAGCGTGTAGTGGACCGAGAAGCTCATCTCGACAAAGTTCTCATCACCTGTGAGGTAGCTCGCGACGACCGGATTCGGGTTCATCGCCGCCACCGGACTGTGCCAACCCTGGGGGTCGGCGCGCAGAGTGAGCTCGCGGCGGCGCTCCAGCAGCTCAGGTTCGGCCAGGAAGCCAACGTCGGCCTTGCGCGAGCGCTCGACCGCGCGCACCTCCCACCGCCCGACAACCGGCGGCAGCCAGTGCAGCCCGGGCTCGGCACCGTCGACCACGAGGCGACCGAAGACGAAGCCGTAGCCGCGCGACTCAAGCGGAACCGCAACGACGCCCGCGAGCCCGAGCCCGAACACGATCGCAAACGCCACGAACCGCGGCAGCCAACGACGAAGGGTCTGCCCGGGGTGGGCGCCGAACAGTAGGCTTCCGAGGCTCGCGAGGTCATCCTTCAGCTCGCGCGCCCCGCGGGAGGCCGCGCCCCGCGACAACCGCCAGATCGACGCGACCAGCAGCACCGCCAGGCTCATCCACTCGAGCCCTGACTTCGAGCCGACCTGCGAGAAGGTCGCCAGTACATCGATCTGCCAACCGATGGTCACCAGCAGCCAATCGAGGGCGAGCCCACACCCGATCGCGGCGCTGACGATTGCGGACAGGTAGATCACCACGAATCGCTGGCCGAACACCCGCCGCAAGACGAGGATGGTCGAGACATTGGTCGCGGGTCCGGTGAGCAGAAACACCAGTCCGGCGCCGGGGCTGAGGCCCTTTGCGACGAGGGTCGCGGCAACCGGAGTCGAGGCTGACGCACACATGTACAGAGGAACACCGGCGATCACCATCACCAGCATGGGGAGAAGCCCGGATCCGAGACCGCGCTCGGCAAGATCGGACGGCAGCAGCGCCCCCAGGATCCCGGCCGCCGTGAGCCCGATCATCAGCCAGAACACCAGGTGATCGAGCAGGTCGGTGAAGGCATAGCGAAAGGCGGGGGAAATCAGGCTCGACCAGGGTCCGGGGACCAGTTCACTATAATCTTCACCGTGGGCCGCCTTGCGGCGCTGCCGCCACCAGGCGCCAAGGGCGGCGTAGGTTTGCTCGGCTTCGCCGGTGATCGCGTGTGCATGGTCGTGACCGTGCCCGTGATCGTGCCCGTGGTCATGGTCGTGCTCAGCTTGGTGTTTCGCGTCCGACACGGCCTGGCCGCCGCAGGCGCCGCACACTGGTACGTCTCCCCGGTCATAGGCAATCGATAGCACCCCGGCCCAGATCGCCGTCAGGAATGCCGCGACCGGGCGGGCGACCGCCATGATCGGGCCCATCAAACCCCACGTGAGCACGATCGAGTCGAGCGATGACTCCGGCGTGGTGATCACGAATCCAAGCGTCGAAGGTCGGCTTGCACCCTTGTTGCGGAGCTCGACCGCGATCGGAATGACGCCGCAACTGCATACCGGCAGCGGAACCCCGATTGCCGAAGCCAGCGCGGCGCCGGAGAGGCCACGCCGACCCATCCACCGTTCGATCAGCTTCCGCGGCAGCAGACGGTGCAGGAATCCGGCTACGATCAAACCCAGCAGGATGAAGGGCGCTGCGGTGAGGAAGGCGCCAAGGGTCTCGAGACCGATCCGCTGCAGCAGATCCAACATTCCGTTGTCGTTCACCATCAGGCCTCCAGCTCCCTGGCGCGCGTGTCCCTCACGATGCCGATGGAATCGGCAAGCGGTTGTAGTCTGACTGTCGTGGCATCTTTCATCGCCGGTTTCTCCCTCCGCAGAACGGAGTGCGTCGGCGCCACCGCTCTCGTTTCGTCGCGGTCCGCTTGAGCCCCGTCGGCGGGTGTTGATGTTGAGCTAGAGGTTCGATTCAGATGATTCAGGGTTGTATGCCGTCAAGCTCCACGATCCGCAGGCGACGACCGTAGCAAAAGGCCGTGTCAGAGATCGAACCAGCCTAGGGCGCATACTCGAACTCGGCTGTGGACGGGAGCTGGGTACTCAGGCGGATGGAGGGCCGCGAGCCTCGGACTGAGATTCGACCAGGTAGGCGAGGGAACGATTGTCGGCTAGGGGTCCTAGACCTTCCGAGGATGGTGGGATCAGAGCGGCTGACTCTCGGAAGTCGAGGCCGGCTCCCCGACGGAGCTCGTTGCACAAGTGGCACGATTGAGTCGTGTCTTGAGATCGCTGCAGCGAGTTGTCGAAGCGTAGCCACTTCTGTCCACATCTGTCGTGCGAGCCGACCGTAGGGCAAGCAGGCATCGCATCCGCGTGTACGTGCCCGTGCGGCACCAGGTCGTGCAAACTGAGAGCCAGAAGTCCCGCCAGAGCCACGATGCTCCGGAGTTTCTTCAGGTTTTCACGCAGCACGTCTCTGATCTTCACGTAGACGAGACCTCCTGAGACCGAGTATAGATTACCGGGATGATGTTCACGAGGTGAGGGGGCTGCGCCCCGCAGCTCAATCACACCACGGTCAGCTGTCCCGCCGGGAATCGTCCTGTGGAACGAGGCACTGCCGAAGAGTCTCCTCCAGTGCATCGAGATCCGAAACACCGTCGCCTTGGATCACGACCTCGATCCGGGAGTCTCTCCGGTAGGCAGACGGCCGCGCTTCGCGAGTTCTCGGGGTAAAGTTGAAGCTCCACCAGCCGTCGTCGGTTCGCATCACCGCCTTGGTGCGCTGCGCGTCCGGTCGGCGCGTCAGCTCCGCGAGAAGACGAACCGCCTTTTCGGCGTCGAACACCAGGCCCTTCCAGCAAACCCAGCCGATCGTCGACATGACCGGGGAGATGTGGCACCGGCGAACGATTGACTGCGAAGCGTCGCATTCCGAATCTTCCCCAGAGGAGGACGCCCGATTCTCCGATTCAGCGTCAACGTGGTGATGATGATCGTGGTGGTGGTCCGTTCCGTGGCGGTAGTCGCCGCGCGGAGCGGCGACCTGCCGATCGGTGACGAGATCGAGCAACTCAACGGCAATCCGGCCCTGCTCGATGCGATCGACGTGGCGTTTTCGCGGGAAAAGGGTCTGCGCCCACGCCGAGAACGCATCGATTTGCTCGGCAGTGGCCAGGTCACAACGGTTGGCCAACAAAACGTCCGCGGCTTCGATCTGGTCCTTGACCTCTTCGCGCTGACGGTCGCGCTCCAAGGTGGCCGGGTCGAGCAGGCAGATCGTCGACCGCACGTCGACCTGCTGCCGTACCTGTTCGCGTTCGAGCGAATCCAGGATTCCCGAGAGCGCCGCGAGACCTGTCGGTTCGATCAGCAGTCGATCCGGCCCTCGCTCGAGCAGCATGGCGAGCGATACCTCGAAGAGTAGCCCGGCACTGCAGCATATGCAGCCGCCGGCGACCTCCCGGATCTCGACACCATCTGGCCGTTCGGCGTCTGTGAGGAGGGCGGCATCGAGGCCGACCAATCCGTACTCGTTGACCAGTACCGCCCAGTACTCGCCCTCCGGCCGGTTCTCCAGAAGATGACGAATAGTCGTCGTTTTGCCGACACCTAAAGGACCGGAGATCAGGTTGACGGGAACCCGCTTCATTTCACGCTCCCTACGGGGCCGGCCCCGACCGCAGCCGTACTGCACTTGAGTCTCTCCAGGTGTTCGCTCAGCACCTCTCTGGCTCCCATGGTCACGAGGCCTCCTGCGCCGAAGTATAGGCTAGGACGTCGATGACGACCGGAGCCGATTTCACATCTACACATACATTCGTGATCACGGACCGAGACATCAATTCCTCAAGCGCGAACGAAGCTTCGGTGCGGACCCCGCCGATATGCTGTAACGTTGAGACAAGGAGAAGGACATGAGTGAGAGCTGCTGCGGACCGGACAAGATGTGCTCGCTGACCTGCTGCCCCTGCGATCTTGATCTGGAGAAGATCAAGCCTCTGGTCGACGAGCCGAAGTTCATCTGTGCCGCCTGTGCGCGGGTCGCGAACGAGGAGAGCAGTCTCTGTAAGCCGGAACCATTGAAGTAGCGTCTTCGGTCGATCGCACGCGATAGGAAACCACGGCGGCTGCCTGCCACCCATTTCGGGTGGCAGGCAGCTCGAATCCCGCCCTGAGGTCGACCAGCCTATAGCTGTCGGTTCCCATGCCGAGAGGCTCGTCGCCAGAAACCTCGCGGGTGAGGGCGCCAAGAGCGCTCTAGGGACGACACCCGCCCGGAGCCGGGCGGGTGTCATGTACTTCGCCTCTAGAAGACCGCGCGATAGCTCAGAGTGACCATCCGTCCTGGAATCGGCGCTTGGTATTTAATGAACGAGACGTGATTGTACGCCACCTCGTCGGTGAGGTTCGTGCCCCGCAGCAGGATGTGGTGAGCGATGCCGCCGGCGAGGAAGTGGTACCCAACCGCGGCGTTCAGCATCGTATAGTCAGGCGTTGACTCCTCGAACTGGGCCACCCGGTCCTGCTCATCTACCCATCGGCCCTCGATCCGGCCGTGCCAGCGCCCGCCTTGGTAAACCAGTCCGAGCCGGAAGCGCTGGGGCGGAATCCGAGGCAGACGCTCGTCGACGTCTGTCAGCTCGCCACTGACCCGGTCGTAGGTGCCCTCGATGTGAATGTGGTGGTTCGCGGAGTGGAGCACCTCGAAATCGCCGTGCAACTCGAACCCGGCGACCCGGGCGTCGGCGGCCATGAACTGGAAGACCGGGAGCTCGTCCTCCTCGAGCCCGGTCTCGGCGAGGTAGATGAAGTCGCTGAACTCGGTGAGGTAGACCGAGGCCCAACCCGAAACCCGATCACCGGCGAGGCGGAGGGTGAGGTCGGCGCCGTTACCCGTCTCGAGATCGAGATCTGGGTCTCCGATCTCGAAGGTGGTGGTCGCCAGGTGGGGGCCGTTGGCGTAGAGCTCCTCCGCGGCCGGAGCGCGCTGAGAGTGATTGACGGTGAGGTTGAGGCCGACCGCGTCAGTGAAGGCGTACGTGGCACCGACGGAAGCGGAGAACGGCGAGAAGTCCCGGGATGGCAACGTCGGATCGACCGACTTCGTGCTCTGGTTTTCGGCGCGCAGCCCGAACTGTACGCCCCAGGGTGCCGCCGGCATTTCCTGGTAGAGGAACAGCGCGACACGCTCGGTTTTGTTGGGCTGGACGAAGGCTTCTTCGCCAATCGCCGAGAAGTCGCGGTTCAGGTAGTGCAACCCGACCATGCCCTCGAAGCCACGGATCGGCGAGGTCAGCGCCTCGACGCGGACCTCGGAGAACTCGTTCGCGAAGCGGGTGCCGGGCTCGTCGCCCGCGGCCTCGACGTGCTCGTAGTCGCGGTACCCGATGCGGAGCTGCAGCGCTTCGACGCCTTTGAAGGGCCGGTCATATCGACCGTGGAGGTCGACCTTGTGCTGCTCGAGGTTGCTCGCGGCACCAGCCTCCTCTTCCTCGTGGTCGTGATCATGGTCGTCGGTCACCATGGCAGCGCGACGCATGCCGTCCTCGTGTTCCTCCTCGTGATGGTGGTGGTGCCCGGGGATACCGAACTCCGAGTCGTACAGACTGTAGGACACACCGATGTAGCCGCGGTCGCCGATCCAGGACAGACCGAGAGCGCCGCCCCGGGCCTCGATGAATGTGTTCTCCACCCGTCCGGTCTCGAACTCCTCCTCGTGCTCGCCTTCGTGATCGTGGTGTTCGTCTTCCTCTTCGTGTTCTCCTTCGTGGTCGTGGTGCTCGTCTTCCTCGACCGGTCGCGGCGCGGGCGACTCATAGTCGTCGGCATCGCGAGCGAAGGCCTCGAAGTGCCAGGCAAAGTTACCTTTGCCGCCGTCGAGTGACACCGACCCGGCGAGATCGTTGTTGTTGGTCGAGCCACGGAGGCTCACCGTGCCCGTCACCGGCTTATCCGGAACGCGATCCGGAATCCGGCCATCAGTGACGTTGACCACGCCACCGATGGCGGTACCGCCGAACAGCAGCGTCGCTGGGCCGCGCACGACCTCGATACGCTCGGCGGAGAGCGGGTCGATGGTGGTTTGATGATCGGGGCCGATCGAAGACACGTCTCCAGAGTCCAGTCCGTTCTCGAGCACCCGCACCCTTTCGGAACTCAGACCCCGGATGACTGGGCGGCTCGCCCCCTGGCCATAGTTGGCGGAGGCGACGCCGGGCTGTTCGGACAACGTGTCGCCGAGAGTCGGTTGGACACGCAGAGCCAGCTCATCATCGGTGAGCACGTCGATCGGCGCCACGACCTCGTCAAGTCCGCGGGCCCGGCCGGAAGCGGTGACCGAGATCGCGCCGACGTGGATCCGCTGGTCGAGCTCGAAGGTGGCTTCAACTGGCGCGTCGCCGATCTCGATCCGCTGGATTGCGCCACCGAACTCGAGGCTCCTTACGTCGACCAGGTAGTCGCCAGCCGGAATGTCGACGAAGATGAATCGGCCGTCAGCATCTGTGGTGGTTTCACGTCGAAGATCCACGATCGTGACACGCGCCTTGTCCACGGGGTCGCCGCCGGCGGACAGCACCAGACCGGATAGCTCAGATGCCAAAACCGCTTTGGGAATCAGCAGGACGAACAGGATGGCCAAGGCCATTCCGCGAGCAGAGAGTTTCATGTCAATCTCCTTAGAATTCGAAAGCTCGAAGGTTCAGGAAGCGGTGCTCCTGTCGGTGCGGGGGTGGAAGGCCCTCGCCGCGAACCACGGAACGCCGCTGTGAGTTGAATTGCTGTTTGGGAGCCTATCGAGACGAGCTCAGGCCAAGGGCGGAGCGCGTGGGGGACCGAACGGCTGGTCCGCTACCCGAAAGAATCGGCAGTCGTTCGGGGAATAGAACTCTCGATGGGCGTCGCCCATAAAGGTGGTGGGAGCCACGCAGGCGGCGTGTTGGAGGCCGCGCAGCAGGTGACACGCAGAACAGGTCTCTTCCGTCTCGACATGGCGTGCGGCCAGTCGGTTCTCGCAGTCCTGTTCGGACGGTGAATGGCACTGGTGGTTTTGGCCGTGAGAGACGCAGCCGTGCGTCAGCCAACTTCCCGCGAGAGCCCATCCGATCAGTACCAGACATGCACAGGCGGAGGCTGTTCTCAGCCCTATTGAGTAAGCGCTCGAGCTCACTCCCAGCGAACGTGCTCTGATGAGAGCTCGGGTCGCATGAAACGTCATCTCAAGCCTCAACCAGCCGGTCGCCGGTTCGCCGAGCTCCGGCGATGTTCCTCGACGCCGGCCCAAGCTCCAGCTCGGCGAGCGGGCCGGACACGTGAATCCGGGGATGCCAGCGCAGCGCCGAGTCGACCACGGGGTATCCACATCGTGCGCATGGCAAACCGGCGGAGGCGACCAGCTCGTCGACCATTGCCCCTCCAGGGCGCCCTGGCGCGAAGCCGGTCGCGAGGAGCACACGCTCCACATCGATCCACTCTGAGTAGGAGAGCCGGAGTCGGAGCCCATCGCATCCGGCGACGACCTCCTCGATCTCGATCAGGTGCCTGGTGATCTGCCCCTTGTCGACGGCTTGCCCGAGGGCGTACCGGACGTCTGGTGGCACCGAGCCCCGATGACGAGCCTCAAGGATCATCGCGCGACGACGGTCGAGGTCTCGCTCGCGATTGAACCCGTCCATGAACTTCGGGCCAAGCCAGCCCGGGTCGCTGTCGAACTGGTGCCGGCGAAGAGGGTGGCGGGCGATGAGATGGACCTGATGGCCTTCATCGGCCAGCCGGAGCGCCACCTGGGTTGCTGAGATGCCACCGCCCACGACGGCAACCACCTCTGGTACGCGAGACGGCCACCCGTTGAAACCCAGCTCGAAAACGTGGGCAATCCGAGGGTGGTCCCGCGGCGCCCACTCGGGCCATTCCGGCTGGTCGCTCGAGCCGATCGCCAGCACAGCGGTACGAGCGCCAAGCTCGAAACCGTCGGCGGTGCGGACGGCGACACCATCGCAGTGGACGGTGCAAGCTGCGGCGCGATCACGAATGTGAAGGTCCTCGAGCGCATAGGTCTTAACCACGCGGTCGCAATGCGCGTCGAAGAGCTCCAACGAGGGCCGATCATACGGCGGCGTGAAAAGCTCTGTCCTGCGGCCACTCAGGGTGTCGGCATACTCTTGGAGAGACCATGGATCAAGGTCGAGATGATGGACCGAAGGGGACCGGAGGTGGGTCATACTGGTCGTCGTCGTGCACGTCTGCCACCGCTCAAGCAACCGGTCCGCGGGATCCAGGATTCGCAGCCGCTCTGATGCCACTCGGCCTTCGCCGATCAGCCGAGCGGCAATGTGTACGCCGTGGATGCCGCCGCCGATGATCAGCCAATCCAGCTCCGTCGACGTGCTAGCGACTCGAGGATGCGAGTTCATGATCAGTGCTTCGCTGCAGAGAGGGCGCTGCCCTTCCTAAGCAGCATCCTCTTCCAGTTGGATTTCGGGAAAGGGATTGCGAAGCCCTGCCCAGGACGAGCTATCGGCGGAGGCCAGGCGCTCGTCGAGCAGGCATGCGTCGAGCCGAGCACGGATGCCGGCCTCGTCCATGTTCTGGCCGATGAACACGATCTGCTGCACCCGATCGCCGAATCGCGCATGCCATCCTGGTTGTTGATCGGGTCGCTGGCCCTCGGGATGACCCCAGTGTTCGCGAGGTACGGCGGCCCACCACATCCCGGCCGGCCTGACGTCGCTGATGCCGCCGGCCTGGGACCACTCGTAGGCCACCCGATGATCAGCCGCAACCCAGAAGAAGCCTTTTGAACGAAGCACGTCGAGCCAGTTGTGGTCATCGCTGAAGAACGCCTCCAGCTTCTCGGCGTCGAAGGGGTGCTGCGACCGATAGGTGAAGCTCGAAATGCCATACTCCTCGGTTTCGGGTGTGTGTTCTCCCTGGAGCTCTCGGATCCAACCAGCGGAGCTTTCCGCCTTTTGGTAGTCGAACAGGCCGGTGTCCATCACGCGCTCGAGCGATACGCGTCCCCGTGTCGCCATGAGAACCTCGGCGCCGGGATTGAGAGCTGTGACGATGGCCTCCACCTCGCGGGCCTGGTCGTTGCTCACGAGATCGAGCTTGTTGAGAACGATGACGTCGGCGAACTCGATCTGGTCGACGAGCAGATCGGTCACCGTACGTTGGTCGTCCTCACCCAGCGACTCGCCCCGTTCTTGGAGTGCCTCGGCGGCGTTGTAGTCGGAGAGGAAGCTCGCGGTGTCCACGACCGTGACCATCGTGTCGAGACGTGACACCTGGCTCAAGCTGACATCGTCTTCGTCCTCGAACGTAAATGTCTGCGCGACGGGGATCGGCTCCGAGATGCCCGTCGATTCGATAAGCAGATAATCGAAGCGACCCTCCTGGGCGAGCCGCGAGACCTCGGCGAGCAGATCGTCTCGAAGCGTGCAGCAGATACAGCCGTTCGACATCTCGACCAGCTTCTCCTCGGTCCGTGAGAGCTCGGCACCACCACGCTCAACGAGAGCCGCATCGATGTTGACATCACTCATGTCGTTGACGATCACAGCCACGCGCCGCCCCTCCCGGTTGTTGAGCACCTGGTTGAGCAGGGTGGTCTTTCCAGCTCCGAGAAAGCCCGACAGCACGGTAACAGGAAGCCTCCCGTCGGCGTTCGGATGTGTCGTGGTCACGATGTATCCTCCTTACCTCATCTAGGATTCGCTCGCCGGTTCGCTGGGGCGCTGTCAGCTCGAGGAACCGGACTCATGATCAGTGTTCGCCTCCGGAAGGGTCCTGTCCTCCGCAAGAGAGATGTAGACCGCTTGCTCCTGTGTGCGGTCGGCAGACAGTAATGCAAGCAGATTGCAAATGCAAGTTATTTCACATAAAATGGAATTCGTCGCCTGTTCAGCGTTCGGGGAGGCAAAATGGGAATCACCAGGGGTGAAGCGCGAAAGATCCTGCACGACAGCGGCCTGCGAGTGACGGCGCCGCGGCTGGCCGTGCTTCGCGTGCTTGCCGATTCGGAAGGTCCGCTTTCCTGGGGCGACGTTCTCGCGCGGCTCGGGGACACGGATTGGAATCCGGCGACGGTCTTTCGCAACCTCGTGAAGCTGCGCGACGCGGGCGTCGCAACCGTTGCCGCACGGGCCGAGGGCATCGATCGATACGCCCTGGCACACCCAAAAGGTGACGCGCACCGCCATCCGCACTTCGTGTGTGAAGACTGTGGTCGGGTCGCCTGTCTGCCGGTCGAGCTGACCGCTTCGCTGTCGGTGGACGAGCCCTGGGTCCAGTCGGTCGAGAATGCGTCGGTGGAGATGCGAGGCCATTGCCCGGACTGCCTGGAACAAGAAGTTGGATCCTAGCCCGGAGCAGAACTGAAGAGAAGGAAATGTCATGACACTCAAGAGAAACGCAGTGTGTTCAATCCTGAGCTTGCTTTGCATGCTCCCGGCCGTCGGCATAGCCGCAGATGCGGACAGGATCGCGGTCTTCACCAGCATCCTGCCGCAGGAGTACTTCGTCGAGCGGATCGGTGGCGATCGCGTCCAGGTGCAAGCGCTGGTGGCGCCGGGCAGCAGCCCTGCGACCTACGAACCCACGCCGCGCCAGATGGCGGCTCTGTCCGAAGCGACGATCCTTTTTCGTATCGGCGTTCCGTTCGAGAACGCCTTTGTCCCGAAGATCGAAGGGATGGCGAAGGGACTTCTCATTGTCGATACGCGCAAAGGGATCACCCTTCGTGAGATGAAGGCGCACCATCATCACGGTGAAGATTGTGATGACGGTGAGGGACACGACAAAGCCAATCACGAGGAGGACAACGACGATCACCGCCACGTGAAGGGTCAGACGGCATGCTGTGGTCAAGACGGAACCGATCCGCATGTCTGGCTGAGCCCGCATCTCGTCAAGGTGCAGGCTCGGACAATCGCCGACGCGTTGATCGAAACCGACCCGGCGGGGAAACCCACCTACGAGAAGAACCTCGCTACCTTTCTGAAGGAACTAGACGATCTCGACGCCAAGCTCGTCGAGGCGCTGGCACCTGTCAAGGGCAAGACGTTCATGGTGTTTCACCCGGCCTGGGGTTACTTCGCAGATGCCTATGGAATCCAGCAGGAGCCCATTGAAATAGAGGGAAAGGACGCGAGCGGGCTGCAGCTTGCCCGGATGATCGATATGGCGAGAAACGAAGGCGTACGCGTCATCTTCGTCCAGCCGCAGTTCAGCACGAGATCCGCCGAGCGTGTTGCCGAGGCGATCGGCGGAGCGGTAGTGCCGATCGATCCCCTCGCGCGAGACTACGTGGACAACCTGGAACGAGTGGCCGCGGCAGTTCGCGAGGCGCTGCGGAATCAGAAGTGAAAGAGACTTCGGAGACATTGTGAGGAGCAGAGTCGCACTCCAGTTCAGTGATGTTTGCTTTGCCTATGAGCGAGAGGAGGTCCTGCACAACGTCGACATGTCCGTACCGAACAAGAGTCTGGTGGCCGTGGTCGGACCAAATGGGGGCGGCAAGACGACGCTGGTGAGGTTGGCACTGGGGCTCCTGAAACCCGCGCGCGGAACGGTTCGCGTGTTCGGCGACGAGCCGGAGCGTCGCCGGCGCAGCATCGGCTACGTTGCGCAGCATCTCGTCTTCGATCCGGCATTTCCGGTGAGCGCGCTGGACGTGGTGCTGATGGGGAGGGCGGATCGGCACTGGCTGGGGCCATACCGCCGAGGCGATCGCGCAAAGGCGTTCGAGGCGCTTGAACACGTACGTTTGGGGCATCTGAGCCGCCGCGCCCTTGCCCACCTTTCCGGCGGCGAACGCCAGCGTGCACTGATCGCGCAAGCGTTGGTGGCAGATCCCGATTTGCTGCTTCTCGATGAGCCCACCGCCAACGTGGATACAACGGTCGAGCACGAGATCTACGAGCTTCTGCACGAGCTCAACGAACGCATGACGATAGTCGTCGTATCGCACAACCTGAACGTGGTGACGCGCCATGCTTCGCACGTTGCATGCGTGAACCGCACAGCGTCGATGGCCCGCGTGGACGCTCTCACCGATGGCGAGCTGCACGCGTTTCACCGGGGAGACATGACTGTGCTCCAGCATCTTCCGAGCTGCCACGTTCTCGACCCGAGCAGCGCCGTACGCGAACCGCACCACGACGACGACGAGGCCTGCCCATGAGCCTGTTTTGGGAGCACCTCCTGAACTACGCGTTCCTTCAGTACGCCATCTTGGGCGGCCTGCTCGCGTCGGTGGCGTGTGGCGTCGTCGGAAGCTTCGTGGTCGTACGCCGGACAACCTATGTGGCCGGCGCGATTGCGCATTGCGTTCTCGGGGGCATGGGGGCGGCGCGCTACATGCAACGAGTCCACGGCGTGGATTGGATGACCCCTCTTCTTGGCGCGACGGTCGCTGCGATTGTCGCGGCGCTGATCATCGCGGCTGTCACCGCCTCGGGACGGCAGCGCGAGGACACGGTGCTCTCCGCCATATGGGCCATCGGGATGGCAGTAGGCATCAGCTTCATCACGGCGACGCCGGGGTACTACGAGGATCTGATGAGTTACCTCTTCGGCAATATCCTGATGGTCGGCGTGTCCGACCTCGGGCACATGGCCGTGCTGGACGCGGTCATCGTCGCGCTGATGCTGCTCTTCTACGACAAGTTCCTCGTCATCAGTTTCCAGCCCGAATTGGCCCGCCTGCGCGGTATTCGCGTCGGGCTCTATCACACGTTACTCCTCGTGTTGATCTCGCTGACGGTAGTCCTTCTGACTCAGGTGGTGGGCTTGGTCATGGTGATCGCCCTGCTGACGCTGCCGGCCGCGACGGCCCTGCATTTCGCGCGGCGGCTGTGGAGCGCCATGCTCGTTGCATCCGCGCTGTGCTTCCTGTTCACGCTCGGCGGCATCGCCCTCAGCTATGGACCGGAGCTTCCCGCCGGCGCAACGGTGATTCAAGTGGCCGGAGCAGCCTACATCCTGTCACTCATAGCGAAACGAATTCGGCGGCGGGCTGTGGGATGACCACTCCCCCGCCAGCAGCTCGGCCTGTTGATCCGTCCTCGTACCATGACCGCAATCCGGCATGCTGCGACTCGGCGAGTCCTCAGCCACCGTCTCAACCGACCCCTTGGAAGAACGTGCTCGTCGCATCTGCGGCTCTTGCCTTGCTCTACCTACCCTTAGTGGGCGGTCGGAACGCCGGTGTGCAGACGTTTGCTCTGGTCTTCCTGAGCATCGTCCTTGAGGCACTGCCTTTCATGCTCATCGGTTCGGGCGTCGGCGGACTCATCGAGGTGTTCGTCAGCCGAGAGCGACTGATGGCTCGACTGCCGCGGCGGCCCTGGGCGGTGACCTGTATGTCCGCAGCCCTGGGACTGGTCTTACCGCTATGTGAATGCGCCGTAGTTCCAGTGGTGCGTCGGCTGACTCGGAAGGGATTGCCACTGTCGGGAGCCATCGCCTATCTGCTAGCGGGCCCGATCGTCAACCCGATTGTCGGGACCTCGACTTCCTTGGCCTATGCGTTCGACTGGCGCGTTGTGGTCGTGCGACTCGGATGCGGTTACGTCATTGCAGTGACAGTGGGGCTGCTGATGGGACGGGTGTTCTCGAAACGCAGGGCTTTCGTTGCGAACGAGCATGCATCGGGAAAATCATCCATTTGCTGCTCGCATGACCATGGAGAACACGCGCACGACGTTCCGATGGCCAAGCGCATGCTTCGCGCCCTGCAACACGCGTCCGACGACTTCTTGGCGGTGGCTCACTACCTGGTGATCGGCGCAGCAATCGCCGCATTCGCTCAGATGGTTCTTGAGCGCCGAGCCGTGCTGGAGTTCGCCGCGCTCCCGGTGCTCCCCTCGCTCACCATGATGGTCCTGGCGATTCTGCTGAATCTCTGTTCCGAAGCGGACGCCTTCATCGCGGCCTCCTTCCGGGGTCTCCTTCCCTTGCCTGCCCAGATGGCCTTCATGTTGACCGGCCCGATGTTCGACCTGAAGCTCCTGCTGATGTATCGGACGCTCTTCACGCGCCGTGCGATCGCCGTCCTGGCGACCGCGATTCTGTTGGCGGTGGTTTTTGTGAGCGTAGCCCTTGAAACCTCGGGAGTGCTGACGCCGTGAAAGATCTGCTCACATTTCTGTCACGCTACTCGCGCGTTCTTCTGTACGGCGCGTGGTTCTATGCGTTGAGCAGTCTGCTTGGTGATAGCGGTCATGAGACTTTTCTGCGGCCGGAGTTCGGCTGGCTTCTGGGTTTGGGCGTCCTGACGCTTCTCGGCTTCGCTATTGCGGAAATGGGACGTTTGAGCCGCTCCAAAAGACCCTCGCTACCGGGTGCCATGCGCTGGCTCGTGCTCGCGGCGCCCCTGGTGTACCTCCCGATTGCCAGCGATGTCGTGCTTGATACCAGCGCGTTCAAAAAGCGGTGGACTGGATTCGAGCAAAGCGGGGCTACGGACGGCCCAGCGCTTGTCGACCGGGCGGCCGCGGCAGTATCCGACGGCTTGCGCTCCGCCACGCTCGCCGACCTCTGGCGGAACGCCAGAGCCTACAACGGCCAGAGAGTCAGGGTCGACGGCATGATCACGCGCGTACCGGAGTTGACGGGCGAGATCGGACCCGACGCCGGTCTGCTGTACCGTTTCATGATGACGTGTTGCGTTGCGGATGCCATTCCGGTCGCCGTTCTTCTCACAGGCAGCATACCCAAGGAATGGCCGGACGACACATGGGTACGGGCCGATGGGACCTTGGCATTGGAGGAACACAACGGGCGGGCTACGATCCACCTTCGTATCGATCGGATCGTCCGAATCGAGCCCCCGAAAAGGCCATACCTCTACTGATTGGTTCGGTGCCACGTTGACGCTTGGTCACGGTCGATCCAGGCCGGGTTGCTGCGCTCCGATTGTTGAGAGCAATCGGAGCTTGCGCCCCATCGAGATGAGCCTGCTCCTGCAGCTGTTTCCGTTGGGCGGGAACAGCGCCGGCGCTAGGCTCCCTTCGATGTGGTGCGGGGTACCCCCACAACCAAACGAAAAACGCCGCCGTGTGGCGGCGTTTGTTCGTTTGGTTGCGGGGGAGGGATTTGAACCCCCGACCTTTGGGTTATGAGCCCAACGAGCTACCGGACTGCTCCACCCCGCGTCAATCAGGGATCGAAAGTATAGGAGTGGGAGTGGGGTCTGTCAAGGAACGCGGTGTGGGCTCGGGCGTCGGTGTGACAAGCAGAATGACCCGCTCGTCGGGCCCGATCCAGCCGAGTTCGCGGCGCGCCAGCGCCTCGACTGCGGCCGGGTCGTTCTGAAGGGCTTCCAGCGTCGCCTCCAGCTCCTCGATTCTTTCCTCGAGCTGCCTCTTCTCCTCCTCCAGATTTCTCAGTTCAGCTTCGGTTTCCGCGACCTCCTGAAAGCCCCGGGTGACGATGCTCGACAAAAAGCCGAGTGCGGCGATGGCGAGCACGCCAAGGGCGATCAGGGTGAAGCGTTTCACCTGTTGCGTGCCAGGGCTGCAGCACCGCGGAAACGCGCCGCCTCTTCGAGCTCCTCCTCGATCCGCAGGAGCCGGTTGTACTTTGCGATGCGGTCGGTGCGGCACAGCGAGCCGGTCTTGATCTGACCGGTGTTCATGCCCACCGCGAGGTCGGCGATGGTGGTGTCCTCGGTCTCGCCGGAGCGATGAGAGACGACCGCGGTGTAGCCGGCCTTGTGCGAGGTCTCGATCGCCTCGAGGGTCTCTGACAGGCTGCCGATCTGGTTGAGTTTGATCAGCACCGAGTTGGCGATGCCCTCGTCGATCGCACGGCGGATAATCTCGGGGTTGGTGACGAGAAGGTCGTCACCGACCAGCTGTGTTTTGGATCCGAGTCGGTCGGTGAGCTTCTTCCATCCGTCCCAGTCGCTTTCGTCGAGGCCGTCCTCGATCGAGATGATCGGAAAGGCTCCGACCATTTCTTCGTAGATCGCGATCATGTCGTCGGCCGAGAGGCCGGATCTGCCTTCGCCAGGTAAGTTGTAGGCGCCGTCGGAGTAGAACTCGGACGCGGCCACGTCCATCGCGAGGCCGATCTGCTCGCCGGGAACGTAGCCGGCCTTCTCGATGGCTTCGGTGATCAGTTCGAGTGCCGCGCGGTTGGAATCGAGGTTGGGTGCGAAGCCTCCTTCGTCACCGACCGCAGTTGCCAGGTTGCGTTCGCCGAGCACCTTCTTGAGGGTGTGGAAGATCTCCGCTCCGGCGCGAAGCGCTTCCGAGAACGACCCGACGCCGACCGGCATGACCATGAACTCCTGGAAGTCGACAGAGTTGTCGGCATGTGATCCGCCGTTGAGGATGTTCATCATCGGTACGGGCAGCTCGCGGGCTCCGCATCCTCCCAGATACTGATAGAGCGGAAGGCCGCTGCCCTCCGAGGCGGCGTGGGCCACCGCCAAAGAAGCGGCTAGAATCGCGTTGGCGCCCATGATCTCTTTGTTCGGGGTGCCGTCGGCATCGAGCATGGCCTGGTCGACGCCGAGCTGATCCCGGGCGTCAAGGCCTTCGATCGCGTCAGCGAGCGGGCCGTTGAGGTTCTCGACCGCTCTCAGCACGCCTTTGCCGAGGTAGCGATCAGGATCGCCGTCGCGCAGCTCGAGCGCTTCGCGTGACCCGGTGGATGCGCCCGAGGGCACGATGGCGTGGCCGGTGGCGCCGCCGGAAAGGACGACCTCGGCTTCGATCGTCGGGTTGCCCCGTGAATCCAGGACCTCACGTCCGGAGACGAATTCGATATCAAACATTCTTGCTCCTCCAGTTGGTGAATAGTTGTCGCGCGAGGTGCATGAGATGACGCATCTCCTCGCGATCTCTGCCTTCTGCGTAGAGGCGTAATTTCGGTTCGGTACCGGCCGCGCGGGCAAGGATCCAACTGCCGCCTTCGAACATGAGCTTCAACCCGTCGCTGCGGTCGACTGCGACGATCTTCCGTCCTTCGACGGTCTTTCCCCATTTCTGCTTCATGCGCTTTTCAAAGAGCTGCTTGATCTTCTGAGTCAGCGGGACCTGGGTGCGGCGAAAGACGAAGGTCCCGATACGCTTGAAGAGATCCGTCTTGAGCTCGGTCAGAGGCTTGCCTTCGACGGCGACCATCTCTGCGGCCAGGAGACAGGCCAGGATGCCGTCGCGCTCCGGAAGGTGTCGGGACCAAGCGAGCCCAGCACTCTCCTCGCCGGCGAACTCCAAGGTGCCGTCGACCAGCAGCGGTCCGAAGTTCTTGAATCCGACCTTGGTTTCGATGAGCTCGAGCCCGTGCAGCTGAGCCACCGCGTCGATGACGTGTGAGGTGGCGATCGTTCTCCCGACGCCACCCTTGAGCCCGCGCCGCCGAACGAGGTAGTCGAGGATGATGGCGAGCGCAAGGCTCGCATCCGCAAGTCGTGCGCCCTTGTCTAGGATTCCGAATCGATCGCCGTCGCCGTCGGTGGCGAGGCCGAGGTTGGCGCCCGAGCGCCGCATGACGTCGCGGAGGCGAGCGAGGTTCTCAGACGTGCACTCCGGAGCGTAGCCACCGAAGAACGGGTCCCTGGTGTTATGAATGACCTCGATCGGAATCTCGTGCTCGAGCAGGATATGGTCGAGGTACTCCCGGGTCGTACCGAAGAGGGGATCGACCGCGATGTGCATGCCGCTGGCGCGGATCGCGTCCCAATCGATCAGGCTGCCGAGCTTGGCGAGATAGTCCGGCTTCGGATCGTACGGCACGATGAGCTCGGGCGTCGGCAGGAAAGTGTCGTCCCAGGTCGGCTCGAGCTCGGCGAACCGTTTCTCGATAGGAGTCGTGACCTCGTTCGGCGCGAGGATTCCGTTCTTCAGGTAGAGCTTGAGTCCGTTGTATTCAGGTGGGTTGTGACTGGCGGTGAAGCAGATACCCCCGTCGGCGCCGCGATCCAGAATGGAGGCGGAGAGAACCGGCGACGGGATGTCGCGGGTCACCAGCTCCACCGGGATCTGATTCGCTGCGATCAGCTCAGCCGCGGCATGCGCGAATTTCTCCGACAGCATGCGTGTGTCGTATCCGACGATGAGGAGTTCAGGCGGCGAGCCGTTGCTGCGCATGCAATCGACGATCGCCTGAGTCACCAGCCGAACTCGCTTGAACGTCACCTCGCGGCCTATGATGCCGCGCCATCCCGAGGTCCCGAAATGCACCATAACCTGTGGAGCTTAGCAGATGGATTGAGTGAGGTGTAAGGAGTCAGGAGTGAGGAGTGGGTCCGCGACAGCGGAGGGCGTTGGCCGGCAGGGCGGAGGTGAGACGGAAGAAGGCAGAGAGATAGGGAAAGGCTAGAGCGATCTGCGCTGGTCTCTAGGTCCCAGCATGCCCTCCACATCCGCCATCGTTACCCGTCGTCGACCTTCCTCATGCAGTCGGGTCACGATCTCGCGGCAGGCCTTCTGGATACGGAACGGCTCGCAGTCGGTAAGGTCGATCAGATGATCGACAACTCCGCGATCGAAGGTAAACACTCCTCGCACCGGCTGGGTGATGAGTTTTCTCGCCTGGTCGGGCGAGATGCGGTGGACCTCCACCTCCTCGAAAAAGTTGTACCAGGGGCTGGCTTCCCGATCCCACTCTCGGCGGATTCGCACGCCCGATACCACCGCGACAAGGTGCTCCGAAAAGCTCTTCATGAAAAGGCTCCTCAGCCTCTGATTGATGCGCGGGTCATAGGCGTTGAGCTCGTCGACCTCGTCCATCAGGAGAACCAGTTTGACCCTTCTCTCGGTCTTCTTCTGAAGGTCGGCAAAGATCCTTCGAAGATCGGCGACGAGCTGGCGGTAGCCGTACTCCGAGTCTTGCAGCGGAGCCGGTTGGCTATCGGAAAGAGCAACTCGATCCCCGATCTCCGTGAATATCTCCTCCGCGAGCGTTGCAAAGAAGTCTTCTTCGGGCACACCCTGTAGGTCGATGTAGACGGGATAGAACACGTACTCAGGGTCGTCGAGTCCTTCGAGACGGCGCTTGAGCTGGTGCTGGAGCGAGGTCTTCCCGATTCTCCTTTCGCCGTAGAGCAGCAAGCTGTTGTTGTGAACGGTCTGGAGGACCCGCGCGATAAGGTCCTCTCTGCCGAAGAAGAGAGTCTCATCGAGCACCGGGGCACCGGCGACGTATGGGTTGAACCGACGGCGCAGCAGTCTCCTGCGCCGAAGCCATCGACGCAAGAGAAGGAACACTCCCAAGAGGAGGACTCCGGAGATCACTGCCGGACGAAGGAGTGGGTGAGCCGCGAGCGGCCGGTCGTATACCACGAGATATTCGCTGCTCGCGGTGAGCCCCTCGTCGTCGGTGGCGACGAGGCCGAGGCTGGTTGTTCCAGGATCCAAGTCTGCTCTCAACTGGAACTCGGTGATCGTCCACTCACCGACGGTCTGATGGACGGTGGAGCCCGACACCGGATCCCCGGAATGAGAGAACGCGACTTCGACCGGATTCCGATCGATGACGATTCCAGCCAGCACGAAGTCCGGATCTTCGACGACCTGGGCTCTGCTGCCGTCGGGCTGATCCTGTCGCAGGTCAGTGAACCGAACCGCGGGAGGGAGGTTTTCGAGACCGCCGGGCGCGATCAGTCGACTGGAGATTGCGCTATAAGCCCGTCCGACCAGCTGTAGCGCGGATGTGTTTCCTGGTTCCAAGGCAAGCACGCGGTTGGCGGTGGTCAGGCTTTCTTCAAAGCGACCCTCGTCAGCTCTTTGCTGAGCCTGATTGAGAAGGCGAATGATGCTCTCGCGTTTCGCTTGGTCGTCACGCTCGGTGAGCACGCGAGTTTGAAGATCGAGAGCACCGACATTGTTTGGTTCGAGGGCGAGAATCTCCTGAACGGCCTCCATCGCCTGGGTGAGGCGCCCGTTCTGGAGATCTCCTCGTGCCCGAGCGAGATTCTCCGTGATCAGTGTCGACTGGTCCGCGTCGGCCTGGGCCGCCGCGATTCTTTCTCGCGTCTTCCGAAGGAGTTCGGCTGTCTCGTCATTCGGTGCCAGGGACAGTGCTTCCTGGAAGAGGCTGGCCGCAGAGCCAAGGCGACCGGCATCGAGGTGGGTCCGAGCGTCGCGAATCAGTTCCTCCGCCCGTGCGGAGTTGGAAGCCTCGAGGTCCCGCGCAGCGATCTGTGACCTCAGTTCGTCGATGAGAGCGAGGGCCTCCGGATTGTCCGAATCCGTGGCCAGAGCTCTTCCGACCGCGACGACTGCGTCATCGAGCCGGCCAGCTTCCTGAAGTCGCCGACCATCTGCAAGGCTCGAAGCGATGATCTCAGTGCGGCGCTCATTTGCGGCCCGCTGGGAGTCGGCCAGTGCCTGGCGTGCCAGCGCTTGATACTGCTCGAGCGTGGCGAGGTCGTCCTGGGCGGCCTGAATCGTCCCCAGGCGAAGCTCGGTCTCGAACGCCTGGAGTGCGGCTTGTGGCTGATTCAGATTGGTGTAGGCGACACCGAGCTTGAAGTAGGGAAAGTATGCGACGGTATTCATGCCGTACGTCCGGACCCGAGCTCCGGAGTCGCCGCGGCGCTCAATGGCCTCGTTGAGTTCCGAGACGGCACCCGCCCAGTCTTCGGATTCGAGGGCCTCTTCAGCCCGGTCGTAGTGCTCGTACCAGCGGTCGGCTGAGGCGGGGAGGGCCATGCCGAGGGCTAGGGTGAAGACGATCAAACAGCGTGCGAAGCGGCGCACCTATACTTCTCCAGTTCCCATCCCCGGTCTCTAGGATCTTAACCCTGCCTCGGTCATGGCCAAAGCTCTCGAGCGGTTCGAGGCATCCGGCTTCACCTGCAGCTGCGCCGTGACATGCCCTTTCCCGAGACCCCGTGAGGATACGGTCACATGGGGTCAGAGGTTTTCGATCGACCGAGTCCGGGGGGCACGCGCCGCCGAAGGGTAGATTCTCCGGATAGCGTTGGCGAGCTAGCCTTCCTCTCCTTGTGGTTGGCTTTGCTCGCTCTCCTTCACCTCTCTACTCTTCACGTCTTCACCGTCCGCTCCACGCTCATACACGATCTGTCCGTCGACGATCGTCATCTCGACCTCCATCTCGAGGATGGTGGCAGGGTCGATCTTGAGCAGGTTCCGGTCGATGATCGTGATGTCGGCGAGCTTACCTTCGCGAATCGAACCGCGGACATCCTCCTCAAAGGCTGCGTACGCGTTGTTGATGGTGTACGCCTCGAGCGCTTCCTGAACGGTGATCCGCTGTTCGGGGAACCATCCGCCTTCGGGTTCGCCGTTGAGCGTGGTCCTGTTGACCGCAGCATGAATGAGGTACTTCGGGTGCATGTGATAGACGGCCGCCGATGTTCCCGGCCAATCGGAGCCGAACGACAGTGTCGCTCCGTTGTCGAGCAGCGACCGGAAAGCATACGCTCCCTTGCACCGTTCGGTTCCGATGCGTTCTTCCATCCATCTCATGTCGTCCGAGATGTGGTACGGGTTGACCTCGGCGATGACATTGAGAGCTTCAAAGCGGGGGAAATCCTGCGGCCGGATGACCTGGGCATGAATCACACGGTAGCGCTCGAGATCTCCGCCGAGCTCGCCGGCCAGCTTCTCGTAGGTATCGAGCATCAAGGCAGTGCCCTTGGTGCCGATGGCGTGGACGTTACCGACGAATCCGGCCTCGTGACCGGTTTTGAGCAGGTCGTACATCTTGTCCATGTTGGGTGTGGCGAAGTCCTCGTCGTCGCTGGTGTGGCGCCGATAGTGGCCGGAGTTGTCGGGCTGGTCGTCATAGGGTTCGAAGAAGAGCGCGCCGTGTGTGCCCATGATGCCGTCGATATAGCCCTTTAAAGCGCCGTAGCGCAGCCAGGGGTCGGGCTGTTTGGTCTTCGGATTGAGCCCTCTGGTGAACCCCGCCTCTTTGAGCGCCGGTGCTCGTGCCAGGTCCGGGCGCAGCCAGAAGCGACAGGTCAGTTCTCCGCGTTCCTGCAGCTCGATGAGGCGCGCGGTCTGTTCCGGTTTGGCGATGTCATGAACTTCGACGATTCCCGCCGCTGCGAGCGCCTTGAGCGCAGCCCGGTTCTCGTCCAGAAGCCGCTCCGGTGACTTTGGTTTTGCCAGTTCGCGGATCTTCTCGAGTGCCGGAGATCCGGCTCGGATCACGCCCGTTGGTTTGCCGTCTTCGCCGAGGTTCATGCCGTCGACCGGATTGAGCTCGAGATCGGCCTGGCGAAGTGCAGCGGAGTTCGCGAGAAAGAGCTCGTCGTCGAAGCTCGAAAGCAGACACGGGTTCCCCGTGGTGAGGTCATCGATCGTCTTGCGGTGCGGGAGCCATCGCTGGGTCTGGGTAGCCGAGCTCCCGGATCCGGCGTCGCCGAGCTTCCATTGCTCGTAGGCTCCCCACATTCCGCCCATGATCCACTCGCCCCAGCCGAGCGCGCTGACCACTCGCTCCACCTCGGTTCGGAGTGCGGCATCGTCCGAGACTTGGAGCAGGTTGATGTCACTGAGTAACCGGCTCGCCGAGTCGAAGTGAGTATGGCCGTCGATGAAGCCGGGGAGAACGAACTTGCCCTTGAGATCGACGACGCGGGTGTTCGGGCCGACGTACTTCTGCGCCTCTTCGGGGGAGTCGAAGACTCCGGTGATGAGATGTCCGGTGATCGCCATCGCTCGGGCCGTCGGGCGATCTTTCTCCATGGTGTAGACATCCGCGTTCAGCAGAACGAGTGTCGCCGACGGCGGCAGCTCTTCTTTCCCGCATGCACAGAGTGTGGCAACCAGCAGGATGATCATTGAAACCGAAAGCTTGCGCATACTTCACGCTCCCTCGTTGTTCTCAGGACTTCTCCCTGGCCTCGCGCGATTGTCGCGCACTACTTGATAGTACAGCTCGATCAGCCGTTCGACACGAGATTCCGTCGAGAAATCGGCAATGACCCGGTCGCGGGCAGACCTGCCCAGGGACTCTCGAAGCTGGCGGCTCGAGATCAGCTCTTGCAGTCGAGTCTTCAACGCGTCGATATCGCGAGGAGGGACGAGGCGCCCGACTCGGCTGCTGTTCACGAGTTCTGCGTTTCCGGCGACATCCGAAGCGATCACGGCTCGACCCATCGCCATGGCCTCGCGAATCGTGCCGGTGATGCCGGTCCCGTCCCACGACGCATCGACCACGATGTCGCTTGCCGCGAGGATGTCGGGCATGTCCTCGCGGATACCCAGGGCCACGACACGATCCCGAGCGGGGGACGACGATGCGGCTTCGCGGACCCTTTCGATTTCAGCCTGGGACTCGCACCCGACAGCGAGCAGCCAGAGTTCTGGATTCGTCTGCGTGAGATCGACGTAGGCCTGCAGGAGCTCTCTCCAGCCTTTCCAGCTGCGGGCGGAAGCCGTCGAGATGACGAGTCCGTCCGGTGGAAGGCCCAGTTCCGAGCGGATCGCCCGTGGGTCTGCGGTTCGCGGGTCGAAACGGTCTGTGTCGGTACCGCCATGGATCACGGTGAGCCTTGACTCGTCGACATGGCCGGTGCGAGCGACGACTTCGCGAACCGCCTCTGCGACACAGACCACGGAGGCGACCCGAGGGTGGCGATACTTCCACCGATTTGACAGCGTCAGCGGGAAGGACACTCCGCGATTGACGACCATCCTCGGGCGCGGGCCCAGACCGGCTGCCGCCGCGAGAGCGAGCCAATGGTCGAGTCCCTTGTGAACGTGCACGATGTCGGCTCCGCGAACCATCTCGCGCCGCAACGCAAGGATTGAACCGAGATCCAGGTGATGGCGGAGCGGGAGAGGTAGCCATCGAAGATTGCCGTCGCGGCAGAGCTGCTCGAGATCGCCCCCTGGCCGGGAGGCCACTACGACATCGTGTCCGCGTCTGCGCTGGACGAGTGCAGCCTCGGCCATCTGCACGACTGAGCCGGTGCTGAGCCGGTTTTTGTGAAGAGCATGAATGATGCTCAGGGGGCGATTCACGCGAGAAGTATAGCTCCGGAATCGGAGCCGGGGCCGATGAGTCGAGATCGGTGCGCGAAGGTCGTTGCTGGACAGTTGCTAAGGACTGTCCTAAGTTACTAAGAACAAAGGTCGAAGTCCGCGTTCGATTCATGTGAAGAATCTCCTTGACGAGCGCATGTTACGGGCGTATAAAGGCGATCGCGCGCGAAGGAGGGGAATGATGAGCAAAGAATTCAACGCTTTCGAGATGGCACAACGTCAGTTCGATGCAGTTGCCGACAAATTGGAGCTGGACGAAGGGATTCGGGAGCTGCTGCGTTTCCCCCTTCGCGAATATCATTTTCTGATTCCGGTCCGCATGGACGACGGTACCGTCAAGGTCTTCCACGGTTTCAGAGTGCAGCACAACGACGCCCGTGGCCCGGCCAAGGGTGGCATTCGCTTCCACCCGCAAGAGACGGTTGACACGGTTCGTGCGCTCGCGACCTGGATGACCTGGAAGTGTGCCGTGGTCGACATACCGCTCGGCGGCGGAAAGGGCGGAGTGATCTGCAACCCGCACAGCCTGTCCGCCAACGAGCAGGAACAGATCTGCCGCGGTTGGATTCGACAGGTCGGACGCAACATCGGGCCGCTGCAAGACGTTCCGGCGCCCGATGTGATGACCAACCCGCAGCACATGGTGTGGATGCTCGATGAGTACGAGAAGATCTCGGGCGGCCACTTCCCGGGCACAATTACCGGAAAGCCGATCGAGGTCGGTGGCTCGCTCGGAAGAACCGAAGCAACCGGTTTCGGTGTCATATATACCGTTCGTGAGGCTCTCAAGCGACAGGGGATCCCGATCGAGGGAATCCGCGCGTCCATGCAGGGCTTCGGCAACGTCGCTCAGTATGCGGCGAAGCTGCTGATCGAGTACGGCGGATCCGTAGTTGCGGTCTCGTGCTGGGACAACGACGACCACGCCGCGTACAGCTTCCTCAAGCCGGACGGAATCGACGTCGATTTCCTGCTTTCGATCACCGATCGATTCGGCACGATCGACAAGGACAAGGCTCGCGATGCCGGTTACCAGGTCGCGGATCCGGAAGCCTGGATAGAGCAGGAAGCAGAGATCCTGATTCCTGCGGCGCTCGAGAACCAGATCAACGCCGAGAACGTCGGCAAGATCAAGAACAGCGTCAAGCTGATTGCCGAGGGCGCAAATGGTCCGACGACGCCGGAAGCCGACGAGGTGCTCATGGAGCGTGGCATCTACGTGATTCCGGATTTCCTGTGCAACGCCGGTGGCGTGACCTGTTCCTACTTCGAGCAAGTGCAGTGCAACCAGAACTTCTTCTGGCCCAAAGAAGAGGTGCTCGAGCGCCTCGACCAGCAGATGACTCAAGCCTTCCACGCGGTTGCCGACCTAGCGGAAGAGACCGGTGAGTACATGCGGGATGCTGCCTACATGATCGGCATCCAGCGAGTTGCCACCGCCTGCCACCTGCGTGGCTGGGCGTAACGGGCTCAAGACGACAATCCAACGCCCGGCTTCGGCCGGGCGTTTTTTTGTCGTGTTGGGAGGCTAGGACGCTGGGAAGCGAGGAAGCTCTAATATGGGCGGAGTGCGCGTCCTAACGGACGGATAGCCCTCGCGCCTCGGTGGACTATCGAATTCGTAGGCATGCAGTTCTTGACAGGGTGACCGGCCTGCTCATCATCTTCGCTAGCCTCCTAGCCTCCTAGCCTCCTAGCCTCCTAGCCTCCTAGCCTCCTAGCCTCCTAGCCTCCTAGCCTCCTAGCCTCCTAGCCTCC
>JANQEO010000252.1 GCA_028278325.1 Candidatus Binatia bacterium
GGTACACTACCGCCTCCCTTGCCCCACCCACCGAGCCGCCCAACACGGCTTTGCAGCTGTCGGCCGCTCCGGAGCCGCGGGCGAGGCGTGGTACGCTGGGGGGCGTAACTCAGGTGATTCAGCGCGGGGGCGGGGCCGCGCCCGCAGCTGAAAGCCAATCCGTTAGGCGGCGTGGCGCGGGTGCTCGTCGATTCCCTCCGAGAGTCTGTCGAACTCCTTGCAGCATCAGCTTCCGAGCAGCGGAAGGCACTTCGCCCGTATCTCCCGTTGGTCGACGAGTTGGCGCTCCAGCTCGATGACGTACTGGGTGCCGCACTTTCTCAGCACAAGTTCCCAACGGAACTGGCAAACAAGCTCCGAACCCTAGACGCCACCCTGGAGAGGATGTCGGGCGAGCGAAACGCTGCCCTCTGGAACGCAGACGCCCTTGAGTCGGATCCGCGGTGGCAAACCGTACGGGAGCTGGCTGCGAGTGCACTCTCTCACCCGGGCTGGCCGCACGCCCCCTAACAAGCGGTTGCAGCTGACCAGCCAGGGCGCGGGCCCAACTCACCGTGGTACGCTCTGGGGCGTCATTCACGCGGCTCAGCGCTACCCCGGGGCCGGGCTGGCAGCTGAACCGCATGTCCGTTAGGCGGCTGGGCGTGTCGCGGAGCAAGCACACCTCGGGCCGAGGCATGCTGTCGCTGCTTGCCGCTTCCGTGGCCACCGTAGCCATCGGTGGGGCCATCGCTCTCGCCATCCGAGCGACGGGCGACCCCGAGTTCGACTCATCGTTCGCCTCGGTGCGGCCGGGCATAAGCGAGGCGGAGGTCATCCGATCCCTCGGAGACCCCGATGAGCGCTCGTCCGACTTCCGGCTCAGCCAGCGCGAGAGCTTCGAGTCCACCTACGAGGCGGCGTCAAGGAGCGGTGCAACCTATTGGCTCTTGTGGCGTCGCGGCGTGGATCTCACCTACGCAGTCGGCATCGGGCCATCGGGCACCGTCGTGTTCAAAGCGGTAGGTGGTACCTAACCAGCCCCCTAACAAGTGCTTGCAGCTGTCAAAGCCCCAGTGCGGCCCCGCTGCCATGGTACGCTCTGGGGCGTCATTCACGTGCCTCAGCGCAACTCCGGGGCCGGCTTTGCAGCTGAAGCACAGTCCGTTAGACGGCGAGGTGTCGCGGTGAAGCGTTGCGCCGGATGGACGGTCTTTCTCCTGCTAGCGGGCGTCGCCAACGCGTCGGCCAGGCAGCCCGTTCCCTACGGCACCGCACCTGACTCGATGCTCGCTGAGATCGGCAATCGCGGTGCGAACAAGGTCGCCGTGGAATTCTACAACTCATCATCCTGGTCTCCTGCGATGCAGAAGGTCGAGGCCGGCGATCGCGACTGGCTTCTCGTTGCTCTCGCTCTATCGCCCGGAACCGATGGCGCCGCCACAACGGACCTGTCACTCTCGATCAGCCGTGCGCTGCGCACCAATCCGGCCGCGGTCCTCGAACTGTTCCTCGTGCCTTCGCCGCCGCGCCTCGACCTTTGTGTGGGTTGGGCCGAGTTCGCCGGACACAGAACGTTCGAGAGTGCCTGGGCCGAGGTCACCGACAAGATCTCAAGTCTAGAAACAGTCGAATCGTCCAGCCTCCAAGCTGCTCGCGACGCTTGTATCGGCAAGCTCCGTGAGTCCGAGAGCAAACTCCGCCACATCTACTCTATGATTCCGGAATGAGCCGTGGGCAGCTCGCCGTCTAACAAGCGGTTGCAGCTGACGCCCAACAGCTCCTTCCAATCGATCCGTGGTACCGTTCTGGCGGCGGGCGCCGTGCCCCAGCGTTGGCGGTCAGCGCTGTTGGGCGCAGCTGAACCGCATGTCCGTTGGGCGGCGGGAGCTGACGCTAGGTCGTCATCTGAGAAGGGGCCAGCATGAAGGTCTTCATCAGCTGGAGCGGCGAGAGAAGCAAGGTCCTTGCGCAGGCACTCCGAGACTGGATTCCGCTCGTCCTTCACTATGTGGAGCCGTGGCTATCCGAGGCTGATCTCTCGGCCGGAGACCGGTGGGCCCAGGAGGTTGCCAAGGAACTCGAGGCGTCCAACTTCGGCATCATCTGCGTGACCCCGGAGAACATCAACTCTCAATGGATACTCTTCGAGGCAGGTGCTCTCGCGAAGTCAATGCAGGGTTCGAAAGTGATCCCGCTGCTCTTGAGCCTGGAGTTCAGCGATATCTCAGGTCCACTTGCCCAGTTCCAAGCGAAGAAGGTGTCACGAGCGGGTCTGGACGAGATCATCCAGTCGATCAACCACTCTACGGACGCAGGCGTTCCCGAAGAGCGGGCCAAGCAGCTCTTCAGCGCGTTGTGGCCCGAGTTTGAGAACAAGCTGGAGGCCATCCCGGCGGAGGCACCCAGCGAGAGGCACATGCGTCCACAGCACGAGATCATCGAAGAACTTGTCGCAGGTGTCCGAGGCCTCGATTCTCGTCTCGCCGATCTTGCGAATTCCGTGTCAGAAGGGATGCCTAGGTCTCGTCGGTACCGCCGCAGGCGGTGCCGACGAGACCTAGGTGCCCAGCACGAGATAGAAGGCGGTAAAGAGCCCCATCACCA
>JANQEO010000259.1 GCA_028278325.1 Candidatus Binatia bacterium
ACCCCAGCGACGGGCTGTCCCCCGACGACCGGGTGTCTCGGGCTTTCCATCCCCCAACGCTATCACTGGTGCCGACGTGTGTGAAGGGGATACCCATTCCTCGGAAAAGTCGCGGCTGAGGGCTCCGCGCCCAGACCCCCGAGGTAAAGATGTAGAGATTCAAGGGGTAAGCATCCTGGAGACCCGAAAGCCCTGGCTGTAGCTCCGAAAGCCGGGCTCGTTCCAGCCGCGATCGGCAGGCCGGTGGCCGTTGCACCCACTGCCCGCGACGCACGCGTCCCACTCGTCGAACGTGACCTCGTACTTACCGATCGCGAACGGCTGATCGAAGGTCACCTCGCTCTGCCGTCCTTCGATCTTGTACCGACCTTCCTCGTCCTTCGGCGAGCCCATCAGGAAACGACCGGCCGGAACCATCACCATCTCCGGGCGGGCCGGGGTCGGCCGGGTCGGCGCCGCGGAGGCGGTCGGCGGGCTCTCCTTCGTCTTCGCCGTCTCTTCATCCACCCCGGCGGGCTTAGCTAGCTCGGGACCGGTTGTAGCCGGTCCTGAAACCGCTGGATCGACCTTTGATCTCGTATCCGCCTCTTCCAATCTTGGAGGCGCTTGCTCACCAAAGAATTCACCGCGCTGATTCCTGACCCAGGCACCTGCCGGCACGGCGACCATCAAGAGAACCAGCCACAGCCAACGGCGTGGAGTAGTCCGGGGTGCTGACTGAGCTTTCGGCGGCGGTGGGGTCTCTTGGGTCGCCTTCTCGGCCCGTGCAACGGTTGCTTCGTCGACCACGCCGGCCTTAGCTGGCAGTGATCCTTGAACCATCTCCATCTTGTAGAGTTTTTCGTACCCCGCTGTGGTCAGGCCAACGACCTTGTAGGCGTAAGGTTCGCTCATATTGCGCACGGAGATCGCTTCAATCAGACGATCTTGAACCATGAGGTAGACCTGGTAGTCGGTCTCGGCCTTCGGATGGCCCTCAACCGTGACCTCGGCAGGGTGCTGATCGCGTCGGTCAGCTATCTGGCCTAGGATCTCTTGACGGAGATCCATGTAGTTCTTCGCTGCCTGCTGGCCTCCCACACCTCGAGCCTCGTCACCACGACCGCCGCCACCAGACGCCGGCCGCGGATCGCCCATGAACCTAGATGGCGTAACGGGCCGGGCATCGAGATGATGCGCTTGGGTGGCCGTCCCTGCGAATGATGGTGTGTGGAAACGGCGTCGGCCAGGGCCGCGCCAA
>JANQEO010000266.1 GCA_028278325.1 Candidatus Binatia bacterium
GTGCCGGCCCGACCGGTCCCTCTGGCCGGCGCCGCCGGGGAGGAGCCGCCCCACTGAGCCAGCGTAGATTGTCCGGCTATTCCTTCCGGAAGTAGCGACCTAGCGCACAGCCGCGCGCCCGCTCACGAATCTCCCCGATGACCCGCTCATTCCTCGATTCCATCGCTTTCCCTTCGCTCAGCCATTATGCGTCAAGTACAAAGATGCTATGCTCCGCTCATGGCACGAGATCAAGGTAAGGTCGGCGAGCAGAAGTCGGAGATCCTCCAGGCGATCCCAGCCGCGTGCGCGGATGAGACGGCCGCGGTCGAGTTCATCGAGCGGCTTCGGTGGGGAAACGAGCCCTGGTGCCCGCGCTGTGGCGATCTCAACGCCCGGCAGATGCAGGACCGCCAGGGCAACCGCAACGCGCGCTACCTGTGGCGCTGCCATGGCTGCAAGAAGCAGTTCACGGTCCGCATCGGCACCATCTTCGAGGACTCGCGCATTCCGCTGCGGATTTGGTGCCACGGCTTCTGGCGGGCGTGCAGCTCGAAGAAGGGCGTCTCAGCCCTCCAGATTCAGCGCGAGACGGGTCTTTCCTACAAGTCGGCCCTGTTCCTCATGCACCGCATCCGCTTCGCCATGGGCGCCGATCCTCGGCCACCGAAGCGCTCGGGCGCGGTCCAGGCCGACGAAACCTACGTCCGGGGCAAGCCGCGCCACAAGAAGCGCATGAGCGAGCGCTACTCGGCGAGGCGCGAGGAGTGGAGCAAGAAGACACCGGTGTTCGCCGTGGTCGAGAGGAACGGGAACGTCCGCGCCCGGCCCATGGAGCGCGTCACCTCGCAGACGGTCGGCGCTGCCCTGGCCGAGTGGATCGAGCCCTCAGCGGAGATTCACACCGACGAGTCCCGCGTCTACCACTTCCTCGGCAAGCCATGGCCCGGCGGGCACCAGTCGGTGAACCACAGCGCTGGGGAGTACGCCCGGGGTCCGGTGACGACCAACAGCGTGGAGGGCTTCTTTAGCCTGTTCCTGTTGAAACGGGGTCTCTACGGCACGTTCCACTCGGTAAGCAAGAAGCACCTGCACCGCTACGTGGACGAGTTTGCATTCAAGTACAACACGCGGGGACTGGACGACGGGGAGCGCGCGCTGGTGGCGATTCGCTCGGCGGAAGGTCGGCAGCTTAGGTCGCGAATTCGTCCTTGAACTTGCGCTCACTCGCCTTCAGCAGAGCGTCCCAGTCGTCGTGCAATGGAGGCACGCCGAGATCAGCGATGCAGAAGCGAATCACTTCTTCTACCAGAGTGTACCCAGTGGGGACATGGACTTGGTTCATAGTCACACCATCTAGCGGTGGCGGTAGCTTGATTTCGCCTTGAACGTGGTGACGGCAATAGGTGAAATCGTCTTCGCTGGGCTCGCGTATGTATTCCCAGCGAATGATAGGCTTTGCGCTCGGGTCGGCACGGAGAGCGTACTTATAGAGCTTGGTTTCGAGCCGGTGCATGCCGTCCACCACGTCTGAGACACACAGCTGTTGGAGCGACAGGTAGAGCGTCCCGTATTTGCTACCCAGAGACGCGAACGATGGTCTCGCCTTCTGCCGGAAGCCAAGCTGCATCTGGCCTGCGTGATCGTCGCCCCTCAACGCGAACGCGATCAGCGGGGTCTCGGTAATGGTGCGGGCGAGAAGGCCGTTCAGGTGGTCTTTGAGCTGGGTGACCGCGCCCGTGAGCGTGGGCGCCTCGATCGGCACGGACTAGGCGGCAGGTAGCATTCGAACCAGAGTGTCGAGGTCTTCGCCGATAACGGTGTCGGGTAGCGTCCCGCGCCTCGCAGCTTCGACGCCCTGATGGAAGGACATACCCAAGGCGCGCGCCTCCAGCCGGATCAGTTCACGGAGCTGATCCACCGTCAGGATTCCGGCCTCCATGGCCTCCTGGAGTTCTTCCGGTAGCTCGGGCATGGCTTTCGCTCCAGTTTCGAAAGCCACTATCGGCACCGAAGTCCACTCGATCAAGGACCCGTTACTTCAGCGAAAGCCCTATGTGGTTTCGGCAGTCGGCCCAAGAACCACTCATAGCCCCAATCTCTCGATTGAGGATCGCCAACGGTCAGAACAGGACAAAAGCGGATTCTTGAAAACTTATATTTTGCGGTGATTTATGAAGATATTTTCAGCCAGCGTCTTGTTCTGACCGTTAACGATCCTCAATCGATGCATTGGCGAGATGCGGCAGTGGCTCCTGAGTTGCGGCACATGTGATCCTCGCGTACGCTTTCGGTGCCCAGAGAGAACGGAGGTCTGTGTGATGGCCGGGCCCACTTCATCGGACGAAGACTCACCGCCTGAGAGCAAGCGTGGGAACCAACGGCGTCCCACGAAGGCTCTGCCGACGGATCGGATCACGTTTGGACGTCAGCTCGACCTGCTGCGCGCGTATGCAGCGAAGAGTGGCCCCGAGGGGACACAGGTAACCAATAAGGACGTGGCCGAGATCCTGGGGATGTCACATTCCACTGCCTCACTCGCAAACGCCTTCTTCACCGAGGTCGGCCTCCTCACACGGGGAGACAGCGGATTGGTGCCCGTCGAAGCGGTGCGGGAGTTCGCCAGGGAACACGAATGGGACCCCGACAGCGCAAGCCATCGTCTGGCTGCGGTTCTGGGCGGCTCCTGGTGTTGGAAGGCTCTCGAGCCGAACCTAGCCCTCGGTGTAATCGACGAGAAGCAAGCCGTTTCCCGTCTCGCGCACGCTTGCTCGGCAGGTCCCAAGTATGAGCGTCAGTTGAGGATCGTCTTGGAGTACTTGGGCGCGGCTGGGCTCGTCGAGCGAGAAGCGGGGATGGTGCAACGGGGGGTTTCTTCCCGTCCCGAACCCGCAGCCGCAAAGGCGGCTTCGACACCAGAAACGCCGGTAGCGCCCTCTGCACCGACCCCGAAAGCCATGTTCGGTGGTGGAGCACCCGAGGAGGGGGTGATCGAGTTCAGCGTGTCGATCCGCGTCAAGACGGAAGAGATCGCTGGCTGGAGCGCGGAGAGAATTTCCGCGTTCTTCTCGGGCTTTGCCCAAGTACTCGCTGCCAAAGGAGCGATGGGAACGAGCGAAGAGGAGCCCTGACCAACGCAAAGGGCCAGCCGGGAGAGGTCTCTTGCCCAGAGAATCCCGACTGGCCCAAGAACCACAACACAACGGGATACGTCATGTTTGCCACTTTGTGGCGGCGCGGGTTCATTCACATTCTAGCCCGTCCGCCACCGAATACAGCCCCACGGGGCACAAGCGCCCAGGGACAGCGCGGTGTCTGGCTGGCCACCGCTCCGCGCTGCCCTGGGTGCCCCGTGCGTTCGGCGGGGCCGAGCTGGTAGCTGGCCTGCGCCGTTGGAAGCGACGGGCCGCGGGTCCGATTCCCTCCGGCTCCATCATTCGCATTGCTACGTTAGCCCTATGGTCAAGAAGAAGCAGAAGCCAGGCCCGAAGGAAGACCGCCTCGCGATCCCGGGCGACTGGAAGAACGCTGTCCGCCAGGCCCTCACGGTCGAGAAACCCGAGGGCGGCTGGCCGAAGCCGCGTCCGGGTGAGGATGCCGAGGACAAGCCGGACACGAACGAGGGCGATCGGTAGTCCCCGCGGGTAAGTTCTCGGATTGTCTGGGTTGTCGCCCCGTGCAGTAGATACCTGCTTCCGACCGGCACGCTCTATTGTCCGGAGAAATCCAGATTGACCCGGTATTGTCCCGCTTCTAGAATGCTTGGTCATGGACATCGCGCTGGAGCGGGAGCCGGGGCGGGGCGGGCCGGTCTACCGCCAGATCGCCGAGCAGATCCGGGCGCAGATCGCGGCCGACCGGCTGGTGGCCGGC
>JANQEO010000269.1 GCA_028278325.1 Candidatus Binatia bacterium
CGGTGATCCCGAAGTCGGCCAGGTCCTGGCCGCGCCCGGTTCCGCGGCGATCGCGGGAGTCGCCGAGTGCCTCGATGTCGACCCCAACGATATAAGCGCGCTCGCGGCGGCAGCCTCTGACGCCGCCGTGGATCTCACTGTCGTCGGACCGGAGGCGCCGCTTGCGGCGGGACTCGCCGACGCGTTCCGCGAACGCGGCCTCAGAGTATTCGGCCCGGGGGCCGACGGTGCGGCCCTGGAGTCATCCAAGGCTTTCACCAAGCGCTTGTTGAGCGAGGCCGGTATCCCTACGGCGGAGTATCGGGAGTTCGACACCGCGGAACCTGCCAAGAGCTACGCAAGGGAGCTCGGCTATCCGGTGGTCGTGAAGGCTGACGGGCTGGCGGCGGGCAAGGGGGTCATCATCTGCGAGACGCCGCAGGAGTCCGACGACGCGATCACGTCCATGCTCGAGGAGCGGCGCTTCGGCGACGCGGGCAGCCGCATCGTGGTCGAGGAGTTTCTGCGCGGTGAGGAACTGTCGATCATAGCGCTCACCGACGGTGCGACGACTCTGCCGATGGCGAGTGCTCAGGATCACAAGGCGGCTTTCGAAGGCGATACAGGTCCCAACACCGGAGGCATGGGCGCCTACTCTCCGGCTCCCGTTGCGACCGCGGCGCTCGAGGCCGAGATCCGCAGCAGCGTGCTCGAGCCCACGAGTGCAGCACTGAAAGCCCGCGGTATCGATTACCGGGGCGTTCTCTACGCCGGCTTGATGATCGTCGACGGCAGACCCAAGGTCCTCGAGTACAACGTGCGCTTCGGCGATCCGGAGTGCCAGGCGCTCATGATGCGTCTGGACTCGAGCCTCTACGCTCTGCTCGATGCGTGCGTGGAGGGCCGTCTCGATTCTCTTTCCCCGTCATGGGCGGCCAAGTCTTCGGTGTGCGTGGTTATGGCTTCGCAGGGGTATCCGGCTTCCTATCGTAAGGGGGACGTCATAAGTGGATTGGACAGCGCCGCCGAGTTGCCTTCGGTAGAGGTCTTTCATGCCGGTACCGACAGGAACGAGGGCGGCGAGTGGATCACCGCCGGAGGCCGGGTGCTCGGAGTCACGGCCTTGGGCGGGGACATAGGCGACGCCGTCGCCAAGGCTTACGAAGCAGTATCGCGAATCACCTGGAACGGGGCGCACTACCGCCGAGACATCGCCCATCGGGCGCTGTCCCGCTGAGACTCACCCCGTCCACCGACGAGAGCAGAGGGAACGAAGGACATGGCAACCAAGAGCAAGCCCAAGGTAGCGATCATGATGGGAAGCAAGAGCGATCTTGAACAGATGCAGTCCGCTTCCGATGTACTCAAGGAACTGGGAGTACCTCACCAAGTTGTGGTTACTTCAGCCCATCGTTCCCCGGACAAGACCCGGCGATACGTGCAGGATGCCTCGCGCGCCGGCGTGCAGGTTTTCGTAGTCGGTGCGGGAAGGGCGGCGCACTTGGCCGGCGCGGTGTCTGCGCACACCCCTTTGCCGGTGCTCGGCGTGCCTTTGGAGTCCGGCGCTTTGCGCGGCTTCGACGCTCTGTTGTCCACGGTGCAGATGCCCGCCGGAATACCAGTGGGGACTTTGGCTATCGGTTCGGCGGGTGCCGAGAACGCCGGTATCCTGGCAGCCCAGATCTTGTCTTTGTCCGACAAGGCCCTGGCCGGGCGGATCAGCGCCAGGCGCGCCAAGAAGACCAAGGCGGTGCCGGGTGTGATCGAGACCGTTGGCGGAAAGTAAGCTCCGACAGGAGATCGATCTGGCCGTCGAAGCCCTCGGGCGTTCGGGCATCGTCTGTTATCCCACCGAAACGGTCTACGGCTTGGCCGTCGACGCTACGGATGCGGCGGCCATCGCCGCGCTGTTCGAACTCAAGGGGCGCGAGGCGGGCAAGGGTGTCTCGGTGTTGGTGGCCAACATACACAAGGCCTCCGATCTCATCGCCGGTGCTCTGCCCGACGACGCGTTCAGATTGTCCGAGCGTTTCTGGCCGGGCCCCCTCACCATCGTGTTGCCTGCGGCCGCATCGGTAAGCCCCGACTTGCTGGGTCCCTCGGGCGGCGTCGGGCTGCGTTGCACCAGTGACCCCGTCGCCGCGGAGCTGGTCTTGGCCGCCGGACGACCCTTGACCTCGACCTCGGCCAATCCCGCAGGTAGTCCTCCGGCTTTGTCCGTCGACGAGGCACGCTCCTACTTCGGCGATTCCGTCGACGCCTACCTCGACGGTGGTCTTCGCGGCGGCAGTGATGTGTCGACCGTGGTTGAGTTCGCAGACGGTCGTACCTATCTACGCCGTGCGGGTGCTGTGCCGGTCGATTCCCTCAGTGCCATCGTCAACTTGGAGGAATAGCTTGGCCAGGTTCCGTCCCTTTAGAGGCATCGGGTTCTCTCCCGATGCTATAGGCGACTTCAACGACGTCGTCGCTCCGCCTTACGATGTCATCGACGCCGAGAAGCGGGATGCTTTGGCCGGCGCGAGCGAGTTCAATTCGGTCCATCTCATCCTCAACCGCGAGGGGCATGAGCGAGCCGCAGCTCTTTTCGACGAATGGCTGACCAAGGAAGTGCTCGTGCGCCAGGAACGGCCCTGTTTCTATGTATATTCCCAGGACTTCGAGGCCGACGGCTCGAGGCGGCGGACGGGGCTCATCGGGGCCCTGCATCTCGAGCCTTTCTCCTCCGGTGTGGTACGGCCTCACGAGCAGACTTTCGGTCATCACATGGACGACCGCTTGGCCCTGACCAAGCAGGCCAAGGCCAACCTCAGCCCGATCTTCGGTCTCTACTCGAATCCCGACTTTTCAGTCGAGCCGCCGGGAGGCTGGCAGACCCTCCCCGATATCGACGTGGTCTTCGAGGGGGTGCGCCACCGCGTGTGGACCATCGACGACCCGGCCGAATTGGAGCGCATCACCGCAGCGGTCAGCGGGCGTACCGTCTACATCGCCGACGGACACCACCGTTACTCCACCGCCTTGAACTACTTCGCGCATGCAAACCCGGGCGTCGCCCTGCCGGCCGACGAGGATGCCCCCGGTGACGACGAGAAGCCCGACGCCCACGTCATGGCGTTTCTGGCGACCTTCGAGGACCCGGGCATGTTGATCCTTCCCACGCATCGCGAGTTGATCGCATCGGGTGGCGGTGATGCCGACGCCTTCCGTCGCGAGCTGGAAGGCCGCTTCGAAGTCTCGACCTTTCCTGTCTCCGATGACGGCCGGCGCGATTTCATAGCGGCACTCTCAGATGCCGGAGAGGATTTCGCCGTCGTCGGGATCGCCTACGCGGGCTGGAACGACTACGTGCTGGCGAAGCGCAAGCCCGCGGACGCCGAATCGGCGGTGCAACGGCTGAGCGTGAGCATGTTGCACGATCTGGTGCTCGGAGAGGCTTTGCCGGCCGCGGGTGCGGGCGGCATCGAGTTGGCGTACACGGTCGATACCGATGGTGTTCTGGGCCGTGTTTCCTCGGGAGAGTGCGAGGGTGCCTTCTTGCTCAAGCCGACGCGCAGCGACGAGCTGTCGCAGGTCTGCGAAGCCGGTGAGTTGATGCCGCAGAAGTCGACCTACTTCTATCCCAAGCTCTTGACCGGCTTGGTGTTCCACTCTCTCTGAACGCCTTCAGGCTTTCGACGCCTTCTTGGCCAGCTTGCGCCATTTCCTGTTCGGGAGGCGCAGGTACTTGGGAAGGTGTGTGAAAGCTTCCTGCGCTTGGGCGTAGGATCTTGCGGCGTCCTCTTGTTCGCCCGTCTGCGCGTAGGCGTTGCCCAGTAGATACCACCCCTCGACGCTCGATGTGTTGAGGTCCACGGCAGCCTTGGCGGTTTCGACGGCCAGGTCGGGACACTCGGTCGCAAGGAAGTGGCGGCTCAGTGCGACGTGAGGCTCTCCATAGAGGAAGCGTGGGTTCAGCTCGATGGAGCGCTTCACGTATCCGACTCCTTCTTCAGGGTCTTTACCGTTCAGAAGCGCCAGGCCGAGGTAGTAGTTCGTTTCGGGGGACTCGTCCATCCTTTCGATCGCCGTGCGCAGGTGCGCGATGGCTTCGTCGCTGCGGCCCTCTTCGAGCAGCAGACGCCCGAGATCGTTGTGGGCGTCGACGTCGTGAGGGTTGACGTCGGTGCGCTTGCGGAGCTCGTGAATCGTGGATTTCTTCGAGAGGAACTTGCCGGGATTGAAATACCTGCCCGAGCGCCGGGCCTCGACGAAGTAGAAGATTACGCCGACGATCAAGAGGGCGAGCAGGGGATTACGCAGGATGTAGTTCAGGAGGACGAAGAGGAAGAAGGTCCGCAAGCGCGGGTCCGGCGGCTAGTCGACGTCTTCGCCGAAGTGGGCGCGGGCAATGCGTTCCTTGAGATACTCGAGCGTTCCGAGATCTTCGATGATGTCGCCGCCCGTATCGTAGAAGAAGATCTCGCCATCCTTGTTGCGTCCGACGGCAACCAGCCACTCGAGTTCGTCCCTGTCCTCGAGCAGATAGTTGATCGCTTGGGACACGCCCTTGCCGGGCAGGATGGTAACTTTCGCGTGCCGTCCGAGGCTAGTTTTCGCAGCGAGAGGCTTCTTTTTCATGTCCCGTGTCCGAGCGAAAAAACGATACGGACAGACCTGAATCAAGTCAACAGCAATTCGCACACCGATTCCACGTGAAAAGTATGGGGAAAAAGGTCCAGGGGGACTACGCTTTTCACCATATAGCCCGACGCGCACATGACCTCGACGTCGCGGGCCAGCGTGGGGGGGTTGCACGACACATAGACGATTCTCGAGGCTCCCGCAGCCGCTACCTTTGCTGCCAGAGGACCGAGACCGTTGCGTGGCGGGTCGAGAATTATATGCGACGGGGGCGGCCCGGCGGGCTTGTCGAGATAGTCGCCGACGCTGCTGAGAACGAACTCGATGTTCTTGCTGCGGCACCGTGCTGCGTTCTTGCGACCGGCTTCGACCGAATCGGTGTCGGACTCCACGGCGATGACGTGCCGGGCGATCTTGGATGCCGGCAGCGCAAAGTTCCCCGCGCCGGCGTACAGGTCGAGCACGACGTCGTCGGGCTTCAACTCGGCTTTCTTCAACGCGGTAGCAACCAGCATCTCGTTGGCGGTGGTGTTCACCTGACCGAAGCCGGCGCCGCTGAGCTCGAGCTCGTAGTCGTGGTCGGGGCTGAGGTAGCGGCGAGACGTGTCGCCCCAGCATCTGGTCCATCCCCGTCCCCACATCGTGAGTCCGGCCACGGGGTTGGTAGGGTCTTCGACAAGGCGTCTCGCCGCGATCGAGTCGCTGCGGCGCAAGCGACCCTTGCTGTTTATCGCCAGCACTACCCCTTCGAGAGTGCCGCGGCTGATGATTTCGACCCTGGTCACGTGCGTCGCCAGCGATGCCACGAACGCTTCCACCGCGGGTAGATTCTCGCGAATGCGATCTTCGGCGATCAGGCAGTCCGAGATCTGCACGAGAGAGTGCGTCTCGGCTCGATAGAATCCGAGCTTGCCGTGGTCGAAACGCAGCTTGATCCTGTTGCGGTAACCGTACTGAAGGGGAGACGGCAGTATCTCGGTAACGGAGGGCTCGCTGATGCCTCCGATGCGGCTCAATGCGTCGATGACGCTTTGTCGTTTCGCTACGAGCTGGGACTCGTAGTCGACGTGTTGCCAGGGGCAGCCACCGCATTTCTCGGCCACCGGGCAGTCCGGTGTTACCCGGGCGGCGCCTGCAGCCAGCACCTCTGTAGTGTGTGCGTGTACGAACCCGCGATGAACTTCGTCGATCTGTGCTCGTACGCGATCGCCCGGCGCCGCTCCCGACAGGAAGACGACGACGCCGTCATGGCGACCTACGGCGTCACGGCCGTAGGCGAGTGTGTCCGCTTCCAGTTCTACGGTGTCTCCAATCTCGAGGTTCATTGCTGACGCCTTTCTAGAGCGTTTATAGCGTCTTCTTGACTTGCCGCGAACCCGTCTCGTACCCTGGCTCCATGCTCAAGGTCAGGGTGCTGGGCTCGGGCGACGCCTTCAACGCGGGCGGAGCGTTGCATAGCGCCTATCTATTGGAGCACGAAAAGGGCCGAATGCTGCTCGAGAGTGGGCCCTCGGTGCTGGCCGGTCTGAAGAAGGCCAAGATTGCGCCCGAGTCCATAGATGCGGTTCTCGTGTCGCACCTGCACGGTGATCACTTCGGCGGCGTCCCCTTTCTCATTCTCGACTATCTCTTCCGCAGCCACCGCGAGCGGCCCCTGGTCATCGCCGGGCCGCCGGGGACGATGGCGCGGTCGCGGGCGGTCTACAGCGAGCTCTATAAGGAAGAGCATTTTCACAAGTTGAAGTTCGAGCTCGTGGAGCAGCCGGTCGGGCCCGGCGACGAGTTCGAATTGGCGGGTTTCAAGTGCTCGGCCTTCCAGGTGCCGCACATGGCCGAGCCTTTCTGTCTCGGATACAAGCTCGAAAGCGGCGGCGCGTCGGTGCTGTTCTCAGGAGACTCGGCCTGGACCGATGCGTTCGTCGAGCACAGCCGCAACTGTGACTTGTTTCTCTGCGAGTGCTGTTCCCTGGAGCCCGAGACGGATTTCCACACCAGCTACGCCGACATCCTCATGCACCGTGAAGAACTCGGCTGCGACAGGCTCGTGCTTACCCATCTCGGCCCCGATGTACGTGCCGCCGCCGACCTGGAAGTCGAGAGGGCCTACGACGGCATGCTGATCGAAGTCGGCTGACGGCGTCTCCGGCGTTTCAGCTCTTGCCGCTCTCGGCGTCGATGCATTCCAGGAAGTTCTCGGTGATTCTGTGCGTCGCACCCCAGATACCGTGAGGCCCGGCCGTGATCATCGAGATCTCGTAGTCCACGCCGTCGAAGCGCCGGTTCTCGGTGATACGGTGGCGCGGGTCACCGAGGTCGCTGATCGACAGGGTGAAGATGTCGGTGACCTCCGACGGATTGGGTGTGAACTCGTAGTCCGAGGGCAGCAATCCGACGAAGGGGGTGATCACGAACTGCCCAGCCATAGTCGACACATCGTCGAGGCAGCCGAGGACGTCCACGTCCCCGGGTGTGATTCCGACTTCCTCGTTGGCCTCCCTCAGCGCCGTCTCGAGTAGATCGATGTCCTCGTCGTGCATCTTGCCGCCGGGGAAGGATACCTGTCCTTTGTGGCTCGGAAGATCGTCGCTGCGCAGCGTGAACAGAACCTCGTAGTCGCCGGTGCCCGGCATCAGCGCCAGAAGAACGGCGCAAGCGAAACCGTCCGGCTCTTCCAACTCGATCCGTGATCGGGATGTGAGAGCGCGGCGTATGTCTTCGCGCGAATGCACTCGCGTGATTCTAGGTGCGATCTTGGTTTTGGGCCAGCGCCGTGGTTAGGTTCCGGGCGTGCCAGGCCCCGACCCCGATACCATACTGGTCCACTACAGCGAGATCGCGCTGAAACTCGGCCATCGCGAGCAGTTCGAAGGACGCTTGCTCGCCAACATGCGGTCGGCGCTCGAGGGGCTGCCGGTAGGCGAAGTCAACGCCGTCTACGGCCGCATGCTGGTGAGGCTCGGCGATGCCGATGCCGACACCGTGGTGCGCAGGCTCTCGGTGGTTCCCGGTGTAGCCAATCTGCTCGTCTGTGTGGCATGCGAAGCGACGATGGATGCGTTGGAGAATACGGTCTCCGCCATGGCCGAGGGCTGGAAGCCCGCCGGCTCTTTTCGCGTGCAGGTCAAGCGCGGTGACAAACGGTTTCCGCTCGAGTCCCCGGAAGTAGCGAGCCGCTTGGGGGCGTTGCTCAAGGCCGCAAGCGGCGCAGGAGTGAATCTGCGCAACGCCGACGAGACCGTCTTCGTGGAGATCACCCACGCCGGGGCCTTCGTTTCTTTGCGAAAGGTCGACACATGCGGCGGCCTTCCGGTGACCACCGGAGGCAGGGTTTTGGTGCTGCTATCGGGCGGGATCGATTCGCCGGTCGCGGGCCTGCGCATGCTGAGGCGTGGTTGCCGCATCGACGCCATTCACTTTCACAGCGTTCCCTATCTCAACGACGCGAGCATCGACAAAGCGCGGCAGCTGGCAGCCGTCATCGCCCGTGGCCAGATGCCGTTGAACCTGGCGCTTGTCGCGTTCGGTGACGTGCAGAGCGAAATAGTCCGGTTCGTTCCGAGACCGCTGAGGGTAGTTCTCTATCGCAGGATGATGATGCGGATCGCGTGCAAGGTCGCGACCCGCTTTGGTGCGGGTGCGCTCGTCACGGGTGAAAGCCTGGGTCAGGTAGCCTCTCAGACCTTACCCAACCTGGGTGTCATCGAGAGCGCCGCCACGATGCCCGTACTGAGGCCGCTGGTGGGCATGGACAAACTCGAGATCAGTCGTTATGCGCAGAAATGGGGCACCTATGAGATCTCGATCGTGCCCGACCAGGACTGTTGCACCTTGTTCGTCCCCAAGCACCCTGCAACAGCGGCCAAAGCCAACGAAGTAGCCGCCGCCGAGTCTCTCATCGACGTGGCTCGGCTCGTCGAGCAGGCCCTGGCAGCGACCGAGTTCGAAAAGATTGCCGCGGACTGGTCGGCGTAGATCCTTCGGGCCGATCAGTCGGACCTGCGTCCATGGGAGGCACGCCATAACCGTTCGAAAGCCTCCGCGAGTTCTTCGCGAAGACCCGTCCCCGACAGATCCGGCGCCGGTCCCAAGGAAGCCGGCTTGCGCGCCGAGGGCCCTCTCTCGGACGAAGTCTTGGTGTCTTCCAGGCGGCCGACCACTATGAAGATCTCGCTGATCACTTTGCGGCCCATGCGTTCGTTGAGGCGCGAGCAGAGCTCGCTTCTGAGCAGTCCCAGCTCGTGGAGCCACGGGGAGTTGCGTACCGTCACGACGAGGCGGCGGTCGTCCAATCGCGTGGGCTGGGCGTTGCGGGCGATGGCGGGTCCTACGACCTCGTCCCAGACCTCCATGATGCGGTAGTCATCGAGATCTCGATCCAGACCGGTGCGGGCGAGCGCCGAGCCCAGCAACTCGCCCAGTAGCTCAGGAGACCCTGATCCGCCTGTCCGCCGCCTCACCATCTCAAACTGCTTAGCCTTCTCAAAGTGCTCAACGTGCTCGAGCTGTCTCGACCCGCCCCGCCCCGCCTACATACAGTCGAGGGCATCGCTTTTCCACTACCCTCGAGAGGACGAAATTCCGTTGGACTTTCGTCTTTTTATCGCCTATGATTCGTAGTTTGCAAGGCAATTTTCGCCGGTGGTGAAAAAACAGGGCCGAACACAAGATATGGTGGTACAAAGAAGGTCTGCGCACAAGATGATGGCATTCGCTATAGTCTTGTGGGGGCGGATGTGGCTGCGGCAGGGCGTCTCTGAAGGGGCGCTGCCAAGACCTTAACGTTAACTAAATTTTGTGTCAGCCCGGGGCGACGACGCATGATTGCGGGCTCGCGCGCGCCGGCGAATCGAGAGGGAGTTGTAAATGGCAGACGACGTTGCTGAGGTGACCCGACCGACCGAGGAGAGAGTGGAAGAGAAGAGCCAGAGCGGCTACCAGCGGCCGAGTCTCAGATTTCGCCGTCGTCTCTCTCAGCAGGGTGTCGATCCTTACTCGACAGTCGAGTGGGAATCGCGTGACGCGGTCATCCAGGGTGAGGGTGGCAAGGCGGTCTTCGAGCAGAAGGACGTCGAGTTCCCCGCCGGCTGGAGTCAGCTGGCTACCAACGTCGTTGCATCCAAGTACTTCCGCGGGCACCTCGGCACGCCCAAACGGGAGAAGAGCGTTCGCCAGCTGATCGGCCGCGTGGTCGAGACCATCGAGGGCTGGGGACATTCCCAGGGATACTTCGCCACCCCCCAAGACAAAGAGATATTCCGCGACGAGCTGACCCACCTCTTGCTCGGCCAACAGGCCTGCTTCAACAGCCCGGTCTGGTTCAACGTCGGCGTCGAAGAGAACCCGCAATGCTCGGCCTGTTTCATTCTTTCGGTCGACGACACCATGGACTCCATCCTGTCCTGGTACACGAAGGAAGGCACGATCTTCAAAGGTGGCTCCGGGTCGGGCGTCAATCTGTCCAAGATACGCTCCTCCAAGGAGAAGCTTCGCGGCGGAGGCACGGCCTCCGGCCCCGTCTCCTTCATGCGGGCAGCCGATGCGTCGGCCGGCGTCATCAAGTCCGGCGGCAAGACGAGGCGCGCGGCGAAGATGGTCGTACTCAACGCCGACCACCCCGACATCGAGGAGTTCATCGAGTGCAAGGAAGTGGAAGAGCGCAAAGCCTGGGCTCTGATCGACGCCGGGTACGACAGCTCCATAGACGGTGACGCCTACTCGTCGGTCTTCTTCCAGAACGCAAACAACTCGGTGCGGGCCACCGACGAATTCATGCAGGCCGTCGTCGACGACGAGGAGTGGACGACTCGCTACGTCACGGACGGCACCCCGGCCGACACTTATAGAGCCCGTGAACTGATGCAGAAGATCGCCAAGAGCACGCACTTCTGCGGTGATCCGGGCATGCAGTTCGATACGACCATCAACGATTGGCACACCTGCCCGAACACGGGTCCCATAACGGCGTCGAACCCTTGCAGCGAGTACATGCACTTGGACGACTCGGCTTGTAACCTCGCTTCGCTGAACCTGCTCAAGTTCGTCGACGACGAGGGCAAGTTCGACGTCGAGGGCTTCCGTCATGCCGTCGACATCATGATCACGGCCCAAGACATTCTCGTAGACAATTCCGGCTATCCCACCGAAGGGATCGGCCGCACGGCGAAGGACTACCGCCAGCTCGGACTGGGCTATGCCAACCTCGGCGCTCTGCTCCTGAGAATGGGCATGCCCTACGATTCGGAGGCCGGACGCGCCTTCGCAGCGGCCGTCACGTCATTGATGTGTGGCGAGGCCTATAGCCAGTCGGCGAGGTTGTCGGCGGTGATGGGTCCTTACAATGGGTACGAGCGCAACCGTGGGCCTCAGCTTCGCGTGATAGACAAGCACAGAGAGAAGTCGCGGCATATCGACTCCGCCTACGTGCCCCTGGATCTTCTTTCCGCCAGCCGCGAGGTTTGGGACACGGCCCTGGAACAAGGCGGCCGCTACGGTGTACGCAACTCCCAGGTCACCGTGCTGGCGCCCACCGGCACCATTGCTTTCATGATGGATTGCGACACCACCGGCGTGGAGCCCGACATCGCCTTGGTCAAGTACAAGAAGCTCGTCGGCGGCGGCCTTCTCAAGTTCGTCAACAACAGTGTAGCGCCGGCATTGCTGAGGCTCGGCTACGAGAACCACCAGATCCAGGACATTCTCGAATACATCGACGAGCAGGAGACCATCGAAGGAGCGCCTCATCTCGAGGAGGAGCATCTGCCCGTGTTCGACTGCGCGTTCAGGGCTCGCAACGGTGTCCGCAGCATCGAGCCCACGGGTCACCTGCGGATGATGGGGGCGGTGCAGCCCTTCATCTCGGGAGCGATCTCCAAGACCATCAATGTGCCCAACGATGCCACCGTCGAGGACATCGAGAACGCCTACATCGAAGCTTGGCGCCTGGGCATCAAGGCGGTCGCCATCTATCGGGACGGCTGTAAGAGAATCCAGCCTCTCGGCACCGGCGACGAAGAGGAAAGCGCAGAGAGCGAAGAGACGTCGGCCTCCAACCAGCCGGTGCGGCGGCGTCTGAACGCCGACTGCCGCTCGGCACGCCACAAGTTCGAGGTCGCGGGCCACGAGGGTTACGTCCACGTTGGCTTCTACGAGGACGGAACTCCCGGCGAGATCTTCATCAAGATGGCCAAGGAGGGCAGCACCATATCGGGGCTCATGGACACGGTGGCGACGTTGACCTCGCTGGCCCTGCAGTACGGCGTCCCCCTGGAGGCCTTGGTCAGAAAGTTCGCTCACGTGCGCTTCGAGCCGTCGGGTTTCACCAAGAACACCGACATCCCGATGGCCAAGTCACTGACCGACTACATATTCCGGTATCTGGGACTCAAGTACGGCCAGGTCCCTGCGGGCGCCGAGGCTCCTCAGCCCGAGGCTGCCGCAGAGGAAGCCAAGAGCGCACCCGCCGGTGGAGAAGCGGGCAGCTGGGATCCCAACGATTTCATCTCACCGCAGGCCGACGCTCCCACCTGCACCGAATGCGGCGCGATGATGATTCGCAACGGTGCGTGCTACAAGTGCCACAACTGTGGTGCTACGAGCGGCTGCTCCTGACGGTCAGCCCGTCTGAAAGGGATCGGGGCGAGGCCTAGCGCGAGCGGGCCTCGCCCTCGGTATCGAAGATAAACACCAGCTCGTCGGAACGTACCAAGCCGAATTCGGTTCTGGCGAAGCTGCTCAGCACCTTTTCATCCGTACGCAGACCGTAGAGTTCAAGAGCCAGACGGTGGTTGCGGACGGTGCGCTCGTAGGTCTGATCCGACAGCTCCGCCAGCAACGCTCTCAAGTCGAGAACGTGGCCGATACCGTGGCGGCCGAACACTAGATTCACCGACAGCACGACCGCGAGGAGGGTAAGTCCCCACACCATCCACATCACGTGCTTGGTGCTGTCCTTCCTGCGGCTTGCAACCATGACATCAAAGGATACTCTCTCGATTGCCGCGCCACCAGTCCCAGCAAAAGCCCCCAGGAAAAGGAGTACGGTCGAAATCATGCGTATCGCCAAAGTCAAAGCGCGCGAGATACTGGATTCACGAGGCAACCCGACGGTCGAAGTCGATGTGACGGTGCGCGGCGGCGCCGTGGGCCGCGCCTGCGTCCCCTCGGGAGCCTCGACGGGACAGCACGAAGCCCTGGAGCTTCGTGACACCCGCCGCAAGCGTTACGGCGGCAAGGGTGTTCTCGGCGTGGTCGAGAACGTCGAGAAGATAATCGCACCGGCCGTGACAGGCATGGATGTCAGGAAACAGAAGGACATCGATGCGGCCATGATCGCCCTCGATGGAACACCCAACAAATCGCGGCTGGGCGCCAACGCCATTCTCGGCGTATCTCTGGCCGTCGCCCAGGCGGGGGCCGCCTATTCGGGGAGCTCGCTATACCGCTATATAGGAGGGGCGCGCGCCAAGACCCTGCCGGTCCCTCTGATGAACATCGTCAACGGCGGGGCTCACGCCGACAACAGGCTGGACTTCCAGGAGTTCATGATCGTGCCTTTGGGGACGAAACGCTTCGCTGACGCCCTGCGTATGGGGGCCGAGGTCTTCCACAGTCTGAAAAAGGTGCTGAAATCCAGGCGTCTGAGCACGAATGTAGGCGACGAAGGCGGGTTTGCGCCCAATTTGAGCAGCAACGACGAAGCCATCGAGGTGGTCCTGGAGGCCATCGTGGCGGCCGGCTACAAGCCCGGGCGTCACGTAGCCCTGGCTCTCGACTGCGCAGCCAGCGAGTTCTTCGAGAAGGGGGTGTATCACTTCAAGAAGTCCGACCGCCGCAAGCTCACGTCCAAGCAGATGATCGCTCTGTACCGCAGGCTGGTTAAGAAGTACCCCATCGTCTCGATTGAGGACGGGTTGGACGAAGACGATTGGGAAGGCTGGCGGATGTTGACCGCGGAGCTGGGACGGAAGGTTCAACTCGTCGGCGACGACCTGTTCGTTACTAACACGTCGCGTCTGCGCAGAGGGATACGTGAGGGTGTGGGGAACTCCATCCTCATAAAGGTCAACCAAATCGGTTCGTTGACCGAGACTATCCAGGCCGTCCGCACCGCGTCGCGGGCCGGCTACACGTCCGTGATTTCGCACCGTTCGGGCGAGACCGAGGATACGACGATCGCGGATCTGGCGGTTGCGACCAACGCCGGCCAGATAAAGACGGGATCTCTGTCTCGCGGAGAGAGGACTGCGAAGTACAATCAGCTGCTTCGTATCGAAGAAGAGCTGGGACGCCGTGCGGTTTATGCTGGACGCGCTGCGTTCAAGCGTTAACCGAAACGAGTTGTCGTCTATTCGCTTCCGACGTTTACTTAAACGTTCACCTGATGACGTGGTCGAGTTACTAAACTCGTGCTCGTGTCAATAAGCGCTCTCAAAAAAGGAACAACTCTTGCTGCATTTTTGTTGACTCCCTTTATACAGGTTCTCTATAATTTGAACGTTCGATCCCAATGCCTGGGACGTGTTCCGGTAGAGGAAGGTGAAGGAGGCAACCTATGGCAGTAAGAAAGAAGAAGGCTGCTAAGCGTAAGACGAAACGCAAAGCAACCAAGAGGAAGGCTACGAAGAGGAAGGCCACTAAGCGCAAGACCAAGCGCAAAGCTACGAAGCGTAAAGCTACGAAGCGCAAGGCCACCAAGCGCAAGGCCGCCAAGCGCAAGACCAAGCGCAAAGCGACGAAGAAGAAAGCCAAGCGCAAGACCAAACGGAAAGCTACGAAGCGGAAAGCTACGAAGCGTAAAGCAACCAAGAGGAAGAAGGCGACCAAGAAGAAAGCCAAGCGCAAAACCAAGCGCAAGGCTGCCAAGCGTCGCAAGCGCTAAGCCGGGCACTGCCATGGCCGGCCGTTGCCGGCCATGGCGGGCGTCTCCAGGCATCAGCGGCCTGAGAGGGTCGCGGAACGGGCCCTCCGGAGTTACTCCGGGGGGCTTTTTCTTTGCTTTTTCGGCTGCGTAGGACGCCTTTGACATAAGGCGTCAGGTTCCGTACATAACCGCAATCTTTAACCAGAGACTCGAAGGAGGAGAGTAGATAAATGGCGGAAGAAGCAACCAGCGTAGCGGACGTATTCAAGGCGATGCCCGAGCGGTTCAATGCCGCGGCGGCAGCCGGTGTCAACGCCGTGTACCAGTTTGATCTTACCGGCGACGACGGCGGTACATACCACGTCAAGGTTGCTGAGCAGGCTTGCGAGGTGAACGAGGGTGGAACGGATTCCCCCAACATCACCATCACAATGGCGGCATCGGACTATCTCGATATGGTCAACGGAAAGCTGAATCCTCAGATGGCCTTCATGGGCGGCAAGCTCAAGATCAAAGGCGACATGAGCCTTGCTCTGAAGATGCAGCAGCTGTTCCCGACCGCCTAGTCGCGACTGCAAACTCAGTTACCAGGGAGCCGCACATAGTGCGGCTCCCTTTTTTTTTGCCCTCGGCCCCGTCCCGGCTAGATCGCGGCCTGCTGCATCCCTGGTCGCGCGATGATATGACAACCGTGGGCGCATGATCGTAGTCGGGCTGATGTCAGGCACCTCGATGGACGGTGTCGACGCCGCGGTGGTGGAACTTACGCGCAAGCGCGGCCGTCTGCTCCTGCGTCAAATCGGCTTCTCGGCCCTTCGTTACCCCCGCAGCCTGCACCATGATCTCATGGCCGTCGCATCCGGCTCGCGCAGCGGGGCTCTCGACATAGGCAGACTGTCGCAGCGCGTCGGGCGTCGCTTCGGCGAGGCTGCGCTCGAGGCAGTTACCGAGGCCGGCCTCGATCCGTCTCGAGTAGACGCGATCGCGAGCCATGGGCAGACGGTGGGTCATCAGCCGGGGCGTCCTACCATCACCGTCCAGCTGGGCGAGGCGGCGGTGATCGCCGAGGCTACGGGGGTGACGACGGTTTCCGATTTCCGGCAGGCCGACACCGCGGCTGGGGGCCAAGGCGCGCCGCTGGCACCCTTTGCGCACGGTGAGCTGTTCTCACACCCGCGGGCGGTCCGCGCCGTTCAGAATTTGGGCGGGATCGGCAATGTGACGCTGCTTCACGGGGGTGAGATCAGCGGCACCGACACCGGGCCGGGCAACATGCTCATTGATTCCTGCATCAAGATCCTCAGTGGCGGCCGACGCCGCTACGACAAGGGCGGTGCCATGGCAGCCAGGGGAAGCGTCGACGGACGTCTCGTGGATCTGGTTCTGGCTCACCCTTTCTTCCGCCGCCGCCTACCGGCATCGACCGGGCGAGAGGACTTCGGCGAGCCTCTTGCCGCCAAGATGGTTCGAAAGGGCCGCAAGTTGGGCCTGAGTGACTCGGCCATCCTCGCGAGCGCGACGATGGCTACTGCCCGCAGCATCGCCCGTGCTTATCGCCGCCTGGCGTCGAGCCCGCCGGATGAGTGCTTCGTTTGCGGCGGAGGAGCGGCCAACCCCACTTTGATGTCCATGCTCGCAGACGAGTTGCCCGCCACGGAAGTGTCGACGACAGCGAAGCTGGGAGTAGATCCTCAGGCGGTGGAAGCCGTCGCATTTGCGGTCCTGGGATACTGCGCCCTGGAGGGGCGCGTGGCCAATATTCCGGCTGCCACTGGCGCGGCGGGCCCGCGCATTTTGGGCAAGATCACTCCCGGGGCGAACTTCAGGAAAGCGGTGCTGGGCTAGGCGGCGCTGACGCGGGTCAGGCTACGTTGAGATCGCGCCTTGGCACGTCGCGGCCGAGAACGTCCATAGTGTCGTCGCCGAAGTGACGGCGGTTCATGCGCTCCAGGCCCTCTCGAACCTCGCGCCTGGTCATGAGAATCCCGTAGGACTGCAGGATCTGCTTCATGACGTCGTAGTGGGTGTCGATGGAGTGCGTGACCGACACGTACCCGTGGCGCCCCGCCTTCGGCCCGTCCCAGAACGCGAGAGGGTTCATCGCGAAGAAGTGGGTATCGGTCTCCGTAGGCTCGATGACGATGATGTCGCCGGTGAAGTTAGGATCGTCCTGGTACTGGCGTAGCCCGTACTGCAGCCTGGAGTGCAGCAAGGTTCGGAAGACTTGGTTGAGTACTGTGATCACGCCCTGCTCGGCCAGGGGTACGCCCTCGCTGACGAACTTTCCTTCCTCGGGCACGTACTTGTGGATCACTCTGTTCGAGAAGGGACGGAACGGGTTGTAGCAGATAACCAGATCGGCGTCGTGCTCGATGGCCACGTCGATGTTGGCCGTACGCCGCACGCCGCCGTCGACGTAGTCCACGCCCTTGATGCGTGCGGGCCGGTAGAAGACGGGCAGGGCCGTCGATGCCTGCACCGCCTCGGAAACCGTGACGGCGTTCTCCGCGTCGTGCCCGAATACTACGCGCTCCGCCGTGTCCAGGTTCATGGCGACGATGTAGAGCTCTCGCCCGGTGTGCTTGCAGAGCCCGCGGAAGTCGTTCGGTAGCCCGTTGCTCTGGAGGTTCTGGCGCAGGTAGCGTTCGATCGAAGAGTTGTCGAACACACCGGCCGGCAGATAGTCGTGAGGCAAGGGCACGCGGCGGGAGACCAACGCTTCCACCAGCGGCGATGCGACATCCTGAAGGGTGGCGAAACTCGGGCTTTGCCTGAACTCCCTCAGAGGCGGACTGACTTTCTCGGCCAGTTCCGGCGCTTGGCCGAACAGGTCCACGATGATGCCCGGGACGTAGGTCATGACATCGAGCATGTACTCGACAGGCTTGGCGAAGAATGCGCCGATGTTGAGACTGTAGAAATCGCTGGGGCGGAACCTCGAGTACTGTACAGATGAGCCGTCGAGGGCACGCAGCATCTCCGACGGAGACACGCCTGTTGCCAGCGGCGCCGCCAGCATCGCGCCGGCGCTCAGCCCGACGTAGAGATCGAAGTCGGTGGTCTTGCGGTTGATGAGGAAGTCGTCGAGGGCCTTGAGACCGCCGAGCTTGTAAGGGCCGCCGGTGATCGCGCCGCCGGCCAGCACTAGTGCGACCTTCGGCTCCTTCTTGCGAACCGAGAGATCGCTCTTCTGGATTATCGTGATTCCCACGAT
>JANQEO010000278.1 GCA_028278325.1 Candidatus Binatia bacterium
GAGTAGTCGAATTCACAGGCTTGGCCGATCACGATCGGCCCGGCGCCGATGAGCATGATCGTATGGATGTCTTCGCGCTTGGGCATCTTCAGCAACCCATTCCAGGCTCTGGCCTGAGCAGAGCTTCCGGCAACTCAGCCGCCCCCGCCTTCATCGATTCCAAGAACCGCCGGAAGAGAGGGCTTGCATCATGCGGCCCCGGCGATGCCTCGGGATGGTACTGCACTGAGAACACGGGGAGGGACTCGTGCTCCAAACCCTCGACGGTGTCGTCGTTCAGGTTGAGATGGGTGACCCTCACCCCCTGCGGAAGCGAGTCGGCGTCTACGGCGAACCCGTGGTTCTGTGAGGTAATGTCGATCACGCCGCTGGACAGCTCGATCACGGGCTGGTTGCCGCCGTGATGGCCGAACTTCATTTTGTAAGTCTTCGCTCCCAGGGCCAGGGCCAAAATCTGGTGGCCAAGGCAGATACCGAAGGTGGGTATCTGCTGCACGAGCTCGCTGACGACGCCTATCGCCCCCTTCACGGCATCGGGGTCGCCCGGGCCGTTAGAAAGGAACAGCCCGTCGGGCTTCATCGCCATCACCTCCGCCGTCGTTGTCGAAGCGGGCACGGTAATGACGCGGCAGCCGAGTTCGGTCAGGTTGCGAAGGATGTTGAGCTTGATGCCGAAATCGAAAGACACCACCAGCGGCCCCGCAGCATCGATGCTGGCGTAGCCGTTGCGGAGCGTCCAAAGTCCGGACTTCCAGCGGTAGGCATCCTCGGTAGACACCCCAGTTGCCAGGTCCATACCGTCGAGAGTCGGCCGGGCCGCCGCTTCATTCTTCAGGGCGTTCTCGTCGACCTCGCCGGTCGCAAGCACGGCCTGCTGGGCACCACGGTCGCGTATGTGCGCTACCAATGCCCGGGTGTCGATCCCTTCGATGCCGACGATGCCGTGCGATGCCATGTAGTCTCCCAACGACATCGCCGACCGCCAGTTGCTAGGCGTCCGCCAGTACTCCTTGACCACGAAGCCGCTCAGGCACGGCTCGAAGCTCTCGACGTCCTCATCATTGACGCCGACGTTACCGATCTCCGGATAGGTCATGGTCACGATCTGGCCGTCGTAGGAGGGATCGGTAAGGATCTCCTGGTAGCCCGACATTGAAGTGTTGAACACCACCTCGCCGGCCACCTTGCCCTCGGCGCCGAACGCAGAGCCTCTGAACATCCGCCCGTCCGCCAGTACCAACGTAGCCTTCACTCCGGGTCCTCCCATACCGACCGCCCCCCTACGATAGTGCGCACCACCTTGCCCTTGAGAACCCGGCCCTCGAAGGGCGTATTGTGGCTCTTGGAAGCGATCTCGTCCGCTTTGACAGTCCATTCCCGGTCGGGGTCGAAGATCGTGACATCGGCAACTGCGCCCTTGGCAAGCGTCCCTCTGTCGATGCCCAGATTACGTGCAGGCGCGATCGTCATGGCCTCGAGGATTCTACCGAGAGAAGCGTCGCCCTTGCGCACGAGTTCCAACGACAGCGATAGAGACGTCTCCAGCCCGATGATCCCGACAGCCGCTGCATCGAACTGCACGGCCTTCTCGTCCCGGTGGTGGGGGGCATGATCCGTGGCGATGGTGTCGAGAGTCCCGTCGGCCAGGCCTTGGCGCACAGCCTGCACGTCCCGGGCGGTTCTCAGCGGCGGCTTCATCTTCGCGTTAGTGTTGTAGCCCAACACGGCCGTCTCATCGAGCGTGAAGTGGTGCGGTGACACCTCCGCCGTGACGCTGATCCCTCGATCTTTTGCATGACGGATGATCTCGACGGATTCCGCTGTGGAGACATGAGCTATATGCAGACGGCCACCTGTGAAACGCGCAAGCTCCACATCACGCGCGACCATCGCGGTTTCACCGGCGGAAGGCATCCCGGGTAAACCCATCTCGACTGCCGCGACGCCTTCGTTCATGACCCCGCCGCAACAAAGCTGGGTGTCTTCTTCGTGAGCGATGACGCAGATGTCGAATATCTTCGTGTACTCCAGCGCGCGGCGCATGAGCCCGCTGTCCATGACCGGCATCCCGTCATCGGAGATCGCGACGATGCCGGCCTCGAACATCTCACCGACCTCCGACAGCGCTTCCCCCTTCAGCCCCACCGAGACCGCACCGATCGGAAACACGTTCGCCAATCCGACAGCCTCAGCCCGGTCGACTATGTACTTCGTCACAGCGGAGTTGTCGTTGACCGGGTTGGTGTTGGCCATACACCCCACCGACGTGACACCACCGACGACGGCCGCCATGCACCCGGAAGCAATCGTTTCCTTGTACTCGTAGCCCGGCTCGCGCAGGTGCACGTGCATGTCCACGAAGCCGGGGCTGACTATCTTGCCGGCCGCGTCGATGCGATCGGCCCCTTCGGCCCCGATGGACCCCGGTTTGTCGACCGACACGATGGCGCCGTCTTCGATGAAAACGTCGGCGGTTCCGTCGAAGGCCGATGCGGGGTCGATCACACGCCCACCCTCGATGAGCAAGCGTCCCGAATGCGGTGCTCTTTCCATGTCCTAGACCGTCACTCCCATACTCACGTCGCGCCTAGAGCACCTGGCCCCCCGCCGCAGAGGGTAGGCTCGGCTCCGGTATCTCACTGCCACGTATACCGTCGGCACCGGGAACGATGAGCTGGTAGAGAACCGCCATGCGCATCGCTACCCCGTTGGAAACCTGGTTCATCATCACCGAGTAGGGACCGTCGGCCACGCCGCTCGAGACCTCGATCCCACGATTCATCGGCCCCGGATGGAGAATGATCACGTCGGACTTGGCGTCGGCCAGGACGTCCTCGGTAAGGCAGTAGTAGTGGGCGTATTCGTCGAGACTCGGGAAGTAATTCTTGCCCTGACGTTCACGCTGGATGCGCAGCATCATGATCACGTCGGCACCGGCGACCGCCGACGGAATGTCGTAGTGAATCTCCGCGCCGAGGGATGCGAACTCGGGAGGCAGCAGCGTCGGGGGACCGGCCAGCCGCAACTTGGCACCCAACGTAAGCAACCCGTAGATGTTGGAGCGCGCCACGCGCGAGTGAAGAATGTCGCCGACGATAGTGACTACCAGCCCTTCGATGCTGGGCTTGTGCTGAGCGATCGTGAGGATGTCGAGCAGCGCCTGGGTCGGGTGCTCGTTCCAGCCGTCGCCCGCGTTGACTATCGGGCAGTCGACTATGTCCGCCAGGAGCTTGGCGGCGCCTGCCGACGGGTGACGCACCACGATCGCGTCCGGCGACATGGCGTGTAGGTTGCGCGCCGTATCGGCCAGAGTCTCGCCCTTGGACAGGCTCGAGCCTCCGGCGGATATGTTGATCGAGTCGGCCGACAGACGTTTCGCGGCGATCTCGAAGGATATCCTCGTTCGCGTGCTGTTCTCCAAGAACAGGTTTATGACGGTCTTGCCGCGCAGCGCCGGCAGCCGCTTCACGTCCCGCGATGACACGTCCATGAGCGCTTCGGCAGTTTCGAGCAGGATCTTGATGTCCTCGGCCTGGACTCCGCGCAGACCGAGAAGGTGACGCTTGCTGTCACTCATCGCTAGCCCCCTTCAGATAGACACCCTCGAGCTGCCCACCGTCGGACACGGCTACAGAGATGGTCTGGTCCAAGGCGGTGGGGATGTTCTTGCCCACGTAGTCGGCACGAATCGGCAACTCACGATGGCCGCGGTCGACCAGTACGGCCAACTGCACGGCGGCGGGCCGGCCCAGATCCGTGAGCGCGTCCAAGGCCGAGCGCACGGTCCTGCCGGTGAAGAGCACATCATCGACCAGGACGATGGTTGTATCGCGCACTTCGAAGGGGATCTCGGTACGTTCGACGCGCGCTTTGGGACCGAGCTTGATCGCGTCGTCCCTGTAAAGAGTGATGTCCATGGCGCCGACCTGGACGGGCCTGCCCTCGATCTCGGCTAGATTCTCGGCGATCTGCGCCGCCAGAGGCACGCCGGCGGTTCGTATGCCGACCAATCCGAGGCCGCCCACGCCGCCGTTGCGCTCGACTATCTCGTGGGCGATGCGCGCCACGGCACGCCGGATCTGCTTGCGATCCATGAGCTGGCTAGGCATCGCCCCCTCCTCGACGACCCGGTGCGGTGCGGGCACAAAAAAACCCTGCCGGAACACCGACAAGGCTCGATAAGGCTGCACCCGAGGGTGGGTCTAGTATGTACGGAACGGTTTCCAACCAGGTCCTCTTTCCGGCCTCGCTGTGCCGGTCTTAAAAAGGCCCACAGTCACGCGACTGTTCAGGCTGCAATAATGCGGTCCGCCGAGAGAGTCAAAGAGAGGCGAACTATTACGGTATCCTCATGCCTATCCGGCCCCAGCGCGGGCTGAAGGTATCGGCGTCCCAGGACCAATAGAGCACGAAGGCTTTGCCCAGTATGTCGTCTACGGGCACCGTTCCCCAGAACCGGCTGTCGTGGCTGTGGTCGCGATTGTCACCGAGGACGAACACATGCCCCTCCGGAACCGTGATGGGGCCGAAGTTGTCCCTCGGACTCCGGTTGCGGGAGGCGCCCGGGCGATAGAACGCGTGGTCATCGGTGACGGGGCTTCCGTTGACGAGCAGGACCTTGTTGCGGAGCTCCACCCGGTCACCAGCGACTGCCTTCACCCTCTTGATGAAGTCTTTGCTGCGATCCTCCGGATAGACGAAGACTATCACATCACCCGACACTGGCTCCGAGAAACTGAAGAGCCGGCCGCCCACCACCGGCATACGCAGACCGTAGATGAACTTGTTGACCAGCAGGTGGTCCCCGATCTGAAGGGTCGGAAGCATGGACCCACTCGGGATCTTGAAGGCCTGGACCACAAAGCCCCGGATGACCAGGGCCAGAAGTATGGCCATGCCCAGCGCCTCGGCATACTCGCGCCACGAGGCCTTTTGCGACTCCTCGATGCGAGTGTTGCGCCTCGTCAGCATGCTCAGTCGCCGACCTTCAGCACCGCCAGGAAGGCCTCCTGAGGGATCTCGACGCTGCCTACCTGCTTCATTCGCCGCTTACCTTCCTTCTGCTTTTCCAACAACTTGCGCTTACGAGTTATATCACCACCGTAACATTTGGCGGTCACGTTCTTCCTCATGGCCTTTACGGTCTCTCGCGCGATGACCTTGTTGCCGATCGCCGCCTGGATGATGATCTCGAACATCTGGCGGGGAATGAGCTCCTTCATCTTCTTGGCCAACGCACGGCCGCGAGGATACGCCTGGTCTTTATGACATATCATCGACAGCGCATCCACGCGCGAGCCGTTGATGAGAAGATCGAGCTTGACCAGGGACGAGGTCCGGAAATCGATGGGCTCGTAGTCGAGCGAGGCGTAGCCACGGGAAACGGATTTCAGGCGGTCGTAGAAGTCGTACACCACCTCGCTCAGAGGCATCTCGTAGACGACGATGGCCCTGCCCTGTGATTTCACGTCCAGGTGCTTCTGCACGCCGCGCTTCTCTTCGCACAGCTGCAGAACGCCTCCGAGGTACTCGCTGGGAAGGTGAATCGTCGCAGCGATATAAGGCTCGGCGATGGCCTCGACCAGGATCGGCTCGGGCAACTTCGCCGGGCTGTCGATCTCGACACTGGAGCCGTCGGTCAGGTGAACTTCATAGGCCACCGTGGGAGCCGTCGTGATCAGGTCGAGCCCGAACTCGCGCTCCAGCCTCTCCTGAGTGATCTCGATGTGCAGTAGACCGAGAAACCCGCAGCGAAAACCGAAGCCGAGAGCCACCGAGGTCTCCGGCTCGTAGCTGAACGAGGAGTCGTTGAGTTCGAGCTTCTCGATCGCTTCGCGCAGCAAAGTGTATTGGGAACTGTCCACCGGATAGATGCCGGCGAACACCATCGGCTTGACGGCCATGAAGCCCGGCAACGCCTCGTCACAGGGACGGTCGGCATGAGTCACGGTGTCGCCGACCTTGGCCTCCGAGATCTGCTTGATGCTGGCCGCCAGGAATCCCACCTCCCCCGCGCTCAGAGAGTCGACCTCGGTGGCACGGGGCCGGAACACGCCGAGCTTGGTAACCTCGTACTCGGCCTGCGCCTGCATGAGCTTGATCCTCTCGCGCTTGCGCACCACCCCATCCACGACCCGGATGAGCACGATGGCACCGTGGTAAGGGTCGAACCAGCTGTCGATTATCAATCCCTTCAAGGGCCGGGATGCGTTGGCTTTGGGCGCCGGGATGTTTTCGACGATGGCATCCAAAACGGCTTCTACACCCCGGCCGGTCTTTGCACTCACTTCCAGAGCGCCGGAGGCGTCGAGCCCGATGACCTCTTCTATTTCGCTTCTAACCGACGTTGGATCGGCGCTGGCGAGATCGATCTTGTTCAGAACGGGGATGATCTCGAGATCGTTGTCCAGCGCCAGGTACACGTTGGCTACGGTCTGGGCCTCGACGCCCTGGGTCGCGTCCACGACGAGCAGGGCTCCTTCGCAGGCAGCCAGTGAACGCGACACTTCGTAGGAGAAATCGACGTGGCCGGGGGTGTCGATCAAGTTGAGCAGATAGGTCTTGCCGTCCGGCGCCTTGTAATCCAGGCGAACCGCTCTGGCCTTGATCGTTATGCCTCGCTCCCGCTCGAGTTCCATGTCGTCGAGCATCTGATCGGAAAGCTCCCGGGACTGAACCGTCCCGGTAAACTCCAAGAGCCTGTCCGCCAGCGTCGACTTGCCGTGATCTATGTGGGCGATGATGGAGAAGTTACGTATGCGGTCGGGACTCATGGTGCCGTGGGAACGGTAGCGACGAGCGGGCCACCTGCTCTTTGTGACTAAAGCCGAGACCTGAAGAAGTCAACGGTGAGCGAAAGACCTTCGCTCAGGGAAGTGCCCGCCTTCCAGCCGAGGCACTCGAAAGCCAGTGCGGCGTCGAGGCAGGACCTGCGCACGTCACCGTCCTTGGCCGGACCGTGGAGAGCCGACCCGGACCCGCCTATGACGTCCTTGATGGCCTGATATATCTCGACGACATTGGTCTCCACGCCTGCGCCGATGTTGACGGAGCCGGTGAACGGGGTCTCCAGCGCGGCGAGATTGGCCCGCACCACATCGGCGATGAATACGTAGTCGCGGGTCTGCAGACCGTCGCCGTTGATCGTGACGTCCTCGCCCGCCAGCAAGCGCTGGCAAAAGATCGCCACGACGCCCGCCTCGCCGTGCGGATCCTGGCGTGGGCCGTAGACGTTCGAGTAGCGTAGGGCGACGTAAGGCAGGCCGAAGATCTTGTTGTAGTAGTGAAGATACAATTCCCCGGACAGCTTGGAGATGCCGTACGGACAGAGCGGAAGGGTCGGCTGGGCCTCGTCGGAAGGGAATACCTCGGGCTCTCCGTAGACGGTGCCGCCCGACGAGGCGAAGATGAACCTCTTGGTGCCGGCCTGCCTCGAGGCCTCCAACAGGTTGATGAGGCCGAGGACGTTGACCTCCGCATCGTAACGCGGGTTGGCCACCGAGAAGCGCACGTTCATCTGCGCTGCATGGTTGTTGACGACGTCGGGCTTCTCGGCGGCGACCAGGCGTGCCGCCTCCTCCGACCTGATGTCGAGCTGTTCGAAGCGGGCGTCGGGATTGACGTTGGATCTCTGCCCGCTGGAGAGGTCGTCGACGGCTATGACGTCGTGTCCGGCCTCCAGGTAGGCGTCTACAATGTGTGATCCGATGAAGCCCGCGCCACCCGTAACGAGCGTCTTCAACCAGCCACCCCCAACTTCTGCTTGAAGTAAGAGATCGTCTTGGCGAGACCCTCATCCAGGCTGACCTGGGGCTCCCACCCCAACACGGCTTTGGCCTTGGTTATGTCGGGCTGACGAACCTGGGGGTCGTCCTCGGGGAGCGGACGGTACTCGATCTGGGATCCCGACCCCGACAGCGCGATGATCTTCTCCGCGAACTGAAGGATCGTCATCTCGTTGGGGTTGCCGACGTTGACGGGATCCGCTTCGTCGGACCACAAGAGCCGGGTGAGCCCCTCGACCAGATCGCTCACGAAGCAGAAGCTGCGTGTCTGCGATCCGTCACCGTAAACCGTTATCGGCTCGTCTTTGAGAGCCTGGCACATAAAGTTGGGCACCACGCGCCCGTCACGCATTCGCATGCGCGGCCCGTAGGTGTTGAAGATGCGCGCTATGGCGGTGTTCACGCCGTGGCTTCGCCGATATGCCATCGTCATGGCTTCCATGAAGCGCTTGGCCTCGTCATACACCCCGCGAGGACCGACCGGGTTGACGTTGCCCCAATAGCTCTCTTCCTGGGGGTGCACCAGCGGGTCGCCGTACACCTCGGAGGTCGAAGCCACCAGGATGCGGGCGCCCTTCTCCTTGGCCAGGCCCAGAGCCTTGTGGGTGCCGAGAGAGCCGACCTTGAGCGTTTGGATCGGCAGTTCCAGATAGTCGACAGGGCTGGCGGGTGATGCGAAATGCAGGATCGCATCCAATGGCCCGCTTACATAGATGTAGTTGGTTATGTCCTGTTGAAGGAAAGAGAACGCCGGGTTCTCGAAAAGGTGAGCTATGTTGTCACGGTCACCCGTCAGCAGATTGTCGACCGCGATGACTTCGTGGCCGTCGCCGAGAAAACGCTCACATAGATGCGAGCCTATGAAGCCCGCACCACCCGTTACCAGTATACGCGACATGCCGTAGGGCCAGCGACGGCTCTCAAGCGTGGCCGGTCGGCTGTGTGACCGACGGTCGCCCAAGCGGGAAGTAGTAGAAGCCCAGCTTGTCCATCTCGGCAGGCTCCCAGATGTTGCGTCCGTCGAAGATCACCGGCGCCTTCAGCATCCGCCTGACGCGGTCGAAGTCGGGCCGGCGGAACTCGTTCCACTCGGTAACCAGAAGTAGCGCATCGGCGCCTTCCAGCGCGTCATAGTTGTGACGGTGGTAGGTGATGCGGTCCTGGAAGATACCGCGAGCCACATCCATGGCTTCAGGATCGTGAACCCGGACCTTGCAACCGGCCCTGAGCAAGTCCTCGATGAGGCCCACTGCCGGCGCCTCACGCATGTCGTCCGTGCGCGGCTTGAAGGCCAGACCCCAGATGGCGAATGTACGCCCCTTCAGATCGCCCTCGTAGAACGCCTCCAGCTTCTCGTAGAGCTTGCGTTTCTGACGTTGATTGACCGACTCCACCGCCTTCATGAGTTCGAAGTCCAGGCCGGAGGTGTGGGCAGTGTGGATCAGGGCTTTGACGTCTTTCGGGAAGCAGGAACCGCCGTAGCCGAGTCCGGCATAGAGGAAGTGCATTCCGAGACGCTTGTCCAGACCCATCCCCTGGCGGACCTGGGCGACGTCGGCTCCGACCTTCTCGCACAGGTTGGCCATCTCGTTGATGAAGGAAATCTTGGCGGCCAGTAGTGCATTGGCACCGTACTTGGTCACCTCGGCGCTGGCGTTGTCCATCACCAGGATGGGTGCGCCACCGCGTACGAAGGGCGCGTAAAGGTCGCGCATGATCTCGCCGGCCTTGTCGCTGCTGCATCCTATGACCACGCGGTCGGGCTTGAGGAAGTCTTCGATCGCGGCTCCTTCCTTCATGAACTCGGGGTTGGAGACCACATCGAAAGGCTGGTCGGTTTCGGCCGACAGTATCTCGCGAATCTGGGCATGGGTGCCTACCGGCACCGTGCTCTTGCAGACAACGATACGGTAACCGTCCATCATCGAGCCGATGTCCTTGGCGACCTTGTGGACGGCTCTCAGGTCGGGAGCTCCGTCCTCACCGTGCGGCGTGCCGACGGCGATGAAGCACACCAGGGCGTGTCGCACCGCCCCACCGAGATCGGTGCTGAAAGCCAGACGACCCTCGGCGACGTTACGCTTTATCAGCTCCTCGAGGCCCGGCTCGTAAATGGGGACGCGGCCCTGACGGAGCTGTTCAATTTTCTCGTCGTCGATATCGACGCAGATGACGTCGTTGCCGCTCTCGGCAAGGCACGTTCCGGCCACTAAGCCTACGTAACCGGTTCCAACTACACAGATCTTCACGTTGCCTCCTCGGTTGCCAGGACGAGTCGACCGAAACGGGGCATCGGTCGCCCAACGCCGGCAATGTTACCAGCAGGCTGAAATACCAACAATAACCCCATCTTAGGCTCTACCCGCAACCGCTGTGCCCTCTGACACCTGACCCGCATCCCTATGCGTGGCGGGCAAATCCTCGGCAACCACGTAGGTCGGCTTGGCCTGGCTCTCGTGGTAGGTGCGCACCAGCATCTCGGCCAGCAGCCCCATGGTCACCAGCTGAACCCCGGTCACGATGAGCATGACCGAGATCAGCAGCATCGGGCGCCCGCCTATCGACTGGCCCATGATGAGCTTTTGGAACGCCAGCCAGGCCATCATCAAGCCGCCGGGGGCGGCCAGGGCAAGGCCGGCCATGCCGATCACGTGCAAGGGCCGGGTAGCGAACCGGCTGAGAAACTTGACGGTCAGCAGATCGAACACCACCCTGGCCGCACGTGAGAGACCGTACTTGGACGTGCCGCTGATCCTCGGCCGGTGGTTCACGACCAACTCCGCCACCGACGCCCCGCGGTCCCATGCTATGGCCGGAATGAACCTGTGCATCTCGCCGTACAACCTCAAGTCACGCGCGACCTCGCCCCTATAGACCTTCATCATGCAGCCGTAGTCGTGGATTCTGACGTTGGTCGCCACACGGATGATGGCGTTGGCCATGAGCGACGGCAGGCGCCGCGGTAGAAACTTGTCCTGCCTGTCCTTGCGCCAGCCGCTGACGAGGTCGTGCCCCTCGTCGAGCTTGGCCAACAGCGACGGAATGTCGGCGGGATCGTTCTGCAGATCACCGTCCATCGTGACCACTACCTCACCTGCGGTCGCGGCGAAGCCGGCCGACAAGGCTGCGGTCTGTCCGAAATTGCGCCTGAACAATATCAAGTGAACGTGAGGATCTTCGGCTTGGATCGCCCTCAGCTGCTCCCTCGAGCCGTCGTCGGAGCCGTCGTCGACGTAAACGATCTCGTAACTGCGGCCGAGCGCCTCGAGAATTTCCGTCAACTCGAGATGAAGGGGCTGAAGGTTGCTCAGCTCATTGCGGATCGGAATTACGACCGATAAGTCCAAGCGATGCCTTCTTCATGAATGAAAATCGGTAAGTGCCATGAACTGGCTGAAGCGTCCGTCGATCTGTTCACGATCAAGTGCCTTCAATCGGTTGAGGCTGAAGTCCTCTACGGCAAAGGACGCCAAGACACTGCCGTGTACTATGGCACGCCTCAACGTCTTACGGTTGACCTCCCCGGCCGCCGCCAGACTACCAAATAGGCCACCGGCGAAGCAGTCACCAGCACCGGTCGGATCCTTGACATGCTCAAGGGGAAAAGCCGGCACTGCAAACACATCGTCTGCGGCGAACTGGATCACTCCGTACTCGCCTCTCTTGATGAGCACGGTTTCCGGCCCCATCGCCAGGATCTCCCTTGCGGCCGCCACGACATTGGTGCAGCCCGACAGCTGCATGGCCTCGGCATCGTTGATGCTCAGAAGTTGTATGTCGGACAGAAGACCGATCAGTTCCTCGCGGTTCTGGGCGATCCAGTGATCCATAGTGTCGGCCCCGATCAAGCTGGGGGCCGCCAGTTGTGACAACACGTCGGACTGGAGACTCGGCTGGATGTTGGCGAGAAACACGAAAGAACTATCGCGATAGTCTTCGGGAATGTGGGGCTGGAAGTCTCCGAACACGTTGAGCTGAAGATCCAGTGTGTCTCTCACGTTCATGTCCTCGTGGTAGCGGCCCGTCCACCTGAACGTGCTGCCTTCGACCGTCGTCATTCCCTGCAGGTTGATACCGCAGGTTTCCAGAAAGCGCCGTTCGCTGTCGGGAAAGTCCGAGCCGACCACGCCGACCAGATTGACGGGGGCGAAAAAGCTCGCCGCAACGGCGAAATACGCGCAGGAGCCGCCCAACACATCGTCGGCACGGCCCGACGGAGTTTCTATGGTATCGACCGCCAGGGATCCGACCACGCAAATATCTTCAGGCATCTTTCTCCTCATCTGCCGGCAACAACCGGCCTATCAACAATGACAGGGCATCGCGCCGAGCCGGCGGGATAACCTCGGGGTTCGTAATCAAAGCGTTGTCGAGCGCACGGCGGCAGCCGCAGGCACGCTCGGTGGCAGCGGCTCCCGCTACCGACTTGACCGTGCGTTTCGCCAGATCGGTGTTGGCGGCGAGCACGGCGAGGATATCCTCGACACCTACCTCTTCGTCACCGCCTCGCCAGCAATCATAGTCGGTTGCGAGCGCCATGGTCGTGAAACATATCTCCGCTTCGCGGGCCAGCCGTGCTTCCTGGAGATTAGTCATGCCGATGATGTCGGCTCCCCACTGGCGGTAGAGATGCGATTCGGCGCGGGTCGAGAATTGAGGTCCCTCGATGCAGACGTAGGTTCCCCCGCGGTGAACCGTGGCGCCGGCCTGGGATGCCGCGTCGGCCAGAATCGCCGACAGCTCCGGACAGAGCGGATCGGCCAACGAGACATGTGCCACGATGCCGCCACCGAAAAACGTCGAGGGGCGCTCGTAGGTCCGGTCGATGAACTGATCGGGCACCACGACATCGCCAGGTGCGACCTCCTCGCGAAGGCTGCCGACCGCGGAGACCGATACGATGCTGCCGGCGCCGAGTTTCTTGAAGCCGAAGATGTTCGCCCGGAAGTTGAGCTCCGATGGCATTATCCGATGACCCTTGCCGTGACGGGGCAGGAAGGCGACGGTCTGGTTTCCGATGCGCCCGGTGACGTAGGCATCCGACGGCGGGCCGTAAGGAGTCTCCACCGTCAAGGTCTCGACGTCTTCGAGCCCGTCGATCTCGTAGAGTCCGCTGCCCCCGATTATCCCCAGCAACGGCCGGTTCTCTGCCTTGGAGTCCGTCATCACCCGCTTATGAAGCATGCCTTCGGACCTGCTTCCAGTTCGAGCACTTCGACGGGGTCGAGGAGGTCACCGTTCAAGGTAAACGCCTGGGGCGTGGCGAACTCGATGCGGACGTGATTCGCCATGTTGTCGTATAGCGTATCGAGGTTGGCCGGGAATCCCCTGAAGAACCGCCAGAGCCTCGATATCAACTGCATGGGGGTGCTCGGCCCCGCCAAGACGTGAAAATATCCCGACTTGCGCGCGCTCAAGTAAAAGGGTGTGACCCCGAGGCCGATGTGAGCCACGCTGCTGGCCAAGAGCAGGGTGAAGCTGCGAAACGGCACACGCTCCCCGTCGCAGGTGATGTCGGCTTCGAAGGGCTTCACGATGCCGCTGATCAAAGAGGTACCGAAGATGTTGGAGAGAATCAGCATCCCCACGAGGCCGAAGGCTCTGGCCGGGCCGGGCTTGTTGCCGCTGTAGTAGAGCCTGAGGAAGTTCACGATCAGACCCGTACCCACGATGTAGCCGTAGGATCGGCCGTTGACCTTGATCAGATTTCTCTCCGTAACCTCATGGGTCTTGCCCTGCCGGTAGTCCTTGACCACATGGGCCAGCATCGATTCCGGCCGGCGCCGCCTGGCGCCTATGGTTCTCGAAAGATTGTTGATAGTGCCCCCGCGCAGCGGGAGCAGAAGCGGCAAGTCATGCTCACCCCAGATGCCTACTGCGGCGGATACCGCGTGATAGAAACTGCCGTCGCCGCCGCATACCGCCAGTATGTCGATGCGGCGCTCATGAAACTCGACGAGTGCCGCCTCGAGCTGTTCGAGGGTTTCGGTGGCCACCACGAACCCGTCTTGCCCGACGATCGACGCAAAGACCGTCACGCGCTTGGGCTTGCGCCGGTTGCCGCTCGCGTGAGCGTTGACGATGACACCGATGCCGGCCATCAGTGGCCGGCCGCCGCGAGCTGTCCGCACGCGGCGTCGATGTCACGCCCGCGGCTTATGCGTATCGTAGTATGCACCCCGCGCGACAGGAGCCGGTTCCTGAACTCCTCTATACGGTCCTGAGGGCTGGGTTCGTAAGAAGAACCGGGGAAGGCGTTGAACGGGATCAAGTTGAGCTTCACCGCCAACCCGGAGAAGAGCCGCACCAAGTCGTCGGCGTCGCGGTCACGGTCGTTTATCCCCGCCAGCATCACGTACTCGAAGGTGACACGCTTGCGCCGCGGAAGGTCGAGCCGCCGGCAGGCGGCCATCAAACGGTCGAGCGGATACTTACGGTTGACGGGCATGAGCTTGTCGCGCAACTCGTCGCTGGCGGCGGTCAGAGATACGGCGATGTTGACGCTGCTCTCCTTGACGAGCCGCTCGAGCTGAGGGACCAAGCCCACGGTGGAGACGGTTATGCGCCTGGGTGAAATACCCAATCCCCAGCGGGCCGTCATGATCTCGATCGCGCTCAGCAGACGGTCGTAGTTGGCCAGCGGCTCCCCCATCCCCATGAATACGTAGTTGGTGATCGGATGCCCTCCGGTCCGGGGACGTGCGAGCAACACCTGGGCGACGATCTCGAAAGGCTCCAAGTTGCGCAGCAGGCCCAGCTGCGCCGTGGCACAGAAATCACAACCCAGTGAGCAGCCGGCCTGAGACGAGATACAAAGGGTGAGTCGCTCGTCCCGGGGAATGAGCACACTCTCGACGACCTTGTCATCGTCGAGGCCAATCAAGAATTTGACGGTCCCGTCGGCGGAAACCGACTCGCGCACTATCGCCGGCGCCGAGGTCCCGAAATCCTCGCTGACGGCCTCACGTAGAGCCGCCGGCAGATTGTGCATGTCTTCGACAGCGGTCAGGTCGCGGTTATAGAGCCAGCCTGCCAGTTGCGATGCGCGGTATGACTCGAAACCGCGCGCGTCTATCCATTCCCGCAGGTCGTCGAGGAGCAGGGAGCGGATGTTGCGCGGCACCGTGTCGCTAGCGTTGGTGCAACTCTAGGGCGTTGAAGAAGTACGAGATCTCGAACGCTGCCGTCTCCGGTGCATCGGAGCCGTGCGCGGCGTTCCGCTCGATGTTGGTGCCGATGCGGCGCCGCACGGTGCCTTCTTCGGCCTCATCAGGATTGGTCGCACCGAGGATCTCACGGTACTTCGCGATCGCGTCCTCGCCTTCGAGGACCGACACGACGACGGGTCCCTCCGACATGAAGTCGGTAAGATCGTTGAAGAAAGGCCGATCGGAATGGACCGCGTAAAAGCCCTCCGCCTGCTTCTTGCTCATGTGCAGCATCTTTGTCGCGATGACCTTGAGGCCGCCTGCCTCGATGGCAGCCAGGACATCACCGATCGCATTCTTGGCAACCGCGTCAGGCTTTACGATGGAAAGGGTCCTCTGAATCATTTCGAATGTTTCTCCTTAGATATGGGGAGGCGTGTCGAGCGCCCTACTTCGACATGGCCTGGGCAAGGCTCGTACCCATGTCTGCCGGACTCGCCGCCACGACTATTCCGGCAGCCTCGAGCGCAGCCACCTTGTCGGCCGCCGTGCCCTTTCCACCCGAGATGATCGCACCCGCGTGTCCCATTCGCTTGCCGGGAGGCGCCGTCTTGCCCGCGATGAACGCAGCGACCGGCTTGGTCATGTTGTCCGCCACCCACGCCGCAGCTTCTTCTTCGGCGGAACCCCCGATCTCACCGATCATGATCACCGCGTCGGTGTCCGGATCTTCGTTGAACATCCTCATGGCATCGAGGTGAGTGGTCCCGACGATGGGATCGCCACCGATACCGATGCAGGTCGACTGGCCTATGCCCATCTGAGTGAGTTGATGTACGGCTTCATAGGTCAACGTGCCGCTCCTGGAGACCACGCCCACCCGACCGGGCTTGTGGATGTAACCCGGCATGATACCGACCTTTGCCTGCCCCGGAGTTATCACGCCGGGACAGTTCGGGCCGATGAGCGTGGCTGAGCTCGATTCGAGCGCCCGCTTGACCAGGACCATGTCGGAGACCGGAATTCCTTCGGTGATACATACGATCAGCTCGATTCCGGCTTCGATGGCTTCGAGGATCGCATCGGCGGCCCCGGGTGGAGGAACGTAGATGACGGAGACGTTCGCGCCTGTGGCATCGACGGAAGCCTCGACGGTATCGAATATAGGCACCCCCTCGAAGTCGCTGCCTCCCTTGCCGGGCCTGACGCCTGCGACCATCTGGGTGCCGTAGTCTCGACATCCTTTGAGATGAAACTTGCCGGTTGCGCCCAAGCCTTGAGTAACAACCTTGCTGTCAGCGTTGAGTAGAATGCTCATCGTTATCGTGCTGCGGCCTCGACCGCTTTGGCGGCGCCATCGCTCATATCGGCAGCCGTGATCACGTCGATGCCGGACTCGGCGAGTATCCGCCGGCCCTCCTCGACGTTGGTGCCCTCGAGACGGACGATGAGCGGAACCTGGAGATCGACCTGCCCGGCCGCCTCGACCACGCCCGTGGCGAGCACGTCGCACTGCATGATGCCCCCGAAGATGTTGATGAAAACCGCTTTTACATTCTCGTCGGCGAGAATGATCTTGAAAGCGGCGGCCACTTTCTCGGCATTCGCCCCGCCGCCGACGTCGAGAAAGTTGGCGGGCTCCCCGCCGTGATGGTGGATTATGTCCATGGTCGCCATGGCCAGACCCGCACCGTTGACCATGCAGCCAATGTCACCGTCCAGAGCGATGTAGCTGAGGTTGAACTCCGCGGCCTGCTGCTCGCGAGGGTCCTCCTCGTCGGGGTCGCGCAGTTCTCGCACGGCAGCCTGACGGTACAGCGCATTGTCATCGAAAGAGATCTTCGCATCGAGCGCCAGCAGATTGCCCTCGCCGGTCACGACCAGCGGGTTAATCTCGACGAGGGACGCGTCGAGTTCCACATACGCGCGGCAGATGCTCTTGAGGAAAGCCACGGCTTGAGCAAGGTTCTCGGACGGAAGTCCCAGGGCGAACGCGAGGTTGCGTGCCTGGTAGTCATGAAGGCCGACACTGGGATCGATCTGGGTCTTGAAGATCTTCTCAGGCGTTTCCTCGGCGACCTTCTCGATATCCATGCCGCCTTCGGTGCTGGCCAACACCGTTACCCGGCCGGATCCGCGATCGAGCAATACACTGAGGTAGAGTTCCCTCGCGATGTCGCAACCTTCCTCGATCAGCACCCTGCCCACGCGGCGTCCCGACGGACCCGTCTGCCGCGTTACCAGCAGACTGCCGAGCATCGAGTCGGCCGCTTTGCCGGCATCCTCGACCGACTTGACCAGCTGCACTCCACGCGGTTTGTCATGGGAGGGCAGGCCTTCCTTGGCCAAGTTTGCATGAAAGACATCGGCCGCTTCGTCTTCGTTCGAGACGATGGCTCCGGCGCCTCTGCCGCCCGCATGGATCTGGCATTTGACCACGACGACGTCCGAGCCCAGTTTGCCGGCCTCGGTAACGGCGTCGGATGCATTGGTGACCATCGCGCCCTTCGGCACGTCCACGCCGAAGCCGGCCAGCAGTTTCTTGGCCTGGTATTCGTGAGCGTTCACTGTCGACTTCCGCCGTCTAGCGCCATCAGCCCTCGATCACGCTGTCGAGAGCCTCTACGAGCTCTTGAACGTGAGAGGCCGAGACCTGCAGCGCTTCGCTTTCGGTTTCGGTCAGCTTCAACTCGATAACTTTCTCGACGCCTCCGGCGCCGATCTGCACCGGCACACCGAGGTAGAACCCGGAGAATCCGTACTCGCCTTCGAGGTAGGCTGCCGCCGGGAGAATCTCTTTCTTATCGTGCAGGTAGGATTCGGCCATGCGGATAGCCGCTGTAGCCGGCGAGTAGTAGGCAGAGCCGGTCTTGAGCAAAGCGACAACCTCACCGCCCGCGCCACGGACTCGTGCCTCTATCTCGGCCAGACGAGGTTCAGCGATGAAGTCCGTTATGGGCGCACCCGCGACCGTACATCCCGACCGTACCGGCACCATGTCGTCGCCGTGGCCGCCAAGCACCATGGCCTGCACCGATTCGACCGAGACGTTGAGTTCCAGGGCGAGAAAACTTCGGTAGCGCGCCGAATCGAGCACGCCTGCCATCCCGACTACCCGGTTCTTCGGAAAGCCGGTGACCCTCTTGGCCAAGGTCACCATCGCATCCAAGGGGTTGGAGATGATGATCACCATGGAGTCGGGCGCATGCGTACGGATTCCCTCGCTAACCTGGGTCATGATCTTGGCGTTCGTGGCCAGCAGGTCGTCACGGCTCATCCCCGGCTTGCGCGCCAGGCCCGCCGTTACGATGCAGACGTCGGCACCTGCAATGTCCTCGTAGCTGTTGGTACCTGTCACGCTGGCGTCGAAGGGCTCGATGGGCCCGCCCTCCATGAGATCCAGCGCCTTGCCTTGAGGCATCCCCTCGACGACGTCGAACAAAACCACATCACCGAGTCCGCGTATCAACGCCAGATGAGCGAGCGTGCCCCCGATGTTGCCAGCGCCGATTAGTGCTATCTTCTTGCGTCCCACTTTACTGTTTCTCCTTAGACGGCTCTCTTAGAGGTTGGCGATCAACGCATCGGCGAATCCGGAACAGGACACCAGTGTGGCGCCCTCCATCTGGCGATGCAGATCGTAGGTCACTTGCTTGGAGTTGATCGTATTCTCCACCGTCGTCACTATAGCGTCGGCGGCTTCCTTCCAGCCTAGATGCTCGAACATCAATGCTCCCGACAGAATCACCGAACCCGGGTTTACCTTGTCCTGACCGGCATACTTGGGAGCCGTTCCGTGCGTGGCCTCGAAGACCGCCGCCTCGTCACCGATATTGGCACCGGGAGCCAGGCCGAGCCCGCCCACCTGCGCAGCGCAGGCGTCAGATAGATAGTCACCGTTGAGGTTGGAGGTGGCGATCACGTCGTACTCGTCGGGCCTCAACAGCAGTTGCTGAAACATCGCGTCGGCGATGCGGTCCTTGATGAGGACCTTGCCCTCGGGGACGCGACCGTCGTGGTCCTTCCATAACTCATCCTCGGTGACCACGCTGTCGCGAAACTCCGAGGTGGCTAGCTCGTAGCCCCAGTCGCGGAAGGCGCCCTCGGTGAACTTCATGATGTTGCCCTTGTGAACGAGGGTCACCGACTGCCGTCCGTTGTCGATGGCATAACGGATCGCCCGCCGCACCAAGCGCTGCGTACCCGCCTTGGAGATCGGCTTGATGCCGATACCCGAGCCGTCACGCACCTTCTTGCCGAGCTTCTCGTCCAGGTAAGCGATGAGATCCTCGGCTTCGGCGCTTCCGCTCATGAACTCGATCCCCGAGTAAACGTCTTCCGTGTTCTCGCGGAAGATGACGACGTCGAGCTTCTCGGGCTGCTTCACCGGCGCCGGCACACCCGTGAAGTAGCGAACGGGCCGTACGCAAGCATAGAGGTCGTGGATCTGTCGCAAAGCGACGTTGATGGACCGGATACCGCCCCCCACGGGCGTGGTCAGCGGACCCTTGATGGCGATGCCGAAGTCGCGAATGACCTGGTTGGTCTCTTCGGGCAGCCAGGTATCGGCGCCGTAGACATCGTTGGCCTTTTCGCCCGCGTAGATCTCCATCCAGGCCAGCGAGCGTTTGCCCCCGTATGACTTCTCGACCGCTGCGTCGAATACACGAACCGAGGCCTTCCAGATGTCGGGGCCGATGCCGTCGCCTTCAATAAAAGGGATTATGGGGGTGTCGGGGACATCGAGGGCTCCGTCGGCGCCGACCCGGATGCGCTCCCCGCGCGCAGGAACTTCAACGTGCCGGTAGCTGCTCAACCTGTCCTCCTAGTGGCCGGCAAAAGACGAACTCGTGCGGGTGTCGGATCGAGCGAGTGCCCTGACTGCAGTTCGGTGCCGCAGGTACAGTCAGCTACCCAAGGCTCTCCGCATAGTCAAAGCGGAAACGTCAGTCTTCCTTGGCCTGCGCGGTCTCCTGAGCGACCTTCGCGGCCAGGTGATCCGGCAGGGGGTCGTAGTGGGAGAACGACATCTCGAAGGAGCCCCGCCCGCTCGTCATGCTCGTCAGGTCCGGCGCGTAGCGAAGCACTTCCGACATCGGGACCTTGGCTTTGATGACCTCGCTATGGCCCCTCTGCTCCATACCCTCGACCTTGCCGCGCCTGGAATTGAGATCTCCCATGACGTCACCCATGCACTCATCGGGTGAGGTCACTTCCAGATTGACGTAAGGCTCGAGCAGGATGGGGCTGGCGGATTCCAAGGCGTCCTTGAAAGCCATCGAGCCCGCCACCTTGAACGCCATCTCGGAAGAGTCGACGTCGTGATACTGGCCATCGACCAGAGTCACCTTGACGTCCACTACCGGGTAGCCGGCCACCAAGCCTTTTTTCATCGCCTCGACGATGCCTTTCTCTACGGCCGGAATGAAACCTCTCGGAATCGCACCGCCGACGATCTTGTTGACGAACTCGAAACCCACTCCACGTGGCTGCGGCTCGACCTCGATTCTGCAATCGGCGAACTGCCCATGGCCGCCCGTCTGCTTCTTCAGCCGCCCGTGGGCCTTCGTAGCCTTTCTTATGGTCTCCCGGTACGGGACCTTCGGGGCCTTGAGCACCACCTCGACCCCGTACTTGCGCTGCAGGCGCTCGCAGGCGACCTCCACGTGCAATTGACCTGCACCCGATAACAGGATCTCACCAGTGTCCTCGTCACGCTCCACGCTCAAGGCCGGGTCTTCTTCGACCAGTCTGGCCAGACCCTGCATCGCCTTGTCCTCTTCGCCGCGCTTCTTGGCTTCAAGGGCGAAAGAGATGACCGGGTTGACGGCTTCGGCCGGCGCGACCGTGACCTGGCGTGAGGAGTCGGCGAGAGTATTGCCGCGGTGCGTGCCCTTGAGCTTTGCTACGGCGACCAGCTGCCCGACAACGGCCGAGTCGCTCTTGGTAGTCTTGGCCCCCTGCAGCGTCAGCAAGGCTCCGATTCTCTCCTTCGCGCCGTTGGTCACATTGATGACCTGACTGTCGGCTGAAGCCGTCCCGGACATCACCCGAAAAATCGATAGCTGCCCCGCGTGGGGATCGATCAGTGTCTTGACCACCAAGCCGGCAAAGGGTGCGCCGGCGTCCGGCTCGAGTTCCAAGTCGTTGCCGTCCGAATCGGTCGCTTTGGCCGCCCCTGCTTCGCAGGGCGCTGGGAGCAGCTCCACGATGGCGTCGAGGAGCTCGCGGAATCCGACATTGCGAGCCGCTGAGCCGCACAGCACAGGCATCACGCCCCGGGTGCGAACTCCCTCCTTCAGACCGGCCCGGATCTCCTGGTCGCTCAGCTCGCCGGCGTCGAGGTACTTCTCGAGAAGCTCGTCGTTACCCTCGGCGGCGTTCTCGGTCAGTTCCGACTTGAGCGCGGCAACCGTGTCGGCAAGGTCCGCGGGAACGTCTCCGCTCTCGAACTTTCCGGACTCGTCGGAGTAAGCATGAGCCTTTCCGGAAACCAGATCGACCAAGCCCGACATCGACGCGCCCTCACCTATCGGTTGCTGGATGAGTGCCGGCTTGCCTCCCAGCTGTTCTTTTACCGCCGAGAGGATGGTGTCAAGGGAGGCCTCGTCACGATCCATCCTGTTGACGAAGATCAAAACCGGCAGGCCCGCTTCCTCGGCCCAGCTCCACACCTTGCCCGACTCCGCGCGCAGAGGTGAGGTCGGATCGACGACAAAGACGACGCCTGCGACACCGCTCAGGGACGACTTCGTGTCGAGCACAAAGTTACCCTGACCCGGCGTGTCGACGACCGTCACATCATGCTTTGCCCAGGGAAATGAAAAAATGGAGGTCGTGATGGAGCAGCGCCGCCGCATCTCCTCGGCTTCAGTGTCGAACAACGACGTCTCGTCGTCGACACGGCCCAGCCGATTGTTGGCTCCGGCAGCAAAGGCAAGAGCGTCAGCCACGGACGTCTTACCAACCCCGCCTTGTCCGATGATCGCGACGGTTCTGACTGAAGTAGGTTCTACGGCCACTCGCTCCTCCTGGTCGGTACCGGCGGGATGCCGGCTGCCTGCTCTAATTTCGCTCGTGCACGATGCGAAGCCCGTCGAGGGTCAGGAACTCGTCGACTTCGCGGATCGTGCTGGATTCCGCTGCCATTAAAGGCGCGATACCTCCTGTTGCAACCACATACGGGTCGACCGCTTCCTCGTCGCTGATCTGACCGACGAGCGCGTCCACCATGCCCACATACCCGAACAGGGCCCCCGCCTGGATCGCGTTGACGGTATTGCGCCCGACAACGCGCGGAGGCCGCTGGATCTCTACGCGGGGAAGCTTGGCCGTTCGGGTGTACAAAGCGTCGAGAGAGATCATCACCCCCGGCACGATTATGCCGCCGACGTACTCGCCTTTGGCACTGACGAAGTCCAAGGTCGTGGCGGTCCCGAAATCCACCACTATGGATGCGGCCTTGGACCGTTCGAACGCAGCAACCGCATTCACTATGCGGTCGGCGCCTATCTCACGGGGGTTGTCGTACAAAATCGGCATCCCCGTCTTGATTCCCGGACCGACGATCAGCGGCTCTATCTTGAAATAATTGCGGCACAGCTCCTGCACCACCCCCGTCATCGGCGGGACGACGCACGATACCGCTATGGCTCCTATCTGGTCGATCGTCGCAGTAGGTACATCGGCCGCATGATAGAGATTCCACATGAGCATCCCGTACTCGTCGGCGGTACGCTCGGGCTCGGTCAACACCCTCCAGTGGCGAACTATCTCACGACCGTCGAACAAGCCGATCACCGTGTGCGTGTTGCCCACGTCGATCGCCATCAACAAACCGTCGGATTTCCCTGCCTCGCTCACTATTCGTAGCCTCCCAATACAGTCACATCACCAGCGATGACGCGTTCCTGCCTGCCCTGGCCATCCTCGACAAGCAAGCTGCCGTCGTGACCTATCCCTCGACAGACCCCTTCCACACGCCGACCGGCTCCATCGATCGCGACCTTTCGTCCGGCCATGTCCGAACGCTGCTCCCATTCGCTACGAACGGCTGCAAACCCCTCGGCTTCGAATGCTTCATACACTCGTTCGAGCTCGGCCAGCAGCTCGGAAAGAAAAGCGGCGCGGCTCAGGCGGCTGCCCGTCTCAATCAGAAAGGATGTAGCGCGGGGCCTGAGTTCCTCGGGGAAGTCGGACTCACGGCTGTTGATGTTGACTCCGATACCTACCACTACGAAGGACACTCGGTCGGTCTCGGCATCGATCTCCGTCAGCACTCCACAGACCTTGCGTTTGCCCACCACGACGTCGTTGGGCCACTTTATACGAGCTGCCAAGCCCCGCTGCTCGAGGGCCGAGCTCACGGCCACACCGGCGATCAGAGACAGCTGTGGTGCTTCGGCCGGGGTGAGCCTAGGCCGTAGCAGCGCCGACATATATAGGTTGATGCCCTGCTCCGACTCCCAGGTTCGGCCCAGTCTCCCTCTTCCCGAGGTCTGGCGGTCGGCGACCACCACGGTCCCGTGGCGTGCGCCTTCACGACCGAGAACGGCAGCATCAGTGTTGGTCGAGCCGGTGACGTCGGCGTACACGAGGCTGTGCCCCAGCCACTTCGTGGTCAGCCTTGCCGAGATGCTTTCACGACCAAGGAGGTCCGGCTCCGAGACCAGCCTGTATCCGTGAGCGTGCCTGGATTCGATATCGTACCCGGCCTGCTTCAGCGCCCGGATGTGCTTCCAAACAGCTGCACGAGAAAGCCCGAGGTCCTTGGCGAGCGCCTCACCGGAAACCGGCCGATCCGCTGCCGAAAGCGCCGCTGCTATGCGTTGACGCGTCTCGCTCACTTCGCCAAAGCCAGATCGAGCCCGATGTCGGCCGACGGCGCCGAGTGCGTCAACCGGCCGATGGAAATGTCGTCAGCGCCGGCACGAGCGTATTCCTCGAGGGTTTCCATCGTAACGCCGCCGGAGATCTCCGTACGTGCCCGCCCGTCTACGAGCTCGACCGCTCTACGAACCTGATCGGGGCTCATGTTGTCGAGCAGGATGGCGTCGACGTCCTCGGCGAGCGCTTCCTCGATCTGTTCCGAAGTATCGCACTCGACTTCGATCTTGACCCCACTGAGCACCGAGGACCTTGCTGTGAAGATCGCCTTGGCCACACCGCCCGCGGCGACGATGTGGTTGTCTTTGATGAGGACGGCGTCGAATAAGCCCATACGATGATTGGTACCTCCGCCGCACCTCACCGCGAACTTCTCGAGAAGACGGTGGCCGGGCGTCGTCTTGCGCGTATCGAGTATGCGAGTGGCCGATCCGCATGCAGCAACCACGGACACATACTCAGATGTCAGGGTGGCGACCCCCGACATGCGTCCGAGAAAGTTGAGGAAAGTTCTTTCGATGATGAGGAGCGCTCTGGCCGTCCCCTGCACCCGACAGAGCACCGTGCCGGGCCCTACCCGGCTTCCTTCGTCCAGGGCCTCGACCAGCCGCAGGGACTCTGCTTCTTCGTCCGGATTGGCCCGCTGCCGCAGAGACTCTACAAGCGGCTCGAATATGCCGAGTCCGCTTATGGTCAGTTCCTGCTTGGCCACCACGCTGCCCTCGGCGGCCAGGCCCGTAGGCACGACACTCAGAGTGGTAAGGTCGCCGCTACCGACGTCCTCCTCCAGGCTGAGCGACAGCAGCGATCTCACGCTCGGATCGTCAGCAGGAAACTGCAGCTTCAGGTCGAGCCTCCTATCGCTTCGAAGCGCGACAGGCTCTGCATGAGCGTGTCGCGCTCCTGTTCCGCGGCCGCCATCCGTTCGCGGCTTCGGACTATGACATCCTCCGGCGCACGCTCTAGGAAGTCGGGGTTGTTGAGCTTCTTCTCGAGTTGGGTTCGCTCCTTGTCGACCTTGCCGAGTTCCTTGCGAAGCCGGTCGGCTTCGGCCCGTAAATCCACATGCTCTGCCACGGGGACGCTCAACTCCGAGCCGGCGGCCACAGCGGTGGCGCATCCGGCCGGCGGCTGGGTGTCGTACGACACGGACCCGGCACGGGCCAGCCTGCGCATCAGCGGCTCATTGGCGCGCACAGCACCGGCACCGGCACCGGCCTTGAGGAAGACGTCCAATTCGACACGGGGGGCTATGCCCATTTCGGCGCGGATGTTGCGTACCGCGCGCACCGCCTCGATGAGATCTCCGATTTGCGTCTCGGCTTCCGCGTCCGACCACTCGGGGCGCAGTTCGGGGAAACGCGAGCACATGATCGTCGCGTCCTCGGCCCGGTTCACGGGTAAAGACTGCCAGAGTTCTTCGGTCACGAAGGGCACGACCGGATGGAGCAGACGCAGCAGGGACTCCAAGACGAAGAGAAGTACCTGCCTGGTCTCTTCGGCCTCCTCGCCTCCCTCGCTCAGTCCCACCTTCGAAATCTCGATGTACCAGTCGCAGTACTCGTGCCAGGTGAACTGCCGCAGGCGGGCCGCGGCCTCGTTGAACCGATACCCGTCAAGAGCCTGCCGCACACCGGCAACCGTGTCGGCCAGACGCGACAGAATCCATCGGTTGGTCACGGATACGACATTCTCGGGAGCGGCACACTCTTGGGTACCGTCGGCAAGGTTCATCTGCACGAAACGTGAGGCGTTCCACAGCTTGTTGACGAAGTTTCTGTTGCCGGCGATGGCATCGGTGGAGAGCTTGATGTCCCGGCCCATACCGGCCATCGCCGTAAGGGTGAAGCGTAGAGCATCGGCGCCGTAGTCGTCGATCACGTGCAACGGATCAATGATGTTTCCTTTCGACTTCGACATCTTCTGGCCGTGCTCGTCACGAACCAATGCGTGGATGTAGATGTCGTGGAACGGAACGTCGTCCATGAACTTCAGGCCCATCATCATCATGCGTGCGACCCAGAAAAAGATGATGTCGAACCCGGTGATCAACAGGCTGGTCGGGTAGAATCTCGACAGGTCTTTTGTCTTCTCGGGCCAGCCCATGGTCGAGAAAGGCCACAACCCGGACGAGAACCACGTGTCGAGGACATCCTCGTCCTGCACCATCGCCGATCCGCAGCCCGTACAGGTTTCCACCGGCGTGCGGCTTACGACGGTCTCCTCACACTCCTGACAGTACCAAGCGGGGATTCGGTGGCCCCACCACAACTGCCGCGAGATGCACCACGGACGGATGTTCTCGATCCACGTCCGGTAGGTCTTCTCCCAGTGAGCGGGGACGAACCTGGTTCGTCCGTCGTCGAGCGCGGTCAGAGTGCGCTTGGCCAGGCCCTCCACGTTCATGAACCACTGAAGAGAGAGCAGTGGTTCCACGACGTTATGACAGCGATAACAAGTGCCGACGGACAGGGCGTAATCTTCGGTGCGCTCCAGCGTGCCGTCGGAGGCGAACCGCTCGATGAGCGCGGTCCGGCATTCGGCCGTCGTCATTCCCGCGTACTCACCGGCTTCCTCCGACATCGTGCCGTCCTCGTTCATCACCGACACCAGAGGCAAGCCGTGACGACGGCCTATCTCGAAATCGTTCGGGTCGTGGCCCGGCGTTATCTTGACGGCCCCAGAACCGAACTCGGCGTCGACGTATTCGTCCGCTATGAGCGGGATGATACGGCCGACGACCGGCAACACGACGTTCTTGCCGACGAGATCACGGTATCGGGCGTCTGAGGGGTTCACGGCCACAGCCGTATCGCCAAGCATCGTCTCCGGCCGTGTCGTCGCAACCGAAACATGTCCGCCGTCTTGTAGCGGATATCGGAAATGCCAGAGGTTGCCGGGACGGTCCTCGTGCTCGACCTCGATGTCGGACAGCGCCGTCCTGCAGCGCGGACACCAATTTATAAGGTAGCGGTCCCGCGAGATCAGCCCCTCTTCATACAGAGAGACGAAGACCTCGATAACGGCACGGGAAAGACCCTCGTCCATCGTGAAGCGTTCGCGGCTCCAGTCGCAGGAAACACCGAGCCTGCGCAATTGCTTGACGATCTGGCCGCCGGAGTGCTCTTTCCACTGCCATGCTCGCTCTACGAAGGCTTCACGGCCGAGGTCGTGACGGTCGGTGCCCTCGTCGAGTAGCTGACGCTCGATGACGTTCTGGGTCGCGATGCCGGCGTGATCCATTCCGGGCAGCCACAAAGCGGCCTTGCCCAGCATGCGCTGGTAACGGCAGACGATGTCCTGAAGCGTATTGTTCAGGGCATGGCCCATATGCAGAGAGCCGGTAACGTTGGGCGGAGGTATGACCATCGAGAAGGTCTCCTCACCGTCCCGCGGCGCTGCGGGCGCGAACGCGCCCAGCTCGCACCAGCGTGCATACCACTTCTCTTCGAAGGCTTTGGGATCGTAACCGGCCACGGCAGCCGCCGACTATAACACGCCAAATGTCCGTGGGAAGCAGGCCCGGCGCCGCCGGCACGGTGACTTGAGATGCACGCGGGCGATTTGTAGAGTCAGGAAACAATCGACCGGGGACACCCCGACAGGAGCATCAAGTGAGCGACAGACCCTTCAAGGTACTCGGAGTACAGCAAATCGCGATCGGCGGATTAGACAAGACCAAGCTGCGCAAGCTTTGGGTAGACACGCTGGGCTTGACGGTGACCGGCACCTTCAAGAGCGAGAACGAAAACGTCGACGAGGACATCGCGGAGGCCGGGGCCGGGCCGTTCAAGGTCGAGGTCGACCTGATGCAGCCCATCGATCCCGACAAGCGGCCGAAAGTTCAGGATCCCGCGCTGAACCACGTCGGACTCTGGATAGACGATCTCGACGCGGCGGTAAGCTGGCTTACCGACAACGGCGTGCGCTTCACGCCCGGCGGCATCCGCAAGGGTGCAGCGGGCTACAACGTCTGCTTCGTACACCCCAAGGGCAACGAAGACGCGCCGATCGGCGGTGAGGGCGTGCTCATCGAGCTGGTGCAGGCTCCGCCCGAGGTCATCGAGGCTGCCAAGCAGTTCGGCGGCTGATCGCTATTCGGGCGCGATGCGCCTGTAAGCGCCGCGAAAATACAGCAGGGGGAGCTCTCGAGAGAGCAACTCGCCCTCCAGTACCTCGCCTAGGAAGATGCTGTGGTCGCCGCCTTCGAGCCGGTCCGATATACGGCATTCCAGGCAAGCAATGGACTCCGACAACAAGGGAGTGCCGTGCTTGCCCATGCGATAATCGTAACCACCGAGACGGTCATGCTCGGGTTCCGAGCTGCGTGCGAAGGCGTTGGAAAGCTCCTGTTGGGCATCCGAGAGGATACTGACGCCGAAGTGTGACGCTGCCTCCAACTGCTTGTGCGCCGTCGCGTTACGATCGACGCAGACTAGAAGCAGCATGGGATCGAGAGATACCGACGTCAGAGAGTTCGCCGTAAAGCCGTGCAGGCGGTCTTGATGACAGGTAGTCACTACACTGACACCGGTAGCGAATGCCCCGATGACGTCCCTGTATTGCCTGGCATCGATGCTCAACTCGCCTAACCCCCGGAGTATTGACGACAGCGGCCGGATCGGCAGCCGCATCTTCGATCTATGGTGCGAAAGGGGGGACTTGAACCCCCACGGCCTTGCGGCCACAGGAACCTGAATCCTGCGCGTCTGCCAATTCCGCCACTTTCGCTATTCAGGAAGACCGGGATTCTAACGGATCGTAACCGGCCCGCAAACCCGCTGAGGCTCGACCGGCGGCGCACTCGAGGATTTGACTGCGTAGCGCAATCACCTCGACGCAAGTCCTCCACACGACCCGCGGCAACAGCCCCGTGGCTTTACCGGTATCCCGCGACCTGTGCTCTATCCCGACCTCGATAGTGCTTGCACCGGCCATTCGAGCCCTGGTCAACAGCTCGGCACTGATCAAAGCTCCTCGAGACAAGAACTCCATGCCGTCGAGCACGCTTCGGTCGATGAGCTTGAAACCGCAATTGACGTCCCGGAAACGGCCGCCGAAGAGCAGCCGGACGAGGACGCGGCAGTAGAGCCAACCTGCGATCCTACGCATCACCGGGTCTTTCCTCGGGTTTCGATAACCGAGGATGATGTCGGCCTCTTCCCGCCGCCGCCACAGTGCTTCGAGCTGGCCAATGTGGAACTGCCCGTCGCTGTCGCTCAACAGGACCCGGTTTCCCCTTGCCGCCTCGAGCCCCGTGCGTAACGCAGCGCCGTAGCCGAGGTTGCGCCGGTGGGTCGAGACACGCACCCGGCTGTCTCTGGAGCTGATCGACCGTAGGACCGTGGCGGTGTCGTCGACGCTACCGTCATCCACCACGTTGACCTCGAAGCGGATGCCGGCGTTGTCGAGGTACTCGGTCGTTTCCGAAATAACCCGCTCGATCGTTCGCGCCTCGTTGAAGGCAGGAAAGACTACCGAGAGCTCCGGATAGGGCTCCAGCGTTGTCATCCGGTTATCAAGCCCATACAATCGTTAAGCCGTGCAGCAGTTATGACCCGGCGATCTCGAACCACTTCACCGAAGCCACCACCGGTGGCCTCGATCTGGACAGCACTCGTGCTTCTCGGGTTCCTGGTCTGCTCGTTCGGTATCCTCACCCTCATCCTGAGCCACAACCACTCGTTGACGGACAGGATCCTCTCACACATCCCCGTGCCCGGGCCGAAGACAAGTCTCGCTGCAGATCCCGGATTGGTCAAGCAGATGCGAATGGAAACCGTGAAAGCGCATCTCACCTACCTGTCCGATCGCGAACCGACCATGGTCGTGACGGCATCCGTGACCAACGACGCGCTCCTGCCCGTGGCCAACCTGGTATCCGAGGCCACAGGATTCGTCGATGGGAAGGCGGTCGCGAGCCGCTCCGGACGCTGCGGGCGCGTGGTATCCACCAGGCTGCTCGGCCGCATGCGCTCTGAAGAGCTCAACGTGCTGCAAAACATCGGACCACCGGCTCATGTGTCGACCCCTCCCGGGGAAGAACTGACCTGCCAAGTTATGCTGACGGGATCCAGGGCGGAAGAATTCGATAGGGTCGAGTTCAGGATTGTTTCGGTGGAGCCTCTTCGGAACCACCATCATCCTCGCTTTGCGTCTTGGGAGTAACGTCGATCTCGTCCGGAGCCTTGGTGGCACGGCGAAAGTTCTTGATGCCTTTCCCCAGCCCCTCACCGATCTCCGGGAGCTTGCCTGCCCCGAACATGATCAGGATGATCACCAGGATGATGAGAAGCTCGGGAATTCCTAGACCGAACATCTGAACCTCACTTAATCATCATAGTCCGCAACGTCGGCTCCTGCCAACCGCCGGGCGCTGCCAGCCGGACCTCAGTCGTCCTCTTCGCCGGCCCCCCAGGTCAGCACGGGATGGCGGGCCGCCCGCGTCTCGTCGAGCCGCGAGACCACCGTCTCGTGGGGGGCATGCCGGACATGATCGGGAGTCCGCGATGCCTCCTCGGCGATGGCAAGCATAGCATCGGCGAAGGCGTCGAGGGTCTCGAGCGTTTCGGTCTCCGTGGGCTCGATCATGAGAGCGCCCGACACGACCAACGGGAAATAGATGGTCGGAGCGTGAAAACCGAAATCCAATAGCCGCTTGGCGATGTCGAGAGTCTTCACCCCATGAGCGTTCTGACGCTTGTCGCTGAAAACGACCTCGTGCATCGAGGGCGCTTCATAGGGTAGATCGTAGGCACCCTCCAGCCTCTTACGCAGATAGTTGGAGGCCAGAACCGCCGTCGCGGTAGTCTCGCGCAGGCCGTCGCCCCCGCAGGCCAGCATGTAGCTATAGGCGCGCACGAGGATGCCGAAGTTCCCATGGAAGGACCGTATGCGTCCGATCGACTTGGGCCTTTCGAACTCCCAGCCGAACACCCCTTCGCGTTCCGTCACGCGAGGTAGCGGCAGATAGGGCTCCAGGTCCGCTCTCACGGCCACCGGGCCGGCTCCGGGGCCGCCGCCCCCGTGAGGGGTCGAAAACGTCTTGTGGAGGTTGAACTGCAGGACGTCGGCGCCCATGTGTCCCGGCTTCGCAACGCCCATGAGCGCGTTCATGTTGGCGCCGTCCATATATAGGAGAGCACCGGCCTCGTGAACGGCGTCAGCGATCTCGAGGATCTCGGTCTCGAACAGCCCCAGGGTGCTGGGGTTGGTGATCATCAGCGCGGCGACTTCATCATCGAGTAGTTCCCGTATCGACGCGGCGCTGACCAGGCCGTCCGGTCCGATAGGCACCGCGACGGACTCGTATCCGCACAGCGCAGCGCTGGCGGGGTTGGTCCCATGGGCACTGGCGGGGATGAGCACCTTGCTCTTGCTCGCGCCGTTGTCTTCGTGCCACGCGCGGATGATCTTCATACCGGCAAGCTCACCCTGAGCTCCCGCGGCCGGCTGCAGGGTAACCGCCTCGAGGCCGCTGATCTCGGCCAGCCAACGCTCGAGCTCGACGATGAGCTTCAGCGCCCCCTGGACGGTCTCCTCGGGAGCGTAAGGATGTATCTGAGAGAACCCCTTCAGCCCCGCGGCCGCTTCGTTGGCAACGGGGTTGTACTTCATGGTGCAAGAGCCGAGGGGATAGAAATTGGTTGCAGCCGAGAAGTTGAGGCTCGACAAGCGCAGATAGTGACGTAGCACGTCGGGCTCATTGACCTCGGGAAAGCCGGGGAGGTCCTCACGCAGCAGACTCTCATCTATCGGCAACGGATCGCTGGAGTTCTCGACATCGATGCCGACACGCCCGGGGCTGCCCTTCTCGAAGATTAAAGGTTCGGCCTTGGCGCTCATGCGGCTTCCCGTTGCCTGGCGGTCTCGACCAGAGTGTCGACATCGGCAGGCGAGTTGACTTCCGTTACGGTGACAAGAACACAATCGTCGGCCCCGCTGAGACCGGAACCGAAGCGGTTCAAGCGCACGCCCGGGATAACGCCCTCGCGCATGGCCGATGCGAACCACGCGTCGGCGTCCTTCACCCGTACGACGAACTCATTGAAGAACGGAGCATCGTAGACACGCTCCACGCCATCTGCGCCCGTGAGCCTTTCGCATGCATCATAGGCAGCCTTGGCGTTGGCTTCGGCCAGAGCACGAAGTCCACGCCGCCCTGCAAGGCCGAGGAACACGGTGGCGCCGAGAGCCGCCAATCCCTGATTCGTGCATATATTGGAGGTGGCCTTGTCGCGCCGTATGTGTTGCTCGCGGGTGGCGAGGGTAAGCACATACCCGCGTCTGCCTTCTCCATCGGTGGTCTGACCGACGAGCCGCCCCGGCATCTGGCGCACGAAACGGCGGCGGGTAGCGAACAGCCCCAAACCGGGACCCCCGTAGGATCTCGGCAGGCCCAAACTCTGCCCTTCCGCGACCGCCACATCCGCGCCGCAGTCGCCGGGCGAACGCAGCAGCGCCAACGCCAACGCCTCGGCCGTTACGCTGACGGTCACTGCACCATGGCGGCGCGCCAGGCGTGCCGCGTTGCCCACATCGTCGATGACGCCGAAGAAGTTCGGATAACCGATGCACACCGCGGCCACATCGTCGCCGAGAAGCTTCTCGAGAGCCGCCAAGTCGGTGCGGCCGTCGGCGCTCAGCGGAACTTCCTCGACCAACCCGTCCTTGTATCCGTCCAGATACGTCTCGAGGACTTCCCTGTACTCCGGGTGAACGCCGGCCGATACGAGGATACGCCGTCTGCCGCGCTGGGCCCGCAAAGCCATCAGTCCCGCCTCGGCCAGGGCGGATGCGCCGTCATAGAGACTGGCGTTGGCGACATCCAGGCCGGTCAGTATGGACACGTAGGTTTGGAACTCGAAGCCCGCCTGCAGTGTCCCCTGGCTGACTTCGGGCTGGTAGGGCGTGTATGCGGTGGCGAACTCGGGCCGGCGCATCAGGGCACCGACTACGGCGGGAACGAAGTGAGCGTAGCAGCCCGCTCCCTGGAAACTCCTCAGCCCTGCGTTGAGCCCGGCCATAGCCTCCATCGTCGCAAGGACTTCCTGCTCGCCCAGACCGTCGGGCAGGTTGAGCCCGGCTTTGTCTCTTAGTGTATCGGGGACATGCTCGAACAGGACATCGAGAGAATCGACTCCTACGGTCTCGAGCATCCGTGAGATGTCGGACGCACTATGAGGTATGAACCGCATCGCGCCCGCTAACTGATCTCGTCGATGAGCTCCTGGTACTCCTGGGCCGACATAAGGTCATCGGCCGAGTCATCGTCCGCCGGCTCCATGCGCACCATCCACCCGTCACCATAACAGTCTTCGTTGATAATCTCCGGGCTTCCCGGAAGCTCATCGTTGATCTCCACGACCTTGCCGCTGATCGGAGCGTATATATCCGATACTGCCTTGACCGACTCGACCGTGGCGAAAGGGTCGTCCTTGTTGACGACATCATCGCTTATCGGCGGAAGCTCGATGAAAACGATGTCCCCGAGTTCGTCCTGAGCGTAGTCGGTAATGCCGACAACGACGGACCCGTCATCCTCTTCTCTCACCCACTCGTGCTTGCTCGTGTATCGAAGGTTGTCTGGAAACTCCATGATCTGACCTCCAACCGCCTCCCTATCGGCTAGTGCTGCCTAACATAAAAGGGCAGTGACGTCACCACCACATCGCAAGTCCGGCCCCGGATGTCCACGGACAAGTCACCGTCTATAGCGTGAGCTTCTACAAGCGCAAGCGCGAGGGGCTTGCCCAGCGACGGACTGTAGGTGCCGCTGGTAACTGCCCCCACCGGCCGCCCGTCGTGAAGGATCGGACAGCCGTGGCGCGGGATGCCCCCGGACGCTTCCAGACCGATGAGTCTTCTGGCAGGCGCCGATGAAGCCAGGTCGGAAAGAGCGTCGAAGCCTATCTTGTCGTCCCGCGACAGTTTGACCGCCCAGCCCAGGCCCGCCTCGTAGGGCGTAATGTCTTCACTCAACTCGTGGCCGTACAAGGGAAGTGCCGCCTCCAGGCGAAGGGTATCGCGGGCGCCCAACCCGACCGGCACGGCGGCATCCTCGCCTATGCTGACGGAGAGAAGGGACTCCCACAGTTCACCCGCACCGCCGACCTCCACAAAGAACTCGAAGCCGTCTTCGCCGGTATAGCCGGTCACCGCAGCGGTAACTTCGCATCGGCCGATCGTGGTTCGGCTCACGTCGAATCGACGTAGTTCGGCCAAGTCTTCGGCAAGGGACGACGCCAGCCTCCGAGCCGAGGGGCCCTGAAAAGCAATCAACGCGAGGTCATCACTTCTGTCGCGCACCTCGGTCGAAGCGGACGCTCGAGCTGCTATCCACTCGGAGTCTCGCCGGGCATTGGCCGCGTTGACGCACACGAAGAAAAGCTCGGGACCCAGCCTGTAGACGATCACGTCGTCGAGAACCCGGCCCGCGTCATCGACCAGCAGGCTGTACTGAGACCGTCCGGGTTCGAGCCGGCTCGCATCATTGGTGAACAGCCGCGAGCAGGAGTCTTCGGCTCCGGGGCCCGATAGCTCGATCTCTCCCATGTGGCTCACGTCGAAGGCCCCCGCAACCGAACGCACGGCCTTGTGCTCTTCGACGATGGAACCGTAGTGCACCGGCATGTCCCAGCCGGCGAACTCCATCATCTTGGCGCCATGACTACCGTGCCAGGCGTGCAGAGGCGTGCGCCTGGCGCTCACGACGGGCTTGGAGACGGCGCGCCCGAGGCTTGGGACGCCAAGCAGGAGTCGTAGGTGTTGCGCAGCAAAGTTGCCACCGTCATCGGCCCCACCCCTCCCGGGACGGGGGTGATATGGGCGGCTCGACGCCTGGCGGCTTCGAACTCGACGTCGCCGATGAGCTTGCCGTCTACGCGATTGATGCCGACGTCGATCACGATCGCGCCCGGCTTGACCCACTCCCCCTTGATCATCTCGGGCCTGCCGACGGCCGCGATCAGCACATCCGCAGAGCCGACCATGGCCGCTAGATCGCGTGTCCTCGAATGGCAGATGGTAACGGTCGCGTGCCGCTCGAGCAGAAGCATCGCTACGGGCTTACCGACGAGCACCGACCTGCCCACGACGACGGCGTGCAGGCCGGTGAGATCCACACCGGTCGACTCGACGAGGGTCATGCAGCTGAGGGGAGTGCACGGCCTGGGGCCCTCGCGCCCCGTGAAGAGCGCACCCTGGTTGATGGGGTGCAGGCCGTCGACGTCCTTGCGCGGATCGATCGCATCGATGACCGCGGCTTCGTCGAGACCCTCGGGAAGCGGCAGCTGGACCAAGACCCCGTCGATGTCCGGGCGTTCGCAGTGCTCGCGAACTACCCCGATCAGTTCTTCCTGGGTCACGTCGCCCGGCAGCTCCTCGGCTTCCGAGACCATCCCCGCCTCTTTGGCCTCGCGCTGCTTTCTCCCCACGTAGACTTTGGAGGCGGCGTCATCTCCGACGAGGATGGTCGTCAACCCCGGTACGCGCCGGCCCTGGGCTTTCAGCTCGGCTATGCGCTCGGCCAGCTCTCCACGAATGGACGCGGCCACCGCCTTGCCGTCAATGATCCGGCCGGTACTCAATCGATCTCTTTCACCATGCGGCGCACGAGTTCACGGGCTCCCCTGTGCGCGAATTCGGCGGCCGTCAGCCATTCCTGATTGTCGCCTCTGACGAGCTCGCGATACGTCGCTCTGAACAAGCCGGCATCCTTTTGGTCTTCGTCGAAGGTGCCTTGCCACAACACATCGCCGCCATCCACCTCGAGCAGGGCCGCGTAAAGGGTGGCCCCTGCCGCATGCGTGGGCTTGTTCGGATTGCCCTCCCTTTCACGCAAGTCCAACACCGCTCCCGTCAACACCACATCCACGTCATCCATCACACGAAAGAGTTCTACCGCATCCGCCATCGAATGATCGATGAGTCTATCGAACTGCCGGATCTCCACGGCATCGAAACGAGGATAGTGAGTAAGCTCTTCGAAGAAGAAGGCCGTGGTCAGCATGGCGGACTGTCGCGAGGTTCGCTGCATCTCGACCTCTCGGGGGCAGAGATCGCAAGGCCTCGACGTAGACGCATCCTCGTAGGCAAAGGGAATGATCCCGATCTTGCGCACGCCGGTGTTCTCCGCCCCATCGTCGCCGATCCAGGGGATGAGAGAACATGCCGGCAGCCATAGCAGCGCGACAGCGACCGCAGCAGCCTTGGAGAAGAGCGATGCTGTCCGGCTCATCACGCCCGCTTGAGACCCAATTCGCGCAATTGGGCGGCATCGACTTCCGACGGTGCGGTCGTCATCAGACAAGCGGCTCTCTGGGTCTTTGGGAAAGCGATCACGTCCCGGATCGACTCGCAGCCCACCAATACGGCCACTATGCGATCCAAGCCCAAAGCCAGACCTGCGTGCGGCGGTGCACCGTGCTTGAGCGCGTCGAGTAAGAACCCGAACTTTGCGGCTGCCTCTTCGTCATCGATACCGAGCACCTTGAAGACCCGCGACTGGAGCTCGGGCCGGTGGATACGAACCGAGCCCCCACCCAGTTCTATGCCGTTGAGAACGACGTCGTAGGCATCGGCTTTCACGGAGGCAGGGTCGCTCTCCAGCTTGTCCTCGTCTCGCCGGCAAGGAGCGGAGAAGGGATGGTGGAGGGCGAAGTAGCGCTTTTCAGCCTCGTCGAACTCGACCAGGGGAAAGTCGGTGATCCAGACGAACTCGAAGCGGCCCGGATCGATCATGTTCCTTGCCGCGGCGATCCGGCACCTGAGAGTGCCTAGGACATCCGACACCACCTTGAAGGAGTCGGCGCCGAACAGTACGAGATCCCCGTCCTCCAACCGCGAGCGTTGCGCGAGAGCCTCCTTCTCGCCCTCGGAGAAGAACTTCACGATAGGAGATTGCCACTCCCCGTCGCTGATCTTGATCCACGCCAAGCCCTTGGCGCCGAGTTCGACCGCCAGCTCGGTGAGATCATCGATCTCTTTGCGCGACATCTGCGCGCCCCCCTTCACCACAAGGGTCTTGACCACTCCTCCGCCGTCGGCGGCCGCCCGAAAGACTTTGAACTCGCTCTGGCCGAATATGTCGGTCACGTCGGTGAGTTCCATCTCGAAGCGGAGGTCCGGGCGATCCGAGCCGAAACGTGACATCGCCTCGTCGTAAGCGAGGCGCGGAAACGCGCCGAAATCCAGGCCGAGGATTCCCGAAAACAGCTTCTTGAGGAGGTCTTCGACCATGGCCATCACGTCATCGGCGTCCACAAACGACATCTCCAGGTCGATCTGCGTGAATTCGGGCTGGCGGTCGGCTCGCAGGTCCTCGTCTCTGAAACAACGCGCGATTTGGAAGTACCGGTCCACTCCGCCAACCATCAAGAGTTGCTTGAAGAGTTGCGGGGACTGCGGCAATGCAAAAAAGCTTCCCGGCGTGACGCGGCTGGGAACCAGATAGTCCCGCGCGCCTTCCGGCGTGCTTCGCGTCAGCGTCGGGGTCTCGATTTCGAGGAAACCGTGAGACTCGAAGTGGTCTCGCGTGATCCGGTAGACGTCGCTTCGGGTCCTGAGGTGTCGCTGCATGACGGGGCGCCTGAGATCCAGGTAGCGATGGGTCAGGCGCACGTTTTCCGTGATGTGGGCGTCGTCCTCGATCGCGAAGGGGCTCGGCACGGCCGTATTGAGGATCTCGAGGTGGTCGGCCATCAGCTCTACCTCACCGGTGGGCAGCTCCGGATTCACGGTCTCGGCGGTGCGAGGACGCAGCACGCCTTTCACTCTGATCACGAACTCGTTTCGAAGATCTCCGGCGACCGTATGGGCGTCGTGATTATGCTCGGGGTTGAATACGATCTGCACCAGCCCCGTACGGTCGCGCAGATCCACGAAGATCACGCCCCCGTGATCACGGCGCGAGTGAACCCACCCTGCGAGGGTCAGAGCCGTTCCCTCGTCGGTCTTGCGCGGCTCTCCGCAATAGCAGCTACGATCCACCGAAGGTCACTCCCAGCTCCCGGAGCTTCGCCTCCACAGCGTCGGTGCCGGCGTCCAGCGGCAGGCAACTCGGGTAGTCCTTCTTCTTCGTCATGTCGCGTACGGTCGCCAATCGGCTCGACAACTCGTCATCGCCGACGATCACGACCCAGCGGGCCCCGGCTTTGTCGGCGCGCTTCATCTGAGCTTTGAGTTTCTGGGCTGACGGCCCCACCTCCACGTCCAGCCCTACAGCCCTCATACTGCGTGCGAGAACGAGCGCCGGCGCCTCGGCTCTTGGGTCGAGAGGCACGACCGTAACCTTCTCTGCCCTGGCAAGCGCTCCGCCCCCGAGTGAACTCGCAAGCTCCATCCTTTCAATACCGAAAGCAAACCCGACTCCGGCTGTACTCGGACCACCGAGGGACTCGACCAGACCGTCATAACGTCCCCCGCCGCCCACCGAGTCCTGGGCGCCCAAGCCTTCAGCCACTATCTCGAACGCTGTTCTGCAATAGTAGTCCAGACCTCTGACCATGCGCGGATCGGGCTCGGTTTCCACACCCATCTCATCGAGCAAGGAAAGCACCCGCTCGTGATGTTCCTTGCAGGCCTCGGACAGGTGATCGACCATCATGGGAGCATCCGACATGGCCGCGTTGCAGCCTGGTTGCTTGCAGTCGAGAAGACGTAGGGGGTTGCGCTCGATTCGGGTGCGGCAATCGGCGCACAGCTCGTCGACACGCGCAGCGGCGTAAGCCTTCAGCGCCTCCCGGTAGGCCGGGCGGCACTCCCCGTCCCCCAAGGAGTTCAACCGTATTCTATAACCTTTGAGTTTGGCGGCTCGGCAGATGTCGTCCACCAGACATATCGTCTCAGCGTCGGCGGCAGCGTCTTCCCGCCCAAGGAATTCCGCTCCGATCTGATGAAACTGGCGCAGCCGTCCCTTCTGGGGCCGCTCCCGGCGAAACATGGGGCCGACGTAGTAGAAGCGCGAGACCGGGCTCGACCGACTCAGCCCTGCCTGGATGTATGCGCGGACGACCGAGGCCGTCGCTTCAGGGCGCAGCGCGATGACCGTCCCGTCACGGTCCTCGAAAGCGTACATTTCCTTCTCGACGATGTCAGTGGTCACGCCTACCGACATGGTGAACAGCGCACTCTGCTCCAACAGCGGCAGATCGATACACCCGTAGCCGTAGGTCTCGAGCACCCGGCAAGCGGCATCGGTCAACCGGCGTCGCCGCGCGGTCTCGTCGGGAAGCAGATCCTTGAACCCCTTGATGGAGCTGATTTTAGAACTTGCCGTCATGGATCTCCGGGCTCCTGAATGCGGAAGCCCCGCGTGTGATCATCCACCCCTGGGGTCGACACCTTTGCCGCTCGTCCACTGCCAACCGCGATCGGTCAAGGTGCCCCTGACTCCACCGTCCAAGTCCGTACGGTAAAACCTTACGCCACGGCTTTCAAACAAGGTGCGCACCTCCGGATGAGGCATTCCGTAGCGGTTGCCGAATCCCAGGGAAGCAACGGCGAACCGCGGCGAGATCGCATCGATGAGATCGGCGTTGGAGGAGGTTCGGCTGCCGTGATGAGCGACCTTGAGCACGTCGGCACTCACGGAATCGTAGGCCGACAGGATAGAGCGCTCGGCCGGGCCCTCGATGTCGCCGGTCAGCAGCACCGAGGAGCCGGCGAAGGTGACCCTCAGCACGACGGAGGCGTCGTTCTCACTGCAATCGGACGGCGGCTCCCGCGGCCACAGCACTTCGACCGTCCAGGAGCCGTCGGTCGCTGCCGCCAAGACCAGAGGCGCTCTCGATACGGCGAGCAAGTCTGCGCCCGCCTCGGCCGAATCGGCGAGGAAGTCCTCGAAACCGTCGACCGGGCAGGGCCCGGACGGATACACGACCTGCCCGACGTCGAATGACGCCACGAGGTCGGGTGTTCCACCCCAGTGATCACGCTGAACGTGGCTGACTACCAGATGGTCGACGCGGCCGACGCGCATCCGCCTCAGCGCGGGAGCCACGCTCAGACGACCGTGACCCGGAGTGCCGGCGTCGACGACGATGACGGTGCCGCCGGGAAGCCTGACCACCGTAGCGTCGCCCTGGCCCACAGCGAGGAAATCCACACGGAGCTGATCGTTCCGGTAGCGGTCCAAGGCGCCGTGACACAGCACCAGCGCTGCCGACAAAGCGAGCAGGGCCAGACACCGGAGCCGGACGGTACCGGACAATACCAGGGCTACGAACGGAACGGCGCACAGTGTTGCGACCAAGGGCCACCCGGGCGCAACCACCTGTACGGCGCTGAATGGGAAAGACGCCGTCAGGTCGGCCACCGCCATGACGGCCTCCGCACCAACACCGGCCAGAGTGAACAAGAGTGAGGCCGCCGCCGTAGAGATCGCCGACAAGAGCACGCCCGCCAACACGACCACCAGTGCTAGGAACAGAGGCAAGCCCGCCAGCACGTTGCTCAGGGGACCGACGAGCGACAAACGTCCGAAGTGCTGGGCCACCATCGGCGCGGTGACGAGCCAGGCCAGTACCGAAACGGCGACAACGTCGACGAAGCGCTGTAACCTCGGATTTCGCCCCGGCTCTCGGGCACTGGCGTGCCCTGCATAGCAAATCAGTATCGCGCACGCGGCAAAGGACAGCTGGAAGGAAGCTTCGCGTACAGCCCCGGGAACCGTGGCCGTCACGACTATGACCGCAAGCGGCCAAGCGATGCGCGGGCGTCCTGGAACGCCGCGCCAGACCTGGAGGAGCCAAGCACCGGCCATCAACACAGCCCGGACTACCGAAACTCCTCCTCCGCTGATCGACGCATACAGCAACACGGCCAGCATCGAGGCCGCTGCTGCTGCACGAAAAGGATCGTGCCCGGCAAAAGTGCGTCCGAGAAAACCCGACGACACCGTCGTCAGCACGAATACCGCTCCGGCTACGATGCCTATGTGGGTTCCCGATATGGCAAGCATGTGACTGAGCCCGGCGTCTCGGATCGAGCGGGTATCGGCCTCGGTCAATGATCCGCGGTCACCGGTCACCAAGGCTCGAAGAAGGGCGCCTCCCCTGCCGGGCGCCGACGACTCGATGCTTGCGCCGAGCCTCTCGCGCATCCGCATGAAGCGCGAGAGGGTGTCGTCGACCGGCCCGAGATCCTCCGTCGTCTCGTCGGTCCACAGATAGGCCGTCACGAACACGCCCCGCCGCGCGTTCCACGCTTGCCAATCGAACTCGTCGAGGTTTCCCAGGTTGGTCACACGACGAAGATAGGACTCGAAACGAACCACATGGCCCGCCTTCCACCCCTTGGCTGCGTGCCTCACCGACACCGTCACGAGACCGAACACCTTACGCTGAGTCTCACCTTCGACCGTGAGCAGACTGACACGGACACGCAGGCCGCCGCCGGGCTTACGAACGACGTCCAGCACACGCCCGGTCAACGCATACTTGTGCTCACTACGCGTCGCGCTACCGAGAAGAGCTACGACGTGAGCCGGATCCGCGGGCGGCGACGGGCAGCGGCCCGCCGAAGCCACGGCCAGGGCCAAGGCCAGTGTCAGTACGATGCCGCCGCGCGGGAACCTGAGGCCTCGGCGACCTTGCCAGCCCAACCAGGACAAGGCCGCAACCAGCGGCAGCAGATCGGCGAAACGCCAGGTGGAGGCCGATACCGCCCATTGCATGGTCAACGCAATCGCTGAAGCGGCGTGGAGCCCCACCCCCAGGAATCTAAGGCCTCGATGGTCGACGCCTCAAGATGTCGAAGGGCGTTCGTTAACTATGTGTAATGCGCGGGAACGCGCGTGTCAGGACGCGAGGTGCTCCAGAATCCGCTCGGCAAGGTCGCGCGAGATACCCTTGACCTCTTGCAGCTCCTCGACGCTGGCCTTGGCGATCGCCTTCACGCTGCCGAAATGGGACAGCAGAGCTTTGCGCTTGGTCGGGCCCACGCCGTCGACACTGTCGAGTGTCGAGCGGATTCGGGCTTTGGACCGGGTGCTGCGATGAAAGGTGATGGCCACGCGGTGGGCCTCGTCCCTCAATTGTTGAAGAAGCAGCAGAGCGCTCGAGTTCTGCCTGAGCGCTACGGCGTTCGCCCTACCCGGCCGGAACACGCGCTCACCCACCCGCTCGATCTCGGCTGCGCGCGAGTCGCCCTTTACGCGTTCCTTGGCGAGCGCCGCAAGCTCTACTCCTTCGATTTCGAGTTCATGCAAAGCCTCGACGGCCATGGCGAGCTGCCCTTTGCCTCCGTCGACTATGATGAGATCAGGTAGGCCTCCCTCGTCTGCACCGCGTTTGAGACGGCGCGAAAGAATCTGCTTCATCGCCGCAAAGTCATCGTTGCGCTGCACGCCATTGAGCTTGTAACGCCGGTATCCGTTGCGGTCGGGCAATCCTTCGTCGAACACGACCATCGACGCGACCACCGCATCTCCTTGGACGTGAGAAATGTCGAAGCACTCCATACGCTTGGGCATGCTCGCCAGATGCAGCTTGCTCTGAAGCTCCGAAAGCATCTTGAGGCGACGCGCCGTCTCATCGTAACGCTCCTCGAAGGAGTGCCGGGCGTTTTCCATCGCCATCTCGACCAGGCGGCGCTTCTCGCCCCGTTCCGGCGCCATCACTTGCACCTTCGAGCCCTTCTTACGTCGCAGATAAGCGGCAAGGGCGTCCATACCCTCGACGGCCTGCGGCAACAGCACTTCAGCCGGAACGAACTTCTGGCCGTCGTAAAAACTCGTAATCAGCGAGGAGAGCAGCTCCTCGGCGGGGAAGTCGTGGTCATCGAAATGGTAAGTGTGGTTGCCGACCAGTTTGCCCGAGCGAACGAGCAGGACCTGCACCTCCACGTGTCCGGCGTCGCGATGGTAACCGAATATGTCGCGGTCACCGCCACCGTGGCTCACGACCTTTTGCTTCTCGGCTATCTTGGCAACGGCGGCCAGCCTGTCGCGCAGCTTGGCGGCCTCCTCGAAGCGCTCCTGCTCGGAGGCTTCCTTCATCTGCCGAGTCAGATCCTCGGCCAGGAGAGCCGTCTTGCCCTCCAGAAGCTGAATCGCCCCACGCAGGTGCACGTTGTAGTCCTCGCGCGACACGTCCAGAACGCAGGGCGCCATACATCGCTTGATCTGGTACTCGATGCAGGGACGCGACCGGTTCCTGAAAACGGCGTCGGAGCAGGTACGCAATGGGAAGATCTTGCGCATGACCTCGACGGTCTCGCGCACGCCGGCGGCCGAGGCGAAAGGGCCGAGGTAAGTGTTACCGTCTTCCTTGATCTTGCGGGTGACCAAGATCCTAGGCCACGCGTCCTTTGTCGTGACCTTGACCGACACATAGCTCTTGTCGTCTTTGAGATTGACGTTGTAGCGGGGCTTGTACTGCTTGATCAGGTTGTTTTCGAGAATCAGAGCCTCTGTTTCGCTCGCGGTGACGAGGGTCTCCACGTCGGCGGCCCTGTCCATGAGGAAGCGCACCTGGTAGCGCCCGTCCCCTCCCCGCACGTAGCTCCTGACCCTTTCCCGAAGGCTCTTGGCCTTGCCCACGTAGATGACCTTGCCCCGCTTGTCCTTGAACATGTAGACGCCGGGCCGGGCAGGCAGACCATCGGCTTTGGCCGCAAGCGGTGCGGGGGTGTCGGCTGCTTCGCCTTCAGTCATCGATACCGAGTTCCTGAGACTCGAGCTTGTTGGCACGGTCTCGCAACTCCGCCGCCTTCTCGAAATCCAAGCGCTCGGCCGCAGCACGCATTTCGTTTCGCAAGCGCTTGACCTCTTTCTGTGCGCGGGCGGTGTCGCGATAGGGGGAGGGCTCGTCGGCTACGGAGGGCACCGCCGAGTAGTCGGCCTCCGCCATCCGCACCAGCGGGCTGTCGAGCGCCTTGGTGACGGTCTTCGGAACTATGCCGTGAGTCTCGTTGAACTCTTCCTGCACACGCCGTCGTCGAGCAGTCTCCTCCATCGCCTCGCGCATGGAGCCGGTGATGGTGTCGGCGTACATTATTACCGTACCGTTGAGATTTCGCGCCGCCCTACCCATGGTCTGGATCAGCGACCGCGTGGAGCGCAGAAACCCTTCCTTGTCGGCGTCGAGGATGGCTACGAGCGACACCTCGGGAAGGTCCAAGCCCTCCCTGAGGAGGTTTATGCCGACCAAAACGTCGAACTCGCCGCGGCGAAGGTCGCGAATGATCTCGACGCGCTCGAGAGTGTCGATCTCGGAGTGCAGATAGCGCACGCGCACACCCACGTCTTGGTAGTAGTCGGTCAGGTCTTCGGTCAGCTTCTTGGTCAAGGTCGTGACCAGCACCCGCTCGTTGTCCGCGACACGCTTGCGGATCTCGTCGAGTAGATCGTCGACCTGGGACCCAGCGGGCCGGATTTCTACCTCAGGATCCAAAAGCCCGGTGGGGCGGACCAACTGCTCCACGACGACGCCCTTGGACTTCTCCAGTTCGTAGTCTCCGGGAGTCGCCGAGACGTAGACGAACGAGGGAACTATCGATTCGAATTCCTCGAAGTTGAGCGGCCGGTTGTCCAGTGCCGACGGCAGCCGGAATCCGAACTCCACCAGCGTCTCCTTGCGGGCCCGGTCTCCACGATACATCCCCGCCACCTGGCTGACGGTGACGTGACTCTCGTCGATGAAGGCCTGGAAGTTCTCGGGAAAGTAATGCAGCAGCGTGGGGGGCGTTTCGCCGGGCTTGCGTCCGGTGAGGTGACGAGAGTAGTTCTCGACGCCGGGACAAAATCCCATCTCGTTGAGCAGTTCCAGGTCGTAGAGTGTGCGCTGCTCGAGCCGCTGGGCCTCGAGCATCTTGTCCTCGGCTCTGAGTTCGAGAAGACGCTCGCCCAACTCCTGCCTGATGCCCTCTATGGCGGCATCCAGGGACTTCCTCGATGTTACATAGTGGCTTGCAGGATAGATACATACGCGCTCGAGGCTTCGGTGCACCTTCCCTCTAAGGGGATCGATTTCCTTGATCGATTCCACCTCGTCGTCGAAGAACTCGATACGAACGGCCTGTGAATCCTCGTACACCGGGAACACCTCGACCACATCGCCGCGTACCCTGAAGGTCCCCCGATGAAAGTCGTGGTCGTTGCGCTGATACTGGATCTGGACCAGCTTCTTGAGAACATCGTCCCGATCAGCGCGCGACCCCTCTTCCAGAAACACCAGCATCTCGAAATACTCTTCCGGCGCACCGAGACCGTAGATGCACGAGACGGATGCGACGATCAGCACGTCGTTGCGCTCGAGCAGGGCACGCGTGGCCGAATGCCTCAGCTTGTCTATCTCGTCGTTTACGGCCGCGTCCTTCTCGATGTAGGTGTCGGAACTCGGCAGATAGGCCTCGGGTTGGAAGTAGTCGTAGTAGGAGACGAAGTAGCGGACGGCGTTGTCGGGGAACAGCGCCTTGAACTCGTTGTAGAGCTGGGCGGCCAGCGTCTTGTTGGGGGCCAGCACCAAGGTCGGGCGGTTCAACCGCTCGATGACGTTGGCCATGGTGAAGGTCTTTCCCGACCCCGTCACCCCGAGCAGAACCTGGTCGGCCAACCCCTGCTCTATACCCTCGACGAGGCCGGCCACGGCCTCGGGTTGGTCACCCTGCAGGGTAAAGTCGGTTACGAGCTTGAAGTCACCAGTACGGCGCACGAAAGATAAACCTACAACAAAAGGCCCGGTTTCACACGCGCGGCAACTCGCCGTGGACGGCCGAATCGGCTAGGGTCGTCGTAACTTTCGCGTCAGGAGGAGTATCGTGACGATTCGCACCGCTCGCAATTTGACCTTGGCAGGGCTGGCGGCCTTGGCTATCGCCGTACCGGCGACCATCAGCGCCCATGGCCAGGCGGCTCACATCAGTGCCGACTTCGACGAACCCAAGACGGCCTACGATCCCAAACACACCCCCGATATCGTAGCGCCCGACACGGTTACCGCAGGCGAATGGTTCGACGTCACAATCACGGTCGGCAAGGGCGGCCTACATCCGTCCTTCGCTGAGCACTTCGTGCGCTCGATCACCTTGTTGCACAACGACGTGGAGATCGCCCGGACCTACCTACACCCGGTGCGCAGCCAGCCGAAGGTCACTTATACGATCGCGTTGAAGAAATCCGGAACTTTGAAGGCCGTAGAGGTCCCGAACCACACGGCCGAGTGGTCGGCGACCAAAGAGATCACTGTCAACCCTCCGAAGGAGGACTGAGCGTCAACTCGAGGTTCCCGCCTGCGTCGGTGACGACGACGTCGGCGCGGCGGGTGCCGAGGGTTTCATGCCAGAGCTCTACGGTGTAGGAGCCGGGCTCCAACCCCTCGATCCGGAAGCTTCCATCCTTCGCCGTGACCGCTACGAAACGGTGCGGCATCACTACAAGGATCGCGCTCATCCAATGATGAACGTCGCAGGTGACGGGAACGATCTCGGGCCGTGTCAGCCGCGTCGAGATCTCTCTACCCTTCGGCTGGGCAAGATTGACAGGCTTGTTGGCTTCGGCCCGGGTGCGGAAGTTGTGGAAGACCTCGTCGTCGTTGCTGACTCTCACCTCTTGGCCGGGTGCCACCAAACTGACGTGGGGCATGAAGACGCAGCCCTTCTGCTCGATGCTTACCGCCTCGTCATCGGCGGGCGGAGGAGTCGAGTCGTGGGGCTCCAGAACCGTAACGACAACGTTGGCCAGCCCACGGGCTTCGTCGAACTCGAGGCGGGGATCGAGGATCTTTCCGTCCTTCCCGCAGGCGAAAGAATCCACCGCGACCGAGAGCATCGGCGCCGGCTCCACTGAGGCCTCGATACTGATCTTACCGGTGAGGTCGGCCGGCCAGGCCGGACCGATTGCGACCAGAGAGAATACGAGAATGGTCGGACAGGTGTAGCGCACGGGAAGCTGGCGCATGCTAGCAAACGCCCGCTGCACGCGCCATCGGTGCAACGCGCCCCTGCTCTTACTTGGGCAGGTTCTCGCGCAGGAGCAGCATCGCCGGTCCCAGGATGACCAAGAACATCGTCGGGAAGATGAACAGCACCAGCGGGAAGAGCAGCTTGACGGCTGCCTTGTTCGCCATCTCCTGAGCGCGCTGGCGACGGGCAATACGCGACTCTTCCGCGTAGATGCGGAGGGCATCCGCAACATTGGTACCGAGCTTGTCGCTCTGGATCATGAACGCGGCCAGCGATGAGAGCTCTTCTACGCCGTTACGGTCGGCCAGATCCCTGAAGGCCTCTTCACGGGTACGCCCCGCTTGGAGCTCATAGGTCATCTGGCGCAGCTCCATGCCCATGACGTCTTCTTCCAACTTGCAGCGCTCGTCGGCGACGCGCTTGATCGCCGTGTTGAGCCCCAAGCCGGACTCGACGCAGAGGATCAACATGTCGATCACGTCGGGAGTGGTCTTGGTGATGATCTCCTGGCGCTTGGTCACCTTACGGTTTACGAACATCCTCGGGATGAACAAACCCATGCATACGCCGACGACCGCAAGAGAGGCCGACTTCTCACCGAGCCCCGCACCAGCGGCAACGGCCGCCATGACTGCGGCCCCACCGGCGGCTGCGACGATCGTAACACCCGTGAAGATCGCCGTTGCGTTCGCTCCACGCCAGCCGGCTTCCGAAAGCAAGGCCTTGGTCCTGGAGACACTCTGTTTGACCTCTTTCTCGTCGGATTTGAATGTGTCCTGGTACCAGTTGCCGATGTCGGTGAAGAACCGCTGGAAGAAACTGGTCTCGTCCTTCTTCTCGGTGGGCAACAGGGTGGTGCCCACGTCTTCGTTGGTTACGGAGGCGAGCCTCTCAGCAGTCGCCGTAGTGCCTTGAGTCGCCAGGTAGATACCGGCGAAGACCAACCCGATTCCGCAGAACACTCCGAGAGATATCAATACAGCCATCGTCTTCCCTCAGAACTTGACCTTGCAGACCTTACGGATCCAGAGGAATCCGATGGTCTCCGAGATCGTCGCTGCCAAAAGCAGCTTGTTACCCGTCTCCGTCTTGAACAGTGGCACGAGGTAGTCGGGCTGCATGAGACTGATGATCACGCACAAGGCGATCGGCAAGACCGCGATGACGATACCCGAGATCCTTCCCTCGGCCGTCAACGACTTCACCTCCGCCTGCAGGCGAAAGCGCTCGCGGATCGTCTTGCTGATGTTCTCCAGCAGCTCGGTCAAGTTACCACCCACTTCATGCTGGATGAGAACGGCGGCGACAAAGATGTCGAGGTTGTCATTGGGCATGCGCCGCGTGAAATTCGTCATGGCCTGGCTGATCGGCAGCCCCAGCCTCAGCTCTTCGACCGTGTCACGGAACTCCTCGCCGGCCGGATTCGCCATTTCCTCGGCGACGATCTGCATGGCCTTGGTAAGCGTGTGACCGGCCTTGAGCGCGTTCTTCATCATCGTCATCGCATCGGGCAACTGCTTGGCGAACATGGCCATTCGCTTGCGCCGCTTTCTGACGATGTTGACGACGGGCAGGCTCCCGAGCCCCGCACCGATGATGATGCCCGAACTCGCGTAGCCACTGGCAAAGTAGGCACCCGCTCCACCGATGCCGGCGAGCAGAATACTCTTGATGATGACGTCGCCCGGCCGCGAAGCCACTCGCGCGCTGATGATCCAGCGGTCCAGGACGCGAACGATCGACACCCTTTCGAGGATGTAGTTCAGCCCTTCGGACTTACTCATCCTGAGATCGCGGCGGATGTTGGCCTGGATCTGATCGTCGCTTATGAAAGGCTTGTCATCCTTGAGCCTGTCGCGCAGTTCGTCTTTGCCCGACGACATCTTCGAAGAGATGCCGACGATGATCAGCAAAACGGCGAACGCGATAGACGCCGATATCAACAGTGGAAGCATCATAACGTTCTCTGGGTGAAGAAGTCGGTTCCGAACTTCGCGCCGTAGACCTGCAACCGGTCGATGCACTTGGGACGGATGCCGCAGCAGGCGTGATGGCCCAGGAGGTTTCCGTCCTCGTCGAGCCCGGTCGAGACGAACTCGAACAGATCCTGCGTGGTGATGATGTCACCTTCCATGCCGACTACTTCGGTTATCTTGGTAACTTTTCTCGTACCGTCCTTCATACGCGCCGCCTGGATGATGACGTCGACGGCCGAGCTTATCTGCTGCCTCATCGCCATGACGGGCAGATCCACGCCGGCCATGAGGATCAGCATCTCCAGACGGCTGAGGCAGTCTCGCGGGCTGTTGGCGTGGATCGTCGTGATCGATCCGTCGTGACCCGTGTTCATGGCCTGAAGCATGTCGAGGGCCTCTGCGCCACGCGTCTCACCGACGACTATGCGGTCGGGACGCATACGTAATGCGTTTTTGACCAGATCGCGGGCAGTTATCTCACCCTTGCCTTCCAGGTTGGGCGGACGGGTCTCGAGACGAACGACGTGGGGCTGCTGCAGCTGGATTTCTGCGGCGTCCTCGATCGTTAGCACGCGCTCATCGTCAGGGATGAAGCTCGACAAACAGTTGAGTAGCGTCGTCTTACCGGAACCGGTACCGCCCGAGACGATGATGTTGAGCCGCGCCTTTACCAGAGCGTCCATCAGCTCGGCCATGTCCTCGGTGACCGACCGGAAGGAAATCAGGCTGCCGATCATGAGCGGATCTTTACCGAAACGCCTGATCGACAAGGCCGGGCCGTCAAGTGAGATCGGCGGAATTACCGCGTTTACACGTGAGCCGTCGGGCAAGCGCGCGTCGACCAAGGGCGAGGAGGCATCCACGCGGCGTCCCACCTGGGACACGATCCGGTCGATGATCTGCAGTAGATGCTCGTCATCGCGGAAAGCCAGGTCTTCGTCCTCCAGTTTACCGCCACGCTCGACGTATACCTGCTGGGAGTTGTTGACCAGGATATCGGATACCGTGTCGTCACGGATCAAGCGGTCCAGGGGGCCGAATCCGAGCACCTCACTGGTGATTTCGGCGATCAGCTTGTTGCGGTCAGCACGCGACAGCGGGATGCCGTTGGATTCGAGCAACTCACCTATGATCGAACGGATCTCGTCCCCGAGACCCTGAACGCCGACGTCGCCGATCGCGCTGAGATCGAGTCTTTCGATCAGCTCCGAGTGAATGCGGAGTTTGAGTTCCTGAGTGCTGCTCTTGGCCTGATTCCTCAAGGACGCCTGGGCGGCCGAGGCATTGGTGCGCTTCGGCCTCTCAGCCGACCCGTTAGTCGAAACCGAGCTCGAGCCGTTGCTCGACACGCTGGGCGACTCGGGTTTGGGTGACGCCGGAGCTTCGGTGCGTGCAGGCGCCTGAGGCGAAGCTGCTCCGTTTCCGTTCTTCTCCTCCGACGGTTTGTCGGCCGGGGCTCCCTCGCGTTCCCTGAGACGTTCCAACAAGCTCATAATCAGACCCTCGACTCAGAGAAAAATCTTCCGAACAGACCGGAGCTCTTGCTCGCGGACGTGCTCGTGACACCAGTAACCGCCCGGGCGACGGCCTCGATGGCCGTGACCATGGGGCTCTTGGGGTTGACCTCGTGTGCAGGCACACCTCGGTTGGCGGCCTGTATCGCGGTAGCGTCGTCGCGCGGTATGTCGTAGGCGACATCCAGCTTGACGACGTCGGAGATGTCCTGAGAGGTTATGTCGGATTTCTCGACCGGCCTGCTCAGAACCAGCTTCAGATTCTCGTGGGTAACGCCCAGACGATCGAGAGTGTTCGCGACCCTCTGCATGGCACGCACCGACGGAACCATGTTGTCGGTCAGCAAAAAGCACTTGTCGGCCTTCTCGATGACCGCGAAGGTGATGTCGTTCAAGGTCGACGACGTATCCACCAGGATGTAGTCGAAGTGGGATTTCAGCGCGTCCAGGATCTGGGTGACGTCGCGGGCCGAGATGGACTCGCCGTCTTCCAGCATTGGCGGCGGCGCCAACACATCGAGTCCCGAGGCATGGTGGAACAAAGTCCCCTGGAGGAACGTCGGGTCGAGGCTTCCCGAGTTCTCCGTAAGGTCCAGGATCGAATACGGGTGTTTGAAGTTCAAGAACACCGGCACGTCGCCGTTCTGCAGGTCGAGGTCCACCAGACACACCCGCACCTCACCCATCTTCTTGATCGATAGGGCCAGGTTCGTCATGAAGGTGGTTACCCCCGCCCCGCCATGTGAGGAGTAACCCGCCAGGATCTGACCGATCGTCCCGCCACCGGCCGTGGCTTCGCGCTTGCGGAGTTCCATGACCTTGACGAGAGGCGCCAGCAGTTCCTCCGAGGTCGGAATCTGCGACAACAGCTCGTCCGCACCCGACCGGATCGCCTTCACGATGAGGTCGGCGCTCCGATCGGCCGAGATCGCGAAGGTGAACACGTCAGGACGGGCCTGCTTGAGTTGGGAGAGCACCGCACAGCCCGTGTCCTGACGGTCGTCGAGGAAGACCACCGCCACATCGGCGGCCATTCCTTGGACCTTCTGGACTCCGTTGCTGAAGTCGGCGCTCTCGGCAACGACTTTGAAACCAGGCAGGTTGGCGAAGACCTGAGTCATCGACTCCTGCTTGGAGCGGTCGTTGCTGATCACAACGGCGACTATGCTATCTGCGCTCACCTCAACCCCTCGCCTAAGCTGGTAAGTTTCGGGTTATCCTTCTGCTTATCCGGCGTTGCCGTGAATCCGCTTCTTTATGTAGTCAAGCGACCCGCTATTATTGCTCGTCTTCTTCTCTACGTTGGCGTTTTTCGCGTGAGCGTTGCCACTACGGACCATCTTGGGCTGAACGACGATCACGATCTCGAGACGCTCGGTGGTCTTCTCCTTGCTGCGGAACAGGTAACCCAAGACCGGGATGTCACCCAGCACGGGGTTCTTCGACTCGAAATCGGTGTCCTGCTCCTTGAGCAAGCCGGCAATGACCAGGCTCTGCTGGTCCTGGAGCCTGACATCGGTCTCGGCACGCCGAGTCACGAAGCCCGGAACCGCGAAGTTGTTGAGGATCACGCCATTGGCGAAGTCCGGCTCGCTGACTTCGGCGAACAGTTTGAGCCTTATGTTGCCATCGGGCTCGACCACCGGCGTGAACTCCAGCTTGGTGCCGAATTCCTTGAACTCGACCGAGGTCTGGTCATTCTCGTTGATGATGATGGGGATCTCACCGCCGGACAGGAACTGAGCTTCCTCGCCACTGCGCGCGAGAAGTTTCGGCTCCGCCAGGATGTGAGCGAAGTCGGCATCCTCGACCATTCTCACGAAAGCGGCGATGTCGTTCTTGAAGTCGACCACGGCCCAGGAAATCTCGCCGGCAAGCGAGACAGGGAACGGCGCCGTCGTCGAGGTCGGCGGATGACTGCCGAATACCTGCGAGACGTTACCGTACTGGGTAACCGCGCCAAACTGTCCGCCCATCGTGCGGAAGTCGAAGCCATGGCGCTCCGCCTGAGTGCGGTTGACCTCGGCCACCGTCACCTCGAGCACGATCTGTTCTTGGATCGAGTCGGAGATGATGATGTCGTACATCTGGAAACGGCCTTTGTTGTCCCAGACGATGACCGAACTCTCGCCGGCCTCCAGGGCATTGACCATGACCTGATGCGAATTGACCAAGAGCACGTCGGCCGTCTCCGGATCGGCAACGGACACGCGCTTCACGGCGTTGGCCATTTTGATGACCAGCGACTTGCCCGTGACCAGCCTCAAGACATTGCCGTCGCTCCCGATGTGAACGACCGCGCTCGCGGGTGATACCGACCAGCCTTTGGGCTGCGGCGCTGCGACCGACGCCGTCGGGATTGCCAACCCGATGACGACGATCAGCGACCAGCGCAAGACGCGCTCGGCCAATCTGCTCGAATTTCTCGTTGTGGATGCCATTTTCTGCCTCTGCCTCCTCGGTAAACCTTCAGCTAGTCACTCGTTACCAGTTGAGGTTCTCGACCTCTGTGCCGCGAATGACCTTGGCGCCGTAACCGAACGAAGTAATCTGATCCAGGGTCCGTCCGCTCGTGTAGCTAACCGCCTTGTCCTTGTCGTTCCTCAGGGCCAGGTGAAGACTGCCTTCGTTTGCAGCCAGCGTGAGCACCTCGGCATCGCCGGGGCTAACGTCCATAGTGACGGTGTTGACGACAACAGGCTTGTTGTCGATCTGCTCGATGCTCTGATCGACAGCCAACACTTCCACACCCTGAAGGATGACGCGTGAACGCGGCGGCTCGTCACCGCGCTCTCTAACGCTCATGAGCACGTCGATGCGGCTGCCCGGGGCGACAAAGCCGGAGATACCCGTAACCTCGTTCACCTTGACGGACATCGCACGCCGGCCTTCACCGACGAGCATCGACAAGAGGCTCGAGCTCTTGTTTTTGGCCAGCTTGGCATCGGTGACCGGCTCATTGGCGATCATCGCGATGCGCGCGAGCTTCCCGACGACCAATTCGGTCTGGTCGATCGCCCCCTCGGGAATCGCGTGAGCCGGCCAGTCGACGACCTTGACGTGGTCGACGTCGATCAGCTCGCCGCGAGGTACGTCAACAGCCGCGACTACGACCTGACTGTACTCGACACGCTGCTCACTGATGCCGTCCGCCTGTCCCCGTAGGTAGGAGAACGTCATAAAGCCGGCAAAACCGGCGAACAAAAGCCCAACAACTATTAAGACTACAGGTCTACCCATGAGACCAACCTCCACGTTTCAGCGGCTAGCGCTCCCGCCATACCAATTGCCAACATGACCCCGTACGGAATGGTTTTGACGTTTGCTGTTTCCTTCAACGTCACCGGCCGTATGCCCGAAGCCATGCTGTAAAGATCTGATTTCAAGCTATTCATCGCCTTACTCAGCCGACCTTGAGTTAACAGTGTAGCAACACCGACCACCCCTCCGAGTATTATTCCGCCTGCCAGACCCGCCAGAAGGAGTCGCCAGCCGAGAAAAGTGCCTGCGGCCGCAGCGAACTTGACGTCTCCGCCGCCAATGAGACCCGCAGAAAAAGGTACAAAGAGTATGGTCAGGCCCGCCAAGAAGCCGGCCATCGAATAAGTGAGGCCTTCGAGGCCCGCAAAAAAACAACTAAGGGTAACGCCGGCAACGAAGGCGCCGACATTCAAGGAGTTAGGAATTCTGCGAAAGCGTAGATCAGCGACTGCCCCGCACAAAAGGAAAGCGCAGGCAGACACTGCAATTACGGGATTCATCCACTCCACTCCAACTCACCGCACCGAGAAAGGCGATGCCGGGCAGGCCAACCCTGCCCGGCATCTCGTTTGGTTGTTTAGCTACCAGCCGTCGAAAGCGTGGTGGTGGCGTCGTTAAAGATCGTGATGATCTGGTCGCGAAGAGCGGTAATCGCACCGATCGTCGCTACGGCGATCAGGGCCATCAGCAGAGCGTACTCAGCCATCGACGCGCCCTGTTCATCATTCCAAAGTGCTTTCAGCAGATTCATTACTAACCTCCTACCTGTGGTGAACGGTTTGTTCGTGTTTGTGCAGACTTGAGAAGCAATGGCTGTGCCAGAGCAGCCGCGAAAAAATCCTTGTAATTTCGAGCTATTTCCGAGGTGGGGAGCACAATCGCGCACACGATTGTGCGTTGGCCGCCAATTATTTGGTTCGCGCTACGCATCTGTTTTGCGGAAGCTTGGGCCGCGTCGATCGCGGCTTCGAGGAGCATCGTCACCCGAGTCGGGCCGGAGCCGGGGCGCGGCGACACCTCCGTGACGTCGAGAATGTGTCGGTCGTCGTTTCTACGACGAGCCGGCCAGGAGATCCTGCTGGAACAGAGTGGTGATCTGATCGCTCAGGGCGGTGATCGCAGCCAAGGTCCCGAGGGCAAGAAACGCCATTAGGAGCGCGTATTCGGTCATGGCCGCGCCACGCTCATCGTTCCACAACTCACGGACTAGCTTGGTTATCCCTGATCGAAGCATGGCCACTAAGGAGCAACCCCTATGCCATCTCGCCTCCGCCAACGTTGACTGCCTGGCTGGGCGTCTCTACCCTGTTTCGGTGATCAAACGCCTTGGCGAACTCGGCTTCGTGATCCTGGTCGCATTTGGAGTCGGATATCTGGCTTGGGGCCTTAAGGTCGATCGCCTATCTGCACAGGTAGAGGCCATGCGCGCTGCGTTGATATCGAGGATCGGTCCTAGCGCGGAGCTTGGCGACGGTGACTTCGCCAGCTACGGGGACGTCGAGGCTCGGCTTCAGGAACAACTCGAAGCCTGCCTCTTCGAGAAAGCAAGGCTGGCCAAAGAGACCAAGACGACTCGAGGCCCCAAGCTTCTGCCCCGCACCGGCACCGCACCATTCGAGGCCTACTCGACCAATCCACTCTCCCCCGAAGCCGAATAGAGTCCCACCGCGCTCCGAGCGCGACAAAACAGTCGCTTCTGGACAATTAAGGACATCGGCAACGCAACGGTCGCGCCTACCGACCGGCCTTCAGACCGCGTCCTGACGCCGTAAACGTCTCATCCAGTCGTCAATCCGCCGCCTGGCACACAACTTGTTGTGTTGCGACGCGCCAACGTTCGTTCCGCGGGACAACGTTCGCACGGCCGACATGGAAACCGAATGCAGGCTATACCCGACGGTCCGCGCACCGATCACCTCGAGTGACCTGGCCGACTCCTCCTATGACACCTTGTTTCTGATCGTCGAGTTGTCGGATGCCATGCGGCGTGGGGTGACCTACTTTTCCTTGGAAGGCGAGCCTCTCGACAGCCTCAACCACGTCATCGACGCTCTCGTGCAAGACGGCGAGGTGGCTTTCGACGACAAGGACGCCGCCGACCTCATCCATCACTGAACGGCTGATCCGGCCACCGATCAATCTTGTCCCCGCCGGGGCGGGGCGCCATCTACGTAGCCGAGTCCGCGCAGCTGGTCCCAGGTAGCCTCGTCGACGGGCAAGTCGCTGGACTCACGCTCGACTGTTTCATAGGAGGCGATCCTGTCGGGCCGGTGTCCCAGCGTCGCAACTATCTCTTCGGGAACCTTGCCGGCGAGGTCGTCGGCGAAAGGCAAGCCCATGAGATAGAGAACCGTGGGACAGATGTCTTCGATGTTCATCAAAGGCCCGTCTTTTCCGCTCAGGCCGGGACCGGAGACGATGTATACCCCATCGAATTCGTGAGTGCCTATGTACTGGCTCTTGTTGCGGCCGGACTGGAAGCCGTGATCGGAGGCAACGACGAAGTAGTAGTCACCGTCGATGCCGGCAAGTATTTCCCCGAGCTGGCGATCGGTCTCCAGGTAGGCGTCACGCACGGCGTCTCTGTACTTTGCAGCCTTTGCGGCATCGAGACCTTCGTAGTCTTGGGGCCTCATGTAGGCCCAGTAGGGGTGTGAGACGCGATCCACGAGGGTGTTTACGTAAACGAGCAAATCCCAATCGGCGTCCGCCAGCATCGCCGCCGCGCCGGTCTGCAGTCGCGACACCTCGACGAGGTGCTCCAGTAGATATTCCGGCGTCTCGGGCTCGGCATGCTTACTCCAACCGGGGCCCTCCGGGATGTAGTCTTGGCCCAGCTCTTCCTTGACCGCGTTGCGGAGCGCGGTCGGATAGCTGATCTCGATACCGTCGTCGGTACGATAGAAAGGTGAAGCGTAGTAGCTGTCCTCGTCGAGCCGCCTGAGCTTCATGCGACCCGTCCATCCGTTTCGGTTCTTGAGGGCCACGTCGAACCATTCGCTCCAGGATCCTATGGTCAGCCCCTCCATGGCGGTGCGTATGGCGACAGCGTTGTCGCGGTAGACATAGGAGATCTCGCGGTTATCGAGGTCTGAGGACGACAAGACCACCCCCGTGTTGCCGCCCACATGGGACCCGCTCAGCGGGAAACCCGATAGCATGACGCCGCTGACGGCCTCCGGCGGCCACGTCGATGGCACGTTGAACACGTTGGTCGTGCGGCCGGCGTCGGTGGCCATGTTCCATAGGGCCTTCACGCGCCGGTGGCTCGACTGGGAGGTCTTCCAGCTCTCTATACCGTGCTCGCTGGGCAAGCGGCCGGTAAAGATCGTGGTCCAGGAAACGGGTGAGATCGCCGGCGCCCGCGACCGCAGTACGCCCCGCACCCCTCGCTCGTAGTGACGCGCCAGGTTGGGCAGCTCTCCCGCGGCGATCATGGGCTCGAGCATCTTCCAGGTGGCACCGTCGATTCCGAAAACGAGCACGGGAGTGGGCGAATCTTGTTTACCGGCCGAGAAACAGCCCGGCAACGACAGGAAGACCGCGCTCGAGAGCAGTCCGACAAGACAGTTGCGAATAGACATCCGAAAAGCCGTTCTCTAAAGTACGTCCACGGTACGTTCAAGATGGCAAACCGCCGATTTACCCGCATCCACGCCTACGCACTTACATCCGCACTCGCCTTGGTATCGCTGGCGGCCTGCGCGCCCGACCGCCAAGCGGAAACGAAAGATGCGCCATTGTGCGAGGGCTGCAACGTGGTTCTAGTGTCCTTCGACACCGTCCGCGCCGACCATCTGTCCGTGTACGGCTACGAGCGCACCACCTCACCCAACATCGATGCCTTCGCCAAGAAAGCCGTAGTCTTCGAGAACGCCATCAGCCAATCGGCTTGGACCCTCCCCTCTCACGGCTCGATGATGACCGGCCTCTATCCTGAGCGCCTCGGCGTGGCCCACTATCCGGCCGTGCGCAAGCTACCCACCGAAGCGACCATGCTTGCCGAGGTGTTCCGCGAAGCCGGCTATGCCACGGGCGGCTTTACCGGTGGGGGGTTCGTCTCCAGCCATTGGGGCTTCGATCGGGGCTTCGACGTATACACCACCGACGGGCGACGCTTCGAGCACAATCTCGACGAAGCCGTCTCCTGGCTGGAACTCAACAAAGAGCGGCCGTTCTTCATGTTCCTGCACGGCTACAATGCCCACCGGCCCTATTACTCCCGGCGCGCCGACCGCGAAGAGATGGGGCTGGATCCCGAAAGCCCGTCGAGCAAGAAGGGTTTTTGCAGCCGTGAGAACCGCGAGCGGCCGTCACCGGAAAAGCTCTCGGACCTCCTCAAATACTACGACGCGTCGATCCGCCACGGGGACCGGCAGCTGGGACGCTTCTTCAGAGCTCTGCGCCGTCTCGACCTAGAAAACAACACCGTAGTGATGCTGACGTCTGACCACGGGGAGGAGTTCTTCGAGCACGGCAACTGCGACCATGTACGCTTCCTCTATAATGAGGTGATCCACGTCCCGTTCATCGTGAGGGTCCCCGGGTTCACGCGCCGGCAGATCCGCCGCAGCGATCTGATTCCCGCATCGGTGACGGTCCCGACCACTCTACTCGACATAGTCGGCCTCGATCACACCATGCCCGGAGCTTCACTGGTCGAATCCTTGCGTGGCGCCCGCCATCAGTTCCGGGCGGTGTACAGCCACACCAGCAGCGCTCCGGGCCGCCTGGGCAGCCGCGGGGAAACCGCGGCTATCGTCACGGACTCGGAAAAGCTGATCAGCTACCTTCAGGAAGGCTCGGACGAAGCCTACGACCTGGCCGAAGACCCGGGCGAAACGCGCGTACTGGCCGAGAACCACCCCGCCTACGACAAGCGCGCCAGCCTCAGGGCTTGGCTGGCTTCCCTGACCAGGCTCTCGGGCCCGGACAGCAAGTTCGTCGGTAAGCAAAGAGGCAACCGGCGTGACCGCATGGAGACCTATGAGGAGGAGGCCGAGCTGCCCGAGAAGCTCAAGGAAAACCTGCGCTCACTCGGCTATCTAGAGTAATCGGCGTTGCCCAGGACGCCCGCGTCCGTTATAAAATCGTCCCTCTCGATTGGTGATCCCCGGTAGCTCAGTTGGTAGAGCAGGTGGCTGTTAACCACCCTGTCGCTGGTTCGAGTCCGGCCCGGGGAGCCACTTCGTGCGTTGTACAAACCGCTGGCAAACCCCGGGAGCCCAGAGCCTTCGAGGCCGATATGGGCTCGCTTGGCGGCGCATTACGCCGACCCCTCTCGCTACCTTTCTTCTCGTGCCTGAAGAGGCTGCCGGAGCATCAACGGCACCGTCGGTCCGCCCTTGTAGTCGATCTGGCCCGTGACCTCGAAGCCGAAACGTTGGTAGTACGATACGTTCGCGGGGTTGGATGATTCCAGGTAGGCGGCGACGCCAGTTTCGTCACAGCGGCGCAGAATAGGATCCATCAACGCACCACCGACCCCCCGTCCCTGGACTGACGGATCGGTCCCCAGGATCGTGAGATACCAGTGAGGTCGCGTCGGTCTTGCTTGTTCGAACTTGGTCAGCGCATCAGCGATCCGTAGAAGCCTGCTCGCGCCGGTGGCTCGCAGTAGTTTCCAGCCCATGGTGAGTTGTCTTCCGATACCGGGTGACGGCGAACCGGGCGGTAACCACAATGCGGCGCCGCTTAGCGCGTCGTTCGTAAACACTTCGCCTTCAACGAGTTCTCTTTCAACGCCCAGGCGGAAGAAACCGTTGCCTACACGCGCATAGTGCGCATCATCAGGCAGCAGCCATCGGATGAAGGGATTCGTTGCGAATGCTCTTGCGAGCACCGTAGAGATGCGTGACGCATCATTGTGCGTCGCGGGCCGTACGTCGCTTTTCATTGCAGTTTTCGCTGGCCGGCCACTTGGCGCCGGTTAGCCGATCGCAAGCTACGAATTGCCTCCGCTGGCGTGCTTCCCAGCGACTGTGTGAGAACAGAGCGCTGGCGGCGGCGCATCGCGGCACCTACATCAATTCGACCAGATCTCTCATAAGGGAGAGTTGCCGGTCGCCCTGTCGCGCGTCGAAGCTCATCAGCATCGTGAAGTCGATGTCGAGCGCCTTCCACTGCTCGATCTGGTCGCGCATGTGCTCCTTGGGCCCCAGGAGTGCGAGCTGATCGATAAGATCGTCGGGAATCGCAGCGGCCGCTTCCGCTTTCTTTCCCGCCAGGTACAGATCCTGGATGTGATCGGTTGCCTCCTGGTAGCCGTAGCGGTCGATGGCGTTCTTGTGGAAGTTCTTGCCCTTGGCGCCCATCCCTCCGATGTAGAGGGCCAGGAATGGCCGTACCTGATCACGGCAAGCCGCCAGATCGATGCCGGGCACCATCGGCTGCATGATGTAAATACTGAAGTCGGCCATCGACTTGCCCCCGCCCGCCTTGGCGAAGCCGGCCTCCAACCCCGGGCGGTAGACCTTGTCGAAGTGAAGAGGAGAAAGGAGCAGGGTCAGCCAGCCGTCGGCGATCTCGGCGCTCTGCTCGATGTTCTTCGGGCCTTCCGCGCCGATGACGATCGGAATGTCGGGTCTACCGTGCAGAATGCTCCTGAGGGGCTTGCCCAAGCCTTCCGATCCCTCGCCCCGAAACGGAATCTGGTAGTGCCTGCCGTCGTGACTAACGGGCTCTTCTCTCTTGAAGATCTCGCGCATGATGCCGACGTACTCGCGCATGCGCCCTAGCGGTCGCGCGTAAGGCATGCCGTACCAGCCCTCGACTACCTGAGGACCGGAGGCGCCCAGACCGAGGATCATTCGACCGCCGCTGAGCTGATCGAGCGTCATGGCAGCCATGGCCGTGGCGGCCGGCGTACGCGCCGAAAGCTGCATGATGCCGGTGGCAAGCTTGATCTTGCTCGTGTGTGCGCCGATCCAGGCAAGGGGCGTGAGCGCATCGGAGCCCCAGGCTTCGGCCGTCCACACCGAGTCGAAGCCCATCGCCTCGGCCTCCTTTATGAGCTCCAAGGGAAGGGCAAGGGTTTGGCCCGAGTAGCCAACGCTTATTCCAAGCTTCATAGTTCCTCTCTACGGATGGTTGGTCCCGGTTCGGCCAGAGGCTCCAAGCGTCTCCCGTTGCAGCCTCTGCGGCGTCGTAATGCGGAAGCTACCGGACGACCGTCTCTCTGGCCAGAGAACCCGGGTGGTAGAACATCGCAGTCTCACGGAACCTCAAACCGAACGGCTCGCCATGTGCATGGCGCGGGAGTCTTTCCAGCTCGTCGGCTCAGCGGCCCCTACCGCGTCGATGGAGAACAGGGCACGGGCGGCATTACGGCACTGTGAAGCGAAGTCGCCACACCGATTCCCCGTCCTGCGTGCAAGAACGTGGCAACACCCACTGGGCACCGTCGTCGAGGAGACTATCGAATCCTGACCCTAACGACCCGGGTATATCTTCAGCCGCACATGGGGACGCCACACCCCAGCCAGTGTCATCATAATTGACTTCCCACCAACTGCCGGACGGCACACCATCATACGCACGCCAACTCCCGTCACCCGTCTTCGCGACTAGAAGCCCGTCGACTTCCACAGTACCGATGAGGGCCGAAAATGGTGAGGTAGACAGAGAGGTATCGAGGACACGAGCAGCGAGAACATGCTCGCCGCTGCTCAAAGAGAAGTCTCGTCCTATCCCGAAACCCGCGACTGGTCCGAAGCGCTGTCCATCGATATACGCTTCCCACACATCGACCGCGCCTAGGTCAACGGTGGTGTTTGCGCTCTGCAATGGGCACCAGTCGGCACACCGGCCGGCGACGCCTCGCTGCCCTTGAAGCAAGAAGTCCAGCTCTGAGAATCTAGGAGGATTGTGCGACACGCTTATCCCGTGACACAGGGATGGGCCAGGGTTTATGGGATGAGGGATGCACTTCACCGGGGGGAGACACACGCATGCGCCACAGTACACACTCTCACCTAGAAAGCTGCTACATCCGGACGCGGATGAGAGCGGCTCCGTTCCAATGAAGTGTTCGAAACAGGAGTCGTCCGACCAGTTATGAGCCGTACAGCATGCACGCCCCGTTGGGCAGCGGGGCTGGCAATCAGGGTCAGCGGTATCAGCGAGAGTGTCACAGTCGTTGTCCAAGCCATCATCGCAGGTTCGCTCCATCGCTGTTTCAGTCGTGCAGTCCTCTGGGCAACTGACACAGTTCTCTATCGTGGCGCTACAAAGCCCATCACCGCACTCCGGGATGTTGCCTACGATGATGTCGCTCACTTCATCCAGGACAAGTTGGAAGCAGCTCTTCATGCACTCGCGATCGATATCGCCGGTTGCGGGGTCCACACAGACACCGCACGGAGGACCGACGTCGGGGACGAGCCGTCCGGTTGTCCCGTCGATTCCTTGGGCTACGATGCACTTGTCGATCTTGTCAAGTCTTCTCCTAGAGACGCCCGACTGGTGATCGCGGCAACTTTGTGAGTCTTGTAGGCGCTCCACGCACTTCTTCGCAACGAGTCTAGACCGCTTGATCGCGAAGCTCACGGCCGCTTGCCTCCCGAAACGTTTCTGACACTTGACCTGTTCCTTGAGCGCGACTGGATCGACAGCCTCGCCTGCGGCCACATCCGTTTGTTGGTCGTTCGAGCCGTGCCCGAGTGCCAGGGTCGCCTCGACACCGTCGCCGGGGTCACACATCGCAGGTTCAGGGAAACCTGCGTCCCTACACCTGTCGACGGCGATCAGTGCGCCCTTCCTCAAGATCAGATCGTTACATCTATCACGCTTCTTGAGTTGGCCTCTCACCCACTTGCCACATGTCTTGTCAAGTTCAGCGATAGCCTTAGCTTCACGCAAAACAATGGGATCGGGAACGATAACTGTAGCCCCGGACTCGATCTCCGCAGCGTTAACTATTGCGGTTGTCCAGCCGCGCGCGCTGCCCCCGCCACCGTCGTTCGCACGGGCCTTCAGCATAACAATGCAGGCTTCTTGCGGGTCCACCGTCGGACTACCAACGCTGATCTCAATGTCGACGCTTACCACCCCCGCGTTCGGGAACGCGCCGTTGGCGTCGGCGTTGTCACTCGAGATCGAGAGGATCTCGCAGTGTTCGCCGCCGCCAGTTGCTGCGGTCGCGTCTTTAACCGACACAACAACATCCTCGACGCTGATTCCGCTCATCGACGGGGCGAGTTGCACCTCGCCCTGAAACTGGGCGGTACCTTGAATGGTGGTCGCTTCTAACCGGGAGGCCGGCAGTAAGAGCAGAACAAGAAGCACCGTTCCGCGAAGGAAGTCCTTGGGCCAACGGCCGGAGCCTGCCGTCGGCGAAACGCCTACAAGTACACTCACTTGTCCACTCTTACGCGAACGGCCACGCTCACCGCGCCGAAGATACCATCCCTCATAATGCGACGTAAAGGTGAAAATGCCGTGTTCAACTGGGAGCCGCGCGCTCACGGCGATGTACTGAACCCTCCTAAAACTGGCACTTTAACCCCTACGGCTACCCGCTCCCCCCTCGCAAGAAAACAAAAACCGGATAGCTCGTGGGTTCCCGCAGCGGTCTTTCCCGGTCCAGGCCCAGTTTGAGTGAAGTCGAGACTAAGAGAGCTGGCGTAGGTTGTTGAAGGGGTTCGACTCCCGCCCAGGGAGTCCTCCTCGTCAGAGGACCAGGAAGAACACGACCACCAAGAAGGCAACTATGCCCAACGCGATCCATACGGCGTTCCAGTTGACCGGGATCTCGGCGCTCCCATCGGCGAGATCTTGTTGGCTCGAGTCGAGACACCGATAGAGGCGATCCATGGCCGGGGTGGGAACTGATGTTCTCTCGGCCAGTGCTCGGAACTCGTCGGCGATGGTCTTCATCTCGTTGCGGGCTCCGACGGCGTGACCGATCTTGATCCTCATCGTGTCGCTCTCGACCCGTCGTCTCATGACGGCGAGAACCAGCGGCTCGGGGAGCCATTGGAAGATCCTGTGACTCGCCGGAGTAATGGCAATGCCTTGTGCGGACAGAACTCTGAAGCCCTCTCGAATCGCTCGGACCATGAGAACCAAAGCATCGCGGGTGCGTGCGAGGCGACGGACGTCGACCCCTGCCAGATAAAGAGCGTTGGCTGTGGGACTGATCTCGGCCGCGTGGGTCTTCAGCCATGCATCCATCTCCGGACAGATCGACACGGGGAAGCCAGCCTCTTCTAGGGCGTCCGCAATCGCCTCGATACGCTTGGACCGCGTGCCGTCGAGTTCGCCAATCGTAGTGGGTTGCTCACGTGCGGACATAATCAGATAGCGAAGGCAGTGACCATCCGTAACCCCGGCAGCGCCGGGGAATCCAAGAAGCACTCGGTTGCTTCCAAGCGCCTCTATCATCTCGTCAGGGCCGGCGGCGTTGTTGCCGAAGAACATGACGCTCGGTGTGTGCCGGTTCGCGGCCAGCACGGGCAACACCTCCGCAACGGCGTTCTTCGGCAGGATGACTAGGACTAAATCAAAACTGTCATCAGGGAAAAGTCGCTCGATAGCTTCAACCCGCGCCGTTCTGCGTTCCCCGCTGACTGCGTCTTCGATCCGGATTCCATGCTCGCGAATGTCGCCAAGCCGCCTACCTCTTGCCAGTATGGACACGTCGTGTCCGGATTCCTGCAGCAGCGCCGCGTACAAGCTGCCGATGTTGCCGGCTCCATAAACCAGGATTTTCATCGGTCAGCGCCGGCAGCCACTCCCACCTGCGCCGCAGCAAGCTAGGCTCATGGCCACCACCTCGCGCTTTACTCCTCCGGGGATGGCCGCGCTAGGTCAGCCAACATAACGATGCCGACCTCGCGAAAGCCTTCGCGTGCGTAAAGCGCGCGTGCGGAATTCGAGGCGTCAACGCTCAGGCTGAGTCGCTCGATACCGGCGCCACGGGCCCGCTCGACGAGAGCCCGGAGTAGTGCCGTACCCAGGCCGCTACCGCGTAGGTCCTCGCGGACGCCGATGGCGACTTCGGGGATGTCTTGATGGACGAATCCATGAGAGCGGCGCTCCGGCGTGAAGTACCTGTACCAAGCCACACCGGCTCTCTCGCCGTTGTCATCCATCCCTACGAGAGCCGTGTCGCCCCGCCGGCCCCACCCTTCGACCCAACAGGCGAAAAGAGGATTCTTCATTGCTTCGCTCAAGGGCAAGGGGCGTTCGAGGGGACCGGAGTAGAACGCCTGCAACGACATCTGTTCCATGAACGGCATGTCCGGAGCCTCGAACTCCCTGATCGTCCACGAGCCTTCGGGCTGGCGCATGCTCGCAGTGTAACCCCGCTCCGGGGATTGTCACGTCCGGCTCCGGCGTCGTCATCGACCTGCCGAGACCACTAGAGGAAGCTCGAACCAGCTGGTCTGCATAGACACGCGCGCGAGACGCATGTCCGGGTGTACGCGTAGCATCACCACAACCGACAAGTAGTTTGATTACCGGTAGTTAGCGAAGTCAGTGAACGCGCGGTCTGCAAGCCGGACGAAACCGAACGCCGTGCCCGTGATTTTTCTGACGCGCGAGTAAGACGACGCCCCATGGGCGCATGGGCGCATGGGCGCATGCGTAGCCAAGCGAAGTTGAGCGGATATTCAAGCTTGTCAACGCTACAGCGTCCATTCACCGGTCTTACCGCCGAGCCGCCGATTCGGGCCAGAATCAGGGGAAACCGCAGTCCAGCCTGGCTCACCACTTGCTTAGATTAAGGAAGAGGGACTACCCGGTGCCGGCAAGCTCTGGCCTTTGGCGTACAGCGCAGCGCAGTCAGAGTTCGGCAGCGGCATACACGAGGCTAAGCAATGCATATTCCTTTTCTTCTCAACAAGCGCAGCGGTAGCGGCAACGCACTTGGTCGAACCACATCGGGCTGCGTGGCACACAATCATGATGGAGAGCGCGGCGCTCTCGTCATAGCCTTCGCTCTGGCCTTGCCCGTGATCCTGGGCGGACTCGCACTGGCCGTAGACATGGGACACAGCTACTCGGTCAAGACCGAGCTTCAGGCTGCTGCCGACGCTGCAGCCCTGGCTGCCGCCCAGGAACTCAAGCTCGACGACAACGGTGACGTTACCGCAGCCGCCGAGGCCGGCGCAGCCGGCAACGGCGTCGATCTGGGCGCCGCTACGTTGACTGTAAACCACCCGCCCACGGCCGGATCGCGCGCCGGAAACAACGACTACATCGAGGTGGTCATAACCGAGCCCGCCCCCTCCTACTTCAGCGCGGCACTAGGGGTCGGTGAGAAGGACATCGCATCGCGCGCCGTTGCCGGCCTGCACGCCTCAGGAGCGGCCTGCGTCGTTCTGCTCAACAACGGCGACGAGAAAGCCCTTCACGCGAGCGGCAAAGCCGAAGCGCATCTGACCAATTGCAGCGTCTACGTGAACAGCGACGATGACAAAGCTGCCATCGCCGAAGGCGACTCGGAGTTCGTGGCCACAGACATTCTGGTCGCGGGAGACCACTACGGTGGCGGCTTCACCCCTGAACCGACCACCGATGTCGACCAAGTCTCCGATCCGATGGACTACCTGACAAAGCCTTCCTATTCGGGCTGCAACCACACCGACTACTACGTCGAGAACACAACGACGATCTATCCCGGCGTGTACTGCAACGGCATCCTCATAAAGGGCAACGCCAACATCACCATGGCGCCCGGCGAATACATCATCAAAGGCGGCGGCTTCAGGGTCACCGATGACTCCCAGGTCCAGGGCGACGGCGTTATGATCTTCAATACCGGCTCGGGCAGCTACGACTGGAAGCCTTTAGAAATCGCCACCACGAAAACCGTCGACTTGTCGGCCCCTGACTCCGGAGCCTATCAGGGAGTCTTGATCTACGAGGACGCCGACAGGGCCGAACAGGGCGAGATCAACATCATCAAGGGCAATGGCTTCATGGGCAGCCTCAGCGGGATCGTCTACCTACCAAAGACCAAGTTGCTGGTTCACAACAACACGCAGCTGGTCAACCAGAACCTCATGATCGTGGCCGACATGCTGGAGATCAACGACGATGCCATCCTCTCGATCGCCGTCGACGACACGACCGACCTCTTCCCCATCGGGCTTCAGCATGCCCGCCTGGTTGAGTAGCAGGAGCGAACGACGATGAAGATCTGGTTGAGCAAGCTCTTCAGTTTGGCCCAAGCCGGGGCGGACCAAAAACGCAGGCAGCGAGGCGCCGCCCTCGCCGAGTTGGCCGTCATTTCGCCCCTACTGATGTTCACGATGTTGGGCGGAATCGACTTCGCCCGCCTCTACCATGACGCGATCGCATTGGACGCCGCAGCCCACGCAGGCGCCAAGTGGGGAGCCCACAGCCCTGAGAACGGCGAGAACTTCACCGGCATACAGTCGGCTGTGACCGCAAACCTGAGCGACGCCCACCTCGCGCAGGAGGTGGAGGTGAACGCCGATCCCAAATGCTACTGCGGCGTCAAAGAAACAGAAGTGGATTGCGACGCGACCTGCGGTGCGGGCAACGATCCTAGCCGCTACATCTACGTGACCGTCACAGCCAACTTCGAGCCGCTGTTCGACTACCCGGGTTTTCCGGAAACCATCCTGCTGGATGGTGAAGCGGAAGTCCGCGTAACCGACTAGAATGGAACGTGTGATGTCCTTGGCGAAAAGACTCGGAACGGCCAAGCGCTGTGGTCAGCGTGGAGCATCAAGCACGGAGCTTGCGATCGCTGCACCCATCTTCTTTCTGCTCGTCATCGGCAGCATAGACGTCGGGCGCGGCGTGTGGGCCAGAAACACCATCGCCTACGCAGCCACAGCCGGTGCACGCTGGGCATCCGTGCGGAGCCAGGAAAGCGAGAACCCCGCGACCGAGGACCAGATTACCGCGGCCGTCCAGTCGCAGGCGTCGGCGCTCGACCCGACCAAGGTGACCGTCGTGCCGACTTGGACGCCCAGCAACGCTCGCGGATCCACGTTGAGAGTCAGCGTCAGCTACGACTATACCCCGATCTTGTTGACCCTGGCCCAGGCTGACCCGGTCATAATCACATACGCATACAGCACCATCGTCTCTCACTGACCGGGGAGCGATCGCGCACCCAGCCCTGGGTTCGTTCAAGTCACTCAGATCTCGTCGGTGCTGAACTCCGTGAACCCGGCAGAGGGTCAGGAGAACGAAACCGCGACGATCGACGCGAGGAACGCGAGGACACCGAGGATAACTCGTACCCAATGCCAGCGTGCCCACCGGCCAAGCGCGGCAGGCAGATCCTCTTCCGACACCGACGCAGCGGTGAAGCTCGCGTTGGCGTTCTTGAAATAGACGGGAAAGGCGAGGATCACCGCAACGGCGCAAGCCGAAGCGGCTATGAGCCACTGCCTTTGTGGGGGAGCAGCGCTCACCGCCGCGATAATCGGCAGCACAGCAGCGCCTACTTCCAACGGCGCAAAGAAGCGCATCAAGCGATCACCATTGTCCCGGTACCAGGCGAAGAACACCGGCGCCGGCAAGGACCGCCAGAAGGGTACGAGGATCATCGCTTCGGCGAGCATGGCGCCGGCCGATAGTCCGAGCACGGCTGTAGCGCTGACTACCAGCACGGGCCTATGCAGACTCCGTCACGGCCACTCGAGCGTGCCACCCCAGCAGCAACGGCGGCCCCAGCAGCTC
>JANQEO010000308.1 GCA_028278325.1 Candidatus Binatia bacterium
CTTCAACCTCAATGTCGCGCCGCTGGAGCAGCTTGGCGTCCTCGAGCTTGTCCGAGGCGAAGTCGAGCTCGCCCCGGGCGTGACGACGCTGCCGACCAACGGACACACGCCCGGGCACCAGTGCGTCAAGATCGAGTCGGGCGGACAGGTCGGCGTCATCACCGGCGACCTGTTTCACAACGTCGCGCAGGTGAGCGAGCAGCACTGGTGTCCGACGTTCGACTGGCGGCAGGACCTGTCGACCGCGTCGCGGCGGTGGCTGATGTGGCGTGCGCAGTCTGAGAGGTGGATCGTGTTTAGCGGCCACCTGCCGACCGGCAGGAGTATCGGCCAGATCGTGCAAACCGAGGGAGAGAAGCCGGCGTGGCGACCGGTCTAACCGGATCAGATGCCTAGAAGCTTCTGCAGGTCAGCCAGGATGGTGTCACGTTCCTGGTCGCTGTGAGCCTCGGCGTAGATGCGGGCCAGCGGCTCCGTGCCGGACAGCCTTGCAACCGCCCATGAGCCGCCGTCCAGTACGAATCGGACGCCATCTCTGCGGCCTGCAGACTCCACCGTGAGACCGCCGAGTGAGTCCGGTTCTGCCGTCTTCAGCGCTTCGCCTATCGCCTCCCGCTTCGCGTCGTCGAAGTGAGCGTCGATACGCCTGAAGGTGTGCGGACCGGTCAACTCGTGGAGCTCGGCCAGCAGCTCGGACGGCTTCTTGCCTGACATCACCATCGCCTGCAGGTAGAGCAACCCGCTCAGCGCGCCGTCGCGCTCAGGGATGTGTCCGCGGAACGCGTAGCCGCCGCTCTCTTCGCCGCCCATCACGCAGTCGTTGTCCGTCATCGCAGGGCCGACATACTTGAAGCCGACCGACGTTCTGAAGACCGGCTGACCGAACTCTCTGCAGATCGCGTCGACCATGCTGCTCATCGTAATGGTGCAGGCGATCCCACCCGATTCGCCCCGGCGGCCGAGCAGGTGATGCCCGAGCAGCGAGAAGACCTCAAGAGTCGACTGGTAGCGGCCGTTTTCATCGACTATGCCAACCCGGTCGGCGTCGCCGTCCGTTGCAATGCCGATGTCGGCGTCGGACTCCCGGACCGCGTCGATCAGCGGCTGCAGGTTGTGCTCGACGGGCTCGGGCTGCGCCATGCCGGGGAAGGCAGGATTGGCCTCGCCGCGGATCTCGGTCACTTCGATGTCTCCGCCAGCAAGCACCTGCTTCAGGATTCCCGAGCCTGAGCCATGCATCGAATCGACGACCACCTTGAGGCGCGACTGCGCGATCGGAGCGACATCGACGACCTGTTTGAGCTGATCGACGAACAGCGGGACGATCTCGATCCTATCGTCGCTGCTCGGCCCGCGCTTGACCTGAAGTTCGCCTCGCAGCACAGCGCCGACACGGTCTTCGATCTGCTCAACCATCTCCGGCGGCGCGCTGCCGCCCGCAGGTGACTTGACCTTGAAGCCGTTCCATTCGCCCGGGTTGTGGCTGGCCGTGATCATCACGCCCGCTGCGGCGTCCTGGTGGACGACGCCGAAGCTACAAGCGGGCGTTGGAGCCGGCTCGGAGAAGACCTTTACCGGTATGCCGTTGGCGGCGATCACCTCGGCGACGGCGGCCGCGAATCGGTCCGACGAAAACCGGGTGTCATAGCCGACGACGATCCCGCGCGGAGCCTCGCCGCTCGCGGTCAGAAACGAGGCCAGCCCCTGCGCACATGCCCTGACGTTTTCGTACGTGTACTCGTCGGCGATGATCGCTCGCCAGCCGTCTGTGCCGAAGCGAATCGAGACGGGTGCAGGTGGCGTCATGTCAGCTCTTTCCGAATGGTGTACGCGGGTCTGTGGGCGCTGTCCGGCGCTGCCGGATCACATGCCACAGACGATACAGCAAACGCGTTTGCGGCCGCACCGGTGAGGAGCGGCCGCGTTAACAGGCGAATTAGTGGACTGCGGTCGGCCGGCTACGCTCCGGCGGCCGCTTTCAGCTCATCAACCTTGTCGAGATGTTCCCACGGCAGGTCGATGTCTGTCCGGCCGAAGTGACCGTAGGCCGCGGTCGGCTGGAAGATCGGCCTTCGCAGATCGAAGTTGTCGATGATTGCGCCGGGCCTGAGGTCGAACACCCTGTTGACCAGCTCTGAGAGCTCGGCGTCTGACCGCTTGCCGGTGCCGTGGCTGTCGACCATGACGGAGATCGGCCTTGCAACGCCGATGGCGTATGAGACCTGGACCTCTGCTTTGTCGGCCAGCCCGGCTGCCACCAGGTTCTTGGCAACGTGCCTGGCCGCGTATGCGCCGGAGCGGTCCACCTTTGTCGGGTCCTTGCCCGAGAAGGCGCCGCCGCCGTGCCGTGCTGACCCGCCGTAGGTGTCGACGATGATCTTCCGGCCGGTCAGGCCTGCGTCACCAACGGGGCCGCCGATGACGAAACGTCCAGACGGGTTGATGTGGTACTTCGTGTTGGAGTCGAGCAGCTCTGACGGCACGACTTCCTGGATCACGAACTTCTGGAGATCGGCCTCAATCTGCGAGTTCGACACGTTGTCGTCATGCTGCGTGCTGATGACTATGGTGTCGATCCTGACCGGCTCGTGGTCCTCGGTGTACTCGACCGTCACCTGGCTCTTGCTGTCGGGCCGCAGGTAGGGAATCTCTCCGCTGCGCCGTACGTTCGCCATCTTGAGCGTCAGCCGGTGAGCGATGCTGATCGGCAGGGGCATGTACTCAGGGGTCTCGTTCGACGCGTAGCCGATCATCATCCCCTGGTCACCCGCGCCAACCTCCTGCGCTCCCGCCTCGCCACGAACTTCGAGAGCTGTGTCCACACCCGCCTTGATGTCGGGCGACTGTTCATTCAGCGCAACGAGGACAGCGCATGAGTTGCAGGAGAAGCCGTACTCGTCTTTGTCGTAGCCGATCTTCCGGATGGTGTCCCTGACGATCGACTTGATGTCCAGCGTCGCCTTCGTCGTGATCTCACCGAACACGATGACGAAGCCGGTGGCCACTGACGTTTCGCACGCCACCCGGGACATCGGGTCCTGGGCCAGCGCGGCATCGAGTACGCCGTCCGAGATCTGGTCGCAGATCTTGTCGGGGTGGCCCTCGGAAACCGATTCGGAGGTAAGCAGGTAGTTGCCCATGTTCAGCAGTTCTCTAGGTCTCGTGCGTGTTCCAGCCGCGCGCTAAGCCAGCGCCGGTTCAGAGTTCCGATGTTAGGTGCCCGACTCCCAGCTGTTCAGGTACTTGTCCTGCTCGGGAGTCAGGGTGTCGAACGTCATGCCCATGGCGTCCAGCTTCAGCCGTGCGATCTCGCTGTCGAGCTCGTGCGGGATCGTGTAGACGCCCGGCTCCAGGTTCTGGTGATTCGTGGCGATGTACTCGCCCGCCAGCGCCTGGTTTGCAAAGCTCATGTCCATCACGGACGGTGGGTGGCCTTCGGCAGCCCCGAGGTTGACGAGCCTGCCCTCGGCCAGCAGGAAAACCTTCTTGCCGTCTTCGAGCGTGTACTCATCGACGAACGGCCGGACCCGACGCTTCGCCTCTGACATCTCTTCGAGGGCCTCGACGTTGATCTCGACGTCGAAGTGGCCGGAGTTGGCGACGATCGCGCCGTCCTTCATGGCCTCGAAGTGGTGCCTGTCCACGCCGTGCATGCCGCCGGTGACAGTGAGGAAGATGTTGCCGACCTTTGCCGCCTCGTTCATGGACATCACCTGGTGGCCGTCCATGACCGCTTCGAGTGCCCTGACCGGGTCAACTTCGCAGACGACCGTGTGGGCGCCCATGCCCTTGGCACGCGCTGCGAACCCGCGGCCGCACCAGCCGTAGCCGATCGTGACGACCGTCTTGCCGGTGATCAGGATGTTCGTGGCTCGGATGATGCCGTCGAGCGTGCTCTGGCCGGTGCCATAGCGATTGTCGAACATGTGCTTGGTGTCGGAGTCGTTCACGGCGACGATCGGGTAGCGGAGCTTGCCCTCGCCATGAAGAGCCTTCAGGCGAATCACGCCGGTTGTCGTCTCCTCCATGCCGCCGATCACGCCCTCAAGCAGGTGCGTCTTCTCGCTGTGCAGCATCGCGACGACGTCGGCGCCGTCGTCCATCGTCACCTGGGGAGCGGTGTCGACGGCGGCAGCCATGTGCTTGTAATAGGTTTCATTGTCTTCGCCCTTGATGGCGAAGACAGGGATGCCCTCGGCGACAAGGTGCGCTGCAATGTCGTCCTGGGTGGACAGCGGGTTCGAGGCGCACATTGTCACCTCTGCGCCGCCGGCCTTCAGCGTCTTCGCCAGGTTGGAGGTCTCTGCGGTGATGTGCAGGCAACCGGCCATCCTGATGCCCTTGAGAGGCTTCTCGCGCTCAAAACGCTCACGTATGGTCCTGAGGACCGGCATCTCGCGCTCGGCCCACTCAGACCTCAGTGCGCCGTCGGCCGCCAGGTTGATGTCCTTGATGTCGTATTCCATTAGCTTGCCCCGTCTTCCTTAACTGCGGCAGCCAGCGCCTGTCTGACTGGTAGAAGGTTACGAACTTCGTCCCGGCTATTCCTACAGTTCTCGCAGCGGTAGTCCATTACTACCGTCTATCGGCTGGAACCGCGTTAGCTCGACAAATGCGTTGAATCGCTCTTCGATATCTTCCCGGGAGAGGCTGCGAATCCGGTCGAGACCGAACGCCTCGACCGCGAACGACGCCATGGTCGAGCCGACGATCGCGCCTCGCCTCAGGCCCTCTTCCGAGGTGTCGCCGGTCGCGGCAATGTAGCCCATGAATCCGCCGGCAAACGAGTCTCCGGCGCCGGTCGGGTCGACGACTTTGGCGAGCGGATAGGCCGGAGCCGCGAAGTTGAAGCTTTCGCTGAACAGCGCCGCGCCGTACTCGCCTCTCTTGATCACCACGGTCGATGGTCCCGATTCGAGCAGTGCGGAAGCGGCTGTCGGCAGATGGTGCTCGTCCGTGAACTGTCGAGCCTCACCCTCGTTGATCGTCAGGACATCCACCTTCGAGATCAGCTCGGCCAGCGCCGGGCGGGCTATATCGATCCACAGGTTCATGGTGTCGCACGCGACGAGTTTCGGGCGGCCGCTCATCTCCTCCAGCACGCGGAGCTGCAGCGAAGGTTCGATGTTGGCGAGGAACAGGAACGGAGCCGCGGCATGCTTCTCGCCCAAGGACGGAGTGAAGTCCGCAAACACATTCAGCTGCGTCTCGTGAGTGACGGCGGTGTTGATGTCCTGCAGGTAGTCGCCGGACCACCTGAAAGTTTGGCCCTCGACAACCTCCAGCCCGGAGATGTCGATTCCATGGCCCTCGTACATGCCGAGGTCGTCTCCGCCGAAGTCCTGTCCAACGACGCCCACCATGCCAACTTCGGTGAAGTGGCTGGCGGAAACGGAGAAGTAGGACGCGGAGCCACCGAGCTGCGAGTCTCGCTTGCCTTCAGGAGTTTCGACGGTGTCGTAGGCCACTGAGCCGACAACAAGGATCTTCAATTCGTTCCATCCAGTTGCGTGGCCACGTCGTGTGCGTTGGCCCGACTTGAATGATGCAGGTCCGCGGGATCGCGATTCGCTTGCCCAACGCCAAAGGCTACGCCGAACGCCTGCACAATTCTGCTGCTTGAGGATCACGCGAACAGACAGTTTGGCTAACAGGACTTAGACATCCGTGCCGTAAGAGGTCGGAAGTCCCTTCTCTATCCACGTCGGCGTGCCGTCTTCGATATTGAACAGCCTGTCCTGGGTCGCGCCCATGGCCGCAGCGTACTCGGCGGCCAGTCCACTTCTCGCCCCGACGGCGCAGATGAACAGCAGCTTCCCATCCTCCGGCAGCTCTGCGAACCGCGGGATCACGTCGTCCACCGGGATCCAGAGCGCGCCCTTGATGTGGCCGGCCTCGTACTCATCCTCGCGACGCACATCTATGGCCGTAGCGTCTCCGTTGTCGAGCATCTCCTGGGCTTCCTCGGCCGATATGCGTGTGTACGGCTCTCCGGGTACCTGTCTTGCCATCTGCATCCTCTTCTATGCGAACTAGCGAGATTCGATCGGTTCCTCGCCGCTCCATCCATGGAACTCGGCGACTGCTGTCGGGAGTTCGGCGCGCGGTCTGCTACAGCGTCTCAGTGGGAGCGAAAACGTGCGGGACCGATCACAACTAATTGTAACCGGCGGGCGCCAGATTGAACCCCCGGCCCAGTTGGAGCGGTGGAGCCGCGTTTCCTCCCAAGGTTGTAAGGTGCCTCGCTTTCACCGCACTTGTGCCGGCAAGATCGCTTCGATGAGAGAGGAGAGGCCTGTGACAATCGACAGTTCGATTCTGCAGAACAACGCAGAGCAGCTCGCCAGGCTGGAGTCCCTTGAGCTCGGGCCGGAGGATCTCAAAAAGAACCTGGGTGAGGACTGGACGGTGTCGGTGGCGCTGGCCCACCTGGCGTTCTGGGACCGGAGGGCCGTCGGTCTCTTGAGGCAGTGGGATGGCGAGGGCCGTATGCCGGACTCTGTCCACGAAGACCCACTGAATGATGCTTTGCTGGACGAGTGGCTGGCGATCGAGCCGGCTCGATCTTACGAGCTTGCTGTCGACGCCGCCCACAAGGTGAACGCCGCGGTTGAGGCGCTGGACGGGTCGAAAGCGAAGACGCTAATCGAGACAGGCAACCGGTTCATGCTTGCCAGGGGAGAGCACCGCAGGGAGCACCTGGACCAGATCGAGGAGGCGTTGAGGTAGGTCGGGCGACTGGCCGAGGCCTCAATCGTCACACCGGTTCGAACTTTCCTGATCGTCCCGCTTCGACTCCACAACGCGGTCCCACAGGTTCCAGGCGCCTGCTAACGCCGCGCCAGCCGCCATTAGCAGTAGCCCACCGATCAATGCCAATCCCATCGAACGATCCTGATCTTGAAACTCTGTGTTGGGCGCGCCCTTTTTCGCGTTGACACTCGAAGTCGGCTCGACCTATACTGACAGTTCGCTCGGGAAACAACCGTTCCCTCAGTTCAATCTGCGGAGGCGGTTCCGGGCGGCACCTTAACAGTTGAATAGTGGATGGAAAGTTCGTCAAAAATTCATGGAGAGTTTGATCCTGGCTCAGGACGAACGCTGGCGGCGCGCCTAATGCATGCAAGTCGAACGAGGTCGGACCTTCGGGTCCATATACCTAGTGGCAGACGGCTGAGTAACGCGTGAGTGACCTGCCCTGGAGAGGGGGATAACACAGGGAAACCTGTGCTAATACCGCGTACGCTCATCATCGTAAAGGTTGATGAGGAAACGAATTTCGCTCTAGGAGGGGCTCGCGTCCTATCAGGTAGTTGGTGGGGTAACGGCCTACCAAGCCGAAGACGGGTACCTGGTGTGAGAGCACGACCAGGCAGAGGGGGACTGAGACACGGCCCCCACTCCTACGGGAGGCAGCAGCAGGGAATCTTCCACAATGGGCGAAAGCCTGATGGAGCGACGCCGCGTGGGGGATGAAGGTTTTCGGATCGTAAACCCCTTTTCTCAGGGAAGAGTAAGGACGGTACCTGAGGAATAAGCATCGGCTAACTACGTGCCAGCAGCCGCGGTAATACGTAGGATGCAAGCGTTGTCCGGAATCACTGGGCGTAAAGGGTCCGTAGGCGGTTTGTTAAGTCTCCTGTGAAAGTTCAGGGCTCAACCCTGAAATGTCGGGGGATACTGGCAAACTCGAGACTGTCAGAGGCAGGTGGAATTCCCGGTGTAGTGGTGAAATGCGTAGATATCGGGAGGAACACCAGTGGCGAAAGCGGCCTGCTGGGACAGTTCTGACGCTGAGGGACGAAAGCGTGGGTAGCAAACCGGATTAGATACCCGGGTAGTCCACGCCCTAAACGATGGATGCTAGGTTTGCGGGGTATCGACCCCCTGTGAGCCGTAGGTAACCCGTTAAGCATCCCGCCTGGGGACTACGACCGCAAGGTTAAAACTCAAAGGAATTGACGGGGGCCCGCACAAGCAGCGGAGCGTGTGGTTTAATTCGATGCTAAGCGAAGAACCTTACCAGGGCTTGACATGTAGGTGGTACGGATCCGAAAGGTGAAGGACCCGCAAGGGAGCTTACACAGGTGCTGCATGGTTGTCGTCAGCTCGTGCCGTGAGGTGTTGGGTTAAGTCCCGCAACGAGCGCAACCCTTGTCGCTAGTTACACTCTCTAGCGAGACTGCCCCTAAAAGGGAGGAAGGAGGGGATGACGTCAAATCATCATGGCTCTTACGTCCTGGGCTACACACACGCTACAATGGCCAGTACAGACGGTTGCTAAGTCGCGAGGCGGAGCCAATCCGACAAAGCTGGTCTCAGTTGGGATTGCAGGCTGAAACTCGCCTGCATGAACGTGGAGTTGCTAGTAACCGCAGGTCAGCATACTGCGGTGAATACGTTCCCGGGCCTTGTACACACCGCCCGTCACGTCATGGAAGATGGCAACACTTGAAGTCGCCAGGCTAACCCTTCGGGGAGGCAGGTGCCGAGGGTGGGGC
>JANQEO010000323.1 GCA_028278325.1 Candidatus Binatia bacterium
ACTGGACGATTTCAAACAGGCACAACATCGTCGATATTGTGATGGCCGCAACCCGATGGACCAATTGATCCGTGGACTGCCTGGGATCTGCCAACACAAGTCGTCTTTGTATCAACTACTCTAGTATTGCGAAAATTCTACCATTTGATTCTTGGGTGTTCACCGCAACTTATCAGTAGACTTCGAAAGCCGCTTGTGAATTGCGCAATCGCAACTCCGGAGCATTTCACTGAAAGTATTGATTGATTGCGCACTGTCTGACCGAAGGGAAAACCATCCTCTTCGTCTCGGAGAAGATGGCGGCCCTCAACGTCGTGCACCGGCGCCTCGTGGGCGTGGGCCTCGGTCGCTACTGCCTGGAGCTGCACTCGAACAAGGCCCAGAAGCGCGAGGTGATCGGCCAGCTCGAGGACGCCTTGCAACGGCTCCAGGCTCGCGGCGAGCAAGAATGGGAACGAGAGGCGCGCAGGCTGGCCGAGCTGCGGAACGAGCTCAACGCCTATGTGCACGCGCTCCACCAGAAGCGCACGACCGGCGAAACCGTGTTTCAGGCTACGTCGCGGTTGATCGGCCTTCGGGACGCACCACGCGTCGATCTGCGGTGGCCCGGCCCCGACGCGCTCGACGCGGATGGCCTGGTAGCCCTGCGAGATCTGGTCGAGCGTCTGGCAACCGCCGGCACAACGTGCGCCGAAGTCCGGGGCCACGCGTGGGAGACCGTGCGCAAGGCGGATTGGACCCCGGGCTGGGAGGAAGACGTCCATCGTGCCATCGAGTCCCTGCATACGGCGGCAGAAGCCCTCACGGAGTGCGGGAGAAAATGCTCGGAGACGGTGGGGCTGGGTGAAGGCGGCTGGAGCCTGAGCGAGCTGGACCTGATGCGTGAGCTCACCCTCCAGCTCATGGCGTCACCGGCACCGCCGACTGCCCTCCTCGTGCGCCCAGATTGGGACGAGATCCAGAGCCAGGTCGGCGCCTGGATCGAGCAGGGGCGAGATCGGGATCGCCTGCGCACCGAAGTCCGCGAGAAATTCCGGGATGAGTTGGCAGAGCTCGATCTCGACGACCTGCGCGCTCGCCACGAGCGTGCCGAAGCGTCGTGGTGGCCCGCCTCTTGGTGGAGACGGCGACCGGTCCGGAGATCCCTCAGGACAGTGGCGCTGGACGGCAAGCTGTCTCCCAAGGGAGAGATCGGTGAGACGCTCGACTGCGCGCTCGCGCTGCGCGAGGAGCAGCGAAAGCTGGACTCTGCTGCCGAAGAGGCGCGGCGCTTGCTCGGCCGCTACTGGAACGATGGGGAAGCCGAGTGGGACGGCATCGCAGAGATCCGCGATTGGGCCCGCGGACTGCGGGGTCTCGCCTTGCGGGCCTCCGGCGGCGACTTCGACCGCGCAGCGTCGCTGCGCGAGAAGTGGGCGCAGCTTGCTAGTGAGGGCCGGGACCTCCTCCGGCGGGACGCCAGCATCGGTCGGGAGTTCGTGGCCTACGGGGATGCGCTCGATTCCTTCACACAGGCCCGCGGACAGGTGGTCGATCTCCTGGATCTCGACGTAGATCACGCTTGGGCAGGGGACGACGCACCCGATACGCTCGGACGGGTTCGATCGCGCACGACCGCCTGGCAGTCGGGTTCACGCCAGTTGCGCGACTGGTGCGCTTGGCGCCGAGCGCGGTCGGAGGCGATGCGGAGCAACCTGGCCCCGCTGGTCGAGGCCTACGAGCGGGGCACCTTCTCCAGCGCCCAGCTTCGCCCGACCTTCGAGCGCAGCTACACGCAGTGGTGGCTCGCCGCCGTCACGGACCGCGAGGCCGTGCTCAGCCAGTTCTTCTCCCCCGAGCACGAGCGGAAGATCGAGCAGTTCCGCGAGGTGGACGAGCGCTACATGCAGCTCACGCGTCTCCTCGTCGAGGCGCGCCTGGCACAGCGGGTGCCGGCTACGAGCACGACCGTCCTTCCGAACTCGGAGATGGGCATCGTCAAGCGCGAGGTAGGCAAGAAGCGCCGCCACATGTCGGTTCGCCAGCTGCTTCACAAGATACCCAACCTGCTGCCCCGCCTGAAGCCGTGCCTTCTGATGAGCCCGATGTCCGTAGCGCAATACCTGGATGCCGACTACCCGCCCTTCGACGTGGTCGTCTTCGACGAGGCGTCGCAGATCCCCGTGTGGGACGCCGTTGGGGCCATCGCGCGAGGCCGTCAGGCCGTCATCGTGGGCGACCCCAAACAGCTCCCTCCGACGAGCTTCTTCCAGCGTTCTGAGGACGATGAAGAGGAAGGCGGCGACGATGTCGTGGAGGACCTGGAGAGCATCCTCGACGATTGCATCGGGGCGCAGATTCCGTGGCTTCCCCTCGACTGGCACTACAGGAGTCGCCACGAGAGCCTGATCACCTTCAGCAACTACCACTACTATGGAAATCGACTGCTCACCTTCCCGTCACCAGCGCTCGAGGGGTTGGGCGTCTCCTGGCGCCATATTCCGCGCGGCGTCTACGACAAGGGGAAGTCCCGCACGAATCGCGCCGAGGCCGAAGCTGTCGTGGAGGAGATCCTGAGGCGCCTCCGGGATCCGGGGCTCGCCGCGTATTCGATTGGTGTGGTTACCTTCAGCCAGCCGCAGCAGACGCTGATCGAGGACCTACTCGACGCCGCACGAGGCGAGGATCCGGAACTCGATCCGCACTTCGCAGAAGACCGAGATGAAGCTGTCTTCATCAAGAATCTCGAGAACGTCCAGGGCGACGAGCGCGACGTGATCCTGTTCTCGATCTGCTACGGGCCGGATGCCCTCGGCCACGTCTCCATGAACTTCGGGCCCATGAACCGCGAGGGCGGGGAGCGACGCCTGAACGTGGCCATCACGAGGGCCCGTCGCGAGGTCGTGGTCTTTTCCACGCTCAAGGCGGATCAGATCGACTTGTCTCGCACGCGAGCGCGCGGCGTGCGCGACCTCAAGGGCTTTCTCGAGTATGCGGAGCGCGGGCCAGCGGCGATCGCTGAGGCGATCCAGCCGGATCCGGATGCCGACTTCGATTCGCCGTTCGAAGAGGCGGTCTTCGAAGGCCTCGTGCAGAGGGGCTGGGAGGCGCACAAGCAGGTCGGCTGCGCGCGCTACCGCATCGACCTTGCCGTCGTGGATCCCGAGGCGGCCGGCCGCTACCTGCTGGGGATCGAGTGCGACGGTGCAAACTACCATCGCGCCAAGACGGCGCGGGACCGCGACAAGCTCCGCGAGGGCGTCCTTCGCGATCTAGGTTGGAAACTGCACCGGATCTGGTCCACGGACTGGTGGACCGACCCCGAGCGCGAACTCCGCAAGCTGGAGGGCGCCATCGAACGAGCTCGAAGCGTCGCGGAGGAGGAGGGTGCCGCCGTGCGACCCGCACCGGCCGAGGCCGAGCCGCAAGCCTTCGCGTCTGCTCCGGCCACGGGCGCTCCGGCGTTACCCCCTGAGCCACCCAGGGCCCCACTCGAACGCTACCGGCCCGTCGCGGTCCATCGTGCTGCCGGGGTTCAGGCTGATTTCTACGAGCGAAATGCCGTGCGCGGCATCCGGGAGCGCCTCCTGGAAGTCGTGCGGCAGGAAGGTCCGATCAGTCTTCCTCTGGCAGCACGTCGAGTGGCCTCAGCCTGGGGATTCGAGCGCGTACGGGCGCGGGCCGTTGAGCGGGTACGCCGCCTGGTTCCCACCGACCAGATCCAGATCCGCAGGGATGGCGGGGAGCGGTTCCTTTGGCCCATCGACGTGGATCCGGAGACATACGAGTCGTTTCGTGTGCCTGGTCCCGACGGAAGTGGCGCGCGGGGCGCCGAGGACTTGCCGCTGGAAGAGATCGCCAATGCGATGGTTGATGTGCTGAGCGACCACGTCAGCGCGCCGGCGGATGAGTTGATCCGTGAGACCGCTCGTCTATTCGGATTCCGGAGGACCGGCCGGGTGGTCGAGGAGCGCATGCGCCTTGGTGTCGAGCTGTTGAAGCGGCGAGGGAAGGTCGTGCAGAGTGGCGAGAACCTCACGATTCGGAACTGAGGCGACCATGCGGCCATGCAGCTCCAACCGGTAGCCCTTTGTACTGTTGAGGGTTCGCAGGAAAGCTGAGGCAGTGACACAGCAAGGACAAAGCGACCGGAGGTCGTGGGGCGCTTCGCTAGCGGTCACGGGCACTTGGGTCCCGGATTCCGCCAGCGTTCGTGTGCGACTAGGTTGCTCGTCATGCTCCGCCGCCCGGCGCCGCAACACGCCTCCCATCGTGCGCTGCGATCGCGCATGAGGCGCGACGGTGAAGGTCCTTCTGAGCGCACGCGCCGCGTCCGGCCCGGCCGCATCCGGGCCGAGCGCAGCGAGGGACGCGGTCTCCTCCTGCGCAGGGTGTCGAAGCGAGTCCGACGCCGCGACCGACGCTCGCGCTCCACCGGCCGGGCGCTCCAGAGGCCGGGCTACGGGCCGAGCGCCCGCCAGCAGCGGAGCGTGGAAAAGCTCCAGTACGTGGCCAACAAGACGCCGGGCGGCTGGCGGGCTCACGGCCGCTACCTGGCGCGCGAAGGGGCCCAGCGCGAGGGCGAGAAGGGGCTCGGCTTTGACGCCTCGGGGAACGCGGTCGAGATCGACCGGCGCCTCCACGGCTGGCAGCGGGCGGAGGATCCGCGGCCCTGGAAGATGGTCCTGTTCCCCGAGCGGGGCGAGGCCCTCGATCTGGTCGACCACACCCGCCGCGTGCTGGGCGCGATGGAGCGGGACCTCGGGACGAGCGTCGGGTGGAGCCCGCCCCGAATCCCTGCGAACCCAGGAAACTGTCAACGATGTCTTCGGAATGACCTGTAAACCATGTGTCCGGAACGGACCGCGAAATCCCTGGCGCCCCGGGGAGGACTCGAACCCCCGACCCGCTGCTTAGAAGGTACATCCAGGCTTCGACCAGCTATGTCTACCACTGTTCAACGGTGCTCATTCCGTCGGAAGTCCAAGAGCTTGCGAGTGTAAGGACGTTCACCGGCGTTCGCGGTAGCCCAGCGGCTTTGCAGCACGGTTGCAGCAGCTCGATAGTGACAGCCGGCCCCTCGGGCCGCTGACCGAGGGGGTACGCGCTCCCCTAGGCACCTAGGGCTCCTACTCGTGAAAGTGTCGGCGGGAGCCTCTAGGCGCCGACACCGAAGGGGTGGGGGACCCACCAACAGGGGGCGGCGCTGGCTGATACGGGGCTGTCCGGTATACCGGCATCCAAGACGTTGGTCCCCGCGGGGATTCCATTCCGAGTGCGAGTGTGGGGCGTACGGATCTATACTAAGCGCCTCAGCTGAGCGACTTGGAACACTAAGATCTCGACTATGAACCATCCTCAGCGACCCGACGGCTTCAAGCTCCCTCCCGACGACGCGCTTGACCTCAGGCTCAAGGCTGGTCAGGTCTTCCGACCTACGACCCCGATTACTGACCGCGAGATGTTCGCGGGTCGCTTTAGCCAGGTGCAGCAGGTCTTCGACACGATCTTCATTCCGGGGACGACACGTCGTGATCTACGGCGAGAGGGGCGTAGGGAAGACCTCCTTGGCGAACATCATCATGGAGATATGCCAAGGCGTCGACGACGCTGTGACCGCCGCGAAGATCAATTGCAGCCGGGCGGACACCTTCGCGTCAGCATGGCGTCATGCCCTACGAGAAATCAGCTTCAAGGAGGAGAGTCGATCGGCGGGATTTCAGGCGGAAACTGAAGAACGAACGTTCTCTCCGGAGTCCGACCTCCCTGATGACGAGCCCTCCGCGAATGACATCTTCCAGGTTCTGCGTCGGCTGCCTCGATCACTCATCATCTTTGATGAATTCGACCGACTCTCCAGCGAGCAGAGTGCAGCATTCACTGACCTGATCAAGGCACTCTCAGATTACGATGTTGCGACGACTGTGGCGTTCGTCGGCGTAGCGGATACGGTCGAGAACCTCCTTCTGAACCATGCGTCCGCAGAGCGAGCGCTTCGTCAGATCCACATGCCGCGAATGGACGAGGGCGAATCCGAGGACATCATTGAGCGAGCTGCAAAGGCCTTAGACGTGAAGTTCGCGCCTGAGTCCAAGCGCCAGATCGTTCGTGTATCCCAAGGACTTCCGCACTACGTTCATCTGCTCGGCCTCAACTCAGTCCGTGCCGCGCTAAGCCAGAACAGCCGCTTGACTACGGAAGACGATGTCCAGACCGGAATGGCGAATGCTGTCGACGAGGCCCAGCACTCCACAAAAGCCGCTTACCATCAGGCAATAGCGAGCGCTCAGCGAGACGCGCTCTTCGAGCAGGCGCCGCTCGCCTGCGCGCTCGCG
>JANQEO010000328.1 GCA_028278325.1 Candidatus Binatia bacterium
GCGCCCAGCGCGTGGTCAACGCCGCGACCGGCGAGGTGGAGCTCGATTGCCATTCATCGCAACGCGAGCGCAAAGAGCCGGGCATCGCCGAGCGCTTCGCCCAGCGCTTCGAGGCGCGGCTGCAGACCCTCGCCGAGGGTCTGCACAAGAAGGGCACCGTCAAACGCTACGACAAGATCCTCGAGCGCATCGGCAGGATGAAGGAGCCGTATTCGCACACCGCCCAGTACTACGACATCACCGTGACGCGCGATGAAGAGACCGGCAAAGCCACCGCCATTCAGTGGCAACGGATCACGCCCATCGACGATACGCTGCCTGGCGTCTACTGCCTGCGCACCAATCAGGATCAGTGGGATGAAGCCACCTTGTGGCGCACCTACACCATGCTCACCGACCTGGAGTCGGGGTTCCGTTGCCTCAAATCCGAGCCCGGCTTGCGCCCGGTCTACCAGCACACGACCGATCGCGTCAGCGGCCACCTGTTCATCTCCGTGCTCGCCTACCACCTCGTGCACATGATCCGTTTCCAGCTCAAGGCCTGCGGTATTCACCACAGTTGGGAGGGGCTGCGCCGCGAGCTCGCCGGGCAGGATCGTGTCACCGTCGAGCTCAAACGCGCCGATGGCAAGACCTTGCATGTGCGCAAGGCCTCGCGGCCGGAGCCAGGTCAACAAACGATCTACGACGCTCTGGGGGTCGCTGATCGACCTGGCAGAACCGAGACCACGATCATCTAACCCCTATCAGGCAACCGTGTAGTGCCATAACGCCTACCACGAAATCGCCAAGCCACTGATCCAGCGAGATAATTTGAGGTAGCGTGTTAAATCGAGGTTGGGGTGCGTCTCGCGCGGTGCTTGGCAAGGCACAACGAGGCGGAATCATCGAGCGTCCCGACGAGTGGTCACGCGGCCAAGCGCCTCGCGGGGCGTGCCCCGGGGTCGTAGCGGCCGTCACCCAGGAGCGAAACGGGATGGACCGCAAAAGATTCATTCTAGACATGACCTTGCACATCGCTCGTGGCGACTAACTGCCGTTTCCAGGTTCAAAGCACGCAGCTCCACCGGTACGCTGCTGACGCCTCGGGCCTCGCGATCGACCTTGGTGTCAACGGCAATCGGGGCATCCTCAGGTCCATGGCAACGCGCGAACGCTTCCTGCGCGACTCCAGTCATCGCATCCTCTTGCACTTCACGCGCAAACATGCGTCTTGGTGCAACCAGATCGAAATGTGGTTCTCGATCTCGCGCGCGCCGTCATCCGTCGCGGCGGCTCCATCTCTCTCGATGAGCTGCGCCAGACGCTCTGCGCGTTCATCGACACCCTCCACGAAACCATGGCCAAGCCGTTTCGCTCGACCTACCGGGACAAGTCCGGAGCGGCCTGAATGCTTACGTGGCCTCGGGACTTTCACAGTGCTCTACTAGGATGATCGGTCGACAAGGACGGGCGGTCCCCGAGGATGGAGAGGTGAACAACCGGAACCTGGCCGGACCCCAGGGAGCGATTCGCGGCGGCAACACTGTCGCGCCGTCGCCC
>JANQEO010000356.1 GCA_028278325.1 Candidatus Binatia bacterium
TACGGATGCGGAAACCGATTCGTGAGGTTTCGCCAGATCCGCACATTGTTGGCGATCTCGCACAGGCTCTCCTCGTCACCGGACTCCCAGAGCCGGATCCTCACGGCTGCTCTTGCCACAGCGCGACATTACGGGCCAGGCGGCCATCCGACAAGCCGTTGCGTTCCGCCCACGCGGCACCGTTCTCGCCGCCGATCTGCCCGCCTGCCTGACGCCGGTCAGCGTCGCGGTTATCCTCACAATAGCGGCGCCCCATAGCGGGCCCGGTCCGCGTGAGCGGGCGTGACGGTCCGCTCGCGGGAATGGCGCTCACGGACCACCAGCTCCGCCTCGCCGAATTCGAGCCAGTGCACGGAACCAGCTACCTCTACGCACCCCTCGTGACGACCCTGCAGCGGGCGGTCACGCGTCGGTCGGATTCGCGGCGTCCGACGGCAGCGATCCCGCAATCCTGATCGACGGGATCTCCGGAACGTTCGGGCATCATCTGGCCGGCGAGCAATCGCTGATCGTGTTCTACAACCGAGGCGGCGAGCTTTGGGCGGCCGAGATCACGCCGGCTACGGGTTCTATCCTTTTCGACTCGCGGGTCTCGGCTGCACCGCACCCGCAAACTCGATGACATCCTGCTCGAGAACGCTGCCGCCCCGGAAAGCGATGAAGCGGCCGTTGATCAGCGCGGTTGAAACGGCCGCCGTACCCTCTGGCGTCAACGTCTCCGGGCTCGGTGACCTTCGTGGCGCTACACGAAGTCTCTGACCGTCAGTCCGAAGGCAGCGCGGGCGGAAGTGCCCCACCCGCGCTGCCCCGCCGATCACCGTTCCAACTTCATCCTTCTCATGGTGATCGGGGCCTGTGAGGCGTCGTCGAACTCGACCCCCGCCTCGACTCCCAGGCGAGCGATGTACTCGACTTCAGCGTCCAGTTCGTACGCCGCGTACATCGAGCCCAGAGCGAAGCCCGCTCCCGACCCCACTGCGGCGAACCGCCTGTACTTCTCCACCGAGCGGTCCGAGTACATCCCGAATAGGCCGAAACGGTTCATCAAGAACAGGGTCATCTGAGTCGATTCGTAGGCCTCGCTGCCGGCATCGCCCGTGCTCAGGAAGTACCCATCCTTCAACCTGCGGTGCAACTCGAGCGAGAACTCGAAGAGCTCGAGTTCGTTCCGCACCTCGGGAAGCTGCAGATCACCGGCGAAGACGCTCTCCAGAACGCTCCTGTTCGCGACCAGACCGACCACGCCGAGGTAGCACGCCCCGATTCGGAGGATCTTCTCGGGCCTCACGGTGTATTTCGCGGGCTGCTTCCAGGATCCGAAGCTCGTCAGTGTCTCGGCGGCCATGCAGGCGACGCCATTCTTCTCGACCATTACGAGGGTAGACATGGCTCCCCCTCCCAGCGCCGCAGATACACGTACACGGCGCCACATTCACGCCATCGCTGGCGGGCGTTGTTCCACAGCGACGATTCGTTCTGGGTTCGCTAAGCCGGTAGGGAGAACCGGAGCCGAGCAAACCGCAGCGAATTCAGGCGACCCCGAAGCTGAGCATTCATGGTTTGCTCTCCCGAAATTGACGATTGTGTTTAGCGCGGCTCGGGATCTACGTCAATGCCAAGACCCCTGAGCGGTCCGGCTGATCGTTCACAGAACTCCAGGTAGACCCTCGACACCTCTGCGCCGGTCGAATCCACCGTCGCCATTCGCGAGGCCGCTGAACGCCCATTCCGTCAGTCGGAAGGATCCGCTGATCTCGGATTCGCACCTCTCCGAG
>JANQEO010000401.1 GCA_028278325.1 Candidatus Binatia bacterium
CGCGGCGGAGGCCGTCGACGTCATCAACAACGCGGGCTCGTTTCTCGACCGCCGCGGCAACGCGGGCGATCGCGGGATCTACGAGCCCGACCGCGGCCAGTACGACCGGCCGGAGGACCTGACGGCGATCTGCGGCGCGGCCGTCCTGCTCCGCCGCTCGGCGCTGGAACGGGTGGGCCTGTTCGATCGCGATCTCTTCACCTACTACGAGGACGCCGACCTCTCCTGGCGCCTGCGCTCGGCCGGCTACCGCCTCCGCTACGAGCCCGCAAGCCTCGTGCGCCACGCTCACGCCACCTCGAGCGTCGCGTGGTCGCCGTCCTTCGTCTTCTACACGGCGCGCAACCGGATCCTGATGATCGCCAAGAACGGCAGCTTCAGGCTGCTACTGACGGCGTACCGGGCAGAGCTAGCACGCATCATCAGGCTGCTAGGCAACCGCCTGCCCGGCAGCAGAGTGGCCGGCTGGCGCACTGAAGAACTAGAGCGAGAGCTGCGCACGCGGCTGCGGGTCCAGGCGAGTCTCGTCTGGCAGATTCCGCGTGCCCTGCTCAAGAGGGCCGGTCGGTCTTCTCACGCGTGATCGCCCACTCTAGCCGGCTGGCTCCTGCGGCCGGCTCGTCGCAACGGCCAACGCCTCCTGAAGGACCCTCTGAGAGACCGGCGGTAGAGCCACATCTCGGTCCCAGAAAGCCCCCAGGCAACCGATCAGCCAGCGGCCCGAGACCCGCCGCGACAGCCCCTCCATCGCCTCCAGAATCGGACTGATGATATCTCCCTCGCCACCGAGTGGACGGATCGATTCGCCTTGAAAACTCCGCTGGAAACACTCATGCGAGAACACGCAGCTCTCGCGTGGGAGCTGCGCGAGCGCGACCATCACGTCCCGGCTCGAGGAGTGCAAGTCGACGTCCATCCAGATGAGAATGGGCTCGAGTTCTCTGCCGGGGAGCGTGTCCGCGAAGAAACCACGATTGAATCGGACACTCGAGAGTCGTCCAAAGCGACCGACATTCTCGCAAACCTCTTCCAGCGTGCCGCGAAAGTCGCTCGGCTGATAGTAGCTCGAGCCGGAGGACGGCAAGCCGGCAAAGGAGTCGAAACACTCGAGGGTCAGACCGAGCTCACTGCAAACGTGACTGAGACAAGCCGTGCTGAAGCCCTTGAAGCAGCCAAACTCGCAGAGCGACCCCCGCAGCCCAAGCTCCTTTAAGCGATAGACGTGGTTGGCGATGTGCAAGAGCTCGATGGCCGAAGAGCCGACACAGTTCTCGTCCTTGCTCCCTGGAGCTACGGACCGGTTGTACCTGGGGAAGAAGCGCTCGATGAAACGGAATCGGCTCCACATCGAGGCCAGGAAGAGCAGGTGCTGAGCGGGCTCCGTCGCCGGAAATGACAGCTCTGGAGGCAGCTCCAGAGACTCAGGCTCGGCACTGGCCAGCACAAACCGCTCGGATCTCGCCGGCGGGTCCTCCACGAACGAGAACTCAAGCCAACAGTCTCGTTGCGGCCTCAGTCGTCCGCTATCGGGCAGGACGGTGAATCCCGACTTCAGCGCGTAGGGCTTGTCATGGAAGACCGACTCGATATCGAATCGCTCGCTCGGCTGTCGGCAGACTCCGAGAAGCTCGCCGTCCTGATGGAGCCGAGCCTCGACCAAAGCGCTAGGCCCTACACACCACCCCGACACCGAGCGTTCAGTCGCTACATCGAGGTGATAGTCCATTCGCGAGGGTATACTAGCGCGCAGCCGGGGCCAGAGCCCCGGCGGTCTTTTTGCCTGCCTCCCGCTGACACCGCCCGGATTCGAAGCCAGATGAGTGTCCGCACCCCAGCATCGGGCTCGTCGGCGGGTCGAGCGACGGTCTACGACTCGGCCAGCGGCAAATCGGCGTTCCTCGAGGAGCTCTCCGAGCTCTACCGCTATCGCGACCTCGTCCGGCTGTGGAGCGTTCGCAACCTGACGCTGAGGTACAAGCGCTCCGTGCTCGGTATCCTGTGGACGCTCATCGAGCCACTGATGCTGATGGTGGTTCTGACCGTCGTCTTCAGCACCATCTTCAAGTTCGCGCTGGAGAACTACGCGGTCTAT
>JANQEO010000387.1 GCA_028278325.1 Candidatus Binatia bacterium
CCGGACGCCATCGTCGAGCTCGCGCACGGCGCGCCGATGGTGTTCGGCAAGACGCGCGACAAGGGGCTGGTCTGGAACGGGGAGACCGCGTCCTTCGAGGTGGTGCATATCGCCGACGTCGGTTCCGAGGACGCCCTCGCCCGCCACGACGAGGGCATCCTCACTCGCGCCTTCGCGCTCGCCAGGCTCGAGGCACCCGTGGCCCTCGGCGTGCTCTACGCCGCACCGGCACGGGACTTCGTCGACGCGCGCGAGTCCGTCATCGGGACGAAGCGCATGGACCGCGAGGCGCTCAGGGCGCTGCTCGGCTGACGATCCGCAGTCGAGGCGATACCGGGCAACGAGAGTCCGACCGATCCTCCCTCCGCCGCCCCGCGACGCGTGCCGCCGGCATCGCCTCGCCGATCTTGTCCAGCCAGCTGCGACGTGATGTCCGGCGCCGGTCGGCAGGCCTCGATGACGCAGATTTGCCCTAATCCATCACCAAATTCGCTGCGAGCGAAGGGCTCTGAAATCTATCCATGACCAAGACTCATTTTCAAAGAGGGAAAATGATGCGGGGGCTGAGTATCGGTATTGCTGCGCTGGCTCTGTTCATGGCCGTACAACCGGATCCTGTCATCGGCCAGAAGCACCCTGTCACGGATTGGAAAGTCAAGAGGGCTTTCAATGCGAAGACCAGAGCACTTCTCAGCTGCACGATAGGCAAGGACAACGCGTCAGGCATCCACGTGTCCTTCACGTTGACCAGAAAGGGCGCTTGGAGCATGACCCTGTTCAAGAAGAACTGGAATCTCTTGAAGGGTCGCCGCCTGAAGGTCGAGTTGATCGTGGACGATCACGCACCGCTGCACGTGCAGAGCATCGTTGGCAGTGCCGAGCACCTGATGACGCCCCTCGGGCGTGCGACGCGCTTCATCGAGGCCCTGCGGCGCGGCAATGCCCTGCGCATCAAGACCAGGGACGGTGAGCTGGCATTCAGTCTGGACGGGTCGTACCAAGCCATCAGGCTGGTGAAGCTCTGCGTCACGCATGCCTCGACCGCTGCTTTGACACGCACCTTGCCGAGCAACCCGGGAAGAGCGAACAACCGGATCAGCACGGTGGATGCAACCGTGATCGTGGGCCGGTTGTTGGCGTCCGCAGGCATGACCGGTCTTCGGCTCAAGCATCCGACCGCAGGTCGGCTTCAGAGTTTCGACGTCGCATGGGAGAGGCCCGACGGAATCACAGGTGCATTCTTCGGCTGGAGGGGCGCGAAGGCCTTGAGCTTGAACACCGCCGCCCTCCTCTTGATGAAATCGATCAATAAGACCTGCAGAAGAGCTACAGGAAGAGCCCAGAAGGAACACGCTGTCGAGCACGGCGTGGACACCAGACGATTCCTTATAACCTGCAAAGACCCAGGAAATGACATCAGGTTACATGTCACCTTGGCCAAGAAATCGGACAAAGTCCTGAATATCTTTCATTTCGCATCCAAGAAGCCCTCTCACGACGATGCGCTCATCGCGGAGGCGGATCGCTCGTTCATAGCGAGCATCGACTGGTCGCAGCTCGATCTGAGGTAGAGCCTCATCCATCGTCTCGTGCTCGGACTGTCGACTTCCCGGTCACGATCCCGGCATTCGGGGCTCCGGAGCGCCCCCGTCGGTCACTCTCCCCTGGAGACTTCGCCCGCGTCGCCGCGAAGGAGAGGCGGGGCCGGCACGAGGCGCGGTGTGGCGGCGGGTGCCGCCGGCATCGCCACCCGGGTCCGACCGGACCCGCTGCGACCTAATGTCCGATGCCGGTCGGCCGACCGACGGCAGGACGGCCCGATCGATGCACCCGGATCCCGGGAGGCCAAGGAGAACGCCGGATTACGGACATCGCAGGGTGCCCATGGCGCAGATACCGACCGGTGCGTCGCATTCGGGACATCGACGCCACCATCCGGCCGGCAGACCCCGATGACGCAGCTTTGCCCCAATCCATTATCAGATTGTCTGTGCGCGAACAGCGTTGAGATTTGTTAAAGATCAAGAATCTGTCACAACAAGGGTGGACGCGATGTGGGGGCCCAGTATAGGCTTAGCTGTTCTGGCCATATTCATGATTTCACATATGAATACGGCTGCTAGTGCACAGCATGATGTCGACGATTGGCAGTTCAGAAAAATCGTCTACCCCTTGAACGGAGCATTTCTCGGGTGCATGATCAGCAAGAATCACGCGACAGGTGTCACAGTATACTTTATGCTTACCAGAAAGGGTTATTGGCAGATGCACCTGTCCAACAAAAACTGGAATCTCGTGAAGGGCCGCCCACAGAAGGTTGCGCTGATCGTTGATGAGCACGCACCGCTGAATGTGCGGAGCTTCGTTCGTACCACCCAGTACAAGGTGATGCCCCTGCTGCGCTCACCGCGCTTCATCGACAACCTGCAGCGAGGCAAAGTCCTTCGTGTCAAGACCCAGGACGGTGAACTGGCGCTCGGGCTAGAGGGGCCATTCCTCGCCATCAAGACAGTGAGACGCTGCCTGGCGAACGCCGTGGGCGTCGCCCAGAAACCCGAGTCCAACGCCTCCGCCAGCACTGAGGAGCTGAGCAGGGCCGAAGCAACCGAGATCGTGACCCAGTTGCTCGAGGCCGCGGACCTGAGGGGTGTCCGGCTCGTACACCCTGTCCACCGTATGTTCGACGTCGCATGGAAGAGGCACGACGGAATCATGGGCGCCTTCAAGGGTTGGAGAACTACAAGTGCCCAGAGGCTGGATAGCGCAGCCAGCCTATTCGCAGCCAACCTATTCACGGCACTAATGGCGGCAGGCTGCAAAGTCGATGTTACGATGACCAGCGAACCGTCGGCAGACAATCAAAAATTGGAAATCAAACAAACGTCTATTATATGCAATAAACGCATCAAATTCCATGCCACCCTAGCATGGACGGCAAGTGCTATATTGTATATTTTCCACTTGTTTCCGAAAAAATACGCTCAAGACGACGTCCATGTTGCGGAAGCGGATCTCTCATTCATGAGAATTTTCGACTGGTCATGGCTCGATTAGCGCTGAGCAAAAAGGCCTCATCCGCGAAGGGCGCTCGGACGCCGGACTGGCTTGCTGCGATCGGTCATCGTCCCGAGGAGACGCCGCGTTCGAGTGTGTGAAGAGGAAATGGGGCTGGGCCAAGAGGCGCTCGGGGTGCCGCTCGGCTCGCGAGCGGTCATCACGCCATGCCCATAGAGGGGGACTCGGCGGCAGCGCCGATGTTCAACCCCTCTCGTCTCTGCGCCGGCCGGCGTCTACTCGTCGATCGAGGACAGTTGGACCAGCGACACCGGTTTCGGCTCGTGCTGCCCCGGACGGCGGACGCTCTGTGACAGCGTCTTCT
>JANQEO010000007.1 GCA_028278325.1 Candidatus Binatia bacterium
TCTAACGGTAAGCCAGTCAATAAATTAAATGGATCCTATTGCGTAAGTGTTACTACGCGCTCTCTCGTTGCGCCGCCATCTTCGATTACGCAACATTAACAAGTGTCCGTGAACAGGGCCTGTTCAATTTCACCTGATCTGTACTCATAGGAGACGGCGAGGTGGACCCACTCGCCCTGCGCGGCCGGTGGAGCGCATCGCGACAGGGCTGGGTCTTGCCCGCACGCGAGCGCCTGCGCCAAGTTGCGGATGCGCTCCCCGCCAACGGTGCCGCGGCGGGCGGGCTGGCGGAAGCGCCGGCCGCCTACGACGCGAAGCCCGAGTCGTTCAACCGGCGCAAGAAGGCGGCACAAAACGCCGGTCACCGCAACCGGCTGCGTAAGCGCTTCCTCGAGGCCGGCAGCGCAAGTCTGCCCGACTACGAGCTGCTTGAGCTGCTCTTGTTCTTCGCGATCGACGTCGCCGATACCAAGCCGCTGGCGAAGGAGCTCTTGGAGCGCTTTGGCAACCTTGGGGCGGTGATTCGGGCCGAGCCCGGGCAACTGGCGGAGTTCGACCAGCTCAGGCGGACGGACCCCGATATCGACGCCTACCTCGCCTATCGCCTGAGCGACGACTACGAGCGGGATCGGCGGGCCCCAGCCGAAGGGCTCTCCGAAGCGGGCCGGCGGATCCGCGAGCTGGAGATCGTCCGGGAAGCCGATCCCGAGAGGGCCGAGGATTGGCACTGGGAAAAGATGCGGCTCTGGCGGCGGCGCGAGACCGAGATCCTGTTCCGGGTCCTCCAGCAAATGATGGAGCGCGTGCTCCGCGAGGAGATCCAGGCACGGCCGGTGATCGGCTCCTGGACCGCCCTGCTCGACTACCTCAAGGCTGTGCTCGCCCACGAGCCGGTCGAGCAGTTCCGGCTCCTGTTCCTCGACCGCAAGAACGTTCTGATCCGGGACGAGGTTCAGCAGCGCGGCACGGTCGACCACACACCGCTCTACCCGCGCGAGATCGTCCGCCGCGCGCTCGAACTGCAAGCCTCCGCCCTGATCATGGTCCACAACCACCCCTCGGGTGATCCGACCCCATCACGGGCCGACGTCCAGATGACCAAGCAGGTCGTGGCCGCCCTTGAGCCGGTCGGGATCACCCTCCACGATCACGTGATCGTCGGTAAGAACCGCCACACCAGCTTCAAGACCCAGCGCCTGATCTGACCCAACGAAGTGCCCCATTGAATCATTTTCGTTGAGAGGCTATGTCCAAGCTGGAGGTCGGCCAAATCCGAGAAGCCGATCCGACTACAGCTAAGCAGGAGACGACGGCCATGACCCGCACACTAAGTCCACCGAAGAGGTTGAGATGGTCAGCCCACTCCAGCCCATCGCACGGGGCGTTCTCGCGACCACCGGATTTTGGAGGAACGCAACCCGCAACCTGAGTGGCGAGGAGATCAGTGATCTCATTCGGATACTCAGTGACGATCCTGAAGCCGGACAGCCATTCGAGCCCGTGTCGAGCCTTTTGACCATTGGCTGCGGCGCGGACCTCCAGGCGAAGGCGGTTTACCTTCTGGTTCAGATCGAGACGGTACGGTTCGTCGTCCTGCTTGATGTGATTCCGAAAGAGGCCCCGAAACGGTTCTCCGGCGCGGATCTCGAAAGGACCCTTGAGCTATGCGACAAGATCACAAGGCTCGTGATGCGGGCGTTGGAGTGGTGGAACCACACCGGCATTCCGTGACGCAGCGAAGCGATGCAGATGCGCCCGATCTCGCGGAGAACCTGATCGACGGGCTCGGCGACGTCGCGGCAGCGTTTGAAGATCGCGAGTTCGTCGCCGCACTGGTCGAGCAGACGCGGCTGAGGTTGGACGTGCGCGCGATCCGGGGCCGACTCAAGATGACCCAGCCTGAGTTCGCGGCCCGCTTCGGGATCTCGATCAGCACGCTCCGCAACTGGGAGCAGG
>JANQEO010000041.1 GCA_028278325.1 Candidatus Binatia bacterium
CGTCGCTCGAACCATCGAAATCCTCGTCGACCCCGACGATCTGCCCACGCTCAGATGACAGAAATCCAAACCGTCAGAATCACCGTGCAGCGGCACTAGTTGCGCTGACAACGTTCGCCGACCTAGTTCAAGAAGCGTGTGAAGCGGTCAAGCGCGATGCTTTGGCTGCTGGTTTGCCCGACACAGACGCTGCTCTCCAAGCGAGTGGAACTGGTGCGAAGGCATACGGAGAAGCGGTGGGACTATATTTGGCTCTGGGAGTAAGCAAGCTTGCAGACAGTGGCAATGCGCTTGTGTCATGGAAGGCAAGCATGAACCAGCCGATCCATTTGTTCACACGTCAAGCGATCCCTATGGTGTGGGATTTTGCAGAGCCTAACGTTTTTTCGGGTGCTATGGGCGATCTAGTTGTAACTCTAAATAATATATCAAGAATATTAGATCGCAACATGAATAAACTGCATGGATTTGCGGATCAATTAGACGCAAGAAAGCAGGGATTGTCTCACAATAAGCTAATATCCACTGATCCGCCTTATTATGACAATGTTGGTTACGCCGATCTGTCTGATTTTTTCTACGTTTGGCTGCGACGATCTCTGAATTCAGTTTTTCCTCATCTCTTCGCTACACTCGCGGTGCCCAAAACTGACGAACTGGTAGCAACCCCCGGTCGGCATGGTGGGAAGGACAAGGCGGAGTCATTTTTCCTAGATGGAATGACCAAAGCAATACACCGGCTCGGCGAGAAGGTACACCCGGCCTTTCCAATCACAATCTATTATGCCTTCAAGCAGGCAGAGGGTCGGGGTGCAGATTCAATATACAGTACAGGCTGGGAAACATTTTTAGAGGGCGTAGTCAGTGCTGGTTTAGCAATCACTGGTACCTGGCCGATGCGGACGGAACTCGCCAATCGCATGCGAAGCTTAGGCTCAAACGCCCTCGCATCCAGTGTCGTCCTTGTCTGCCGGCCACGTAGTGCTGGCGCGCCCACCGCCACGCGCCGCGAATTCTTGAATGCTCTGAAGGTAGAACTGCCCGATGCGCTCGCCTACCTGCAGCACGGCAACATAGCTCCAGTTGATTTGGCGCAGGCATCAATTGGTCCGGGTATGGCGATCTATACTCGTTTTGCGAAGGTGCTCGACGCCGACGGAAAGGCCGTTCCAGTGCAAGAGGCACTGGAGCTAATTAATCAGACTCTCGACGAAGTCCTAAGCGAGCAAGAGAGTGATTTTGACGCTGACAGCCGGTGGGCTCTCGCGTGGTTTGATCAGTCGGGGTTCGGTGAGGGTGAATACGGCGTGGCGGAAACCCTATCGAAAGCCAAAAACACCAGCGTCAAAGGTCTTGAGGACGCAGGTATCCTCTATCAGAGAGCGGGAAATGTACGGCTTCTCCGACCCAGGGAGCTACCAGAAGACTGGGACCCATCCACGGATCCGAGACTTACGGTTTGGGAGGTAGTCCACCATTTAATTCGTGTGCTGGAGGCGGCAGGCGAGGGGTCGGCGGCGGAATTGGTGGCGAAGCTCGGTAGCAAGGCTGAAGCTGCCCGTGAGTTGGCATACCGGCTCTATACGGTCTGCGAGCGCAAGAAGCGCGCCCAGGAGGCGTTGTCATACAATGGCCTTGTGCAGAGTTGGCCAGAGATACAGCGGCTGGCGCGCGAGGTCGCCACAGCGCAGCCTTCTCAGGCCCAACTCTTCGAGCAGGAGTAAGTCGATGGCAATCACCAACCATGAGCGCGTCGGCAAGGCCTTACATCTGCTCAAGGGCGGTCTCCGACCCTTCGTCGAGCGCGAAATGAAAGCTCAGCACGGCGACAAGTGGGAATTCGAGGTAAAGGACATCCTTAGCGACACGCGCTTAGGCGACGGTAGGGGTGACGCACTGCAGGACGTAGCGGTGCAATTAGTCATCATGGATCGAACCTGGGGCAGAGTCTTTCGCAAGACGCTGGGAAAGGCGGACCGAAGTCTGGTCAATGAGCTCTTGGATGTGCGCAATCGCTGGGCGCACCAGGAGCCGTTCACCGGTGATGATACTGACCGAGCACTCGACTCCATGACGCGGCTCCTCAGCTCCGTCTCTGCGCCCGAGGCCGACGAGATCGGCAAGATGAAAATGGAACTCAGGCGGGTCATCTTCGACGAACAGATGCGCGCCGAGAAGCGGAAGACGGCCGGCACAGCCATTGAAAGCGAGGCGGTCTCCAATCTCAAGCCATGGCGCGAGGTGGTGAACCCTCACAGGGACGTGGCAAGTGGCCGTTACCAGCAGGCGGAGTTCGCTGCGGACCTGTGGCAAGTGCACATGGGAGAGGGGACCGACGAGTACAAGAACCCCGCAGAGTTTTACCGTCGCACTTTCCTGACCGAGAGCCTCAAGCAGCTCCTCACAGGGGCAGTGCAACGCCTTTCCGGCAGAGGTAGCGACCCGGTGGTTCAGCTGCAGACCAACTTTGGTGGCGGCAAGACGCACTCGATGCTGGCTCTCTATCACCTCTTTTCCGGCACCGCCCCCGGCGATCTTGCGGGCATCGATGCGGTGTTAAAGGACTCCGGGATTTCGAAGTTACCCGCTGTCAATCGCGTCGTGCTGGTGGGCAACAAAATCTCGCCCGGCAACCCTGTCACCAAGCCCGACGGCACGACGGTGCGCACGCTATGGGGCGAGCTGGCGTGGCAACTGGGCCATGCTGCCGGCGGGGCCAAAGAGGCCAAGAAGGCTCTCGCGCGGATTCAGGCAGACGACGAGAGGGCTACCAGCCCTGGCGACGCGCTGCGCGAGCTGATGAACAAGTACGCCCCGTGCATGATCCTAATTGATGAGTGGGTTGCCTACGCCCGCCAGTTGCACGAAGACGCTGACCTGCCGGCTGGCAGTTTCGAGACCCAGTTCACGTTCGCACAGGTACTGACTGAGTCTGCGAAGCTGGCCAACGATTGCCTATTGGTGATCAGCCTTCCGGCGTCCGACACGGCGACATCACCGCACGCCCAGGCGGATGATGTGGAGGTGGGCGGTCAGCGCGGGCGCGAAGCCCTCAACCGGCTGCAGAATGTCATCGGTCGGGTCGAATCTTCTTGGCGTCCTGCGAGTGCCGAGGAAGGCTTCGAGATTGTACGGCGGCGCCTGTTCGAGCCGCTGGTTGAGAGGGAGCAGTTCGTCTCACGCGACACCGTCGCGCGCGGATTTTTCGATCTCTATCGCACCCAGCATCAAGAGTTCCCACCGGAATGCCGTGAATCGGATTATGAGACCCGGCTCAAGGCGGCCTATCCGATTCATCCCGAGATCTTCGACCGGCTCTATGCCGACTGGTCCACTCTGGTGAAGTTTCAGCGTACGCGTGGTGTCCTGCGCCTGATGGCGGCGGTGATCCATAGTCTGTGGGAGAAGGGCGACCGCAACCCATTGATCATGCCCGCCAACATTTCGATCGACGACCCGCGCGTGCAGTTCGAGCTGACCCGCTATCTGTCGGACAACTGGGTGCCGGTGATCGAGAAAGACGTGGACGGGTCCAACGCGCTGCCAATACGCATCGACGGTGATGTGCCGAACCTCGGCAAGTTCGCCGCTTGCCGGCGCGTTGCTCGGACCATCTATCTGGGTTCGGCACCGACTACGACAGCAGCCAACCGTGGCGTCGAGGACCGGCAGGTGAAACTCGGCTGCGTCATGCCAGGCGAGTCGCCGGCCGTCTTCGGGGATGCGCTGCGTCGGCTGAGCACGGCTGCGACCTACCTTTATCAGGACGGTGCACGATACTGGTACTCGACACAGCCCACAGTGACGAAGCTTGCCGAGGACCGAGCGGAGCAGCTCAAGCGCGAGCCGGACAAGGTCGCGCAGGAGATCGACGATCGTTTGCGCGCAGATTTGAGCACCACCGGCGACTTCCGTCGCATCCATCCATTGCCGCAGTCCGGCGCAGACGTGCCCGACGATACGGATGCACGGCTGGTCGTGCTGGGGACTGACCATCCCTACAGCAAGGAGCCGGGAAGTAGAGCTGAGGCTGCAGCGAAGGCGGTTCTCGAGTCACGTGGCAGCGCACCGCGACTATACCAAAACACGCTGGTGTTTCTCGCTGTGGACCAAACGCGACTGCAAGACCTGGATGAGGCGGTGCGGCGGTATCTCGCCTGGGACTCCATCCTGGGTGAGAAAGATACACTGAACCTCGATCCTCAGATGGTGAAGCAGGCGGAGACGCAGATCAAATCCGCCGACGGCGCGGTGACCGCACGGGTGCCGGAGGCGTATCAGTGGCTCTTGGTCCCGGTTCAGGGCTCCCCGCAAGCAACGACGGTCGAGTGGCAGGCGTATCGCCTATCTGGACAGGATGCGCTTGCTGTCCGCGCGAGCAAGAAGCTGCGTAACGAGGAGCTACTGGTGCCTGCGCTTGCCGGCACGCGGCTGCGGATGGAGCTGGATCGCGTCCCGCTGTGGCGAGGTGATCACGTTGAGATTAGGCAGCTTGCCCAGGACTTCGCCCGCTACCTCTATTTGCCTCGGCTCGCCGACACCGATGTGCTTTTGGCCGCGATCGACGATGGGCTAGGGCTGCTGCTGTGGAATAGGGAGTCCTTTGCCTATGCCGACAGCTTCGACGAAACTGCCGGCCGTTATCGGGGCTTGCGTTGCGGGCAGCAAATGGCCGTTTCGCTTGGCGCCAGTGAGGGTCTTCTCGTCCAGCCGGAAGTCGCACTGCGGCAGCAAAAGGCAGAGGAGGCATCTGCGGGTCCGACGACCGACGGGGGCTTGCCGGGACAGGCGACGACCCAAGAGGGAGCCATGGGCGAGAAGGACCCAAGCGAAACCGGTCCGGCAGGACCACAGGCACCAACGCGCTTCTATGGCGCAGTTAGATTGGATCCGACGCGTGTCGGACGGGATGCCGGCAAGATCGCCGACGAGGTGATTGCACATCTCGCGGGAGTCGTGGGTTCGGAGGTCACGGTAACGCTCGAGATAGAGGCCAGGATTCCGTCTGGCGCATCGGATCAACTCGTGCGCACGGTCACTGAGAACAGCCGCACATTGAAGTTCACGAGCCAGGGATTCGAGGAAGAGTGACCCGGTTGATCAGCCTACAATTCGATGCCAGGAAATATACCGGTGACATCGCAACGCTGGGCAAGCTGACCGAAGCGCTTGTCGTCCCGGTCGATGACCTCGCGGCGTGAGCCGGACCGGCGGACCTCGATTCCGCTCGCTGCCTACTCCGCCGCGCGTTTGAAGGCGGCCCACCCGCGTTCACGCCACCGCCTCGTCATGCACCTCGCCCTCCCGCTCCACACCAAACACCTCCGCCACGTCCGGGCGGCCGGTCGGGCGCTGCATGGCGTCTGCGGTGAGGCCAAGCAGCGCCTCGGCGCGGTGCAGAAGCATGCCCTCGAAATCGTCCACGCGCAGCCTGCCGGCGTCGATCAGGTGGGTGGCGACGAAGGCGTCCATGCGGGTCTCGTCGATCTCCTTGTCCTTCTGCAGTCGGCTGAGATACGTCGACGGGGCGTAGCCGCCGATCATGCGGTTGGTGGCGGCCGAGAGGGCGGTCTTGTTGGCACTCTAGTTGTAGACGGCGCGGGCGATGCCTTGGCGGTCGCACCAGGCGCGCGGGCCGATCAACAAGAGATATGGCCGGCTCGCGCGTATTTGTTGGAGTGCAATCGCTACCGCACGTGCATACTGAAGGGATGGCGACCAGGACCGATTTCGCGGATATCCGCTTTGGGCGGATCTGCGAGATCCAGCCCCGACGCGATTCGCGCGGACAGCTGGAGGCGCGTTTCATCGGGTAGCTGAGACGGTCCTGGAACAGCAAATGGTTTGAACCGCGGAGGACCGGTCCATTGATCAACGGGCGAGACGCGATGAAGAGGTCTCGATACGGCCTCCGGCCGGTCGAGTGATGGTGTATGGCAGCCCCATCCTTTTGCGCGAGACTCAAGCAACACCAGATCGATTGGGCGAAGCGCCAGGGGTTTGGCGAGCGTGAGCTCGATCTGCAGAGCGCACCCCCACACCCGTGGGTGCTGAAGAAGCGGCACAGGGAGCTGAACCTGTTCGATCCTTCGTGGTGGCGATTCATCCGGGGAAAGGAGCACCGCTGGGCGCATGCCCTCACGTCGAGCCAGTGTTTTGCCGTCAACCTGTTTGCGCCCCAGGATGCGGACCCGAGCCTAGCCAGGGCCGTCTACACGGAATCCTTTGGCCATCGCCCTCTCGAGCAGGCGGACGAGGTCGGCATCGCCTTCGAGGTCACGCCGGACGGCACGAAAGCGTGGCTGGGCGAGGGCCGCCAGCCGACCCAGGTGGACGTGGTGTTCACGGTCCGGAGGAACGGGCGGACCGCCGGTCACGGGCTGGTCGAGGTGAAACTCGGAGAGAGGGAGTTCGGATCCTGCAGAGGGGCGAAGCCGGGAAAACCGGACGGCAGCGGAAATCCGAGGCCGGAGCGATGCAGAGACTTCCGCTCCGTGTACGCGGATCCGGCTCGCAATTGCTGGCTGACCGAGGTCGAAGGGCGATGCTATTGGGAGCTCATCCGATCGCAGTCCGGTTGCTTTCGGTTCGACGCGATCGGAGAGGATGGCGCCTGTCCGTTTCGTGGGAGCCTCTACCAGTTGATGCGGAACTCGCTGCTTGCCCTGTGCCTGGTCGAGCACACCGATGCGGAGTGGTCGGATCTGGC
>JANQEO010000077.1 GCA_028278325.1 Candidatus Binatia bacterium
ACGTTACGTGACATAGCTCAACCAGCACGGAGGACGCCCCTCCAGACGCCACCTGACTCGACTGATATCAAGGCGAGCACAGCTAGCACCCCGATTGCCCCCTCCTTATGTGGGGCTCGATTCCCCTCCACCCAGGAGTCCCAAGATGGCCGTCCGGACCGTCCTGCTTCTTTGCACCGCGATCGCCGTTCTTGTCGCCGAACCTGTCGTCGCTCAGGAGGCCTACTTGTCGGTAGATGGTGGCCTGCTGGTCAACCTAGACAGCGACCGGTTCAGCCAGAAAGGGCCTGGGGTCTCGGGAAGGCTGCGAGCTGGGCTGAAGCTCGGATCCCGACCGTCTCACGTTGGCCTTCACGCACTCGTCGGTTGGGCGTACGCTGAAGAAGAGGCGAGGAACGATCAGTGCAGCTACAACGCTCCTCAGTTCGGGGCGGGGGCACTGTTCAGCGTGGATCAATGGTTCGTCACCGGTGATCTCATCATGGGCGAGGGTGGGTGCACGGCCCAAGAGTTAGAGTTGATACCGGCGGTGAGCGTAGGGGCCCGGTTCGGGAGGATCCAGGGTGCTCTCGAACTCTCGAAGCAGGACTTCTACGGCGTGTGGCTGACCCTTCGGTTTGGTCTCTTTTTGGTGGGGTGAGCGACAGCCTCGACGTCGGAATCTGGCATCTCCGCTCAGGAAGATCCCTCCGCGCGCGGCGGTGAGGAATGTCAACGTGTTGGGAGCGAGAAAAGACAACGTCACGTAACACGGGGACTCCGGCTCAGGGCGCCGGGGGCGCCCTTCGGCCCAACCGGCCCGCGGGAAACGTCTATGCGTCGGTCACCAGTGTGGCGCTAGATCTGAAGCGGGCGTAACTAGACGGAGTGGACGGCCGGTTCGGAGTCCCTGGAACGTTATGTGCAATCGCTGGATGGCACTGGTACCCGACCGAAGGAAGTTGAGGTGAGCCACCCCCCGGCGCCGGGCCGCAACAACCGTCGCAGGATAGGTGCGAGGGAGAGGTCAGCCGAGTCCGGTAGGGGAGGCCCGCGACCTGCGTCCACGCACGAATCCCACATTGGCCACGATCACGAGGTATCACACGAGCGCGGGAGAACCACCTATGTCAGGCTTCAGCACGACGCCACGAACAGTCTCACTCAGCCTAGTCGTGGTAGCGGTGTTTGCCACGTCAGCCGCCGTATTCAACAGTGATGATCCGGCAGCGGCGCCAAGTGGCAGCTACATGATTATGGTGGGGCACTCGACTGGTAGTGGCGAGCCGGAGGTTACGTTCGTCTTTGATACAAGGACGGCCGAAACGTTCAACATTGTCCACGGCCGCTACGAGCGAGAAGTGCCTCCACACACTCCCTCAACAACTCGGCCGGGCAGGTACCACGCGAGCGTCGATGGGCTACGGTTGCGGATGGTGGATACCGCCACTGGAGAGTCTTATCAGGCTCTGGATCAGGGTATTGGCCGCGGCAGAGCGTGGGTCGCGTGGGTTGGGGCGTTCTAGTCAACGAGCCGGAGGAGGACTCGCAACGGGATGCCGAATCGCCGAGAGCCATATGGAACGGGCAAGAGAGAAGCACTGCACATAACACGGGGACTCCGGCTCGGGGCGCTGTGGGCGCCCCTCGGCCCAACCGGCCCGCCGGAAGCGCCTAAGCTTTGGTCAGCAGTGTGGCGCTAGATCTGAAGCGGGCGTAACTAGACGGAGCGGACGGCCGGTTCGGAGTCCCTGGAACGTTA
>JANQEO010000092.1 GCA_028278325.1 Candidatus Binatia bacterium
GGGAACGATCTCGCCACTCGGCCCTCATTATGGGTAGCGATGTCCGACTCCAGCGAAACGCCCAAGGTGAAGGCCCTGCTTGCGCATGCGGACTGGGTCCGAGGTCTGGCCCATCGACTGGTCGCTGACGCCGATGATGCAGAGGACGTCCAGCAACGCGCGTGGTTGGCCGCCGTGCGTTGTCCACCTCGGCGGCTTGAATCCGCTCGAGGTTGGTTCGCGCGGGTGATCAGGCGTTTCGCGACGGATGTCCGTCGCAAGGCTGCTCGGGAACCGAACCCCATCAGCCGCACACCAGAAAGCCCCGATCCCTCAAGCGACCAGATTGTCGTTGAGGCGGAGGCGCACCGGGAACTCGTCGAAGCCGTCTTGGCTCTTCGCGAGCCGTATCGCCGCACTGTACTGCTTCGCTTCTTCAAGGGACTCGCGGCTGTAGAGATCGCACGTCACGAAGGCGTGCCCAGCGCCACCGTGAGGGTCCGACTGAATCGTGGGATCGCGCTGCTTCGCGAACGACTGGAGCGGCGCCACGGTCATCGCGGGGCATGCATTGTGATTGCCAGTGTTGCAGGCGTTTCCTCGAACGCCTCTTCTCAAGTCGCACGGGGAGTCCTGGCCATGACGATGAAGAAGTCTCTGGCTGCGGCGGTCGTAGCTGCGGTTGTCGTCGGACTGGTAGCGATTCTGAATCGCGGGGGAGAAGAACAGGGCGGGTCTGAACCCGCTCATCGCCTCACCTCGGAGACCTCCGATTCAGGCGGAGCTCAACCCGAGGTGACCACGGTCCGAACATCTCGCTTCAAGGAGACCCTGCCAGGGGAAGAGACCGAAGATCCGCTCGGACCCGTCGACGACCCGGCCTTCGGCGCGCTGCTCATCAAGGTCATGTGGTCCGACGGCACCCCCGCGGGCGGCGTCATGACCCACGTGATGTATTGGGGCCAACCAAACCCGTTCCTTCACCAGAGGGCATACCGCACGGAACCCGATGGCACCGCGACGGTCCGTCGCGCGCAACCGGGACAGGTCGGGGCTTACGTCGATCGAGGTGGCGGGGACTCCGGAGTCATAGAGGCTGGCAAATGGACGACCCTGTCATGCACCATCCCATCCGGGCCGGATGTCGCGGGGATCGTGGTTGACCACAACGGGGCACCCGTGCCCGACGCCCAAGTCTGGATGTCTTATGTCAACCGGCAAACGGGAGGCGTTGTGACATCGACGGACCAAGACGGGCGGTTCCATCTACGATCCGTGGGCCGCGGACGGACGCTGGCCGCTCGCGCATCACACCATGCCCCCTCGGCTGGGCAGCCCGTGGTGGGAGAGGTCGGTGCGACGCAGCAGATGACCCTCCGATTGGACGGGGTTGGTGGCGCCGTCCGCGGTGTGGTGACGGGGCCCACCGGCGAGCCTGTGAGCGACGCCCTGGTTCAGGTGTTGCTTCCGCGTACCGCCCGCGTGACTCACACGGGAGCAATGCCGCCACCGATCGTCCTGCGAACCGACAGCGAAGGAGGCTTTCATGCTCCGAGCGTGTCGGCCGGAGTTGCTACGGTTCAAGTTCGCAGTCCCGGCTTGGCGCCCTGGAAGGGCGAGGTCCGGGTGCCCCTGGCGAAGACGGCTGATGTCGCCGTCGACTTGGGTCATGCCGGGGTCGTTGTGGGTATCGTGCGCCTCCCATCGGGCGAACCCGCAGCCGATGCATCGATCCGTATCGGACAGTACGCCGGCTTCCTGTCCTGTATGACGCAAACGGGCCCCGATGGCCGTTTTCGCCTGACCGGGGTGGCGCCTGGCCAGGTGGAGATCAGCGCATCCGCGAAGAGCGTGGGAAAGACGAAGGCGACCATCGAGGTTCGTGTGAACGAAGAGACCCGATGGGATGTGACGCTCGACGCCGGCTTGCGCATTCACGGACGGGTTGTGGATGCCGAAGGCCAACCAGCTGTTGGATGGCTCGTCGACGTACGCGACAAGAACCGCGGCATCGCTGGCGCTTTCTGGGGTCAGTCGAAGACGGATGCCGAGGGACAGTTCAACGTCACAAACTGCCCGGACCGTCCACTGAACCTGGAAGTCGTGGAGCGTCGCGACGGCCGCGGTGTCATCGTGGCGGTGCGCAAGAACGTTCGGCCAGGCGGTGTCCCTTTGGTCGTCCGTGTTTCACCAGAGACAAGACCGGATGCCCGTCTGCGCGGGCGCGTCCTTGAGGCGGATGGCCAGCCCGTCAAGGCGATGATCCTGGCCCTGGAGCGCGACGGCTCCCGTCACCGGAAAGTGCGCACCGATCCCAAGACGGGGTCGTTTGAGATGGCGGGCGTGCTGGAAGGGCTCTACGAGATATCCGTTCGCCGCCTGTCGCTGGGACGCATGGACCTTGGGGTTCGCGACCTGCGTGCCGGCCAGGTTGTTGACCTCGGTGACATTGTCTTGCCACCTGCGGGCAAGTTGAAGGTCGAGTTTGAAGGCGAGCTCGACGTTTCAGCCGCAGCCACGTTCATGCTGAGCCAGGGGCACGCAGGGGCTACATGGGGCACTCGGGACCTCGATGCGGCGGAGCTCGATGAACCGCAGGCAGTTGGACCAGGCGACTATGTGCTGTTGGTCCGAGGGGCGAGAATCGTCACCTGGCGTGGGCGTTGCACGGTTCGGTCCAATGAGGTGACCACGCTGCGTGTCCGACTCGAAACAGGCATCTCCCAACGCCTGCGCTTCGTCTTCCCTGAGGGTGTTCGTGTATCGGCCGTGGGGTGGACCCTGTATGACGAACACGGGGAGCGAGTTCGCAACGGTCGCGCATGGGCAGATAACGGGTCGCCGGAATCGGCAGTGAACGTGCCGCCTGGCCAGTACGTCCTGAAGGGGCAGACTGAACGAGGCGACCGGTGCGAGACCACGTTTACCGCGACGAGCACGGAACCGCTGGTCGAGGCCACGATGACACCCCTCTGGCCTGCAAGCGGCGCCACCGTACGGTTCACGTTCGAGATCAACGGCGTGGTGGCGTCCAAAGTAGTGACCTACTACGTGAGGTCGAAGGGCCGACACGTGGGTCGGGGGACCGTTCGCAGAGAACCCGGGGGCGGGCTGACGGATCATGGACGGCTTCCCCCGGGCACCTACCGCGTCTTGGCGAGGGCGGGGCGCGGAATGACGGGCTCTGTTGAGTTCGAAATTCGGCCGAACGAGACCGAGAAGGACGTACGGATCGCCGTATCACCGGGACGGTAGGTGGTCGTCAATCACCAAGATCGCCTTCCAGACGCGCCCCCGCCTGTGCTCAGACCAGAACGCCCGGGAACTAGCATCTCGCATCTCGCCGTCGATTGACCTGTACTCGATCTCACGCAGGCATGTGGCCAGCTCCCCTGACGACCGTTGTGGCGACGCGTTCAGCGATGGCGTCCCCAGGACTTGAGCTCGATCCCTCTCGCTGTGCCGCGGCGTACATCTTTGCGACAACCTTAGGACTACCGAGAACGCCTGACACTCGTCTCGGGAGCCGCTCACGTGGCCCCAAGCCCGCCCACGCTGCACCGGGACTCCGGAGAGGGCTTCGGGAGGTCGAACACACTCACGCCCTCGTACGCAACGTGCTCCAAAGAAGCAACTCAATGCAGTCGGTCTCACACGAAGTATGGGTGTCGGCTCCACGGGTACGCCCCTGGTCCGGCATCACGAAAGATCCTCCCCGAGACGAAAGGGCTGAAAAACGGGGAGTCATGCCATCAGCGCTTCAGCAACTTGCTTCCCGTGATGATGTGAACCGGTGAGTCGAAGACGACCTGACCGCTCGGGGTCACGTACTCCCTGAGAGCGGTCTCTGCCTGTTCCAGAATGCACTGAACTGTGTCTTCGCTCAGCTCGACTCCCATCACTGGTAACCAGCCTCTAAGATCCGCCTCGACCATCGTTCTGACGCTCGGAAAGCGTGCGGTTCCACTTCGACTCGTGATCGACACCGATTCGGCGCCAGCGTCCTCGAACAAGCTGAGCAGCAGGTTCTGCTCGCCTAGGACGAACGGCGCTCGTAGTGCATCGGCAGCAGCCGTGCCCGCAATATGCTCAAGAAGCGCCACCTCGATTGGATAGGCTGCTGAGTTCTCCAGGCTATCCCACACCGCGACCGCAAGAGTTCCTCCAGGAATGAGCACCCGAAGCATCTCCCGCAGGGCTGAATGACGATCGGCGAAGAACATCAACCCGAACTGACTCACGACAGCGTCGAACGACTCGTCCGCATAGGCCAGCGACTCTGCGTTACCCTGTCTCCATTGGACGGTCGGCTCCAGGCATTTCGCCACTGCCAACATTCCGGCTCCCACGTCGACTCCGGCAACGGAGCCCTCAGGACCGACACGCAAAGCAGCTGCCCGGGCGAGCACACCCGTTCCGCAAGCGACGTCCAATACCCGCTGCCCGGGCTTGATCCGAGCCGCGTCAAGCAGCGGCTCGACCCACTGCTGGAACAGTGCTGGAACGTGAAGATCCTCATACGCCTGGGCGGCCGCCACTTGCTCCTCAGTTGGCCCCTGCACGGCTTATCCTCCGCTCACCTCACTCTCATTCGCGAACCCAGGAATACCCCGCTAGGCTCCTCGTGGGCTACAACGCTCACAATCTACACCGTGAACGTACCTCCGAGATGATGCTCTCTGGAAGATCAACCTCTTTTCACGTGGGCGACCGTGCCACTCAGAAAGGAGGCCAGCACCCTCCATGACGAGGCGGTGCTGGCCTTGGCTCGCGGAACGGGGCCGGCCTGCGTTTCTTGCCGTTTCAGAGTTTGTCGTGTCACCCAGGAAGGGTGAAGTGGCCTGGTACCCCGCACAGCAGGACCCGACTGCACGGAACCGTGACTTCACGTGCAAAACAGGTGGAGGGCACAAGGGTGAACGGATGAGATGACCACGTTGCTCACGTTTTCTTCGTGTGATCGTGGAAAACCCACTCAGAGCAGCATGCTCAGACACTAGCGCCCAGCAACAGGGTGTATTGGCGTAGACTCAGAACCTCCTACATTGTCTCGGTGCCGCGAGCTTGCGCGGGCTCGAATCGCCTGAAGTTCAGCAACCAAACACGATCTAGTTCATGTCACTCGCGCGAGACCAGCGGCACGTGAAACTGCGCAGACTGCCAGAGTATCTAACTGCGTGTTGACCATCACTCAGTCTGACATCCTCACCCCGCAAGGCCTCACACATCTGTTTGGGAACGCTGGACTACGCAGATTTCATGAGCTTGGCGAGCCAGGCTCGGGCCGCCTTCCACTCGCGCTCGGCCGTAGCGAGCGAGAGCCCGAGAACGCTCGCGACCTCGGCCATCTGCAGGCCGCCGAAGAACCGCAGCTCGACGAGTTCGGTCTTCTGGGGATCCATGGAGTGGAGCTGCTGCAGGGCGTCGTCGAGCCCGACTAGATCCCAGGCGCGTTGCTCGTAGTTTCTGGCGAGTGCATCCAGGGCCGTCTGCGAACGTGCCCCGCCGCGCTTCTCCGCACGGCGCGCGCGCGCGTGATCGACGATGAGCCGTCGCATGGTCCGCGCCGCGACCCTGAAGAAGTGCACACGGTTCTCCCATCCGTGGTCCGCACCGCAGAGGCGGAGCCAGACGTCATGGACGAGGTCCGTCGTCTGAAGCGTCCGAGGTTGCTTCTCGTCCCGCAGACTTGCCGACGCGAGGCGCCGAAGCTCCGCGTAGATCAAGGGCGCCAGCTTCTCCGAGGCGTCGGCATCGCCGTTCCGCGACGCCTTCAAGATGTTGGTGATTTCGCCTTCTTCGGCCATGCGCGAACGGGCTCTTTGGGGGCCTACCGTCGATCTCGTGACAGTTTCCGGTTTTTTTGAGGGGCGAGATCTCCGCATTCCGCTTGAAGGGCGTTCCAAGCCCCTCGAGTCACCAGCAGTGTCGGAGACCTCGTCATGAAACTCGCCTTCGCCTCGGTCATCACCTTGTCACTATGCATGAGCGCGTGGAGCCAGACCAACATCATTCGCAACAGCTGCGGAGAAGCCGGCGGCGGTCTTGACGGCAGCACCCTTGTGACCTCCGTCCCGGAGTGGACGACCGCCAATCTGAATGTGATCGACTACGTCGTCGGTGGGGGACCAGGGGGATCGAACAGCTGGCCCAATCCCGCGACTCCCGGGCCCGTCAATCGTGGTCGGGCCTTCTTCTCCGGGTGGATGGATCCCGTGAACACGGGGGTGCAGGTCCTCGATGTCTCGCGAGGAGCCGCCATGATCGACGGGGGGACCGTCGCGTATGAGCTCTCCGGCTGGCTGGGAGGCTTCCTGACCCAGGACGACAACGCCACCGTGAACGTCAGCTTCGAGGATTCGGCCGGTACACCTCTGGCCACGGCCACGATCGGTCCGGTCTTGGCCCTGCATCGCGGCAACATCACGGGAATGGTCTTCCAGAACACCAACGGATTCGTCCCCACGTCCACCCGCCAGGTCACGGTCACCCTGACCATGACCCGGCTGACCGGCGTGTACAACGACGGCTACGCCGACAACCTCGCGCTGGTCCTCACGCCTGACCCGTTCGCTCCCACGTATGTGAGCTCGGTCGAAGGGCCGACAGGGGAGGGCAACACCGGCGCGGGTCAAGGGGGGCCGTTTGACATCCTGAGTATCAACAACTCCGTGGGAGGTCTGTTCCGCGAGGTCGACGTCCCGGTCGGACAGCCCCTTTCGATGCAGGTCACGAACCCGTTCATCAGCCAGGGGGGGACCTACTTCGCGGTGTTTGGCTTCCTTGGAAACCCGACCCTCGGCGAGGCGTATCTCCTACCTGCCAACACCGGCCTGATGGCGTTCGCGCCGAAGCTGCTTCAGCCGAACAACCCGCTGTTGTTCACGCTCACGGACAACATCTTCAACACTGCGGGGCTGATGTCCTCGTCACCCGCCACGTCCAGCCTGTCGCTCCCCGGCGGGCTCGCGTTCCCGCTCACCGTCGCGTTGCAGGCCGTCCTCCTGGAGGGGTCGACCTTCACCGTGTCCAACGCACTCGTCCTGAACGTCCAGTAGGTCCAATAGGTCAGCGGTCCCCAGCATCCTCCAGCAGCTTCCTGATCAGCGCTAGCTTGCGTGGTGTGCGGTCGCGCATCAGGACAGCCATGTGGATGTCGGGGTTCTCGTCGGCCATCCGAGTGGCGATCTCGCCAGACCGGCGCAACGCATCCAACGCCCTTTCGAACTCGGCCCTCGGGTCTTCTCCGCTTTGCTTCTTCTGCTGACCGGCCACGAGGGCCACTCCGGCTTCGGCGACGAGCGTCTGGGCCTCCTCCATCTGAAGGACGGCGGGCGGACTCGCCTGGTCGGTCAGGAGCGCGTTCAGAACGCTGCGGCATTCCTGCAGCGCGGCTCGCGCCTGGGTCACGTCGCCCACGCCGGAATGAGAGGTCGCCGCGGCGCGCAGACCCGCCAGGAGAAACCTCGCCTCCCTGCGGTCTGCGGGCGCAGCGGTGCACACGCGTCGCTGGGCGGCCACCAGCTTCACGTAGGCGTCGAGAGCGCTGCGGTGGTCCTTGAGGTGCCAGTAGGCCGTCCCCAGGGTGTGCAGACATCTGGCCCGCGCGCGCGTGGCGTTGCGGTTGTCGGGGTCCTGCGCTTCGACGGTTTCTGCCAGAGAGATGGCCTCTCTCAGGTAGCGCATCGCCCTGTGCCGGTCACCTTGTGACTCGATGGCCACTGCCAGCTTGCCCAGGATCGCGACACGGTCGAGCAGGATGACCGGGTCCTTGGTCTTCTCGGGCGTCGACTCGCGGTGACGGTCGAGCAGAGGCTCGAGGATCTCCTCCGCTTCTTCGTAGCCCATGCTGTCCATGAGGACGGTGGCGTAGTTCAGCTCGGTCGCGTTGAGCAGGCGGAGCTTGGACCAGGAGCCTCCTTCAGCATCGAACGTCTCCTGAGCCAGCGCGAGCGCCTCGCGACCATGCGCTCGCCCTTCGTCCGTACGGTGTTGCCAGACGGCGAACTGCGCGAGCAGGTTCAAGCAGCGGATGCGGTCCGCCTTGGCTTGATCCCGACTCTCGGGAAGCTCACCGAGGCGCTTCAGGGGCTCGGCCAACTCCAGGCACAACGACTGGGCATCTTCGTGCTGGTCGGTGCCGGCGAGGGCCATTGCCACCGTGACGCGAATGTGCAGCAGCTCGGCCTCCAGCGTGGCATCGTCCGGGTCTGCCGCTACGAGAGATTCCAGGATCTCCTCGGCCTTGCGCGCGTGGCGCAGAGCGTCGTCCGGCCTTCCCAACCCCCTCGACTCCTCGTTGCCCTGGATGTCGGCAACCTGCTCATAGGCCCGCGCAATGGTGCGTCTGAGAGAAGGACGGTCTTCCGCCTCGCGTTCCAGGCGCTCGAGATAGCCGATGATGCGTCGCGTCACCTCGTCACTGACGGTGGTCGAGCCGGGAAGGCTCGCCACCTTGGCCTGGAGATCGGTGATGACCCATGCCGAGAAGTCCTGGCCGGCGTCCAGGAGTCGTTCGGTCTGATCGGCGCGGCGCTCGGCTCTCACGGCCATGACGGCACTGACAATGGTGGCTCCCAGCACGGCGAGCGCGACGAGAAGGAACGCCGCTACGAGGGCTCGATGACGCCTGACGAACAGGCTCCACTGGTAGCTGAGAGTGAGGGGCCTCGCGAGGATGGGAAGACCATCGCGAAACCGGCGTACGTCGTCGGCCAGAGCCTGTACGGACCCGTAGCGGCGTTCCGGGTCCTTGACCAGCGCCTTGAGCACGATGGTCTCGAGGTCGCCCTTCAGCGTCGGGTTCAGATGGGATGGGGGAGTTGGAGAATCGAGCCGGATGCGGCGGAGCATCTCAGGCAAGGGAAGGTCCTGCAGATCGAACGGGCGTTGATCGCAGAGGAGCTCGTACGCGATGACTCCCAGTGCGTAGACGTCCGACCGGACATCCACGGCACCGTCACCGGATTCGATCCGCTCCGGGCTCATGTAGTGTGGCGTCCCGATCAGCGCGCCGGAGACCGTGTCGAAACCGCGTGTGATGGGACTCTCGCCCGTGGGGCGGGCAATGCCGAAATCGATCACTTTGACGTTGCCGTCTTCGTCGATCAGGACGTTGGCCGGCTTCAGGTCGCGGTGGACGATCCCTCGTTGATGACCGTGGTTGACCGCTGCGCAGACTTGCAGGAAGACGTCGAGCCGCGCATCCAGATCGAGGTCTGCTCGTCGTGCATGATCCGTAATGCTCAATGCACCCGGGACGAACTCCATCACGATGTACGGGATCTCCCTTCCAGTCGTGGGATCACGGTGAGTTCCCGTCTCGAACACTTGGGCAATGCCAGCGTGCCGAAGGGAAGCCAGAACGCGCGCCTCGAAGAGGAAGCGGTGCTTGGCCTCCTCAGAGGCAAGAGTGGTTCGGAGCAACTTGACCGCGACCCTGCGGTTCCAGGGTTCCTGGATGGCTTCGAAGACGGAACCCATGCCGCCTTCGCCAACGAGGTGGCCCAGCGTGCAGGTTCCGACGCGGGAGGGCGGAGTCGATACCTCGTGCTTCGTGGATGCAGACGGGGGTTCGAGGAAGTCCGCGTCTTCACCCTCGTCAGGAACGGCGGTGAGCATCGCGCGAACCTCCGCCTCCAGATCCCGGTCTCCACCGCAGATCTCGCGAAGGGCCGCCTGCCGGTCACGGGAATCGTGTCGAAGCACGGCGTGGAAGACGTGCTGGACACGCATCCAGGTGTCGGAGTCCATCCCCTGATTCTTGCCGGAACCCCCTTCTGCGGGCAAGACTGTCGGGGAACATCGCACTCACCCTCAGAAGCGTGCCCGCAGAGAGCAGCATTAGCTGTGCCTGAGAGCGCGCCAGTCGAGGGCCAAGCCGGGGCGATGACCCACCGCGCGTGCAAGATGTGCTCCGGCGAAGCGTCTTCGCTGTCGAGGATTGATTGAGAGCGGGCCCTCGTCTCCAATCGTCCACCAGGGGTCTCTTGACGGGATGCTCCAACAACAGGGGATCGACACGACTGTCAACGATCGAAATGAGAGTCGCATCGCTGGAACGTTCAATACTCCGTTGGAAGAGGGCGGCCTATGGATTTGGTGTCGTACTCGCCTCGGCGGTCACCGTGGCTGCGAATCGCCGGGAGGAGATTGTCGGCATAGTCAAGGTGCGCCAGTTGGAGGTTCTGAACGATAGCGGGAACCCGCGGTCATCGTCGGAGCAGGCCGGACCGGAGGCGGGCACATCGCCGCCTACAATGGCGCAGGCAAGACGGTTGTCCTCGCTAGAGCGGTCGGCAGACACCACGGGGACGGACTCCTGCGCGTATTTGACAGGACGGGACAGACTCGCATCGAAGGGCGTGGCCGGCAGGCGCGCGGGACGCTGGGCGTTGTGCAACAAGGAAGGTATCGGCGTTGTCCACACCCAGGCGCACTCGCAAAGTTGGTGGACGGCTCCTGGTGTGTGACAGAGATGGAGCAGTCGTTGCCGGGCTGCTCCATGAGAGAGCCACTGAAGTTCTGAAGATCATGAACAACGCTGGAGACACGGTCGCGCGCTCCCCGACAAGTGACACATCCCGATGCCCTGCGGGGCCTCGATGCCGAAACCTTCAGACATGCTCGACTCGGTCGTACGGATTGGTGGACCCTCATCGCCAGAACAGGCGCGTCGACCGAGGATAAGACGGTCTAGCCCGATAGACGGAGCGAGGTATCCCTCGGTTTTCCGAGATCCATGACCCGACGGTCCGCTAGAGACCGTTGGCTCTTGGGTGAGATGAACGACCGAACCCTGATAAGCGAACGGGGTGCGGCGTTGCTGGTGGCGATGAACGCCATCATCAGCCTCTTCGCCATGCCGCCGCGTTCCTCATGATGGTATATGCGGACAACCGCGAGCACATGGCGCCCGATGCGTCCATGCGGGCGTTCTACGTTGCTGAGGCGGGCCTCAACCACGCGATTGCCGAACTCCGGTCGGGGGGCGACGGTGCCATCGGCCCCACCAACAGCCCCGTTTCTTTCGGCAACGGCTCCTGCCACGTCCTCTCGGCTACCGATGGCAACCAGGTAACTCTGGTCTCTGTCGCACAGGCGAGCGGCGTCGTGCGCGCCATCGAAGGAGCCCTGTCGCTGACAACTGAATCCCCGTACCAGGAGGCGGCGTTCGGTGGCGACGGCGTTCTCAGCGAGGACGCCCAATGACCGGAAGAAAGACGGGCTTTCGGCAGCTCAGCGTTGCGCTCCAGAGCAGACCCGAGGCGGAACGATTGCGTGACTTCCTGCAGATGCCCGATTGATCCCACCCGCTAGCACTTGACGTCATCTGCAGCGACCTCGCGGATGGCGAAGCCGACGCCGATGAGAACTTGAGTTGTTGCCGCGAGGTCGCAGCAGACTATCGGGATCGAGCCCTGCGGCTTGCAGAGCCGCCCGAGCGCGTATCCAAGGTGCACCGTGATCGGTCTATGATGGTGCGGTAGTTTCCACGGGCTCCCTCTCCAGGGCGGCAACGTCCGCGCTGTCGAGCCTCATTCCTTGCGGTCTCACCGATACGCCATCCAAGGTGCGGCTCCTCGCTTGAAGTAGGGGCGTTGCATCCCATCACCAGCGGGGAGATTCCATGGCCGCCACGCTCGATAGTATCCAGCCGGTCTTGATGGCGCGCGACATCGAAGCCTCCGTCCGATTCTACGGACGCCTCGGCTTCCAACTAATCGTTCAGGACGACGCAGCCGAACCTCGGTACGCCGCCGTGCAGCGTGACGGCGTTGAGATCCATTTCCAGTGGCATGATGACAGCCAGTGGGCCGCCGGCATCGACCGACCGACGTATCGATTTGTTGGGGTATCAGTCCGCCTCAGCACGCGGCGCCTGCGGGGCTGTCCCCCTCGGCGACGGCGCTCGAGGACGAGCCGGCACGCGACGCCGAAGAACGAGAAGACGGCGCCTAACCCGTTCGCCCACCGCAAGGGCGCGGATCGGGCCAAGGGCAGCAGCGCGGAGGTCGGCACCCTCTGCTTGTGGGGGGTGCGTTGCCCGCCCCTACTGCGGCCGCTTGATTCCCGACAGGGAGCCGCGTACGAAGAGGACTGTCCCCCAGGGGTAGCTCCAATACACAGAGCTGCCGGAACCGTTGACGCTCTCCGGTTCGCCGAAGCGCTGGCGGATCTGGTCAGGTGGAGATAGGAGCAGAGCCTCCATCGCGGCCTTGTCCGTCGGCCACGCTGTCAAAACCTGGTCCCTGGTGAGCGGAGGATGGTCAACCTGATGGTCCATCCTCGACGTGAGGACCTCGATCGCGTCGGTCAACTTCCGCAATGTCTCGTGCACGCGGAAGCTCTCGGTGATTGCGGGCCTGGCTTCGTTCACTTCGCTCGGGACTCGCAACGAGGCGATGGACGATTGAAGCGCTCGAATGGACTCGGACAACTCGGACAACTCGGACAACTCGGACCGAGACGGGCTCTCGCTCGATGGCCGGGGGGTCGCAGATTCACCACCTTCATCGATCAACAGCACAGCTGTTGCGGCAGAAAGGGCTGAGCAAGCCAGAGCAAGTACGACTGCATGCCACGCTCTCATAGGAAGTCGCTCCTCAAGGGCATCCTAATCCCGCGGCTGGGGGCACGCGGTTCGTAAACCACCTATCGGCCTGGGGTGGGTCGTCACTTTTCCCGAGCGCCCTCGCGTGTCCTCCTGCACGCCTCGCCCGTTCAGCGTTGGGCATATATGGGGCAGGCGCGGTCGCGCGGATACACGCGATCGACGTAACCCGTTGATACCGGAGGGGGGACTTGAACCCCCAAGACCTTGCGGTCAGCGGATTTTGAATCCGCTCGGGTTGGGGTATCAAGCCGCCTCAGTAGTGACGGCCTCGGGGTGTTTCTTGCCGGCGAGGAGGTGGATGCGTGGTCGTCTTCGGACGGCCTGCTCCACCACCCTCCGAAACAGATGTGTGCGTGACGACGACCTTCGCCTGTTGAATCGGAACGTGTACTCCTCGCAGTACAGCGGGGCCCACTTGTGACTCCACGAGCCCTGATAGGTGCCGAGCAGGAGTCGGCCGAACAGCGAGAACATGCGGTGGACGCGAGGGAAGAGCTGCGACGCCCGGCTTGAGTCGGGGCCGATCACAGTGACCTTGTGCTCGTACCCTTCGTCGAGATTGCTGTAGCCGTTCCAGCCGTCGGTATGGACGTTGGCGCCCTCCTCGATGCTATCGACGACGAAGGGCTGGAGGTGCTCGGATCCGGCAGACGCGCAGGGCGCCAGGCGAACCCGTCCGCAGCCCTCACCCTTCACCTCGACGGCGCCGGCAATGAGGACCTTCTTCTCGCCGCGAGCGCGGCCCAAAACCCCGGGCTCGGGACCACCGATGTAGGACTCGTCAACCTCGACCTCGCCAAGCAGCGGGCCGCGCTCGCGCCGTACCAGCACGTCGCGAATTTTGTGCAGCCAGGTCCACGCCGTCGGGTAGCTGAGGCCGAGCAACCGGAC
>JANQEO010000166.1 GCA_028278325.1 Candidatus Binatia bacterium
TGAGGAGGTCGAGACGCGCCGACAAATCGAAGTCGACCTGCGCGGAGCAATGGAGCACGACGCCTTCGAGCTCCACTTCCAACCCATCGTCGATTTGCAACACAACGAGGTCGTCGAATTCGAGGCGCTGATCCGGTGGCGCCACCCCGAAAAGGGACTGGTGCCGCCGTCGCTTTTCATTCCGGTCGCCGAGGATACCGGTCTGATCATTCGGCTGGGCGAATGGGTGCTGCGCGAAGCATGCCGGACGGCGCTGCAGTGGCCGCAGAATATTGCCGTTGCGGTCAACCTGTCGCCGGTGCAGTTCAGCGCGCCCAACCTCGCCACCATGATCGAGCAGGTGCTGGCGGAGACCGGGCTGCCGCCGAGCAGGCTGGAAGTTGAGATCACCGAATCGATCTTCCTGGACAAGACCGACGCCACGCTGTCGACATTGCACAGGCTGAAGAGCCTCGGCGTACGGGTGGCGCTCGACGATTTCGGGATCGGATACTCGTCCTTGAGCTATCTCCAGAGTTTTCCGTTCGACAAGATCAAGGTGGACCGCTCGTTCATCGCCGACCTCGGCACCAAGTGCCAGCACGCCGTCATCGTTCAGGCGATCGTCAGCATCGCCCGTGCGCTGGGGATGAGGACGACGGCCGAGGGGGTGGAGAGCTGTGATCAACTCGGATTCGTCGCGGCGTTGGGGTGCGACGAGGTCCAAGGCTATCTGCTCAGCGGTCCGGTAACGAGCGACCGGATCCCTGAGATTCTCGACGCCACAAGCACCAAACCCGCATTGGCTGCCTAAAGCATGATCCCGAAAAACCGGCAGACTTTCGGGTAATAGGGTTTTTGCGCAATTACGTCGGACTTGAGACCGGTTACCTCCCCCGCAAGCGGGGGAGGGCGTAAGGGCCTCAAGCCTCCGCATCGGAGTGCGATTGAATCGACCTGAAGCGATCGCGCCCAAATAGAACTATGGGCATTCGGATAAGGCAAACGAGAAGACGAGAGTGCCAAAGCCCGATTGATTCAGCCTGAGGCAACCGCACCCTGGCCGTCGGGACGCGAAGGAGCAGCCGAACGCGCAGCCGCAAACGGCCATCGAAAAAACCCCGGAAGACACGCGCGCAGCCGAATAGGCAGAGCGTCGGTCGACGGCTCGCGACGCTGCGTCTCGTGCCACAACAGGAACAGTCCCGACAGGACGACCACCGCCGAGCCGACGAGCAGGGCAGGGGTCGGGACATCGCCCCAGCCGACATAACCAATGACAAGCGCCCAGGC
>JANQEO010000429.1 GCA_028278325.1 Candidatus Binatia bacterium
GAGAAACCCTCGCGGCGCCCGCCTAGGTGCACGCCCGCTGGCATGATGGGCGGATCCTGCCAGCCTTCAGAGGTAGGCGGGGAAGCTCGACCCGCGACCCGTACCCGAGCCGGAACCTGCCGAGAGTATGCCTCCGCTCGGCCAAGCCGGAAGCTAGGTCGGCCTGGCTATTCTCGCGCCGAGGTGTGTCACGAAAGTGGCGCACGAGTGGGCCGCGAAAGGAAGTCGGAATACTCAGTGGGCGTCCAACCTGCTGGTTCGGAGCAAGTTGCAGCGCTGGTCAGGTCGCCGTTCGATTCCGCGACCCCCGTTTTCAAAGTCCGGATCCCAATGAGGGGGGCCGGCCACGCAGTTGGATTATTTGCGCCGATTCTGACAGCCTCCCCTCCATGGGTGCCGTGCAAGAGCAGTTCCTCACCGTCCGGGAGCTCGCTGAGATGCTAAGGCTTGGCGAGCGAACGCTGTACAGGCTCGCCAATTCGGGTGGGATCCCCGCGTTCAAGATCGGTGGCTCTTGGCGCTTCCGGCGGCAGGACATCGACGACTGGGTCGCCGAGCGCCTCCGAGACCAGCGAACGAGTAGTCGACGCAAGACGGGTCGGCTTGAGGAGGAGCAAGAATCGAGTGAGTGACGCCTTCTTCTCCGACCCGATTCTCAACTCGCCGTACGAGTACCCGGGTAAGCACTGGCTGCTCGATGGGTCTGGACAGCCAACCGGGGCCGTGGAGGCGCACCGGCGGACGGCCAAGTTCGTAACCCCCATCCCCAAGCCCAAGAAGCGCCGAGGGCAAGCGACGCAGGCCGACTTCGTCGCTGAAGGCGGAGCCGAATGGCAGTCGACTTCGGATCAGACCTACGATCCGACCCCGATCATCAACCTAGTTCGCAGTAACGTCGACGAATGGCGAACCCTTCCCCAGTCTCACTGGGGAGTGACTCCGGAGACGGCTCGGCTGCTTGTGCATTGGCGGCAGCACGAATTCACGAACCTACGCCCGTTCTTCTGCCAGGTCGAGGCGGCAGAGACGGCCATCTGGTTGACCGAGGTCGCGCCAAGTTCCCCCAAGAAGTTTGCGGCAATACTAGAGCACCTCGAGAATGCCAACGAGGGGGCCAATCCTGGTCTATCCCGCCTGGCTCTGAAGCTGGCCACGGGCGCGGGCAAGACCACGGTGATGGCGATGCTCATTGCGTGGCAGACGGTCAACGCTGTTCGTCGGCCGGCGAGCAAGAAGTTCACTCGGGGATTCCTGGTCGTGGCGCCCGGCATCACGATCCGGGACCGCCTACGCGTGCTCCAGCCCAACGACCCCGACAGCTACTACGCCAGTCGGGAACTCGTGCCCCACGACATGCTTCCCGACTTGGACAGGGCGAAGATCGTCATCACCAACTTCCACGCCTTCAAGCCGCGTGAGACTCTCGACATATCGAAAGGGGGGCGTTCGCTGCTCCAGGGGCGCGGGGAGCCGCTACGGACCATCGAGACGGAAGGTCAGCTGATCCAGCGCGTCATGCCCGAGCTAATGGGCATGAAGGGCATCCTGGTTCTTAATGACGAGGCGCACCATTGCTATCGCGAGCAACCAGGCGAGCCCACCGAGAACGACCTGAAGGGCGATGAGAAGAAGGAAGCGGCTAAGAACAAGGAGGCAGCGCGGCTCTGGATCAACGGGCTCGAGACGGTGCAGCGCAAGCTCGGGCTTAATCGGATCATCGACCTGTCTGCAACACCGTTCTTCCTGAGCGGATCGGGCTACGTCGAGGGCACCTTGTTCCCTTGGACCATGAGCGACTTCTCGCTGATGGACGCCATCGAGTGCGGAATCGTCAAGCTGCCTCGCGTGCCCGTGGCCGACAACATCGTGGCCGAGGAGATGCCCCGCTACCGCGAGCTGTGGAAGCACATCGGCAAGAAGATGCCGAAGAAGGGGCGTGGCAAGGGGAAGGCGCTTAACCCGCTGGACATCCCACTAGAGTTGCAGACAGCTCTCGAGGCGCTTTATGGGCACTACGAGAAGACCTTTGAACTCTGGCGAGAGGAGGAGATCGGTGTGCCTCCCTGCTTCATCGTGGTGTGCAACAACACCTCCTCCTCGAAGCTGGTCTATGACTACATCTCAGGCTTCATGCAGCCTCACGCGGATGGGGCCGAGTCCCTTGTCGAAGGTCGGCTGGAGTTGTTTCGGAACTACGACGAGCACGGCAGTCCCCTCGCCGTGCCACGCACGCTGCTCATCGATAGTGAGCAGCTGGAGTCGGGCGAGGCCCTCGACAAGAAGTTTCGAGACATGGCGGAAGACGAGATTGACCGCTTCAGGCGTGAGATAGTCGAGCGAACCGGCGACCGGCGGCAGGCCGAGAGCATCACCGATGCCGACCTGCTGCGAGAGGTAATGAACACGGTGGGCAAGAAAGGCCGCCTAGGCGGTCAGATCCGTTGCGTCGTCTCGGTGTCTATGCTGACTGAGGGCTGGGACGCAAACACAGTCACTCACGTTCTCGGAGTTCGCGCCTTTGGCACACAGCTGCTTTGCGAGCAGGTCATCGGCCGCGCATTGCGCCGGCAGTCTTACGACCTGAACGAAGACAACCGGTTCAACGTCGAGTATGCCGACGTGCTCGGGATCCCGTTCGACTTCAACGCCAAGCCGGTCGTCAGCAAGCCTCAGCCGCCACGCGAGACGGTACAGGTCAAGGCAATCTCGCCGGAACGTGACGCCTGTGAGATCACCTTTCCACGGGTCGAGGGCTACCGGGTGGAGCTGCCAGAGGACCAACTCAAGGCTACCTTCGACGCCGACGACACACTCGAGCTTACGCCGGACCTTGTTGGCCCGTCCGAGACCCGCAACGAGGGCATCGTCGGCGAGGGCGTCGACCTGAATCTCAAGCACTTGGAGGATGTCCGCCACTCCACGCTGCTGTTCCACCTCACGCGCCACCTCCTCTTTGAGCACTGGCGCGACGAGAACGGTGAACCGCGGCTGCATCTTTTCGGGCAGCTCAAGCGCATCACCCGCGAGTGGCTCGACACCCATCTGATTTGTCTCGGCCGCACCTACCCCGCCCAGCTCATCCATAAACAGCTCGCTGACCTGGCCTGCACGCGCATTACCCGGGCGATCAATGAAGCTCACCGCGAAGAGAGGCCCATCGGCGCCGTACTCGACCCCTACAACCCCGTGGGTTCGACCCGGCACGTGCGATTCACGACCTCGAAAAAGGAGCGCTGGCGAACGAGCCCCGAGCACTGCCACGTGAACTGGGCCGTCACGGACAGCGGTTGGGAGGACGAATTCTGCCGTATCGTCGAACAGACCAAGCGCGTGAAGGCTTACGTCAAGAATCACAGCCTTGGCTTCGAAGTGCCTTACGTGATGGGCAGCGAGGCCCGACGCTACCGCCCCGACTTCATTGTGATGATCGACGACGGTCGCCCCGATATCGACGGCGAGCACGACCGGCTCCACCTTGTCGTCGAGATCAAGGGCTTCCGCGGTGAGGACGCCAAGGAGAAGAAGTCGACAATGGACACCTACTGGGTGCCGGGTGTGAACCACCTCGGGAGCCACGGCCGCTGGGCCTTCGCTGAGTTCACGAGCCCGTACAGCTTCCAGGACGAGCTCGACCAGCTCATCGCTGACGCCGTTGCCCAGGGCGGCATGCCGTCCGCTACCCCGACCGCCTGACGACGTACCACGCATGGCTCGAAAGAAAGCCGCGAAGAAGAAGACGATCGCGACAATCACTCACGACGAGGCCGCGCGGACCAATATCCCCACGGCCGAACACCAGCCCATGCTCGACGAGTCGGTGCAGAGCGCCACTCGAGTGGCCTACGAGCGACGCAACCGCGATCTCGACCCGCAACTCGTCTGGCGCGGCAAGGATGAGCAGGACTGGTCCGACCTGGTGGTCAACGCGCCGCCGCTGTTCATCCAGGAGAAGGTGCACCCGAAGGTACTCATCGACGACCTCGTCAAGCGCAGCAAGCAGGCCGAGGACGAGTCGGTCAAGCAGGACCGCGGACTGCAGATGGACCTGTTCGCTGACTTCAACGGTGTCGAGGGTGGCGACGCAGCCAAGACCGAGTTCTACCAGCACGAGGCCAATTGGACAAACCGGATGATCCTCGGTGACTCGCTGCAGGTCATGGCAAGTCTGGCCGAGCGCGAGGGCCTACGCGGCAAGGTGCAGTGCATCTACTTCGATCCGCCCTACGGCATCAAGTTCAACAGCAACTTCCAGTGGTCGACGACCAGCCGCGATGTAAAGGATGGAAAGGCGGATCACATCACCCGTGAACCCGAGCAGGTGAAAGCGTTTCGGGATACCTGGCGTGATGGTGTCCACAGCTATCTCACTTACTTGCGTGATCGCCTCACCGTTGCGCGAGAGCTTCTGGCTCCTTCCGGTTCGGTGTTCGTTCAGATCGGCGAAGAGAACGTCCATCACGTTCGAGAGCTCATGGACGAGGTTTTTGGCGCCTCGAACTGTGCCGCGCAGATCTCTTTCAAGACGACTACTGGGGCCGGTAGCTTCGCAGTTGGAACGACCCTCTTGCCGAGCGTTACCAACTACATCCTCTGGTTCACCCGAGATATCGAAAGGGCGAAGTACCGCCAGCAGTACCAAAGAAAAGCCGTCGGTGGTCAGGGTGGTACTGCGTACTTTCGTATCGAGGAGCCTTCAGGGATGCGGCGGAACGCTACTGCCGAAGAGCTGGCGGAGGGTGGAGGTAGTGGCCGCGTATTTCGAGCCGACAACCTCACTTCGCAAACTACCAGGGTAGGGCAGACCACTGTGTTCCCAGTTGAAGTTGACGGCGCGGAGTACTCTCCGAGGAAGGGAGGGTGGAAGACAAATCAGGTTGGAATGACACGACTGCAGAAGAGCAATCGGCTCATTCCAGTTGGGCGCACGCTTAGCTACGTCCGGTACTTCAACGACTTCTGTGTGTACCCATTTACCAATCAGTGGGACGACACCACTTCGGCTGGGTTTGGAGATCCAAAGCTCTACGTCGTGCAGACGAATGCCAAGGTGGTCGATCGATGCCTGAGCATGGCAAGTGATCCGGGTGACCTGGTGCTTGATCCCACATGTGGCTCTGGAACTACAGCTACCGTTGCAGAGATGCGAGGGCGCCGCTGGATCACGATCGACACGTCTCGCGTTTCTCTTGCACTGGCCCGCGCCCGCATCATGGGCGGCCGTTATCCGTTCTACTTGCTTGCGGACTCCCGTGAAGGCCAGCTAAAGGAAGCCGAGATCACGCAAAGCGAGCCAAGCTCCGAACCAACTCGCCGGAACATCCGCCACGGCTTTGTCTACGAGCGTGTCCCGCACATAACGCTCAAGTCGATCGCCAACAACGCGGAGATCGACGTCATCCACGACAAGTGGCATGAGATAACCGAGCCACTCCGAGAGAGGCTTAGTGCAGCGCTCGGTAAGTCCTGCGAGGAATGGGAGATCCCCCGCGAGGCCAACCCCGACTGGTCCGACACTGTCAAGAGCCTCCACGCTGACTGGTGGGAGACCCGCATTGCCCGCCAGGGGGAGATCGACGCCTCCATCGCCGCGAAGGCCGACTTCGAGTACCTCTACGACAAGCCCTACGAGGACAAGAAGACGGTCCGGGTGGCCGGGCCGTTCACGGTCGAGAGCCTGAGCCCGCACCGCAGTCTGCACGTAGGCGCTGAGGACGAACTTCGCGATCCGCTGGCCGTGGCCGAGTCTGAGACCGTTGAGGCCGGCGACTTCGTGACGATGATCCTTGAGAACCTCGAGAAGGCCGGTGTCCAGCAGGCGCAGAAGGAGGACAAGATCACGTTCTCGTCCCTCGTACCTTGGCCCGGCAAGTGGATCTCGGCTGAGGGGTGCTACCACGAGGGTGGCCAAGCTGACGGCGTGGAGCGACGCGCGGCCGTGTTTATCGGTCCCGAGTTCGGAACAGTGTCACGAGTCGATCTGGTGGCCGCGGCGCGCGAGGCTGCCGACGCCGGCTTCGATGTGCTTGTCTCCTGCGCGTTCAGCTACGACGCGCATTCCGCAGAGTTCGACAGCCTGGGCAAGGTGCCGGTGCTCAAGGCACACATGAACGCAGACCTGCACATGGCCGACGACCTGAAGAACACGGGCAAAGGCAACCTGTTCGTGATCTTCGGCGAGCCCGACATCGACATCCTGGCAGCCGACGATGACCCCGGGCTGATCGTCGTCAGAATCAACGGCGTCGATGTCTTCCATCCCAGCACGGGCGAGGTGCGAAGCGACGGCGCCGAGGGGATTGCCTGCTGGTTCATCGACACCGACTACAACGAAGAGAGCTTCTTCGTGCGGCACGCCTACTTCCTGGGAGCCAACGACCCCTACAAGGCACTGAAGACGACGCTGAAGGCCGAGATCGATAGGGATGCTTGGGAGACGCTGAACAGCGACACTTCGCGTCCCTTCCCCAAGCCGGTGTCGGGACGCATCGCCGTCAAAGTCATAAACCACCTGGGCGACGAGGTCATGAAGGTCTACCAGGTCCACTGATGGAGTTCCGGATCGCGGATACGTTCACTGGCAGCTTGGACAAGCTGGCCAACGACGAGCAGAAGGCTGTCAAGACGACTGCGTTTGACCTGCAGATGAACCCAGCCCATCCCGGGCTGCAGTTCCACAAGCTTGACCGGGCGAAGGACAAGAACTTCTGGTCGGTGAGGGCGGGGCGCGACATTCGGATCATCGTTCACAAGACCGACGCCAGCCTTATGCTGTGCTACGTTGACCACCATGACGCTGCCTATTCTTGGGCCGAGCGCCGCAAGCTGGAGCGGCATCCGAAGACTGGCGCGGCGCAACTGGTCGAAGTGCGTGAGACGGTGCGAGAGGTTGCGGTACCTCGCTACATCGACGCGCCGGTAGCGCCAGCGCCCGAAGCGCCTTCGCCTGCCGAGCCCTTGCCCGAGCAGTCAGCGGCTGAGTTTTTCAAGGACGTGGCCGAGGACGACCTGCTGGGCTACGGCGTCCCGCCGGAGTGGGTGAGCGACGTAAAGGCCGCCACGGAGGAGTCGGTGCTCGAACTGGCCGACCATCTGCCGGCTGAGGCGGCCGAGGCCCTGCTCGAACTAGCCACGGGCAATACACCGGCTGCGCCGGTGCACATAGCAGCGGAGGCAGACCCTTTCGCGCACCCGGACGCGCAGAGGCGCTTCCGGGTTATGACCGACAAGGACGAGCTCGAGCGGGCCCTCGACTTCCCCTGGGAGAAGTGGACGGTGTTCTTGCACCCGGCACAGCGACAGATCGTCGAGCGGGAGTTCTCGGGGCCGGCCCGCGTGGCGGGGTCGGCAGGCACGGGCAAGACGATCGTGGCTCTGCACAGAGCTGTACACCTCGCCCGGCGAAACCCGGATGCGCGAGTGTTGCTCACGACTTTCTCTGAAACCTTGGCCAACGCACTGAGAGTCAAGCTGCGCCGGGTCATCGGAAACGAACCCCGGATGGCCGAGCGCCTCGACGTACTCTCGATGGAGGGGCTGGCGCTGCGTCTGCACCAGGCGCTCGTCGGGCCAGCCGAGCTCGCGACCAAGGAGGTCGTGCGGGACCTGCTGGCCGAGGCGGCCTCGGGCGTGGATGGCCTGCGCTTCAGCCGGCAGTTCCTGTGGACCGAGTGGTCCGCCGTCGTCGATGCCTGGCAGCTCGCGGACTGGGAGGCGTACCGTGACGTGCGCCGCCTGGGCCGAAAGACGCGTCTCGCTGAGACCCAACGCAAGTTGTTGTGGCGTGTATTCGAGGGGGTGTCAGCACGGCTCGAGGAGCGCAGACTCGTCACGATGTCGGGTGTTTTTGGGCGTCTGACCGAGGCGCTCGCGAAGTCCCCGAACCCGCCATACGACTTCGCAGTCGTCGACGAGGCTCAGGACGTTGGCGTGGCCGAGCTCCGATTCCTGGCCGCGCTGGGAGAAGGGCGCCCGGAGAGCCTCTTCTTCGCGGGCGACCTGGGACAGCGCATCTTCCAACAGCCTTTCTCGTGGAAGTCCCTCGGCGTCGACATCCGGGGGCGCTCTTCTACCCTACGCATCAACTACCGGACGTCGCACCAAATCCGCAGGCAGGCCGACAGGCTTCTCGCTCCCGAGTTGTCAGACGTCGACGGCAACGACGAGGACCGCCGCGGCACAGTGTCAGTGTTCAACGGACCGGTGCCTGTCATTGAGGTCGTCGAGACGCCGGATGCCGAGGTCCAGCTCGTCGCAGAACGGATCGGGGCCTGGAGCGCCGAGGGCCTGCAGCCACACGAGATTGCAGTCTTCGTCCGCTCGGAAGCCCAAGTACCTAGAGCACAGGCGGCTCTCGACGCGTCGGGTCTGCCGTACAGGGTGGTCGGTCCCCGCATGGAGACCATTCACGGCCAGGCGTCGATGAGTTCCATGCATCGCGCAAAGGGGCTTGAGTTTCGGGCCGTAGCTGTCATGGCCTGCGACGATGAGGTTATGCCTCTCCAGGACCGCATCGAAGCGGTGGCCGATGACTCGGACCTCGAGGAGGTCTACAACACCGAACGCCACCTGCTCTATGTCGCTTGCACGCGGGCGAGAGATCGACTGCTTGTCTCTGGGGTTCAGCCGGGTTCGGAGTTTCTGGAGGATCTGACGTGGTCTGGACTTGCCCAGAAGTCCTAAGGGTCGCTCTATCGAATAGCCGGGGGGGGGTGACGAGCCGGCGCAAGAGCAAGCTACGGAGACTAGGAGTGCACTATAGATCCACGCCTCAGGATTCGGTCTCCGGGCCAGGCGGGTGCTGCGTGAGGTCCTTAGTCTGCTCCATGACTGGGTCGGTGAGGATTGTCGCCGTCACGTGGTTTGCGAGCACTCGATTCACCTCATCGTAGATGGCAGCGGACGTAATCAAGCGGGCCTTGTCCCGCCGAGGGCTTGCTGCTGGAAGCCCTGGCGTCGAGCGTCGACGCCCGAGGCGAGCAGGATCCGGAGACCCGGGCGACGCTCGTCGGCCTGACGCGCCTCTACGCGGATCAGGGGCGGTGGGAGGAGGCGGAGGAGATGGCGGAGCGGTTGCGGGCGTCGCGCTCCGACGAAGACGAGCGGTCGGACGAGCTCGAGGAGCTGTTCGAGCGGTTGGAGGTCCGGCGGTGACGGCGAGCTGGGCTTCTCGGTACAGGGCTAGCGTTTGCGCCTCGCCTCCTCCTCGAGCTCCTGCTTCGCCACATCGAGGAAGGGGCGGTCCCAGGACTCGATGACCTTCTCCTCGAGTCTCTGCGCGTGACGGCTCTGCCCGAGGACGTGACGTGCGAAGTCCTTCCAACCGTACTCCTGCACGTAGCGTTGGACGAGGATGCGGGTGCGGGCGACCGCCTCGGGGTCGTGGAGCTCGGTGAGCTCGTCGAACACGAACGCCAGAGCTGCACCCATCCGCTCGCGGTCGGGTTGGATGAAGACGGCGGACTCGATTGCGCTCGCACGCGTCGCTCGGGCGGTCGGGCTGCCCTTCAGCTCGAACGGCATGCCCTTGAAGTCCGCGGGGGCGCGGCCGAACCAATAGCGCATCCAGTCGAGCTCCGCCTCCGCATCGGGGTGGCCCGACAGGGAAGCGGCATGAGCAGCGATGTTGGCGTCGATGTAGTCGTCGAGAGCGTCCTCGAGGACAGCGCGGCGTTCCTGGACGTCCTGGCCCCGGGCGGCCGAGATTCTCTCGTTCACGTCGGTGAGATGAACGCTGAGCGAGCGCGCCCGCTGATCGAGTGCATGGCGGGCTTCCGCGTATTCGCGGTCGAGGCGTTCGAGGGCCCTCCCCTCGTCCTCGAGGCGATCCCGCTCGTGGTCGAGCTCGGTCCCGGTTCGGACGGCGCTCTCGAAGGCCCAGTCCGCGGTCTCAGGGTCGCCGAGCTCGCCGGTCTCCGCGTTGTACGCCCGCGCGCGGGCGTTGAAGTCCAGGATCCGACGGTCGAGGTCGGCGCGTCGGGAGTGGATCTCGAGGTTGAGCTGATCGACGCGGTTCCGCTCGGCGACCAGTGCGTCGGTCTTGGAGTCGATCTGCGCGAGGTCGATGTCGATCTTCTTCTGAACCTCCTCCGAAAGGCCGGTCGAGACGTTCGCGGGCTCGACGCCCGCCTCGTCGGCCGCGACCCAACGCAGCTCGCCGTCGACCTCGGCGAGAACGGAGAGTTGCTCGATGTCGTCGCCACGCTCCGCGAGATTCCCCAGCCCCAATCCCAGCTCCCAGTGGATCGGCCAGGTGAGGCCGGGGTGCCCACTGAGGAACGACTCGAGGCGCGCGACCGTCAGGGAGTCGGAGACCGCTTCCGAGGTCGCCGGGGGAAAGGACAGAGCTGCGTCGAGCATCGCGCGGCGAGCCCAGTGGAGCGGATCGTGGAGCGGATCGTGGA
>JANQEO010000218.1 GCA_028278325.1 Candidatus Binatia bacterium
CAAGCTTGCCGTGGACCACCTTGCCAGTAGCGATACGCATGCCGATCAGGGTAGCAGACTGCACTCTGCGGAGGCCTGAGGCCGCGCCGCCCAACGGACCTGCGGTTCAGCTGCCCGCCCACCCGCTGACCGGGCTCGCCGAAGCCGCCAAGGGTTGCCGCCAGGATACACCGACTGCTCCCCGCTCCGTGGGGGGGGCAAGCTGGATTGCGCCCGAAGCCACCCGGGTGGGCGGGTCAGCTGCAATCGCTTGTTAGGCGGCGAGCAGGTCAAGGAGCGCCTGCTGAGAAGGGGCGCGGCTGATTTCTGAAAGCACCTGGTTGAGGCTCTTGTCGATGATGGAGTCCCATACGTGAGGGTGACGCCGAATGGCAGAGGACACGTGTGTCTTGATCTGATCGAGGTCTAGGTCGCCGTTCGATTCGAGGTTGAGTTCGAGACGAACTCTCCGAGAGTACCTGAGCCGAAACCCCCAGAAGGGAGGCTCGAACCCGACGCGTTTGGCACCCTGGACCCGGTAGGACGAACCGTTCCGGTCAATGACCAGCGCGTGCTTGAAAAGGCCCTTGCGGAGCGCCGTCACTCCCGTCGTGGTGAGCTCGGCGGTGGTGTTCCGAATGTCGAGGAGGCCGTCGCCAGCGATAAAGATGACCGGAAAGGCGAGTTCTTCGACACGCTTCACCGACGACCTCGCCGCCTAACGGCTTGGCGATAAGCGGCGTTGAAGGGCGGCCGCCGAGGTCGCCGAGCCCAAAGAGGTTGACGCCAAATGGTACAGCGGAAGTTGAACTAGCGCCCTTCAACGTCCGCTTCATTGCCTTGTTAGACGGCGAGCCACTTGGTCGCGGTGCTTGATGGCAAGAAGCCGGAAGACGACCGCGCAAACAAGACCGATAGCAGCGCTCTGGAACAGGCCGTAGGCGACTGACTCCGTGGTGCGCCCCAACGAAGCTCGTGGGATGTTCCAAGTGAGGATCTGGGAAAGTGCGGAAAGAACCAGGCCAGCGGAGGCCCCAGCCATCGCGTAGTGGGATAGCCGTTGGCGGTCCCACCGCGCGAGCAACGCGTGCAGCGGGAGACCAAACAGGACGTAGGCAACCAGGATTCCACCCGCCCAGATCCCAGATACTGAAAGGAGCAACCAGAGATCGCCGGGGAAATCGGAGACGACGAGAGGGAAGGCCACGGCGCTGAAGATCAGCGTCATGATCGCAACCGAGGCTGCCGTAGTGGCAATGAGTCCCATTCTCGCCGTCTAACGGTTTCGCGGTTCAGCTGCCCGCCCACCCGCTGACCGGGCCGCCGAAGCCGACTGGAGAACGCCGCCAGGATACACCGACTGCTCCCAGGCCCGTGGAGTGCAAGCCGGATTGCGCCCGGAGCCACCCCGGTGGGCGGGACAGCTGCAATCGCTTGTTAGGCGGCGGGACTCACTCACACGTGCCCGCGGCAACGGACCGAATGCGAGAGACGATGAAGGTCTGGTCGATCTCGTACTTGGGTCCGACGGAAGGAACGCCCGAGAGCGTGCCGTCGAGCTCTACGAGCACTGGGGTGTCTGGGTGCTGCTCGGAGATCGCGGCGACCTGCTGGGAGAGCGAGAAGTGAGGGTTGGATGCGAGGACTCGGAACCAATACACGGCTTCGCCTCCGCAGGGCCTCAACGTCTGGCGCTCGGAGTTCCAGATAAGCTCGCCTCGGACTTGAACTTCGCTTTCGGCTGATGCCGACGAGGCAAGCGCCAGGGCGGTGATCAGTAACCCGAGAGCGCGCATCGCGTTGCCGCCTAACGGTTTCGCGGTTCAGCTGCCCGCCCACCCGCTGACCGGGCCGCCGAAGCCGACTGAAGAACGCCGCCAGGATACACCGACTGCTCCCAGCTCCGTCGCAGGCAAGCTGGATTGCGCCTGGAGCCACCCCGGTGGGCGGGTCAGCTGCAATCGCTTGTTAGACGGCACGCGAACCAGGCGGCTTGCGCTTCTTGTCCAGCGAATCGCGGATTCGAGAGGCGCGCCACTCAAAGAGCTTCTTGAGAAGTCCGGGTGGGGCCAGCTCTGCGGCTTCTTCGGTCACCTTGAGGTCGTAGTTGGGATCTGGGCCGGGGCCCTCTCCCCAGATCGTGAAGCGGGCGTCGCCCGAGTACCCGAGCGCTTCGAATGCAGCCTGAGCAGCGCGGGATGCTAGAGAGCCCGTGTACGCAGCACAAGCCGGGAGCTGGAGATCGAACGATCGAGGCTTCTCGCGCAATGATGCCGCTTCAAACTGTGCGACCAGCGATTGGAGATCTTGCCGGAGTTGCTGACTCGTGATCTTTCGCTTCGGGAGAACGACCCGAAGCTGCTTGGCTCCGCCCCGGCCAGAAACTCTGAATCGCAGGCGGTGCTTCTTGGGTGATTCAGCCTCTATGAATATCCGACTGTCGCGATCGAAGGACTCAGGCCACGGCCCAAGAAACTCGGGGAAATCCGAATACTCAAGGCCTCGGTGACGGATGGGTTGACTGAGCCAGGTGACGACTAGGTATGGGGTGAAGACCACAAGTGCTGCGATTCCGACTGCCGGCAACGAGAACCAGCCTTGGTGTACTCCGAGCGCGCCGAGTATCCCAAGCGTGAGAAGGAACGAACGCATCGTTGTGGCGGACCGTGCCGTCTAACGGATCGCGGTTCAGCTGCCAGCCCGGCCCCGGGGTGGCGTTGAGCCGCGTGAATGACGCCCCAGAGCGTACCACGGAGCGATTGGGCCCTCGCAAGGGATGGTCAGCTGCAACCGCGTGTTAGACGGCGCGCGGAGCTACCTGCGACGGGTGAAACGGCCAAGTGCGGACTGCGGTGGGGCCGAGACGGATGCGTTCGACTACCCGGGGCAGCAGCCCCAGGGAGAATAGACCGAGCGGGAAGTAGAGCAGGTCCAGCCAAGGTGGGTGGGACCACCGATAGGGGTGAGCTGAGAGGAGAAACGCCCGCATCTTGGAGAACGCTTCGCGTCCTGGAGCACGAGGAGACCAGGACCCCGAGAGTGTGTGCTCGTGAAGGTCGTCGTAGAAGTGCCAGACCGCCCCTGCGATTGCGGAGATCGCCGGGTCGACAGAATCGGGAACGCTGTCCTCGAACTCGTCGTTCGTGATGTTGCCGCGCGACAGCTCGACGAGGAGGCGCGCGAGACTTGCCCGTGCTGCAGGATCGACCACTCGC
>JANQEO010000238.1 GCA_028278325.1 Candidatus Binatia bacterium
ATCACCGCCGTGATGAATACCCAGATGCCAAGGTACAACACTGGCCCTCGGGAGACGTCGAAGAGCGACATCCGTTCAGTGCGTGCTTCGCCGAATCCCAGCACCGACGATATTTCGTCGGCGATTCTGGCGGCATGCTCCGGTTCCCCTGCCGCGTACTCATGGTTCTTTGAGCCGTACTCGATTCGGAGCCCGCCGTCCGGACACGCGATGACGCCGGTCGCCTCTTGCCGGGGGATAACCTTGAGCATGAGCCCGTCCCGACAGTCTGCGCCTTCGTCCTGCAACTTGGCCAGCAGCGAGTGCAGCGTCTGGGTTCGCCCGCTCGTCCGCAAGATGTGCGTGTCGTTGACGGCAAGCACGTGCGTGTTAGCGCCGGCGTTGGTCGTCCAGTGCTGGAACACCGGTCGTTAGCCTCCTGGCCTTGAGTCTTGATGGAGCCGCATCTCCCGGGAAGTGATCCATGCACGCGCCGTCCGCAAGGTCCCCGCCTCCCGGTCCTCCCAGTACTGCTCCAGGAACGCGCTCAGCTGCGGCTTGTCGTCGGACGAGGACATCAGGCCCGCCATGATATCCCGGAGCGTCAAGCCCGGCGTCGGCTTGACACGGGCCCGAAGTGGCCGATGGATCAGGCTTTCGGGCCTTCGACTCCTATGGGCTGGGTCTGCTGCCGCCGGAAGCGGCTACCCTGCGTGTGTTGAGCACGCGGATCCGTGGGGGCTTGCACATGCCATGGTTCAAGAAACAGAGTCAGGACGACCTTCGCCGTTCCATCGAGAAACAAGTCCAAGCTGTCTTGCCGTCCCGCTTTCGCCTCGTGCCATCCGAGGACCGGGATCTTGGGCTCTTCTCGTGGTGCATCGAAACGCCCGAGTCAGCAGACGGTGCGCCTGATTACTACGGGCTCCAGATCCTGTCGGAGAACAGATGCTTGTTCTCGTATGGCCTGGAAGCCCACACACGTTGGGACTTCGCCGCACGGCCGGCACTCTTGATCGATACGCGCCTCGATGATCTCGGTGACATTCTGAACCGTTGCTTTGCGGATCCAGATCGGTTCCCGCCCAACCGCGTCTACCTCACCTGAGCTCCAGGTTCGAGCCCTCGCGGGATCGCTCAGAAGCGTAGAGAGCGCCGTCAGTTGCGGCGATGCACTGCAGCTACGGTCAACGGTTGTCCGAAAACTCGCGGATTCCTCGCAGCTGTATTGTCCGCGTGTGTCCGCCTATGTCCGGGCAGAGACCATCTACTGGTTCCCCGCCGCCCGCTTGTACCGACGCAGCGACGCCTCCAGGTCGGCCTTCAGTTGGGCGTCGGGCTCGTCCTGCTTGGCGATCAACTTCAGCGCCTTCTCGCAGGCGATGACCGCCTGATTCGGGTTGTCGTCTGCTGCGTAGGCGTGGGCGAGAGTAGCAAGCATTGCTGGGTCTTGCTCCTTGGTGAGCTCGACGGCGAGCTCGGCGGCGACGACGGCCTCCTCGGGGTCGGCATAGTCGGAGTCACGCTCTCCAAGGTCGATCAACGCTCTCGCAAGGTCCTGTGAGCGCTGAGGGTCGTCGGCCTTGACTCGGACCCAGCGCTTGTACTCCGCGATCATGCGGCGGTCATCACCGTGTCGTCTTGTGAGATCGATGAGATTGTGATGTGCATCGGGGCAACCCGGGCCGGTGCGGATGGCGTCGGCGACAGCTGCCGCAGCGTCCTGCAACCGGTTGAGTTGGAGATAGATCTTGCTCAGGCGATCGTGCAGCGTGTGCAAGTCGGGGTTGATCGAGCGGACTCTTTCGTAGGCGGTAGCGGCGGCCTCGAAGTCCTTCTGGTTCTGCCGGACCGCACCGATCTGGAACCAGAAACGGTGATCCGTGGGTGCCAACGTTGCGGCCTCCGTCCAGACGTCGACAGCGGTCTCGGACTGGTCATTGTGGAGATGCGCATGGCCAAGATTGAGCAGGGCGTCGAGGTCCTTGCGTTCCGTGAGCTCTACGGCCTTGCGGGCGAATGCTAGAGCGGCCTCGGGATCAGCCAGTTCCGGGGTGCGTGCGCCGACGTTGATCAGCCTGGCGGCCATCTCGCGTGCTCGCGCCGGGTCGTTGGGTCTGGCGTCGTGGTATCGCCTGGTTTCGGTCAGGATCGCAGCGTCGTCGGACCGTCGAAGGGCCAGGGTCACACTCCTGATGTGGGCGACCTCGCAGTTGGGGTCCGTACGCACGGCCTCCGCGGCCGCTCTCGCAGCAGCGTCCCAGCGCTCCAACTCCATGAGAGCACGTGTGATGAGATCGTGGGTCTTGTGATAGTCCTTGTTGAGCTCAAGGCTCTTCTGGAGAGGGGCCAGCGCCTTGAGCGGTTGTCCCCGCACGGCCCAAGTTTGTCCGATGTCGGTCCAGGCCCAGTAGTAGTCCGGCTGGATGTCGACGCTGCGCCTGAGGGCGTCGATGGCGTCGTCGTATCGTTTGAGCGCGCGCAGCGCGCGACCGAGGTCCCGCCAGGCGTAGTGCGAATCACGCTTGATCCGTAGACACTCCTCGTAGGCTGCGATCGCCTTCTCATACTTCTTCTGATCGAAGTAGGCGTCACCCAGGTAGTCCCAAACGAGGTAATCCCCCGGCCTACCGTCAAGGGCCCGCTCGCAGGCCTCGACCGCGTCCTCGTAACGCTTGAGTCCCATCAGGGCATCGACTTCGTGTGCCACCGCGTGGTTGTAGTCGGGACTGAGCCGAAGGGCCTCACGCGCGTGTGTCAGCGCCTTCTCATGACGGCCCAGCTTATTGAGCCTCAGTGACATGTTCGAGTGCGCGACCGCGAACGATGGCATTATGGACAACGCTCGCTCATAAGCGCGGACCGCTTCTTCCGAATCGTCCAGTATCGTGTGAGCCGTGGCAACGACATACCAGCCGTATGCGTCGTCGGGCCACAGGCGGGGGATGGCTTCGATGCACCGACGTGCGACGGCAGTGTCCTCGCACTTGAGCGCTGCACGCACGTAGTGGACGAAGTACAGACAGCGTGGCTTGGACATCAACGTCGCCTGGGCAAGATGCTCTAACGCGCGCTGCCTCAACACCGGTTTCGGGTCGTCCCAGCTGTCGTCGAGCTTCAGATAGCCCATGAGAAAGTGATCCTGGCTCGTGGCCGGGACGAGGCTCTCCGTGTCATCGGTCGGGGGCGGATGGGTACCTCGGCGCCTCACCCAGCGCCTGACGAACTGAAGGCCGGCACTGGACCTTCCTCGCGCGCTCTGATCATCGAGCCAGGCCCTAGCGGAGTCGGCCTTGTCCAGCATCGCTAGGGCGATGCCCTTGCCGGCAATGGACTCAATGTTGTTGGCGTCGATGACGAGCGCCTTCTCGAAGGTCACTAGTGCGTCGTCGAACAAGTGACTGTGGAGATCGAGGAACGCGGACTGCAGCAGCGCCTCGACCCTCTTCCGCCTCATCTCGGCGTCCTGACGCCGGGCCTTCTCTGCGATGGCTTCACGCTCAGGGCCCTTCGCGACATACCAGGACACACCCGCGACGATGGCGAACAAGAGGGCAACGGACGCGGCGCGATACGGACGACGCTGTGTCCAGCGGATTGTGCGCCCAACCGGTCCGATGGGCTTTGCGCTGATCGGTTCGACCTCACGCACGCGACGCAGGTCCTCGGCGAAATCGAGCGCGGTCTGGTATCGGCGGTCCCGGTTCTTCTCCAAGGCGGCGTCGAGAACGACGCGCAGGTCTTTGGGGATGGCCGTATTCAACCGCCGCGCATTCGTGGGGTCGTCTCCCATGATGGCCTGGTAGAGCGCTTCTCTCGTCGGCGCTTCGAAGGGGCGGTGCAGCGTCAGGCATTCGAACAGCGTCGCCCCCAAGGAGTAGACATCCGTGCGGCAGTCCAGTCGGATGCGTTGTCCCATCAACTGCTCTGGACTCATGTAAGCGGGCGTGCCGAAGAAGTCGCCCGTCCGCGTCAGCGTCTGGAAGTCCGCGTCCATGTCCCGGGCAAGACCGAAGTCTAGGATCACGGGATCACCCTGCGGAGTGAGCATGATGTTTCCGGGCTTGATGTCGCGATGGATGATCCCGGCTTCGTGCGCTGCGTGGAGTGCCCGCGCGATCTTCTCGAAGGTCGCGACGATCCGCATCACCTCCGACCTGTTGATGCGTGTGGTCGTCGCGCTTTCGTCCCGAGTCTTCTTGGAGTCCGGCTCGGGTGCTGGTGCTTCTTCCTCGTCGAAGAAACTGAAGTTGCCCTCGGTCTCGGGTTCGGTCCTGGCAGCGGCGATCCGGTGCGCAAGCGTGTCACCGGGGACCAACTGCATGGCGATGTAGGGCGTTCCGTTGGCGACGCCCGCATCGTGCACACCGCAGATGCCGGGGTGTTCCAACTTGGAGGCCACCTCGGCTTCCCGTTGGAATCGCCGGAGCGTGTCTTCCGAGCTAGGTCCCAACGACGTCAGCACCTTCAGAGCCACCTTCCGGTGCAGACGCGTGTCCTCGGCGAGATACACCACACCCTGACCGCCCTGCCCCAATTCCCCTTCGATCTCGTAGGGGCCAAGCGAGTCGGTGTCCGTACTCTCCTGTCCCGGCTCCTCTCCAGAGGTACGCAGCGCCATGTACTCCTGGGCGACGATGTCCTCATGATCGGGGAACTGTGCGAGGTAGTCGCTCAGGGGGCGGTTCTCACCCGCATCCTGGTCCCGCCAGTACCGCTCCAGGAAGGCCGCGATCACGTCGTCAGGCGTCGGTGTTTCCGAGGTCGGTTCCTTCATCGCGCGGGTACTTACGGGGCCGGTCCGATTCTCGGACAGGCTTTCTGGACCTTTCCCCAAATCCCCACGCAGAATAGTCTTGCGACCACGTTCTGCGCCATGCCCGACAAGAACGATCCAACTCACGACACCCAAGCCCTGGTCCAGCGGGCTCGTCACGGGGACCGGGACGGCTTCACGCTGCTCTATGCCCGCCTGGCCCCGGCACTGCACACCTGGGCCAGCCTCCGCCTGCCTCCACCCGTGCGGAGCCGGGTCGACCCTGAAGACCTGATGCACGAGGTCTGGTGGCGGGCGTTGGAGGCGTTTCGGACCTACGACCCCGATCGCGCCACCTTCCGGACCTACCTGTTCACGATCGCCAAGCGAGTTCTCATCGACGCCCTGCGTCGGACGGGGACGGCGTCACGACGAGGCCTGCCGTCACCGGGGCAGCGCACCGGGGCGAGCGCGATCCCGGATTCGTTGACCGATGTGAGTCGACAGGTGGCACGGGACGAGGTCCTGTATCAGATCGTGGAGTCGCTCCGTGCGCTCGATGCGACCGATCGCGATGTGTTCGTCCACTGCGGTCTGGAAGGTCAGAAGCCTGGACGGGTGGCGACGCTGGTCGGCCTGTCGAAGGAAGCCGTAACGAAGCGATGGCAACGGCTACGCGAGCGGCTCCGCGAGGAAGTGCCGGAGGGGGAGAGGTTGCTGGTCGATCTGGACTGACGCAGGTCGCAGGCTCGAGCCTTCCTGGGATCGCTTGCGGAACCCGCCACGGCGGTTCTGAGAAGCCCCTCACCGATACGTTGTGCCGTTCGCTGGGCGGTCTTGCAGCTCGGGCTCGTCTCACGACCAGGAGGAACACGGACGACGATCGTTGACGCTGCCCAGATGGGCAGGCTACGGTCGCTTGTTCTCATGACACAAAATGGACTGTCCGGGGTCCCGGCCCGTCTGCCGTTGTCTCCCGCCGTTCATTCTCTCCGTCCCGAGGAGTAAACATGCGCCCTGTCCTCTCGCTCAGTCTGATTGCCCTGATACCGGGGGTCGTGATGGGCCAGCTTATCTCTGCCAGTTTCGAACCCCCGATCGCTGTTGGGCAAACGCCCGTTGGCTGCTGCATCCCCATCGCGACTTGGACCACGATCCCAGGCACCATCAGCGCGGCGACGACCATGTACGTTCAGCCCGATGGGACCAACATCCTTGGGCCGACGGGTTGCTTCCCCACTACCGGTTCGCAGTGGGCCATCATCAATGCAGCCAACGGTGACGGCTCCCTCGCTCCGCCTCCTGGCGGCGGCCCGGCACCCTATCCACTCGCCCCAGGAAGTACAGGCAACCTGGTCTTCCCGGGGGTCATGCTCACTGCAGCGATCTCCTTCGACTGGACCTACGTCTCGCCTGAGTGCCCGATGGACACCTTGTACAACGACTTCTTTACCGTCGACATCGTCGACCCTGTGACAGGCATGTCCATCCTCAACGTTCACTACCGGGACACGTTCTCGACAAACTACGACCCGGCCAGCGCAACGACGCCGGACGAAACCGGCACAGTACCCTCGGGTTTCTGCGCGAATACGCTGGAGGAGGCTCCTCTGGGCACCGCCAAGAGCGTGATGTTCTCCGTACCGGCGGCTCTCGTCGGGACGGTGGCGAACCTCGAGTTCCACGTGGGCAACGCCACTGACGCCGGGTTCTCAAGCTACTTCTACGTCGACAACATCGTTCTTTCCGGTGGCGGAGCCGCGGAGTACCAGCTCAACCAGCCAGAGGCGAGCCTGCTCGTCAACGGAGTCGCGGGAAGCCCGACAACGCCGGCGATCATCAACGTCCCCATAGGCGGGACCGCCACCGCGACCCTATCGAGCACCCTGACCGGGAACGCGTGGGACGTGGCTCAGACCGTGGGCCCGCTCGTTCCCGCGAGTGCCGGCGGCTACGGGTTGCCCGGCGGAGTGATCATCAACGTCGATCTGTTCGACCCGAGTTTCACCGCGGTTTTCAATCCGTTCTTCTCGGGCCCGGGGTGGTCGAGTTCGCTCACGTACGGACTCCCGACCAGCGTGCCGTCCGCGGTCTCGGGCCAGTTCGTACTCGTCGATCCGACGACGCCTTCTGGA
>JANQEO010000239.1 GCA_028278325.1 Candidatus Binatia bacterium
GTGCACCGACAGTGTGGGAACACTCATCGGTGTTGATATTGAGGTCGCTCCCTTCTACGCTGCTGTTGATGTGTGAACGTTGCGCGCGGAACGACCTGATCGCGGCCGTGAGGGACCTCTCGGAGGGCGCGGGGCTCCCGGTGGCGGAAGCAGCGGCCCGCGTCTGGGATGAGGGCTCGGCGCTGGACAACCTCCTGTTCCGAGCGTGGATCACCGAGGCCGCCGCAGAGGTCGGCGTAGACCTCACCGGTGTCCACGACGAGGCGGGCTCGATGCGCCCGGCCTTCATCTTCCACGCGGTGACGTCAATCGTCTCGGAGGAGTGCGGGCGACCGCCGGGGCCCAGGCTGTTGGGTTAGGTTGACGGAGCTGGCAGGTAGCGGCCGTGATTCGAACCGCGTCCATGAGGGCTGCGCTGACCTCAGTGGTCGGCGGCGCTCGGTCGGGGGCGGCGAGAACCACTGGCGTAGAACGTACCGCTGCGAGGACTTCCCTCGGATTCTGACGGCGGGAGTCGCCGCGACGTGGAGCACGATTCGCGCGGATGCCCTCCCCGCGCGCCAGCTGGGGGGACGCCTCTTCACGGGAGGCTGGGAGGTTCGTGCGTCTGGAAGGGTGAGCGGGCTGTGAGTTGACATGTGGGCTTATTGGCGAATAGGATAGAGGAGGCCATCAGAGGATCTACCATGCGTGGTCGGTGCATCTCCAGGCACCTCTGTCTGATTCGATGCGTCGCCTGGCTGCTGCCTGCGTTCGCATTGGCATCCAACGGACAAGCGGTCATGACGGTCGGGGTCCTCGATGGTGCGGATTCGAGGTCTTCCGTTGCCGTGTCGGGCGACAGGGTGTTCGTGCTCGACGAGCAAGGCGACCGCTTGCGGATCTACGATATCACCAACCCTGCGGCCTCCCATGTGGTTGGGGAGCTAGGCCTGGGTCTCGGCGGCCTGACGCGGATGGAGGTCGTCGGCGACATTGTCTTCGTTGCAGGTTCGGACGTGCTGTATGCGGTAGACGTGTCCGACTCGACTCAGCCGAGTTTGATCCCGAGTTCCCTCGCGCTGTCTTCTCCGCCTAGGTCCCTGCAGCAGATAGGGAGCTGGGTCTACCTGCAATCCCCGTACGACATCTCGGTAGTTGGCATCGAGAGCGGAGTGCCGGTGCTAAAGGCAGTCGTTGCTGCGAGCGATCAGTTTCTTTCGAATCTCGCGGTTATCGGCCACACCGCCTTTGTGTTCGACGGGGACGATAGGATCAAGAAGCTCGA
>JANQEO010000247.1 GCA_028278325.1 Candidatus Binatia bacterium
AACCTAAAGAGACACGTAATAGTTTCTTATCGCCGCCCGCCCCCTTGGTGTCTCGAGGAGACCGCACAGTATGAAGCATTTCCACGTCCTCTCTTTTGAGGGGCCGGACAAGTACGCCCGGGTTGGCGGGCTGGCCACGCGTATCGAGGGCCTTACACAGACACTTGCCGACCACGGCCTCCCCACCGACCTATGGTTCGTCGGGGATCCGGATCTGCCCGGGCATGAGGATCGGGGCAATCTTCACCTCCACAGGTGGTGCCAATGGATCAGCAGGCACTGCCCTAACACGGTCTACGACGGCGATGCCCAGAAGGCCGCCGACTATGCCGCGTCTTTACCCCCCTACCTCATGGACCATGTCTTGGGGCCACAGCTGGCTCAGGGCGGTCATGCGGTAATCCTCGCCGAGGAATGGCAAACGGTCGATGCCGTGCTGCACTTGGATTGGCTGCTGAGGCGGGCAGGGCTGCGAGATCAGGTCGGAATATTCTGGAACGCCAACAACACCTTCGGCTTCGAGGGCATCAACTGGCAGCTCCTGGGCCGCGCCGCCTGCATCACCACCGTATCCCGCTACATGAACCACAAGATGCGCCATTGGGGCATCGACCCCGTCGTCATCCCCAACGGCCTGACCGACGATGCCTTCTGGCTTCCTGAAAGGGCGGCCGTGGCCAAGATGCAGAGGCGCCTCTCGGACCGGACCGTGGTCACCAAGATGGCCCGCTGGGACCCCGACAAGCGCTGGCTGGCCTCCGTCAGGCTGGTAGCCGAACTGAAGAGACAGGGCTGGAAGCCCCTGCTGGTGGCCCGCGGAGGCAGCGAGGCCCATGGCGCCGATGTTTTGGCAGAGGCCCAAGCCCGCGGCCTCAAGATCGTAGACCGGGAGAACGCACCGGGCGTAATGGGAGTCCTGGGCATGCTCGAGACCCTCGATGATGCCGACGTCGTCAACCTCAAGAACCACGTCGACCCGGACGGCCGTCGCCTGCTGTTCAGGGGCTCCGATGCGGTGCTGGCCAACAGCAGTCACGAACCCTTCGGCTTGGTGGGGCTCGAGACGATGGCGGCATCCGGCATCGCCTGCACGGGGTTCTCGGGCGAGGATTACGTTCTGGCCGGCCGCAACGCGCTCGTACTGCAGACCGATGCCCCGCAGGAGTTCATCTCTCTGTACACGCGCCTTCGCGGCAACCGTGAGGAGGTATCGAACATGCGCCGCCTCGGTCGGTCCACCGCCAAGCACTATGCGTGGAGCCACGTAGTAGCGCGCGACCTGATGCCGCGGCTGGAGCTACCTAGATCGCACCGGGATCCGGATCATTCCGGGGACGCGGGCGGTGCGGCCTTCGGGCACGCGGCGCAAGCGGCCTAGGGAGCTCAGGTACAGCGAACGTCGGCGGTGAGCTTCTTCGCCGCCGGCAGGTACACGCGCATCGTGTAGTCTTTGACCATGCGGTCGGAGTTGTAGCGCCAGGCCAAGGTCTTTAGGGCGTGCTTGACGCGACGGCTCCAGCGCACGGGGATGTCCTCGTCCTCACGGTCGTAGTAGAGCGGGATGACTTCACGCTCGAGAACGTTGAGCAGAGCCAGCGCATCGTGTCTGTCCTGAGCTTCTTCGCTCTCATGGATCCTGCCTTCCCCGAAGGCGAAGCCGTTGAGCGTGTCGTAGGCTTCGCCCCACCATCCGTCGAGGGTCGAGCAGTTCAACGTTGCATTGAACACGGCCTTCATCCCGCTGGTACCGCAAGCTTCCAAGGGCCTGCGGGGCGTGTTGAGCCAGAGATCGCAACCCTGGATGAGTCTGCTCGTCACGGGCTTGTCGTAGTCTTCTATAAAGGTGACGTGATTGCGGAAGACCGGATCCCGGCTGATCTCGACGAGGCGACGGGAAATGGCCTTGCCCGGTTCGTCAGCCGGGTGGGCCTTGCCGGCGAAGATGATCTGCACGGGCCGTTTCGGATCCGTGAGGATCTGCCGGGCCCTGTCCATGTCGTCGAACAGCAACAACGCGCGCTTGTAGCTGGCTACCCGCCGAGCGAACCCTATGGTCAAGACGTCGAAGCGGAATTCCGACGGGCTATCGTCGAGACCCAAGCGCTGGTTTCGCTCGTCCTCACGGGTCGCAACGAAATCGAGGAGGCGTTGCTTGAGGGCAAGCTTTACACGGGCGAGGTCGAAGTCGTCGAGGCTCTCTATCCGGCGCCAAAGGTCGGCGTCACCGACGTGATGCTTCCAGTTCGGACCGAGGGAGTCCGCATAGAGCTGGGAGAGTTCTTCGGCCACCCATGTGTTCAGGTGAGCACCGTTGGTGATGTGTCCGACCGGCGCGTCACTGACACGTCGCGCGGGCCACAGAGACTGCCACATGCGGCGCGACACGGCGGCGTGAAGCGAGCTGACCGCATTGGTCCTGTGCGACATCTTGATTGCGAGGACCGTCATGCAAAAGGGTTCGTCGGGATCGCCGGGGTTCACCCGCCCAAAACCGAGGAATTCTTCGTCGGAAAGGCCGAGACGGCCGATCACGGGCCTGAGTGCCGTCAACACTGCCCCCGGTGCGAACCGATCGTGACCGGCTTCCACGGGCGTATGCGTGGTGAAAGCGACCGAGTCGACGATGTAGGGCGCAACTCGACCGAACGGGAGCCCGGTCTCTTCCATCCGTTGCGCTACGGCTTCCAGAGCAGCGAAGGCGCAGTGTCCTTCGTTGAGGTGAAGCACGCCGGGACGGACACCCAACGCACGCAGCGCTCGGTACCCGCCTATCCCGAGAACGAATTCCTGCAGGATTCGCGTGTCGACGTCGCCTCCGTAGAGACGGCTGGCATAGGGCTTGAGCGCCGGTGCACAGTCCAGGATGTCGAGGAGGATGAGGCTGCATCGGCCCACCTTGGCTTCCCAGAGCTCGGCCGTGATAGAGCCGTCCCCGAAAGCGAACTCCAGCGTTATCGTTGCACCGTTAGCGTCCCGGATCGGTTCGATCGGGGACCGGTCGGCGTCGAGAGAACGGTAGGACTCGACCTGGTTGCCGTCGGCATCGATCTGCTGAGTAAAGTACCCGTCCCGGTACAAGAGACTGACGCCGTAGGTTGGCACCCCGAGGTCCGAGCAGCTCTTGAGATGGTCGCCGGCCAGAATGCCGAGCCCTCCCGAGTAGATCGGCAGCGACTCGTCGACCCCGATCTCGGCGCTGAAGTATGCAACCGGCGAAGCCTGCAAGCCGGGAGCGTTACTGGACGCCCAATGCCTGTCGCTCTCCAGATATTCGCGCAGGGTCTTTTCGGCGTGGGTCGTCTGGGCCAGCACCCAGGCGTTGCGTTGGGCCGCCTCGAGGACATCGGGCGTCACGTCGCGAAGAAAGGCTACCGGGTTGTGTCCGACCCGGGTCCACAGATCAGGGTCGATGGACCTGAACACCGGGTCGAGGTCGGTGTTCCAGCCCCACCACAGATTGGCCGACAGCGCTGTGAGGCGCGGGCGCAGGTCAAAAACTTCGGAATCGCTGAGCACGACGCCCCCTTGAGTTTGATATAGCGATGGCCCGATTCATTTTACAAGCTCCCGGAGAAGCGCCGGGGGCGAATATGCACAGAGACTCACGGCAGCAGCGACATGGCCCGGACCCCGCCATCGAGGCGGGTCCGCTCGGCGCCGTGTGGGACGGTACCGGCGTCGAGTTCTCCCTCTTCTCCGAAGGAGCAACGGCCGTAGAGCTGTGTCTCTTTGAATCAGCCGACCAGAGCACCGAGGAACGCAGGCTCAGACTCGAGCAGGACGGCAAAGGCCTCTGGCGCACCCGCGCGTCGGGATTGGGTCCGGGCCAACTCTACGCTTACCGCGTTCATGGGACGTATGACCCGAGGCGCGGCAGTCGCTTCAATCCCCACAAGCTGCTCCTCGACCCCTACGCTCGCGCGATCAGCGGTCCGATGAAGTGGCATGAGCTGATGCGCGACTACAAAGAGGTACCGTCTCCACAGGACGACACGCCCGTGGAGGCGGATATGCGCGACAGCGCCCCTGCGATGCCCCGCTGTGTCGTCGTCGGCGACGACTTCGACTGGAGCGGCGACGAATCGCCTGCCGTGCCGTGGCGGAACACGGTCATCTATGAGTGCCACGTCAAGGGAATGACAGCCGCCCACCCCGAACTGCCCGAAGAGTTGCGCGGGACCTACGCGGGCCTGGCCCACCCCGTCGTCCTGGATCATCTTGTGTCGTTGGGCGTGACGGCCGTGGAATTGCTGCCGGTGAACCACGCCATCACCGATCAGCATCTGGTCGAGAGCGGACTGACGAACTACTGGGGATACAGTCCGGCCTCCTACTTCGCGCCCGACTGCCGCTACGCCGGCGGGAGCCCCGGCGATCAGGTTCGGGAGTTCAAGACCATGGTCAAGGGTCTGCACGAGGCAGGCTTAGAGGTGATCCTCGACGTGGTATTCAACCACACGGGCGAAGCAGGGGCATGGGGGCCGACGTTTTCATGGCGCGGGATCGATAACCGGGCTTACTATCTCCTGGATGAAACCGACGGGACTGTCCACAAGGATGTCTCCGGATGCGGCAACTGCCTCAACCTGTCGCACCCGAGAACGATGCAGATGGTTGTCGACTGCCTGCGGTACTGGGTGGTAGAGATGCACGTCGACGGTTTCCGTTTCGACTTGGCAACGGCGCTGGGCCGCGTCGACGGCGGGGATTTCGATGCGCAGGCACCTGTTTTCGAAACGCTGCGCCACGACCCTTTATTGTCCCGCGTAAAGCTCATTGCCGAGCCTTGGGACTTGGGACACCACGGGCATCGCCTGGGCAGTTTCCCGGCGCCCTGGACGGAGTGGAACGACGCCTACCGCGACACGGTCCGAAGGTTCTGGCGCGGTGATCGTGGTCAGCTCGGAGCACTGGCGACCCGCATGGCGGGGAGCAGCGATCTATACGCGAACAACGGACGCCCACCTCAGGCAAGCATCAATTTCGTAGCCTGCCACGACGGTTTCACCGTGCGAGATGTGACCACCTACGATCACAAGCACAACGAGCTCAACGCCGAGGAAAACCGTGACGGCCACGGCGAAAACGTCAGCCGGAACTGGGGCGAGGAAGGTCCGAGCAGCAAGCCTACGATCGAACGCAAGCGAGAACGCGCGGTGCGCAACATGATTGCCACGCTGTGCCTGTCTCACGGAGTCCCGATGATCTCACATGGCGACGAGTTGGGACGCACCCAGTACGGCAACAACAACTCATACTGCCAGGACAACACCATCTCGTGGGTGGACTGGGAGCTCGGCCCGCGCGGACGCCGGCTGTTGGAGTTTACTCGTCGAGCCATGAAGCTGCGCCGCGAGCTGCCTACGTTCTCGCGACAATCGTTCTTCGACGGCGACGCCGCAGCTGCCGACGGCATCAAGGACGTCGCTTGGCTAAGCCCCGACGGTCGTGAAATGAACAACGACGACTGGGCCAAGGAGTCCGGCAGATGCATGGGCATGCTCATCGACCAAACTCCAGTCGCCGAAAAGCAAGACACAAAGGGAGCACCGAGCGTGCTCATCATCGTCAATTCGAGTTCCGGTTCAGTCAACTTCCGGCTGCCGGCCTGGCGACATACGGGAGCTTGGCGCTCGCGCCTGAACACGGCGCGCCGGCGCATCGATACCTTGAGCATGGGCTCGGTCACGGTATCGCCGCACTCCTTGCTCGTACTGACGGCCGACGGAGAAGGTGCATGACGGATCCGGCATACCTACCGAGCCCCGCGGATGTCTCCGCTCTCCTGAACGGAGATCAGACCGACCCTCACCGAATCTTGGGCGCTCACGCGGAAACAGTCGGCGGCGTCGACGGTGTCATCGTACGCACCTACCACCCCGAAGCCGTGCGCGCCGAGTGCCTTCTCGACGACGGCGGCAGCGCCCCGATGGACGTGGACCCCGCAGGGCCCGTTTTCTCAGCTTTCCTGCCCGGGCGGACCCTGCCTCTGAAGTACAGAGTCCGGCTGTGGTTTCGCGACGGTCAGAGCGACGAACGAAGAGACCCCTACTCTTTTCTGCCCACGCTGGGCGAGCACGACCAGCACTACTTCGGAGAGGGTACACACCGGCGGCTCTGGGAAGCCCTGGGCGCGCATCCAAGAACGATAGACGGCGTCGATGGAACCGCTTTCGCCGTTTGGGCTCCCAACGCGCGCTCGGTCAACCTGATCGGCGAGTTCTGCAGCTGGGACGGCCGTGTTTTGCCCATGCGCTGCATGGGCAGTTCGGGAATCTTCGAGTTGTTCGTGCCCGGCGTAGGCCCCGGGTCACTCTACAAGTTCGAGGTGAAGACCAAGGACGGCCACCTGCGTGTAAAGGCCGACCCCTTCGCTTTCTCCGCCGAACCGCCGCCCGGCAACGCTTCGCGAGTGACAGCATCCTCCTATCAATGGGCTGATGAAGAATGGGTGGAGGAGCGAAGGCGCAAAGACTGGTACCGAAGCGCCATGTCGATCTACGAGGTTCACCTGGGCTCCTGGGCTCGAGTCCCCGAGCAGCACAACCGCAGCCTCAGCTACCGAGAGATCGCCCCGCGACTGATCGAGCACGTCAAGCGGCTCGGGTTCACGCACATCGAGTTGATGCCCGTAACCGAGCATCCCTTCGACGGCTCTTGGGGATATCAGACAACCGGATACTTCGCACCGACATCACGGTTCGGAGATCCTGATGACTTCCGTTTCTTCGTGGACAGTTGCCACCAAAACGGAATCGGCGTCATCCTCGACTGGGTACCGGCGCACTTCCCCAAAGACGACTTCGCCCTGAGGCTCTTCGATGGAACCGCATTGTACGAGCACGAGGACCCGAAGCTGGCCGAGCATCCCGACTGGGGCACCCTGGTCTTCAATTTCGGCCGCAACGAGGTCCGCAACTTCCTGATCGCAAGCGCTCTGTACTGGCTTTCCGAGTATCACATAGACGGACTGCGCGTGGATGCCGTCGCATCCATGTTGTACCGCGACTACAGCCGCGAGGAGGGTCAGTGGATTCCGCACCCTTACGGCGGCAGGCAAGATCTGGAAGCGGTGGGATTTCTACGCGCGATGAACGAAGCGGTGCGCATCGAGCAACCGGGCTGTATAACCATCGCGGAAGAATCCACGGCCTGGCCCGCGGTAACGAAACCCGTAGGCGAGGACGGTCTAGGTTTCACCTTCAAGTGGAACATGGGCTGGATGCACGACACGCTTCAGTACTTCTCGAAGGATCCCGTATACCGCCGTTACCACCAGAACGACCTCACCTTCGCGATGATCTACGAGTACACCGAGACTTTCATAATGCCTCTGTCCCACGACGAGGTAGTGCACGGAAAGAAGTCGCTGCTCGACAAGATGCCGGGCGATGCATGGCAGAAGTTCGCAGGTCTGAGGACACTGCTGACCTACCAGTACACACGGCCGGGCAAGCAGTTGTTGTTCATGGGAACCGAACTGGCTCCGTGGAACGAATGGGACTACCGCCACAGCCTCGACTGGCACCTCGCTGAAGACTTCCAACGTCAGGGCCTCATGCGGTTCCTGGAGGACATGGGCGCGCTATACCGCGACTCTCCTTGCCTGTGGAGCAAGGACCCCGACCACGACGGGTTTCAATGGATCGACGCCGCCGACCATGAAAACTCGATCATCTCCTACATGCGATGGGGGCACGACGGCGCCCTGCTGGTCCTGCTCAACTTCACGCCGGTGCCGAGGGCCTCATATCGTATTGGTGTCCCGCACAGCGGCTCCTACGTTTGCCGGCTATCGTCGGACGATCCGCGATACCAGGGCAGCGGCTGGAATCCGATCTCCCGCGTCGAAAGCGAGCAGGTCGCTTTTCACGGTCAGGCCCGTTCCATCTGCGTCGACGTGCCGCCCCTCGCCGCATTGATCCTCGAGCCCGAGGCCTGAGCGTTGAGTGAAAGGCCCGAGCTACTGAGCCTTGCCGACGCCTGCGGCATCTACCGTGAGTACGAAAGAGCCGACGGGGTACACGTCGAGACCACGGATGAAACCCGCGAGGCCCTCTTGTTCGCGATGGGCTTTGACGCATCCAGCGAAGACGCCGCCTGTAGAACGCTGGCCGAGCTACGTGCCGCCTCTGAGGCACGACCGGTCGCCCCAACGCGCGTAGTCCGCAGCGACGACGAGGGCGCACACCGCCTTCAGGTCCGTGTCCCCGAGTCGCGTGGCGGCCGGGTGCAATGGCAATGCAAGATCGAAGTCGAAAACGGCCGCGGCCTGGAGCGCGAAGGCGAGACCGCCTGCGAAGAAGCGGTCCTGGATGTGGAGATCCCCGGCCCAGCGGAACTCGGACCCGGATATCACAAGCTGAGCTGGCGTAGCCACACCAACGGCCTACACCAACCGGCATCCGCTCACGCCGATCAAAATCTCATAGTCACGCCGCCGACCTGTATGCCGATCGAAGAAGCGATCGGTGACGAACGGGCATACGGAATCGCAGCCAACCTCTACACGCTGAAAAGCGCACGCAATCTCGGAATCGGCGACCTCGGTGATCTCGCTGAACTGTGCAGGTGGGCCGGAAGGAAAAACGCGGCCTTCGTCGGCATCAACCCCCTCCACGCCGTAGACACGAGCGTGGACGCCGCAAGCCCCTACTCACCCACGAGCCGCCTGTTCGACAACCCCATCTATCTCGACATCGAAGGAATTCCTGAGTTCGCAGAGTCCGCCGAAGCCCGAGCGCTCATGGCCGACGACGGTCTTCGCCGCCGCATCGCGGAAACACGGGCTGCCGGGAGCCTCGACTACCCGGCACTCACCGAGATAAAACGCGGTCTCTTCGACGCGCTGTATACGACCTTTCTCGCACGACACGGCGACGGCCGCAGCCAACGCGGAAAAGACTTCGCCGGTTTCAAGAAACGCGGCGGCACGGCTCTCGAGAGATTCGCGGCGTTCTCTTCGCTGGTCGAGCAACTGAGCCGTGACGCCCCCGAGAGCCGCGATTGGCGCAGCTGGCCGGCTGCTTTTCGCTCGCCGCACACCAGCGAGGTTGCACGGTTCCGCAACGACAACGCTCGAGACATCGACTTCCATTGCTACCTTCAGTTCGAGCTCGATCGCCAACTCGGCGCTTGCAACGCGGCGGCACACGACGCCGGTATGACATTGGGCCTGTACGGGGACCTGGCCGTAGGCAGCACGCCCGGCGGTGCAGACGCCTGGGCCTTCCCGGAGTTGTTCACAAATGGAGCGGGCATAGGCGCACCACCGGATGCCTACGCTGCCGACGGACAAGACTGGGGGCTGGCGCCGATGATCCCGACCAGGCTCGCCGATAGCGGTTACGAGTACTGGACCAGGTTGCTTCGGGCCGCGTGCAGACACACGCGCTTGGTCAGGCTCGACCACGCCGTCGGTTTGGTCCGGCAGTTTTGGGTAGTCAGAGAGGGTGGCAGACGCTTAGGCGGCTACGTCTCCTACCCCACCGAGGATCTCTTCGGGATTCTCGCCTTGGAAAGCCGGCGCTCGGGCACCGTGATCATCGCCGAAGACCTCGGCACCATTCCGAGCGGGTTCCGCGAGCTGCTGGGTCAGCGGCGGACTCTTCGTTCCCACGTACTCTATTTCGAGCGCGGTGCGGACGGCTCCTTCCTGCCGGCGTCGAACTATGCTGCCGACGCGCTGGCCTCGGCGAATACTCACGATCTAGCGACGCTGGCCGGCTTCTGGTCCGGTGTCGATCTGGAGCGCCGGCGAAAGATAGGCCTCATCGCCGACGACGCCGAGTTGGAGTCCGCCCGGGAAGGGCGGGAACTCGAGCGAAGAGCGCTTTGCGCGAGGCTGGAAGCCGAGGGCATCTGCGACGCCGAACGAAGTCCCGACGGCTATCCTCAACTTGCCGCGGCGGTTCATGACTTCATGGCACGCACCCCTTCGCGACTGGTTTCGGCTTCTCTCGACGACCTGACCGGCGAAACTCTGTCGGTGAACATCCCGGCGAGCACCCTGCCCGAACAGGCCAACTGGTGCCGGAGAATGAAGGCTTCCGTTGAGACCCTCGAAACGGATCCCGACGTGAACCAAGCGCTGGGCGACCTTCCCGGGAAACGTAGCTCTAAGACTTAGGGCTTAGAACGTTTTCGTATGATTCTAATACGAAACCGCTTCCGCGGCGGCGCCTGAAGTGGTATTCACTCTTAAACGCCGCCGAAGTTCCGAGTCTCGAAGTAGTGAGGACAAAGAGAGATGACTGTTACGGAAATACGGCGGATCGCCACCGGCCTAGGCATCAAGGCCGCTAAGCTCTCCAAGGTGGATCTGGTCCGTGCCATCCAGCGCGCGGAAGGCAACTTCGACTGCTTCGCCACGGCCTACGCCGGCGAGTGCGATCAACACGACTGTTCCTGGCGAAGCGATTGCTTCGCAGCCGCCAAAAAGCTGGTTCCCGGCGCGAGCGGCGGTCGAAGGGTAAAGAGGGCAGCAGCCTGACGGCTTCGCCAAGCGCCATGTCGACGAGGAAGCGTTCGGGTCGCTAGGATCGCGGCGCGAGCACCCGAGACAAGATCAAGTGGCTGGGCAAATACAGAACAATCGGGTAGGCGGCCATTAGCGTGAGCAAGTAGGCGGCGGGCGCGAGTACTTCTTGGGTGTCGCGACCGAAAGGCGCCGACACCCAGTTTATGTTCAGCGCCGGGTCCGTAAGCGCATAGGTCACGGGTAGGACCAGCCACGCGATGACGGTCTGCAACAACCAGCCGCGCCTGTCGTAGCCGAGCCGCAACAGCGCCCAAATTAACAGGGCCGGCACGAGCAGGTGGAACAAAGACGTCATCCTCAGGGACAACGGGAGCGACGAGTCGAACATGTACTCGGTGCCACCGACAGGATGGAACCCGAACACCGCCCTGGTCACGACATCCACCAACCACACCACCTGCACGAACAACACGGAAACAGCCTGAGAGCTGAGCAAGAGCGGGCTCTCCAGCCACAAAGACACAGCAATCAAGAAGTTCGCGATGTCACAGAACCAGAGAAAGTTCTGGGCGCCGTACCCCCGCCAGGTCGCGGCCGCCCAAGCGAGCACGACGGCTGTGAAAGTCAGCTTTACAGCCAGGGGCAGCGAAGCGGTCCGGTCTGTCACGACAGGAAGCCGCGCTGCACGAACCAGTATATCCCCACACAGAAAAGAGCAGCGGACGAGGCGTCCACCAGCCACCGCCTCTGCGCGGATTCCAGTAGCGGCTTGGCCAGCCATGCACCGAGGCTCAAAACCGCAACCACCGCTATCTGCCCGAACTCCACGCCCAGATTGAACGCTAACAGGGCTTCGCCCAAGCGAGCCGCCGGCAGACCGACCTCCGTCAGTACGTTGGCGAAACCGAAGCCGTGGATGAGCCCGAACATCAAAGTAACACCCATCCGGTGCCGGGCCGCTTCCGCCTGAGATGTGGCCAAGGGCAGATAACACGCGGAGAACAGCGTGATACCGAGCAGGGTCATCACTGGGAGCCCTGTGCCGGCTACCCACCTGAGAAGGAGCAGCAAGCAAAGAAACGCGGTCGCCCAAACCGCCAGCCGGCGTGGCGACAGGCTTGTAACCGCCAGGTTCTCTGCGGCGGCCAACGCTACCGTGAATCCGATCAGCGCCTCGATGGCCCCGACGTCGGGTTCGACTAACCCCGTTACAGCCAGCGCCAGCGAGATGCTGTGGCCGATGGTGAAGCCGGTAACGAGCCGGACGATTTCGCCCGCCCGACGGCACAACAGCAACAATACGCCGAGAAATGCGAGGTGGTCGAAACCGGCGAGGATGTGTTCGACCCCTATGCCGAAGTAGCGGGCAAGCGATTCACCTTCAGAAGAGGATGGAGCGTGCCCCGGCTCCGAAACGGCGCGTTCACGCTCGGCGTCTGTGAAGACATAGTCGAGGGGCGTGCGCCCTTGCCCACTCACCCTTGCGTAGTGAATGTGAGACGGCGCGATGTCGAAGAAGGCATCGACCGACAGCGACAGCGGCCCCGCCGATCTGCAGGTCCAACTCGACTCGACCTTGCGGTATCCCCTGGCCGCCGCGAGTGCCCGAGGACTCGATACCGGCCGACAAGGCTCCCCGTCCGCATAGACTCCGAGCCGCTCAGCGAGATGATTCGTCAGTCCGGCGTCGAGATCACCACCGGCCGGAGCCAGGCGGGTTGCCTCCAGCGACGACACTCTGAACGTGGCGTCAACGCGCCCCTCACCAATGTGCCAAGCCGAATACGATTGGCTGCGCGTATGGGCGTCTGCTTGAGCAACCAGTGCCAGTGCGCCCAGCGACGCAAGCGCGACCACGAACAGGCGTCCGGAGCCTGGAGTAAGCATCAGCGAGCGGCCTCCGCTGCGATGGCGATATTGGCTTCCGCGCGAAGCCGGGCCAGATACTCTCGCAAAGCCTCCTCGCCACGCTGTCGCTGGTACTCGTTGCGCACCTGCTCGCGCAGCTCGTCGAAGGACGGAACGGCGGCGGTCTCGAGCTCCATGACCTGCAGAATCTGATAGCCGTAGGAAGTTCTCAGAACCGGCGTGCGCTCGCCCGCCTCGAGGCCGCGCATGGATGCCAACCCGTCCGGCCCGATGTACTGCTGTAGCGTTTTCAGGGGGAGCAAGGTGTCCGGTAAATCCGCAACGGCATCATCGGCGAGGTCACCGGCAGCATCCTCGAGATTTGGAGCCGTTGGCGCGTGAGCAAGTGTCGCCTGGGCACGCCCGAGAGCATCCCCATGCGGGCTGTCATCTCGAAACACCACGCGGTCAACGCGCATGGCCGACGGACGCATGAAATAAGACAAGTTGGCTCGGAAGAACTCCCTGAGCCGTTCGTCACTCACCGACTCGGCGCGGCTTTCTATGACGGCGGCATCGACGACTGCGGTCGCAAGCGCTTTACGGATGGCGGGGTCGGTCTCGGCTAGCCCCAGCGTGAGCGCACGCTGAACGAGCAGTTCCTCGTCGATGAGCCGGTCGAGCACACGCGTACGGTCGCTCTCAGCGAGGGGCATACGTTTATCACGCGACAGTAAATCGAGTGCGGTTTGATATTCGACCGAAGAAATCGTCGTGCCGTTTACTGTGGCAACCGTACCCGAAGCCGGCCCCAGCAAATCAGGTGACGCCACAGCCCCCACGACGGCTGCGGATATGCCTACGGTGGCCGCGACAGCCAGCATGCGGCGCCCACGTCTTTGAATCGCCGGTCGTGTCTGCACGCTCATCTCAGCCTCGGGTCCACAGGCACGTACCACTCAACGTGCATCAACGAAGATCGGCGACGACCAGGCCCGTTCTTCGATTTCGGCCAGGCAGTCATCGTCGTCATCGGTGCGGTAGTCGCCATAGCAAGGCGACAGCTTCTCGCAGCGTCCCGAGTCATCGTACTCGCAACGCAAGAGACCCCCGTTGACGGCCAGGCTCGGTTCCTCGATGGCACGCACGTAGTAGACGGAGTCACGGCCGGCCTCGACGTACTCGTCGTCCTCGAAGACGGCGACGCAGCCTGCCTGGTCAGGCTCACAGGGAATCACTTTCCAGGGATCTTCGATCAACGGCGCTACCGACTCGCCTTTATGGCGTTGGGGTCGGATGCGCACCACTTCTATACGGGTGATCAGCTTCCGTTGATCCGAGGGGTTGTAGCACTCGCCCCTGCAAAGCTTCTCCAGGTGTTCACCGTCGAGAGCACCGGTAGCGTGCTCGGGGCAGCCCGGTGCTTGCTTGAACGCACCAACTGCGCGCACCTCGAAGCGCGGCGACTCGCTCATGACCGTCTGGCTCCCCATCGGCAAGCGTCGTGCTCCACCGGGGGCATTGACGAGATCGAACCACAACAAGATGCGATCACCGCTAGTCCCGTACACTTCCTTGCGAGCGAGTCCGTCCCAGATCGCATCGCGGCTGCGGCCGTTGGCATGCACGGCGGCCAGGCCGCCGGTCATGAAGAACGATGCTTGGCGTTCAAACTCCAGCGCACGGAATCCTAATGCGATCACGTCCTCTTCGTCATCGAGGCGGGCTTTGGGCTGAGGCTCGCCCATGTGCCTATTCATGCGCCGCCTCCACCCCGGGGTGCTGGCGCCGTTGGCCTCGGTGTTATCCTGCCTGTCGAACTCCTTGTACCCCGTTCCGGGCCGCGCACGGTGGTTATCGCTGGAGGCTATGAAGCCGAAACGAAATCGCCGGGGATCGCCGGGGGTGTCGAAGTTGGCGATCGACAGAGCATATTGCGCGGAACCCCCGGGCCGGTAGTTGAAAGACGGGATAAAACAATCCTTGCACTGGCCCGAGTCGAGCCAGTCTTCGAATTGTACGCCGGGAACGGCAAGATGCCCGGCGGCGCTTCCGAATATGTGAATGTCACGCGCCTCTTGAGCACGCGCCGCGCACTCCTCGGCAGCGATGCCGGCATTCAAGCAACGGTTTTCGATGATCTGTCCCGCCCGCCAACAACTCGGTAGGTAATCCGGCGTAGGCTCGGGGCAATGAGCCCTGCCCTCTTCATCGAAGCGTGCGGCCCGCCAGTCGCGATACTCTTCGGAGTTGCCGTGGCCCGACATGACCTCGAACAGGAACTGCCGCTGCGGATCGTTCTGAGCCGCCGCGAGCTGCTTGTCCAAAGTGGCGCCCGGTGGCGTATAGTACCCCCAGGTCGTACCGTGGGGGATCACCATCGCCTCGACTCCCCACTCGTCGAGCTTGTCGAAGAGCTCACGGGGCGTTGCGGCCGACTCGTAGCAATCCTTGGGCAGATCCGGTGACGGCACACCCTCCGGACAGTGAGGCACCCCATTGACCTCATCCATGAAGTGCATGAAGTTGAAATACCGCTGGCGATCACCGAACTCGATGAGCGGGACGATCGGCGACATACGCCCCACGGATCCTCGCAGGCCCTGTGTCGCAATGCCTGCCGCGCCTATGGCTCTGGACGTGATCTCGTTATCGTCCAAACCGCGCAGTATGACGTTCTTGTGTCCGTAGTGATCGCTCGCGTCACGCCCGACCTGACTCCATTCCCAGCCCAGGAATACCGAGACGTCGGGATTGTGCCGGTCCCCTGCGATCGCATTGCACTGGCGGACGGCCGCAATCGTCTCCGACCAACGCTGGGGCGTACTGGCCTCGGCGTGATCGTTGATCGACCAGAAGTCCAAGCCCGAGCAGAAACGTGCGTAGTCACAGGCGTCGGCCAGAGGATGGGCACCGCTGCCCTGCATCATGGGCAAGCTCCACAAGAAAGCATCGGTAGAAAAGGTCGTGTGCACGTGGAGGTCGCCGAAGAGGATCTGCTTGGGCTCGGGGCGGCCGTGCCTGCCGCTCAACCTCACAGCCGCCTTGCTCTGCGATTGTTGACGCACAGCTATGACGTCGCCTGACACTTCGGGACCGCGCGGGCTCCCGGGACCCTCGTGTTCGCCATAGAGATGCAGCCACACGCCTCCGACGTACAGTCCGCACGCCAAGGCAATTGCTAGGGCTCCAACAACGACGGCTCTGACTGGTGACATCCTCTTGTCCCCCCTCTTCGAGTCGATCGTCGCCACCTACCTCAGCGACTGACCAGATGCACGCCGGCCCGGTCGCTCGGCGAGAACACTGCGCTTTATCGAGAGGGTCACCGATGGTAGCTTAAAAATGCCGTCCCGACGGGAGGTCAGTTGAATGAGAATCAAGGCGGCGTCACCAATCGCACCGGGCGTTCAGTCCATAGTCGCCAGGCAGGTACTTCGCTGGAACGAAGCGGAGAAGATCCGGGGGCCTCAGACGAGCAAGCCCTGCATCGCGATCTCGCGCCTACCGCACGCGCGTGCAGCCGAACTCGGCCAAAGGGTTGCCGACAGGCTCGACTACGGCTTCCTCGGCAAGGAGATCCTCGATCAGATCGAAAACGAGCAGGGTATACGCCGCCAGTTGACCGAGGGGCTCGACGAGCACGTCCGCGGCGTTCTCGACCGGTTCGTGATCGACACCTTCACGAGCAAGTCGATCACCGAGAGTGAATACGCGACGCATCTGGTCCGTATCATCTCGACACTCGGGCAGCGCGGCATGGCCGTGATCCTCGGGCGCGGTGCACCCTTCATCCTTCCTCCTGAACGCGCACTGAGAGTGTTGGTAGTCGCACCGGCGGACTTCCGCGCCAATCGTCTGGCGTCCAAGAAGAACATCTCGATCGAAGAAGCCAGGGACATACTCCCCCGTGAGGATCACGAGCGCCACGCTTTCATCCATCACCACTTCGAGATCGATGAGAACGACCCCTCTCTGTACGACTTGGTGGTCAACACCTCGACGTTGAGCATGGACATCGCCGTCGACTTGGTACTGTCGGCGATGCGCGACCGCTTCGGCGTCAGAGCCGCCGACTGACACATCGGTTACGGCACAAGTCATGAGCTGACTTGTGCTGGCACGTGGTCTGCTTGCGTCCGTTACTCGCCGACACGTCGGCAGGAGCGAGCGCATGCACAAGATCACGTCACCACGGAATCTGCTCGTCGCAGCCGCTTTACTGACCTGCACGGCCACTCCTTCTGAGGCCGTCGAGCGCTGCGGAGCTTTTATCAACCCTTTCAGCGGCAACATCGAAGTCTACGCCAAAGGTGTCGACGCTGAGACTTTTCGCTGGGGCCACAGGGAAGGCGAAGAGGTCAACGAGTTTCACAAGCTAAGCTGCGTAAAGTACCGAAGCGCACGTCGCTGCAAGCTGGCCAAACCTCACACGCTCGAGGCGAGAACTCCACCGGCCGATTGCACCCTTCATGTCGCCGACAGTACGGGCCGATGCAGCACATGGGTACGTGGGTGCATCCCCGGCGTACGCGAGCTGCCCGACTTCCCGGAACCGCCCGAGCCGGGCAGTGAGCCGGGAGGTGACCCGGTCGTCGGTTCACTGGTCTGCGACGACCACAGCACGCAGTTGTTCGTGTCATCGGGCATGACCGCGGACTTGGATGTCGTCTGCCCCGGGCCCGGCCAAGTCGTGAGTGGACGCGCTGCGCCACCCAACGATCGCTGGAACGTCGATGCATCCGAACCCGTGGACGGGCCCACATGGAGGTGCACGGTCAACAACCCCACGCTGGTCGCCGGGTTCGCCCGCTGCCACGCGAGGTGTTGCCGCGTCGAGTAAGCACTGAGCGCCGCGACCCGAGGATCGCCTCGGATCGCGCCTCCCGTTAGTGTCCGCCTCATGGCGGACCGAACCCGGACACGACTCGGCCTCGTAGTGCTGTTCCTGCTGGCCGGCTGCCGCCTCGGCCCAACAACGACTGTATTTCTCGGCGGGCCAATCCTGACCATGGACGCCGGCAACTCGGTCGTCGAGGCATTGGCCATCGAGGGCGACACCATCCTTGCCGCCGGAACAACCGAAGAGGTTCGAGCAGCCGTCGGGGATAGTGCACGTGTGGTCGATCTCGACGGACGTGCTTTGCTGCCCGGTTTCGTCGATGCCCACGGCCACTTCCCCGGCACCGGACTCTACGCAGTTCATGCCGATCTCAACAGTCCGCCGATCGGCGAGATCGAAACCATCGAAGACATCGTCGCAATCATGCGGATGCGGGCCGCCGACACGTCGTCGAGGCGTTGGCTCATCGGCATGGGCTACGACGACACGCTCCTGAATGAAAGGCGCCACCCGACACGCGCAGACCTCGATCGCGCATCCTCGGAACACGCCGTCGCCATCATGCATATCTCGGGGCATCTGGCCGTGGCCAACAGCAAAGCGCTGGAAGCAATGAATATCGGCCCAGCCACGCCGGACCCCGAGGGAGGCCGCATCGTGCGCGACCCCCACACCGGAGAGCCAACCGGTGTGCTCGAAGAAACGGCCGCCGCGGACGTGCTGGAACGCATTCAGAGTCCGTCGATTCTCGACTCTCTGAAAATACTTCGTGCAGCCGCCGAGGACTACGCGCAAGCGGGCGTGACGACTGCGCAAAACGGATTGGCCGACGCGCGGCAGCTTCGCGCTCTGGAGTTGGCGTCCCGGCTAGGGCTGTTACCTATTCGCTTGGTCGCATGGCCTTCGGCCGACACCGCACGCGACATGCTGGCAGAAGGCGAGGAGTTCGACTCCTACGACCCGGATTGGTTCAGAGTCGGCGCCGTCAAGCTGGTAGCCGACGGCTCGATCCAAGGCTACACGGGTTATCTCACCGAGCCTTACCATGAAGCGCCCGCGACCCACCCGGAGTTTCGTGGTTACCCCCGCATGCCGGCCGAGGAGCTCGATGAGCAGCTCGCCGAGTTTCATTCAGCGGGCCTTCAGGTGGCCATTCACGGCAACGGCGATGCGGCGATCGACATGGTGCTCGACGCTGTGGAGGGAGCGTTGTCGTCCTCCCCCGACGCGGACGCCCGGCCCGTATTGGTCCACGCGCAGATGGCGCGCGACGACCAACTGGAGCGAATGAAGCGTCTCGGCGTCGTGCCCAGCTTCTTCGTGCTGCATACCTTTTACTGGGGAGACCGTCACCGGGAGGTTTTCATCGGCCCGCGCCGTAGCGCCCGCATAAGCCCCCTCGCCGGAGCCCTAAAGCGAGACCTGCTATTCACCATTCACGCCGATGCGCCGGTGGTCCCCATGGAGCCGTTGCGTTTGGTCTGGTCGGCCGTGAACCGAAGATCGAGAAGCGGCCAACTGATGGGCGTGCAAGAACGTATCTCGCCGATGCAGGCCCTGCGTGCCGTGACCATCGACGCCGCCTACCAACACTTCGAAGAAGAACAGAAAGGCTCCCTCGAGCCGGGCAAGCTTGCAGACCTGGTCATACTATCATCCTCTCCACTGGAGAACCCGGGCAGCATCCACGAGATTCGAGTGCTGGAAACCTTCGTCGGCGGACGAAGCGTGTTTCGCTCTTCCGATTGGTAGAAGCGCCGCGGCTGCCTGTCAGGATGCCGACAGGTGCTGGGAGAAGAACTCGAGTTGATCGCTGACTGCACGCTCGCGAGCGGGGCTAACGTAGATGTCGAAGTGTCCGATCGGGTAGCGTTCGAGCCTTGCCTTGCCTCCCGCCCTCTCGGCAGCGGCGCTCGCGGCCTCGTCGGGAGCAACGCTGTCTCCGATGGAGGCCTGGATCAGGATCGGGCAAGGGAGACGGTCGGCATACTTGAAGGGCCGGTAGCTCGGAACCGCCAACCCGATACGAGCAGCAACTTCGTTTCTGAAGTCCGGCGGCGCGATTGCCATGAGGCCCTGCTCGGCGTCTGGCGCGGTCATGACCGCCAGCGTTCCCGGGGGACCGACTATAGGCACCATGAGCGGGGAGATTCCTAGTAACCCGCGAAAGGCATCCGCAAGAGCACGGGCCGTAAAGCGCAACTGACGGGCGAGGCCGAGTGAGCCGCGCATGTTCTTGATCGCCGCATAACCGTCCATCATCGGGACCTGAGAGCTGACCGCGGCTACTCGTCCGTCTCGGACAGCCGCGACGAGAACGTGCCCTCCGCTGAAGGAGCTACCCCAGAGTGCAATTCGATCGGGATCCACACCCTCGAGAGTTCGCGCGAAGTCGATCGCGGCCTGCCAGTCGGCTAGCTGCCGGCCTATGGAGATGACCTGCCTGGGCTCACCACCGCTGTCACCGAAGCTTCGATAGTCGAAGACCAACACGTGATAGCCGGCGGCAACGAAACGCTCGGCAAACGGGGCAAGGCCGGTGTCTCGGGTTCCTCCGAAACCGTGGGCCATGACGATGCAGGGGCAAGGGCCGGCCACGGACTCGGGGATGTAGTGCCAGGCGGCGCAATCATCCTTGCCGCTGGCGAAAGTGACGTCTTCTCTCGCGATCGGTTGGCCCTGCCCTTCGAGGCCTGATGTCGCAGCGTCAGAAATCCCGGCCACCGCTTACGACCAAGATCTGGCCGCTGATGTAGTCGGATTCGGGAATGCACAAGAGATAGATGCCGCCTGCCGCTTCCTCGGTCGTGCCGGCCCGACCCAACGGGGTCATCTGCCCGCTGAACTGAACCACGGCGGGGTCGAGACCGACACGGTGCTTGCGCCCTTTGATCGTTATCGCCTTGGGACCATCGTCGAGACGCTGAGTCAGCCTGGTGTCGATGTGTCCGAAGGCGACGCAATTGACCGTGACATTGTAGTGACCCCACTCTTTGCAAAGCGTTTTGGTCATGCCCACCAGCGCCGCTTTTGCAGCCGAGTAGCTGACTTGCGTGGGCGCACCACAGAGGCCTGAGATCGACGAGACATTGACGATCTTGCGGGTCACATCGTTGTCGCCGCGCTTGGCCAACTCGCGGAAATAGGAGCCCGCGGCACGCGAGAGGCGAAAAGGCGCGGTAGCGTGGACATCGAACATGGCCTGCCATTGCTCGTCGGACTGCTTCAGGGCTCCCGAGTTCCAAACGTAACCCGCATTGTTCACCACGATGTGAAGATCACCGTACTTCTCCAGCGTCGCATCGACGATGGCTGCACCGAACTCCGGCTCGGTGACATCACCGGGGAAGGCCGTCACATCGCCCCCCGCCGAAGCGATCTCTGCCACGGCTTCGTCCAAGGGGGTCGGATCGAGATCGTTGGCTACGACGCGAGCACCGTCGCCGGCGAGCTTCGCGACGAGGGCCCGTCCGATACCGCGGGCCCCGCCGGTTACGATGGCGACCCTATCGTCGAGTTTTCCCACAGCTAGCCAACCTCCTTGCCCTTACAGCCTAGTAGCGGCCCTGGCCGGGTTCGGGCTTCTTGCGCCCCGCTCGCGTGTAATACTTCTCAGGGATCGCTTCGGCGGTCTTGTAGAAGCGCCACGCGCAAGGTTTGGACGCATCGGGGTCGTAGTCGGTCACCCACAGCGGATGACCGCCCCACTCCATCGGCAGCAACTCGTTGACCGCGCAGTGCACACAGTAATAGGGAACGCCCTTTTGCCCGAAGCTCCAGTCGTGGGCCTTCTCGGTGGCGCCGAAGTTGTAAGGAGGGCCCAGACGCGAGGGGGTTCCATCGAATTCATCCCCGCGGCGCATCCTCCCACCGCTCCCGCAAGGATCCATTTCGATGCGGTAGCAGTCGTCTTCTTCGACGATAGTTGCCGAACCGTCCTGTTCCGGCCCGCAATGGTGGGCGCGCATCATCTCTGCGGACACCTGCAGCCGCTCTTCGATGGTCATGCTCAAGAAAGCCTTCCAGGTGCGCTTGAGCATCCATGTGGACTGACTGCCGCGAAGAATCTCGTACATCTCGTCTTCGCCGTGACGCTCGGCGATGCGTGAAAGCAGATCCCAGACCCAGTCACACATGAGATCGTGGAGGCTCTTGGTTTCGGAGATGGTGTAGTCGGTGAGCTCCTTGGCGTCGCTGTCGCGGCCGGCATCTACTGCTTCGCGCAAGCGGGTCTGAGTCGGAACCCCCAAGTCCTCTGGGTCGTCTTGCCTGAGCTTCCGCCCCAGCTTTGCGAAGTCTGAGAACTTCAGCACCACCGTCATTCTAGGCGAGCTGCAGACTTCAACGAAACACCGCGACCAGTACCCGGCCAGGCACGGGATCCGCTCAGGGGATAGGACAGGTTTCGTCGGTGAATACCGGCGGACAAGGGGGCTCAGCCGCACCCGCCGGCTCGGCCAGCAGGGTCCACTCGTTGTTGGCGAGCTTGGTATAGGTCAGACGGAACTTCTCAGTGTCGCTGCCGTCGGTTGTGCGCAGGGTGAGATCACAAACGTACTCGTCCTGGGCATCGACGGAAGGCTCCCCGGTTTGAAGACGCGCCAAGCCGCTTCCAAGTGCTTCAGCGATGCCGTCCTCTCCGCTCGGTATGCGGTCGGCCGCCTCCTCGAATCGATAGACTTGATGGATACGATCGTACGCGGCGGTGATAGCGAACATGCTGATGGTGGTGATAACCAGCACCGACACCATCGCGTAACCGGCACTGCTGCGTCGCCGTGAGCCACCCGAGGCTTCGTGACGGGTCTTTCCGCGTTCCCGCGCGATCACGCTCCAGTCTCCGAAACCCTGATGTGCAGGTAGTATGGGTGGATCGAGTCTCCCAGCGTCACACCGACAGCAACGCCGTCCGTGCCGAGATCGGTACAATCCAGCGACACCGCGGACTCGGCTACCAGCGAGTCCTCCCCGGGCGGCAAGCTCCAGCGCAGCAACTCACCGTCGCTCACCGAATATTCGATCGACGTGCCTCCGGAGTTGATCAGCAAGAGATCGGAGGCCGAACAACTGACGGAAGATGCACCCTCGGTATCGGCGATCATACGCGCGCGGGCGACGTTGGCGTTCATCAGCACTACCGTGCGGCCGTCCTGCTCTTCGAGGGTGAAGAGAAAGTCGCCACTCGACGACATCAGGAACACACTCAAGACCGCCGCCAGGGTCATCGCCAGGATGACCTCGAGCAGGGTCATACCGGATTCAGAGTTGTGGCCAACCGAGGTCATCACACAGGGTCCCGCACTAGAAACCCGCTTGCTCGACGAGCACGGTGACCTCGGGATAGGTGCCGCTGGTGTCGATCGACTTGATGATCACGTCGCAGGTGGGTGGTCCCGCGCCGGTTCCGGTATCAGAGATCGACAGGGAAGCTCTCTCGGAAGCGACATCGACGATCCCCGACACGCGCTTGTCTTCCTGAACGCCGGCGAGGAGCTGATTGACCACCCTGCTGTGGCCTCCCATGGTGTAGAGGAGAACCACCGTGAGGATGATGGCCACCTGAACCTCCACGAGGGTGAAGCCGCGCTGGCTACTCGAGGATAGGCCACGGCCGGCCGGGCCTTTCGGGCTCGCCCCGGCCCTGTCACCGCCGACCCCCGGCCCACGCTTTCTCTTCCACTGCAGCATCATCCGCACACTCCGCGAGACATTCAATGATATCAGAAGCGGAGCCGCCGGGCCGTCGATTTCGTGCTGCCAGCGGGGGCCAAAGCCCTGTAAAGACAGGGAAATCGGAGGACACGGCTATGACTTCGACGGCCTTGACAACACCGATCGGGGCGGGTTAGGAGTTAATTTTAGCCTCAATAAGGAGGGCGACCGGAATGAAAATGGCATTAGAGAGCTACACCAAGCCGGCCATGGCGACACTATCCGCAACGATTCTCACGCTGTCAGGTTTGATCGCGCTGATGGCTCCGTCACAGTCCGCCGCCGCCAACATACCGGTGGCAGTCGAGTGTGCTCTCAAGGTCAAGTACACGGTCCACACCGAGAGCCCTTCGATAGATGCGGTCCGTGTCTATCGTTGTGAGGGTAAGGTAAGAGCCGTGTCCGACGTCGATGCCAGCGACGTTGCGACCCGCCAGGTGATCTTCGGCCTCGACTCCTGTCCCCGCCTGCCGTCGACCGTCGTCTTCGGCGGCAAAGAAGTGACCGAGGTCCGTGAGTACCGCGGGACCCGTATCAAGTCCCACGTGTTCGCTGGCGAGTGTAGCGACTGCACGATGTCACCGAACACAGGCGTGGCCGATCCGCGTCTGGACTCCGCGCACTTCGATGCCAGGTTCAACGTGCGCGCACTGATCAGCGCGGTGCAACCGGCACCCGACATCTATTTGCCCGCGGGCAAAGGGCGTCTGACCCTGCGCAGCGAACAAACCGACGCGATCATCGCAAGGGCCGGCTGGGCAGCACGCAAATGCAGCGTCACCCCCACCCCGCCGATCTTCTGCGGCGGCATCGCCGGGATCCAGTGTCCCAACGGGCTGACCTGCGTCGATTACCCCGACGATGACTGTGACCCCGGCACGGGTGGCGCCGACTGCATAGGGATCTGCGTAGCTCCGTGATGTTCGGCCCCGCCCGGCTAGAGGTCGCCCCCGGGCGGGGTCCGGCTTGAAGACCCGACCGCGACCCTCGCCCGATTACACATAGCGCTGTCTCCGGCCTACGCTCGGACGGCAACATGCCGGGGGATCCACAATACGAGCTGTACTACTGGCCCTTCATCCAAGGGCGCGGCGAGTTCGTGCGTCTCGTACTGGAAGACGCAGGCGCCGACTACGTAGACGTAGCTCGCCTACCCGAAGACGAGGGCGGGGGCGTAGCGCCCATAGTCGAACTCATGCAGGCGCACGCGGACGGTGGCCCCGCGCCTTTCGCGCCTCCATTTCTCAAGACCGGCGATCTGATCCTGGCTCAGACTCCTCTCATTTGCCGTTATGTCGCCGAGCGCACAGGTCTTGCGCCCGACGACGGAGCCGATCGGCTGAGAGCGGACCAACTCATGCTGACCGTCGCCGACGCCGTCAATGAGAGCCACGACACGCATCACCCTATCTCGGGCGGCCTCTACTACGAGGACCAAAAGGAAGCTGCGCTTCGGAGCACCGAGGATTTCCGGGCCGAGCGCCTGCCGAAGTTCCTCGGCTACTTCGAAGGCGTCCTCGAAAGTAACAGCCTCGGTAAGCAAGCATGCCTAGTCGGTGATAAGACAACCTACGTGGACCTGGCGCTGTTCCAACTCGCCAAGGGGCTCGAGTACGCACTGCCCAACGCCTTCGCTGCCGCGACGGTAACGACTCCTCGACTGCGGGAACTCGTCGAGCACGTTGGCGAGCGTCCGCGCCTAAGATCCTATCTGGAGTCGGAACGGCGCATCCCATTCAACGAGTGGGGCATCTTCCGCCGCTATCCCGAACTCGACGCTGAGGGCTGACGAGGAGAGTTCACAATGGCCTATCGACTCTACTATTGGGCGCTGCGCGGACGTGGCGAACAGATTCGCGTCCTCCTCAACGAACTCGGTCAGGACTACGAGGACGTACACGTAGGAATGAAGGAAGAGTTTCGAGCGTTGCGGTCTCAGGGTCCGGCCACTCTCTACTTCGGCTCGGTGCCTATGCTCGAAGACGGCGAGTTCCGGCTGTCACAAGGTCCGGCGATCATGAACTACCTGGGCGCCGAGCACCGCCTCATGCCGGAAGATCCTCGAGCGGCAGCCAAGACGGAAGCAATGGTACTCGGCGCCGAAGACATGCGCATGGCCTACTTCAGGGTGTTCGGAGGCGAGCGCGCTGCAGAGAAGCAGGCCAAGTTCCTGGCCGGCGATTGGAGCAACCGGTGGCTGCCGGCTTGGTCCGGCCTACTCGAACTCAACGGCGATACGGGCTTCCTGGTGGGAGATTCTCTCACCCAGGCCGACGTGGCGGTATGGGACGGGCTCGATGCCATCTTGACCTGGATAGACGGAGCGGACTTTGAAAACTTTCCCCGAGTCGAGGACTTCTATGAGAAGATCCACTCGCGGCCTCGGATCGCTGACTATCTCGCGTCGGACCGGCGCATAGAGAAGAAGAAGGACTGAGCGCGAACCGGCCCCACCCCCTCAACGGGAGTAATCGGCGCCCCCTCCAACGGGGAATAGTTGAGCCGGCCGGTATATAGTCTTGACGGCCGGCTTGGCTGGGCCTCACACTCGTGGATGGACGCGCGAGGGAGCACGGGATCCTCGTAACGACCAGCCGAAAATGACTAACCTTTCACGTTTGGCCGTTCCGCTCGCGGCGGCCGCAGTGTTCGTGGCAGCAGCCGCCGCGATCGCCAACCTCGACCCAGAGGGAGACAAGTTCCAGGTCGATGCCGTCGTGGGCGGTGCCGGTTTCGCCGACAACCAGAGCAACCGTACCGTAGATCGCGCCGCAGACGACAGCTTCGTAGCCGTGTGGGCCGACTTCGCCGACGGCCCTGCGTTCGGTACTTCGTTCGGCGTCTCTGCCCGGCGCTTCGACTCCGGCGGTAATGCGCTGACCGGCAACGTCCAGGTGAACTCATACACGACAGGACGGCAGAACTGGCCTTCAGTGGCGTCGCGCGCCGACGGAAGCTTCATGGTCACGTGGACGAACAGCCCGGACAATACGACTTCCGGCCAGGACATCAGCGGGCGGCTTTTCGACTCCGACGGCACACCGTTGACCGACGAGTTCACCGCCAACACGACAACGGCGGATACCCAGGCCCAGTCGACAGTCGCCGCTTTGTCGAACGACGGCTTCGTGATCACCTGGATCGGAGTCAACGCAGGCACGGCATTCGACGTGTTCGCACAACGCTTCGACGAGGACGGCGTAGCCCTAGGGACCGAGTTCGCCGTCAACTCCAACCTCACACTTTCCCAGGAGCTACCCTCTGCAGCCGCCACCTCCGACGGCTTCATCGTCGCTTGGGGTAGCCAGGACTGCGACGGCAACCAGTTCGGTGTGTGCGCGCAGCGCTTCGACAACTCCGGCGCCAAAGTCGGGACCGAGTTCACGGTGAACACCTATACTACGGACAACCAGACCCAGCCGGCCGTGGCCGTAAACAGCGACGACTCCTTCGTGATCACCTGGATGAGCGACGGTCAAGACGGCAGCCGCAACGGCATCTACGCTCAGCGTTTTTCATCGATGGGCGTGGCCGTGGGCACTGAGTTTCCGGTCACCCAGACCACTGACGGGGACCAGAAGTATCCGACTGTTTCCTTCGGGCAAGGAGGCTTCGTCGTCGCCTGGCAAGACAAGCCGATATTGACGACACTGAACAGCGTCGCCGCACGCTGCTTCGACACCGACGCTAGTCCCCTGACCGATGAGTTCGAAGTCGACGCACCGCCCTTGCCCGGCGCCGGCGCCGAGTACCCGAGCGTTGCCGGAGACGCCGACGGCGACTTCATCGTCACTTGGAACGCCCCGTCACTGCTGCAGATGTCGGGGACCGCCATACGCGCCCAACGCTACTCCACGCCCGGTTCCGCGGTCTGCGGCGACCCGGTCGATCCGGCCGCCCTCGTCGTCGGGCGCGTGACGATACAGACGATCAATGCATCGGACGCGCTCTTCGTGCTGCGCGCTGGTGTGGGCTCCGAGGTCTGCGAGCTATGCGTATGCGACGTCGACAACGGGGGTGACATCAACGCTTCCGACGCCTTGCTCGTTCTGCAGAAGGGCGTAGGCCAACCGGTGGTCCTCAACTGCCCGGCTTGCACCTGAACACCATCCGCCGACTTGTCATCGTCAGCGTCTACTCTAGAATCCTTGGTTGCCGCTCTGGGTTCGATTCCGAACTGACTAGGGGGAGAACATGAAGATTCGGTCGGTGTTGCTTGGACTACTGGTTTGCCTGGCTGTGACGACTACAGCCTTAGCCGACGAGCACTTCCAGCTCGAGGCTCCGCTCGGAATCGACGTCGAAGCCTTGTTGATCCCGGAAGACAACCCGCTTTCGGCGGCCAAGATAGAGCTGGGCAAGATGCTCTACTTCGATGGGCGACTGTCGGCCGACGGCACGATCAGCTGCGCGACCTGCCACGATCCTACCAAGGGCTTCACGGATCAGGCAGCGGTCTCCACCGGCATCGATGGTCAAAAGGGCGGCCGCAGCGCTCCCACCGTCATCAACACCGGCTTCATCCACTTTCAGTTCTGGGACGGGCGAGCCCCGAGCCTGGAAGAGCAAGCCAAGGGCCCCATCGAGAACCCCATCGAGATGGGCACCACCCATGAAGCGGTGGTCGAGAAGCTTTCCAAGGTCGAAGGCTACAAGCCGTTGTTCAACGCGGCCTTCGGCAGCGAGGAAGTCACGATCGACCGAATCGCCATGGCAATCGCGTCGTTCGAACGCACGGTGCTCTCGGGTAACTCGGCCTGGGACCGCTACGTCTACAATCGCGACGAGTCGGCCCTCAGCGAATCGGCGCGTCGTGGCTTGGAGTTGTTCGAAGGCAAGGCGTTGTGCACCCGCTGCCACGTCGGCTTCAACCTGACCGATAGCCTCTTCCATAATCTGGGTGTGGGCATGGATGCCGAAGAGCCCGACCTTGGCCGCTACGTCGTCACCAAGCAGGAAAAGGACAAAGGCGCGTTCAAGACGCCTACCCTGCGTGACATCTCCAAGACGGCTCCGTACATGCACGACGGCAGCGTCGCGACACTCGAAGAGGTGATCGAACTCTACGATCGTGGCGGCGAACCCAACGAGTGGCTCGACCCGAAGATGGAGAAGCTCGGGTTGACCGACCAGGAGAAAGCCGACCTCCTTGCTTTCATGCTCTCCCTTGACGGAGACTGGAAAATCGCGGCGCCCGAGAAGCTACCCGAATAGCCCTTCGAGCTTACTCGAGATAACCGAGAGCGCGTAGCTTCTCGAGCATTGCGGAGTCGTCGGCCGAAACGATGCCGGCCGCGTCACCAACGGGCCGTCCATAGTGGGCCACCCTGGTCACCGGATTCGGGCTGCTAAAGGCCGGCACCGGAGAGCCCAGCAGCTCGGACGACAAGGGCAACCCCAGCCTCTCGAGCACGGTAGGCGCAATGTCATAGATCGAGAGTTCCGGCAGGGGGTGACATCCATGGGTGCAAACATCGGCGCCGTAGAACAGCACGATGCCCGGCGGAGCGAAGCGATGATTGTAACGGCCGTCTGCTTCCTTCTCCCACCCGTGATCCGAAACGATGATGAGTAGCGTTCCCGGCTCTGCATCAACCATTTCGACCAGGCGCGCCATGCGGCGGTCTGTCCACTCATAGACGCGATCGACAACTCCGCCGTACATGGTGATCTCCTCGGCGTCGAAGCCCAGCTCTTGCGCCTCGGCCACGCTCGCCTCGTAGAAGAAATGCGACAGATCGTCGATGGCGCGCACGTAGGCGATCATCAGATCCGGCCGGTCGCTCTCCCAAACTTCCGTAGCGGCATCGAAGATGAATGCATCCGACAGATGCGTGGCGCGAAACGCTGATAAAGGTCTGTCCTTCGAGAACGTGGTTGCCTGACCGAAGCGGCGCCAGGTCTCGTCATCCACGGGGATGAACTGTTCGAGGTCGGAGCGGGTTACGCTCTCGGGCGAGCGTTGATACCGCCCGAGCCGCCGTTCCAACGTAGGCGGGTACATGGTCGTTCCCACCGTGAGCGCCGAGGTCTTGCGGCGGTCGAGCCACTCGCGGCGTTTCGCGACACTAGCATGATCGGACACTACCAAGCCGTGGTCGAGTGGCTCGGGCGGCCAGGTCGCCCACAAACCGAGTACTGCCGTGCTCAGCCCCGCCTCGTCGACGAGGTTCCACAGAGCCTTGCGGCGCCTGAGGCTGCTCGTCACGGGGACACGCACAAGCTCGCCGATGCCCGTCAGAAACTCCTCCACCAGGTCGAGGCTTCGCGGTATGTCGAGGCGCTGCAGACCAAGTCGCGGGATCTGGAACATGTAAAAGGTATCGATGCCGTGCACCCGCGGAGTCACGCCGGTCACCATCGACGTCCAGATGGCCGGCGATTCTGTCGGGCGCAGCGTCTGCAAGGGAGCGCGGCGGCCAGCGCCTACGAGCCGTGCGAAAGTCGGCAGCTTCCCGGCGGCGACGCCTTTGTCGATCCGGTCCCACGACGCACCGTCGATTCCGAGCAGAAGAATCCGCGGCCGCTTCGCGAGCGCGTCAATAGTTCCCGGCGGCTCTGACTCGAAATGTGGTGCCAGCGCGATCACCGAGCCCGCGTCGACTGGCCCCCCAACGGCCTCGCGCGGGATGCGATAATAGAGCCCCGCCAGGATCGTGGCGGGCAGAAGAAGCAGAACCGCGAACCGCTCCGCGTGCAGGACCGAGGGCGAAACCCCGTCGCCGCTTTCTCGCCAGGCCCTCCAGATCACGACCGCGGCACCTGCCCCCAATACGACTCGGAGCGGGCCTCTGGCCAGCTGCATCCATTCGATCGTCTCGCGCAAGTGCTCCAGGGCGACGAAAGCGCAAGCCAACGCCAACATTGACCAGAGAAAACCCGGAGTGGTGAAGCCGCCGCCGGCGGCCCCCAGCCGTTGAGCGACGACCCCGAACGCGGCGAAACCGACGACTAGCAGTCCGAAAATCGTGACGAAGAACAGGACAACGGGCCCGGCCAGAAGAAAGGCCTTGGAGGGCGCCGCACGCAACGCTTCCGTGTTCATGCTGATGGCCAGGGTCGCAACGACACCGGCGACTGAACCAAGCGCCCCGGCGCGCAAGAACAACTGCGCGATGCCCCCTGCCCCCATCACCGTGAAGCATCGCATTCGCCAACTTGGAGCGCCAGCGGCAAGCGGAGATTCCGCAGATTCTCCTTGACAAGTGTGCACTCGAGCCATTTTCCTTGAAGTGACGGGTGGTGGACGCGTACGCCTGGCCCGAATCGAAGTCAGGTGGGATGGGGCCGGTCGTCTCGGCCAGAGGAAGGCGCACCCTGGACAAAGCGGACCGACCGGCCCACCCTAACCCGACTTCATGAGCGTACCGACAAGGAGACCTCGATGAGCGATTCGACCACTCCGGCCTATCTGGTGGCCCGGCTCAACATCAACGATCGCGACGAGTACATGCAGCGCTATGTCACCCCGCTGATGCCGATGCTCAACAGAGTTGGCGCCAGGGTAGTGGCTGTGTCGCCGGAACCGAAGGTGCTCGAGGGGCAATGGGGCGGCACCTGGACCGTCGTGATCAAGTTCCCGAGCATGGATGCCGCTCAGGACTGGTACGATTCCGCGGATTATAAGCCGCTCAAAGACCTTCGCATCAACGAGCTGACCGACGGAGCGGGCACTGTCGTCTTCATTCCGGGCTTCGAGCCCGGCGGGGGCGCTCGCTAGACGGGGGGACATCGATCATGGCTCAAGCACGACGAAACGACCCGGCTACGCGCGACCCGATGTCGCAGTTGCTAGACAGCATCGGCCCGATGTCGGATCGCAAACGGCGCGCGCTGTCGCTCGCTCACGAGTTCATGGCGCCCAACCGGGTCGAGACCTTCCTCCATGCGGGAGTACCTTTGGTCATCGGTAAACGCGAGGGTTATCGCATCTGGGACCTAGACGGTCACGAGCTGCTCGATCTACATTTGAACGGCGGCACCTATAACCTCGGGCACCGCAATCCTGAGGCCATGGCGGCTCTGACCGACGCTCTCACCGAATGGGACGTCGGCAACCATCACTTCCCGAGCGAACCACGCGCCTTGCTCGCCGAAAAACTGGCGGGACTCGTACCCGGCGACCTGCACTACAGCGTGTTCACGGCCAGCGGCAGCGAGGCCAACGACGTGGCGATCAAGTCGGCACGCCATGCTACCGGCCGGCGAAAGATCGTGTGCCTGGATGCAGGGTTTCACGGCACGACAGGCCTCTGCGGCGCAGCCGGCAACGACGAGACCGCGCAATACTTCCACTGCGATCGCCCCGAGGAATTCGTCAAGGTGCCCTTCAACGATCTCGATGCGATGGAAGCTGCTCTGCAGGGCCGGGATGCAGCAGCCGTCCTGCTCGAGACCATTCCCGCCACGGCCGGCTTCGTAAGGCCGGAGGGCGACTACCTGAAAGACGTCAAGGCCTTGTGCGAGCGCTGCGGGACCCTCTACATCGCCGACGAAGTTCAGACCGGTCTGGGGCGTACCGGCAAGCTATGGGCTGTCGAGCAATGGGGGATAGAGCCCGACATCATGGTGATCGGTAAAGGACTATCCGCCGGGCTCTATCCGATCTCCGCGGTGCTGCTGACGCCGAGTGTCGGCCACTGGCTAACTGAAAAAGGCTGGGGCTATGTATCGACCTTCGGCGGCTCGGAGATCGGCTGCCAGGTCGCCTCCACCGTGCTCGACATCTGCAACCGGCCGAGCACACTCGAGAACGCCGGCAACATCTCCGAGTATCTCGGCAACGGGCTGGCAAAGCTTCAACAAACACACCCGTTCCTGAAAGAGGTACGCCGCAGCGGCCTGGTCATGGGCTTGCAGTTCGATGACCCTGCCGGGGGCTTACTGATGTCGTCGACTCTATACAAGCATGGAATGTGGGCCATGTTCGCCGGCTTCGATTTTTCGGTCCTACAGTTCAAGCCCGGCTTGCTCGTCGATGAGCCCTACTGCGATCTTGCCTTGGCAAAGCTCGACGCAGCGCTGAGCGAAATCGATTCGCAGAGAGCGGGCGGCTGATGGCCCTATCCTCGCCTGACTCCTCCGAGGAGTTCTATTCCAAGCCGACCACCGAGCAGTTGGTCGCGCTCGAGAGCATGGCCAAGGCATCGCTGGCCCTGTGGGATGCCGAAGAAGCGACGATCACGCCGATCAAATACCGGGAGAACGCCGTCTTCTCCGTCGCCCGACCCGATGGCGAGCGTTTCGCCTTGCGCATTCACCGGCCCGGATACCGAAGCGACCAACACGTGAGATCCGAGTTCATGTGGATGCGTGCGTTGGCCGACCATGGCCTGCTCACCCCCGCTCCGATTCCCACCAGACAAGGCGAACCTTTCGCATACGTTTCTGTCGATGGCGTGCCCGAGCCGAGGCGCTGCGATGCTCTTACCTGGATCGACGGCAGCCCCCTGGGCAGTATCGAAGAAGGCGCCAGCGGCGCCCTCGACGCCAAGCTCGACAACTACCGAACGCTAGGAGAGCTGGCCGCACGCATACACGAATTCGGCGCTAGCTGGTCCCCACCCCCGGACTTCCATCTTCCCAGCTGGGACGGTGAAGCGCTTGTGGGAGACGACCCGGAGTGGGGCAGGTTCTGGGAACTCGAGTGCCTGAGCGATCCTCAGCGTGAGCGTATCCTCGAGGCCCGCAACCGGGTACGCGAGAAGTTGCAGGACTTCGGAGCCACCCCTGACCGCTTCGGTCTCCTGCACGGGGACTTTCTTCCGGAGAACGTGCTGATCAGCGGCGACACGGCTCATCTTCTCGACTTCAATGACGCCGGCACGGGCTGGTATCTGTTCGAGTTCGCGACGACGTTGTTCTTCCTGCAGCCGGATCCCGACTTCGCGCGCATCTGCGAGGCACTGATGGACGGCTACCGCTCGGCCGGCGCCACGGCCGTCGACTACGAAGCGATGATGCCCACGATGATGATGGCAAGAGGTCTGAGCTATCTCGGCTGGCCCCATAGCCGGCCGGAGATCGACGAAGCCCGCATGCTTGCACCCTTCCTTGCTGCTCAAGTCGTAGAACTATGCGACGTCTATCTAGCCGGCGAGCTTCACGTTCCCGGGGGCTGAGCCCCTAGAGTCGTACTGCCCCCTCCTCGAGCGTGAACGGCTTGGCGGCCGGTGTGCAATTCCGGCCGACCCTTCGTTTCTGTGACTACTCAGGAGTTGCCCGTGAGGCTTACGCTGGAGCTTCGCCCACAGTGTCGTGCCTTGCGGACACCATGCCCTCGAAGCTCACCTGCTTCGGTCTCTCAAGCCGGGGTTACGATTCCGTCGCTTCCTCGCCGCGGCCTGATCCCTCTATCAGTTAGGTCTTGGAAAGCGGCATGGCGATTGCACAATCATTCGCCAAATCGGCCTAGAGCCATATCCAATACGGAGACTAGAGACTAAACAATGATCACCGCAATCAGAGACACGAAAAAGCAAAAGGGCTTTACGTTGGTAGAGCTCGCGATCGTGATCGTCATCATCGGTGTCCTCGCCTCTTTCGGCGTGCCGCGCTTCCGCGATGCAGTCGAGAGATCCAAGGCCGGCGAGGCGTTTTCCTACCTGGCATCACTTCGCGCTGCTCAGGAGCGTTACCACGCTCGTGAGGCCACCTACTCGACCGACCTCAGTGCACTCGACATCGCCATGCCGGACCCGAAGTACTTCAACATCGGCACGGTGGCCGCGGGTAGCACCTCGGACATCGAGAACTCCTGGACTCTCACCCTGACGCGCTCCGGCGCTTCTGCAGGTTACGGGGAGTACACAGTGACATTCACCGAACAAGGCTACGACTCCGCGAACAGCGACATACCTGCCGAGATCAGTCCGCTCGGCGGCGGCAGCGCCGGCACCTGATCTGGAGCTCTCCTGTTTAGCCGGCTCCGATGCGCCATGCATCGGGGTCGGCTGCCGCCTCTCCACTGCCTGCCTAACGTGCAGAGTCGTCGGTACGACCGAAGCTAGCTCGTCATGTTGAGATAGGCGGTCAGCAGTTCGTCGCGGCGGTCGGCCGGCAGCATGTCGAGCATGGTGTTGAGCGGCGCCATGCGCTCAGGCAGATCCGGACCGGTAAGACCGGCGAGGGGGGCGATGCGCATGAGAATATCCTCTAGCGGTTTCTCGGCGACTTCCTCGACGGCCGCGGCAAGCTCCCGCTGATCGAAAGCGGGGCCGTTCCGACGGATGTCGGCAACGACCTCGCCCAGATCCTTGATGAACGTTTCGACGTGGGCGACGTTCGGTTGCGTAACGCTCACGTGAACGTTGGCCGGGCCACCCCCGCATGCGAACTGCGGCAACAGGGTCCAGCCGCGACGGCGCATCTCGTCGTCGACCTCGAAGATATTGATCGTCGTGGAGCCTAGCGTGAACATGCACATGTCCGGTTTCGCGAGCACCTCGATCCCGTCGATGTCTTCTATTCCGGCCAGCATGCGTTTGGTCGCGGCTTCCGATTCCCGCACGATCTGCTGCAACCCTTCTTCTCCGAGATGACGTAGCACCGCCCATGCGGCCGCTACAGGACCGCCCGTGCGCGTGCTTTGGGCCGTCGGATTGATGACCGCGTACTCGGTCGTCGAAGAACACACGAAGTAGGCGTGCTTTCGAAGGTCGCGATCGCGGTAGAGTACGACCGAGGCGTTCTTGGGGGCGTATCCGTACTTGTGTAGGTCGGCGGAGATTGTGGTCACGCCGTCGACGGAAAAATCAAAGTCCGCTACAGGCTCACCCATGCGGCGCATCACCGAGAGGTGGATGCCGCCCACACAGCCGTCGACGTGAAACAGCGTGCCGTTGTCGCGTGCGAGGGGCGCCATTTCATCGATCCCATCGATGGTTCCGTGGGAGAAGTTCGGGGCGGAGCCGACGGCCAGGATGGTGTTGGGCCCGAGCGCTCTGCGAAAAGCATCGATGTCAGCGCGGAACCCGTCGGTGTCGACCGGTGTGACTACGGTGTGAAGTCCGAGGTAGTGAGCGGCCTTTATGAACGCCGGGTGAGCGGTGACCGGCAACACCATTTCAGGAGCGGTGACCTCGGGGCGATGCTCGCGCGCCCAATCGCGCGAGGCCTTGACGGCCATCAGGATGCTCTCGGTGCCCCCGCTGGTGATGTTGCCCGCCGCTGCCTGCTCGCCTCGTAGCAACTCGGCGATCGACTCGACGATGTCGCGCTCGAGCTTCCCGACGCTCGGATACATGTTTATGTAGAGCGCGTTTTGCGCCAGGAAACGCGTGTAGGCTTCGACCGCCAAGCCGTGCGCTCCTTCGCCAGGATCGTATAGGCCGGTCAACACCTTGCCGCTTCGCCAGTCGACGTCGCCCGTCGCGTATGTAGCCAGCTCATCGAGGACGGCTGGGGCTTCAACGCCCTTGGTCTGCAGGACTCCCATTTGTCGACTAGTTACTCGACCTTCGGCCGTATTGGAAGTGACGGTTGCGTTATGTCGACCCTGGCCTTAGGCCTCTCGGCGTGAGAACGGTTTCCGCTCTCTTGGGCCTACCTCTAGTAGCCACTATCGTAATCGCCTTGGCCCAAGGAACCCGCCACTTCGCTTGGGACTGGCCTGTACACGCGCATCATCACCTACTAGCCCACCTCAGCTCGGCGGTCGGACTCTGCATCGTCTCGCTTCTACTCGTGTTCGGCCCGCTGCGGCGCGGTGAAGCCTGGGCGTGGTGGGCTCTGTGTATAGCAGGCGTCGCGATCTACGGGGGTTACTGGCTCGGGAATGCGACGGTCGGACTTGGCGAACCCGGCCTGGCCCCTAATACGAGCCAGGCGATTCAGACTCTCATGTATGTGGCGGGACTGGTTCTCGCACGTGGGCACCTGGGCAAACCCGAGATCTGAGATCTCGTTCGAAGAAGCGCTGGCGAACTTCCCTCGGGATTGTGTTAGCCGGACTCGTCTAGTTACCTGATGTGCCCGGCACGGACGTTGGACGCCACCACGGCAAGGAGACGAACCTCATGAAACGTAGAGTATTACCGATCTTACAGATGTTCGCGGCTAGTCTGATTCTCGTAGCACAGGCTCCGGCTCAGCAACCGGCTCAATGGGCCCTTCAAGCCGATATTGCAGAGAGCTGTAGTTGCGACCCCGCGTGCCCCTGCATGTTCGGCTCACCCATGACCAACGAAACGTGCGAGGGTAGCCGGCTATACGAAATCAAAAAGGGCGAATTCGGTGGTGTGACACTCGACGGCTTGAAGGTGATCGCGACGTTCAGTGTGGGCAAATGGGTGAAGTACTACGTCAGCGAAGACGCCACGGATGAGCAGCTAAAGGCGGTGCCGTCATTGATCTCGAATGCCTCCCCCGTATTCGACGTGAAGGTGCTGAGCGTCGAGAAAGGCAAGATCTCCATTGAACGTTCGCCGACCCGGATGAAGTTTGCGGGGCCGGCATCAAGCGTCGAGATAGAACAGATGACCGGCTTAGACGGCAATCCGGTCAAGATAGAGAACCTACCCTTCGAGGATCTAGTCGACTACGTCCAGTACAAGTCCGTCAAGAACACCCACGAGAGCGACGATGCCAACTTCGAATACTCGGGGACAAACGGGTTTACGTCGCGCGTAGACAAGAAAGGCTGACCGGCACGGTTGCCACCGCGGTGAACTGTAGGGTGGTCAAGGTGAACTCCCCGCGCCGTACGCTCTAAGGACCGACGCGACCGAGGTCCGGAACAAGCCGCAGAGCACGGCCTGGCCACACGGGTCATATCATCTGTGGCTTGTTTCACGCCGGTGGCAGGCGCACAGTGTCGCCGCTTTGAAGCCGCTGATCCGGAGCAACTTTCTCGACCCGGTAGGCCTGCCCTTGAGGCTGTTGGCTTCGCGCAACCGGGAGGCCTACTTTGCCATGGCCACGGCTGCGGCGGCGGCTGTCGCTACACCATTAGATTTGCTCTTAGCCAATCGCGAACGATCCGTTTACGCGCGCTCCAAACCACCCCGCCTGCCGATAATCTTCGTGGTAGGGGCGCCAAGAAGCGGCACCACAATCGTCTCCCAGGTATTGATCAATGCCCTGCCAGTCTCTTACTTCAACAACCTCACTCAAATCTTCCCACGTGCTCCGATTACGGCCGGCCTACTGTTTGGACGCTTTGTTCGGCGGCCGTCTCGACCGCGCTACGAAAGCTACTTCGGGCGCACATCCGGGCTGGCCGGCCCCAACGGCGGGCTACGCCTGTGGGATCGCTGGTGGACGGATCATCGCTTCGTCCCGCCTGACGATTTCGACGCTGCCGCGGCCGAGGACATGCGCAGCTTCTTTGGGGCCTACGAGGCTGCCTTCGCGAAGCCGTTGCTCAACAAGAACAATGCCCTGGCGCACTGCGCAGCTGTCGTCGCTCGGGTTCTTCCGACCGCGCGCTTCGTCTGGGTCGAGCGAGAGCCGCTCTACAACGTTCAGTCAATCATCCTTGCGCGTGAGGCCATACAGGGTTCGCGTAGCCTCCCCTACGGCGTGGCTGCACCGGACGCATGGCCCAAGGCGGACGACATCGACGAGATATGCTCACAGGTTCTGCATCACCGGCAGAGGGCGCGCGAGCAGCAAGCCGAGCTCGGCGAAGATCGCCTACGGATCGTGGATTACGAACAGTTCTGCAAGGAACCGATGGCCCTGGTGGAACTCGTTGCATCCGAGTGGCTCCATGTCGACATCGATGGGGCTTCGGTGGCTCCGCGACTACCGCAGCTCAGCGCCTCGAAACCTTCTGCGTTGCCTCCGTCTGAACTGGACAGGATAGCATCCAGGATCGCCGAACTTTCGTCTCTAGTCCCGGTAGCCACTCGCTGAACACGCCCTCGGCGCACGAGATCATTGACATCCAGGACGTGGCATAACTCGACCGTCTTCTTGGATGTGGGCAGCTAGAGGATGGGCGTTGTCGCGTAAGCCTCCAAAAGGAAAGTAGGCCGTGCAGGGATCGAACCTGCGACCCGCTGATTAAGAGTCAGCTGCTCTACCAACTGAGCTAACGGCCCGTGAGACGATCGCCGGCGGCCTGTTACGCCGCGCGATCAGCAACAAATCAACAACAATATGTGGGGTGAGCGAGGGGACTCGAACCCCCGACAACCGGAACCACAATCCGGGGCTCTACCAACTGAGCTACGCCCACCACGAGCGTCGGTAATCGCTTCGCGCACGCGTTTGCGAAGCACCCCGGCGCGAACAGCAGCCGAGGTTACGAAATCCCCCCGGCGTTGTCCAGCCAGGTCGCCGTTCTGCCGAGTGCAACACGGGCGGGCGCGCCAACCGCTGCCCGCATCACGCCCAGGCCATGGCCGAGCGGCACCAACTGCCACGCTAAGACATTCGCCACCGTCCTATTCGCCGATGTATCCGAGAGACCGGAGGTGCTCGAGGACCTTCTCGTCGACTTCCTTGTCCTCAATGTCCTCGGCGACGGACCCACCGGTCTCGTAGGTCGCCACACGGGCAGGCTCCCGCTCCCCGATGGAAGGCTCGAACAACCCCGTTGTCACGGTGCCGACCATGTCGTCGGCGACCGGCAAACCCAGGTAATGCAGTATCGTAGGTGTGATGTCGTAAACGCTTGATTCTTCTATCGTCTCGCCACGGCGCACTCCCGGACCATGAGCTATGACGATACCCCTCTGCCGGTGCGATCCCGACAGGTGCAGGTAGCTCGGGGTCTCCACCAGGAACTTGCCCACGGCCGGCCCGGCGCCGTGATCGGAGATGACCAGAACGAGGGTATCCTCGTCGTAGTGCTCGAGGATTCGGCCGACAGCTTTGTCGGTCCAGGCCCAGTACCGCTCTATGACACGGCCGAAATCGCGCTGCTGCTGCTCGGGCACCCCATCCTCGAAGGGCTCCGGATCCATGAATTTCCAGAAGCCGTGTTGGACGTCATCGGTGCCGCGCAGATACACGAAGGCCACATCGGGCAGCCGCCCATCGGCGAGCACGCGGTCGGCCGCTTCCAAAAAGAAGGAGTCGCGGCGATAGGCGCGAATGAAGCGGTCGGATACGAGGAAGTTGACCTGCTCCTCGGGGTCCTCGCTGCCGGCGCGCACCTTGGCCGGATCGAAGTTGATGGTCATGAACTCCGGTAAGGCTTGGATCGCACGCGCCACAGGCATGGGATCAAGTTCGGCCAGGTAGCCCGGAGGATATGATTCATGATCGAGCTGCCCGTAGTGCGCCCGGTCGGAGATCAAACGGCCGTTAACCTCCTCGGCCGGCCAGGTGATCATCCAGCCCACGACAGCCACGTCCTTTTCGTGGTCGCTGAGGATGTTCCAAACGGCCTTGGTCTTGCGCAGGGTGCGCGTCACCGGCGCGGGTTTACCCTTGGGGCCGTCGGGATAGCGCACGAAGAAGGTTATGCCGTGATCCACCGGCCTCTTGCTGGTAGCCACGGTCGTCCAGATCACCGGTGAGCTGCTCGGGCGTATCGACTTCAACGCCCCCGAGGCTCCCTCGCTTCTGAGCCTGGCGAGGTTGGGCAGCAGACCGCGCTCGATGTAACCGTCGAGCAAGTCCCAAGTGCCGGCGTCCAGACCCAAGACCAGAACCTTCGATGCGGGCTTGGCGGGCCGGTCGAAGCAGGCCGCGGCAGGTAGGCAAAGCACGGCCACCACCAGGGACACGGCGACGCGCTTGGAGACATTGGCCGGCAACATCAGCCGTTCATGGTCTCATGTTCGCGGCGGGGGTCCAACATCGTCCGGCCCGGGACCGGTTGAGCAACGGAAGCGAAAACCTCAGGCCGCCGGGGCTCCGCCGCCCAACTCTCTCGGCACACTCTCGATGTGAAGGCTGCGGGTCGGGAAGGCTATCTCCAGACCCATCTCCTCGAGCTTGCGCATGATCTTGAGGTTCACGCGCTGGCGGACGTCGAGGTAGTACTGCCAGTTGGCCGAATTCGAGAAGTAGTAGATGAAGATGTCCAGGGAAGAATCGCCGAAGTCCGTGAAGTTCACCAGCGTGGTCATGCGCTGATCGACGCCTTCGTCTTCCTTGAGGATCTGACGGATGGCCTCTACGGCCTTCTCCATCTGGTCGGCGGTGGTCGAGTAGGTCACTCCCACCGTCATCTTGATGCGCCGCACGCCCAGGCCAGGGTCCTTGCGCCGGTCCATGTTCTCGACCGTCACGTTGGCCAAGTGGTTATTAGGGATGTTCTCCACCGTCTTGGCGAAGGTGCGAATTCGCGTGGAGCGGAAGCCGATACGCTCGACGATACCCTCGAAGCCGTCGCCGCTGATCCAATCGCCAACCTTAAAGGGCTTGTCGAGAAGGATCATGATCGAACCGAACATGTTGGCGATGGTGTCTTGAGAGGCTAGCGCCAGGGCCGCGCCGCCGATGCCCAGAGACGCGATCAGGCCGGCGATCGAGTAGCCGAGGTTCTGGGCCAGCACCAGACCGAAGACGATGACGACCAGGATGCGCAGGCTGCTCACGAACAGGGGCACGATGCCCATGTCTACCCAGTCGTCGGGATCCTTGGCCCTGGAATGCAGGATGGCGTCTACGACATCGATGAGCCGGTAGGTCAGCCATGCAAGGAAGAAAAGGAATATTACCTGACCAATGCGCTGCAAGGCCGCGAAGAGGTTGGGCGCGTCGACCGAGGCCGCCGGAATGTAGATCGCAAGCCATATACCGTAGGAGAGAACGAGCCAGCGGAGCGGCTTCCTGATGGCCTCGATGACGGCGTCGTCCCAAGGAAAATCGGTACGCTTCGCCAGAGCGTGCAGGCGGTTGAAGAGGATGACCAAGAGAATGCGGCCGAGCACCAGGGAGGCGAAAAGGATGGCGAAGCTCAGTGCGATGCTGCTTAGGCTCACACCGTAAATATCCTGAGACAGGGACCCGCGGATCGGTTCTAGCAATTGTTCCATGCCGGCGCGCGAATCTTAGGGTCATTCAAAGAACAGCCGCAAGTCGGCAGAGCGCTTCGCGACGGCTATGCACAAGCGCGGAGTTCGGTTGCCGCGGTCGACACCCTGTGACATTCAATCGGGTCGGCCGCGCTCCCCTGAGCATCAAGGCCCGGAGGACCAATGTCGCAAAAGAAGGACACGCCCGAACAGGCCGAGTTTCGCCAATACTGCCGCAATTGGCTTGCCGAAAACCGCCCCGGCCCGCCGAACTTCCGCCTACCCCAAGGCGCGATCGAGGTGATGACGGAACAGCAGCGCGAGTACCTCGCCGCCTGGCAAAAGAAGTGTTACGAAGCCGGCCTGATCGGTTGCGATTATCCCAAAGAATGCGGAGGCGGAGGCCACACCAACTTCCAGGCCATTGCCAACCAGGAACTCAGTCACGCCGATGTTCCCTACATGCTAAACGTCATCGGCCTCGGCATGGCCGCGCCCACGATCCTCAACCACGGCACCGACGAGCAAAAGGCCCGTTTTCTACCGCGCCTGTTCTCCTGCGAAGACGTATGGTGCCAAGGGTTTTCCGAGCCGGGCGCCGGTAGCGATCTGGCAGGGGTCCAGACCTCGGCGGTACGTGACGGCGACAACTGGATCATCAACGGCCACAAGGTGTGGACGAGCCTGGCCCATTTCGCCAGCTGGATGATCATCCTTTGCCGCACCAGCAGCGACGACAAGTACAAGGGCCTGACCTACTTCATCGTGCCCATCAAGGATGCCGAAGGCGTCACCGTGAGGCCCTTGATCAAGATCACGGGCGAGACCGGTTTCAACGAGGTGTTGTTCGAAGACCTGGTCATCCCCGACAACCTGCGCCTCGACGATGTCGGCAAAGGCTGGACGGTGGCCATGACCACGCTTCTCTACGAGAGGGGCGCCGCGGAAGGAGCCGGCGCCGGCGGAGGCATGTCGATGGACGAGCGCCTGTCCAACCTCATCGCCTTGGCCAAGCGCATGAAGCGCGGAGGCAAAGCCGCCTGGGAAGACCCGACCATCAGAGACAGCATCATGAAGTTGGCCGTACGCGCCGAGGGCATGCGCCAAGGCGGGAGGCGAGCCAAAGTCGAGGCTCTCACCGACCATCCCATGCGCCTGCCCCTGCAGGGCAAGCTGCTGGTCAGCGAGTTGCTCCAGGACATAGCCGCCGTGGCTATGGAGATCGAGGGAGCACACGCCAGCCTCTACCTGGGCGACGAGAAGGCCCCCGACGAAGGCCATTGGCCCCTGGCCTACCTCAACTCCTACGGCTTCACCATCGCTGCGGGCACCAGCGAGGTGCAAAAGAATATCCTTGGAGAACGAGTACTTGGGCTACCCAAATCAAAGTAGAAGGCGAGGCTGATCATGACACAACCCAAGAACTTCGGCTTCGGCGAGGAGGAACAGATGGTGCGCGATTCGGCGCGCAAGTTCCTCAAGGACAACCTGCCGATCGAGAGGCTTCGCACTCTCGTGGCCAAGGACCATGTAGAGGCCTACGAGAGCGAAGTTCAGCCGGCCAACTACGACGAGGAACTGTGGAAGCAGATCATCGAACTCGGCTGGACGGCTCTGGGAGTGCCCGAGGCCGACGGCGGCATGGGCATGAAGATGATCGCGCTGACGAGCCTCGCCGAAGAAGCCGGCCGTGCCGGCCTGCCCTCGCCTCTGATCTCCACCCTGATGGCGACCTGTGTTCTGCGTGAAACCGACAATGCCTCTGGCGCTCTAGGCAAGATAGCCGAGGGCCGCCCCGCGAGCCTTGCGATCACAACGGCCGAAGGTTCCTGGGACTCGGCCGACACCGACGTCGTCGCTGAGACTTCCGGGACCGGCGCCGTCCTCAACGGTCGTGCCAGCTTCGTACAGGACGCGCGCAAGGCCGAGCTGCTCATCGTGTCGGCAAGATCGGATGCCGGCATCGGGCTCTACGCCGTTGCCGCCGACGCACCCGGGCTCAAGATCCTTCCCGACCGCATCGTCGACCTGACCCGCGATCAGGCCACGGTCGAGTTCGCGAATGTCGAGGTGAAACAATCCGATGTCGTCGCAAGCCTCGGGACGGGCGACAAGGCCGTGGAAAGCGCCCTGCCCGCCTTGCTTACCATCGTCTCCGCCGACATCTGCGGCGCGGCCGAGTGGCAGCTACAAACGACTGCCGAGTACGCCAAAGTGCGCAAGCAGTTCGACCGTCCCATAGGGTTCTTTCAAGCGGTAAAGCACCCCATCGTCGACATGATGGTCGACATCGACCGGGCACGCTCCATCGTCTACACGGCGGCCTGCGCCATCGACACCGAGCCGGAGACAGCCTTAAAGTACGCACGCATGGCCAAGGCCGCCGCCTCCGACGTCGCAGCGTTTTGCTCGGGGCGTTCGGTGCAGCTACACGGCGGTATCGGCTTCACCTGGGAATGCGACCTGCACATCTACTTCAAGCGCCAGAAACACAACCAGATGTACCTGGGTGACGGCGCCTTCCAGCGCGCCAGACTGGCCGAGCTCTACGACTGATATGGCCAAGAAACGCCGCGGCAAAGGCAAGGGCCTGGCCGCCAAAGCAGACAAGTACGACCTCTACCTCAAGTCCGTACAGGCTCCCGACGTAGACGTCCTGTTCTTCGTTCGCGCCTTCAAGCACGCCTACGGCAGGGCGCCGGTGCTGCTACGCGAAGACTTCTGCGGTACGGCGGCGGTCTGCTACGAGTGGGCCAAGAGTAAGAAGGAAAGGCGCGCGATCGGAGTAGACATCGACCCGGAACCTTTGGAATGGGGCGTGAAGCACCTGCGCGGCAAGCTCAAGCCGAAGGTCGCCGACCGCGTCGAATTGATCCAGGACGACGTGCGCGTCGTCCAAGGGCCCAAGGCCGATGTGGTCTCGGCTCAGAACTTCTCCTACTTGTGCTTCAAGACCCGCGAGGCTCTGCGTGGCTACTTCGAATCAGCCTACGCCAACCTCGCGCCCGAGGGAGTTCTCGTGCTCGACCTCATGGGCGGCCCCGAGGTCATCGAGGAAGGCCACGTCGAAGAGACCAAGCACGGCAAGTTCACCTACCTGTGGGACCAGGCTCGCTTCGATCCCATCACCCATGACTGCAAGTTCCACATCCACTTCCGTTTCAAGGACGGCAGCAAGAAACGGCGAGCCTTCACCTACGAGTGGAGGCTGTGGACAATCCCTGAGGTGAGTGAGTTGGTCGCAGAGGCCGGCTTCAAGAAGGTCGACGTGTACTGGGAAGACACCGACACCGATACCGGCGAAGGCACGGGCACCTACCGCCGTCGCAAGTCGGCCGAGAGCGACACCGCCTGGGTCGCATACATCGTCGGGACCAAGTAGCGCCCGCCTTTTCCTCCGAAATCAGGCCGGCGCCGCGTCGGCCCGGCCGCCTCCGGCCTCGTCCTGCAGATAGGTCCGCTCCTTGTAGAAGCGGACGATAACGGAGAATCCCAACGCAGCCGCCAGCATCAAGCCTGCAAAGAACAGGAAGTAAGCGGGGCCCTGCAGAGCCTCGCCCTGTGTGGATTCGATGGCGAAGTTCACGGTGGCGGTGAAGATGTTACCCATCGATATCGACATCATGAACAGCGCCATCACCAGAGACTTCATGCGAGTGGGAGCCTGGGTGTATGAAAACTCCAGACACGTGATGGAAACCATGACCTCTGCAGCCGTCAAGAACGCGTAGGCCAGGAAGTGCCAAGCGATGTTCGGCGCGAAGCCTGCCTGAAGGCGCATTTCCACCCATGCCACGATCAAGAAGGCCGGTACCGCCGTCAGCATGCCGGCCAGGATCTTGCGCAAGGGTGTCGGCTCGAACACGCGCGCCATGGCCGGGTAGACGGCGTAGGAGAACAAGGGGATGAACGCCATGATCATCACCGGGTTGACCGCCTGAACCTGAGAGGGCAGCCACTCGAAGCCTAGGAAGACCCGGTCCATGTGACGGGCCTGCAGCACCCAAGACGAACCGGTCTGATCGTAGAGAGCCCAAAAGACCGCCACGAAGACATAGATGACCAGTAACCTGGCCATCGCGCCCAAGCCTTCACGTCCGAATGCTTCGCGGAGGAACCCCGACCCGGCCGGTGTGATGTGCACGAAAGAATAGCGGCCCAGCCAGAAGGCCAACGTCGCTATGAACATCAAGATGCCGGGAACGCCGAAGGCCAGATGCGGACCGTAGGCCTGCAGGAGCCACGGAGTGAGCAAGGTCGAAATGAAGGCTCCGAGATTGATTGCGAAGTAGAACCAACCGAAGACTCGCGAGATGAGATGGCTGCTGGTGGCGCCGAATTGGTCGCCGACGTGGGCCGATACGCAAGGCTTGATGCCGCCCGAGCCTACGGCGATCAGCGTCAGCCCCACTGCGAGACCCAGCCTGGTGTCGTCGAGGGCCAGGGCAAGGTGACCGAAGCAGTACACGATCGAGAGGACGAGGATGGTCCTGTACTTGCCAAGGAAGACATCGGAGACCAAGGCCCCGATGAGAGGAAAGAAGTACACGGCCGAGGCGAACAGATGGAAGTAGCCGGTGGCTTCGGCCTCGCTCATGGGCGCCGCGTTGCCGGAGGAATCGGCTAGGTGCGCGGTCATGAAGATGACCAGGATGGTGCGCATCCCGTAGTAGCTGAAGCGCTCGGCGGCCTCGTTGGAGACGATATAGGGGATTCCCCCAGGGACTCGAGAGCTGGCTTCGGGGGCTGTGCGATAGGGCCTGCTCATAAGTGCGGGCTGGTTAGTATAAGCTGAGGCGGTGGGTGCGGCGACCTGCCAAACACTCCTGATCGAAGACCGACCGTTCTGGGTGGGCTAACACAATTCTAACGTGATCCTAACAGCCGCTAACAGACGGGACCCCACGATGACATCAGGAATCGCGTATGGTTGTGGCTAAACCAGGAAACGAGACATGTCAGGTCAACTGATCCTCGTAATCGAGGACGAGCCCGACATCTCGGAACTGCTCGAATATAATCTCACTGCTCAGCGCTACCGCGTCATCTGCACGGAGTCCGGAGAAACCGGCCTGGATCTCGCGTCCCGCGAGCGTCCCGATCTAATCCTCCTCGACCTCATGCTGCCCGGCATCGACGGCCTGGAGGTCTGTCGCAGGCTACGCGAGAAAGACGAGACGGCGTCAATACCGATTATCATGGTGACAGCCCGTGGTGAGGAGTCCGACGTCGTGACAGGACTGGAGTTGGGCGCCGACGACTACATCACCAAGCCCTTCAGCCCCAAGGTGCTGATCGCCCGCGCCAGGGCCGTGCTCCGCTCTTCCCGCAGCACCCCCGTCGACGCCGAAAAACCGATTCGGGTGCACGGGATCGAAATCCACCCCGGCCGCCACGAGGTCAAAGTAGAGGGCAACTCCGTCGAACTCACGAATACGGAGTTCAAGATCTTGAACCTGTTGGCTAGACGCCCGGGATGGGTGTTTACGCGCTATCAGGTAGTGGACGGAATTCGGGGTGAAAACTATCCCGTGACCGAGCGGTCCGTGGATGTGCAGATAGTGTCGCTCCGGCGTAAACTCGGCGAGAAGCGCGACGTGATCGAGACGGTTCGAGGCGTCGGCTATCGTTTCAAGGAATGAGCGGGAGGCGCCGTACTCTACTCTGGGGGCTATACACGCCGCTAGTCGCCATCGTCGCGATCTCCCTTGCCGCAGCCACTGCCTATACCTCCCGCACGGTTCGCAACTTCTACCTAGAAAAAACCGCAGGCGACCTCGAGGCTCGCGCACACCTGGCCGCCCGCTTGGTCGCCGACGAACCCCTGCACTCCCAATACGCAGAACTGGATGCGTCCGTAAAAGAACTCGGTCGACGCTCGGAGACGCGCATAACCATCATCTCGCGCGAGGGTCGGGTGATCGCCGACTCTGACGAAGATCCTGCCGTCATGGACAATCACGCCAACCGCCCGGAGATACGAGACGCCATCGAAGGGCGAACCGGCCAGTCGACGCGCTATAGCCAGACGGTCGACCAGAACATGATGTACATCGCCCTACCCGGCGACCCCTCGGGAATCGTCGTGCGTACCTCCATTCCTCTCGTGTCCATCGAGGCCGCACTCACCGAAATCTATCTGCAGGTAGCCATCGGCGGACTTACCTTCGCGACCCTCGCCACCGGTGTGATTCTGCTGATGTGGCGGCGTGTCAGCGACCCCTTGGAGCGTCTGCAGGAAGCCGCACAGCGCTTCACCGCCGGAGACCTTCGAACGCGCTTCGATCCGGCGGGAATAGTCGAGGTCGACGCGCTGGCCGAAGCCATGAACCAGATGGCACGTGAGCTGGCCGGCCGCATCGAGACCGTCAACCACCAGCGCACCGAACAGGAGGCGGTGCTG
>JANQEO010000312.1 GCA_028278325.1 Candidatus Binatia bacterium
CGAACGCTGCCGCGCCTCGGGCGGCGGCGAGGTCACGGTGCCCCGATAGGCAATGTAGGTCTCGCCGCGGCTGGCCGCCTCGAAGACCGAGAACAGGAAGTCGATCTCCGCCTCGACCTCCAGCTTCGAGAGCAGCCGGTCCAGGCGCGCCTGGTGGTTGCCTTCCTTGCTTGCCGTCGACGCCGCGGGGAAAGTCCAGGTCTTGTCCTTGCCCCGGCACAAGAGGACACGCCCTTGCCAGTCGAGCAGGCAGCTCACGTAGGCCGAGGCCGGCGTTTCCACGCGCATCGCTTCGGCCTCGGACTCGAAGGTGACGTAGCTGCCGCGCCAGAACCCGAGCGGCGCACCTTGCCCGTTCACGAAGGATTCGACCCGGCCGACCAGAATGATGTGATCGCCGGCCTCGACGTAGTTGAACGCGGTGCAGTCGAACCAGCTCAGCGAGCCCACGATGATGGGCGCCCCCGTCTTGGCGTAGCGAATGTCGACGTTGCTGAATTTGTCCGGTGCCTTGGTGGCGAAGATTGTCGAGAGCTCCCTCTGCGACTCGCCGAGGACGTTGACCGAGAAGCTCTCGCACTGCCGGAAAGCCTCGTAGCTCGAGGCGGTCTTGGCGATGCAGATGAGGATCAAGGGAGGGTCGAGCGACACCGAGGTGAAGGAATTGGCGGTAAAGCCTCTTGCGTTGCCGTTGGGGTCCACGGTGCAGACGATCGTGACCCCGGTCAGGAAGTTCGAGAAGGCGCCCCTGAGCGCTTTTGCGTCGCTGTCAGCCTGCGGTTTCTCGTTCATCTCGACTCCGCCTCCCGTCGGGGACTCCGGACGATATTGCCGGCATAGCGGCTGCTCGTCTAGGCAGGCGCCTTATCCGCGACCAGCTCACCGCCGATGGCCCAGTTCTCGGAGTTGGACTCCGTGATGACGACGGCGACGCTCTCTCGGGTACCGCCGCAAGACCGAAGAAATGCGTCCGTCACCTCTTTGACCAGCTCGCGTTTCTGGTCGGCCGTTCGTCCCTCGAACATCTCGACTCGGATCATCGGCATCGCTCTGCTCTCCCGTCACTAAAAAAGGAACCTACTGTCCAGCAATCCCGGACCGGCCTTCAGCTCAAGCAGTTCCAGGCCGCCTGGAAGATCCCGCTATCGGATTCCGCCAAGCGGTTCACGACATCGAAGTGGTCGACGCCCGGCTCGGCATACTGCTCGATTGGCGCGCCATGGGTCTTCCAGGTCTCGACGAACCGATCGGTCTGCCAGTGGAACTGCCGTGTCTCCCGGCCTCCCAGAGTGGCCAGGATCGGGGCGTCGGTGACCGGTTTTAGGAGCATCGGGCTGCAATCCTGCGCCGAGGCCTCGTCCATGCCCATGGCATCGTTGATGCTGGTCTGGCGCAGCGGGTCCAAGTCATAGAGACCGCTGATCGGGATGCCGCTCTTGACGATGTCGATGGGCAGGTCGTCGCCAAGCGCCGTCCAATCCGTAGCCAGGCACATGGCGGTCAGGTGCCCGCCCGCCGAGTGGCCGGACACGCTGATCCGATCGCGGGAGAGGCCGTTCCGATCGGCGTTGCGCCACAGCCATACGACCGCGGCGCGGACCTGAGAGGTGATGGACCCGATCGTGCCGCTGGGGCATAGGTCGTAGTTGGCGATGACCACATTGGCGCCGCGATCGACGAAAGGTGCGGCAACGAAGCTGTAGATGGACTTGTCGCCCCGTTGCCAGTAGCCCCCATGCAGGTAGAAGAGGACCGGGGCGTCGCTCTGGCCGCAGAGGAAGATGTCCAGGCGGTCACGGGGGCCGTTTCCGTAGCTGACGTCGGGACGACATTCTACCAGGGCGCGGTAGGCGGAGCTGCGCTCGCTCCAAGCCACGATCAAATCGTCGAAGTCGGCGCGCAGCTTGCGCACGTCGTACTCGCGCTCCAGTTCCGCTTCACTCTCTGTCTCGATGGAAGACATCGCTCAACCTCTCGGCTTGGGATGGCTGCGCCGCCAAGGCTGCCGCCGCTCAGGCGCTGGCTCGGATCTTTCCGGCCTCTCTCCGGAACGGCTCCATGACGGTTTCCGCGAACATCTGCATGGAGTCCACCGTCTGCTGGTGTCCCATCCCGAAGTCGAACCAGGTTATGAAGTGATCGACCCCCAGGTCGGCGTAGCGCTGCAGCTTCTCCAAGCACTGCTCGGGCGTGCCGGCGATCATCCTATCGAAGGCCTCGTCCAGGCTCGGCTCCTGCTCCAGCGGTTCGGGAGAGACATAGCCTTGGCCGTCCGACTGAACGCCCGGCGCGCGGATCTTCTGGCTGATGCGGTGGTTCGTGAGCATGGCCTCGAGGCATTCGCGCGCCTTGTCCTCCGTCTCGGCGACGTAGACCGGCCGCATGACCGCGAGCTTCTGTCCGCCCCGGGGAATTTGCAGCTCCTCCCGG
>JANQEO010000351.1 GCA_028278325.1 Candidatus Binatia bacterium
GGGCCCCAGGTCGGCCCGGACAGGAAGTTGAACCAGAACGACAGGGTCGGATCCGAAAGGTCGACGTTGACGATTTGACCGTCGGACAACGTGATCGCCCCCGCGCTCGATGGAATCAACGGCGCGGCTCCGGTTGCGAGATCCCACACCTGCCCGACGTTGAAGCTGGACAGGTTCAGGTTGGCCGTCTGCCCGATCGTTAGGGTCGTCGTGGCCGGCATGAAGGGAGAGCCCGTGACACCGTTGACGTCAGCGCTCGCGGCGAACGAGTTCGTCTGAAACATCGGACTCAGACAGATGATGGTGAGGTCGACCATCGTCGAGTCGTTGCCCGAACCGTTGCCACCGTTTCCGACGATGCAATCGATGGTCTCTCCGGCGGACAGCGAGAGCGTCATCGACGGGATGGTTGCAGCTGTCGGGCCTGGCACGCTGCATGACGGTGGACCGTTGTTGGACAGATAGAACGTCCACAGCTGGCTCCCGTTTCGCCTCAAGGTGACGGTCGTCGTTGCGAAGACCAGTTCCAGGCCGGCGATCTGTCCTGTGACCTGATACGAACCTGCGCTCGGAGCGGTCCAACGAAGCACGGGGGACTCGCCCGTGTAGCCCGGGTGCATCACGATCTTCTGGCTGGGGATGCGTGCCTGGCAGTTGCAGAACGCCGCATTCGTGACGTTCTTTCCGATGGCCAACCAGTTGCCGTCGCCCCAGACCTGGAAACTGCATCCTTGTCCCCAGGCTGTTTGGCCCGAGAACGCGTTGAATCCGCCGCCCGTCGTCCAACCGTATTGCCAGACTCCGTTGGGGTTGCTCGTGCTGGAGAAGTCGGCAGCAGCATCCCAGCCTGGGCCGCTGCAGAGCTGCGCGTGCAAGGGGCTCAGCGCGAGACCGACCCACAGCAAGAGCCAGGCACTCGTCTTCATGACACACTCCTTCGATGGGTAAACAGGGCCGGATCCAGCCTTCCCGGTATCCCTGTGCATTCTCATCCGGTTCTCGCGACTGATTCTTTCAAGCTGTCAGCGGTCAGGTCAGGCACGACACACGACGCGCAACGCATCAGTAGGATCCACCGTGATGGATTCCCAGGGGACGACGTGCTGGACCCTGATCCGTGGTGCGGCCGACGGTAACGCCGAGGACCGGGATGCATTTGCTCTGCGCTACTCCCCCGTCGTGAAGGCCTATCTGAACGCCCGCTGGCGTCACGCAAGCATGCGAAATGACGTACCCGACGCGGTTCAGGAGGTCCTGCTGGAGTGTTTCCGTCGCGGTGGCGTCCTGGACCGTCTCGACACGTCGAACCCGCCCCGTTTTCGGGCTTTCCTGTACGGCGTGACCCGCCACGTCGCCAATGCCATCGAGACCCGGCGTCGACGCAACAAGGAGCAGCAGGTTCCCGTGCATGGAGAGACCGGGACGTCGAATGACACACCCTCGCACGCCTTCCAGAAAGCGTGGGCTCGCTCGGTGATGACGGAGGCGGCCGAACTTCAAACTGCGCGGGCGCGCGCTGCAGGTCCCGAAGCCCTCAAGCGACTCGAGCTGTTGCGGCTCCGGTTCGAGACAGGACTGCCAATCCGGGAGATCGCCGCGCGTTGGAATGTGGACGCAGCTCTTGTGCACCGAGCCTATGCCCGGGCCCGCAAGGAGTTCGAGGAGGCACTACGGGAAGTGCTCGCACGCCACTGTCCCCACCACGACCCCCACCTGATCAGCCGGGAGTGGAACACGCTGAAGGATCTCATGTCGTGAAGCCTCTCGGATTCGATCCGCGAAACTGGCAACGGAGGCCACAAGCAGCGCGGCGTCCATGCTGGGAGAAGCGATCGTGACTTGTCCGGAACCGGCAGAAACTGCTTCCGATCACGACGGCGACGTACCGGAATCCTGGCTACAGGCGGCATTTGGCGCCGACGCCGATGCGACGTCAGATCCCTCGACGCCGATCGGCGACAGCATCGGCAACTACACGCTGATCGACATCCTCGGGCACGGCGGCCAGGGCACCGTCTACCTCGCCGACGATACTCGGCTCCACCGGAAGGTCGCGCTCAAGGTATTCACTGGACTCCGGCCCGGTGATCCCGGCTCCTGGCTCCGCTTTGCGCGAGAGGCGGAGATTGCATCCCAACTCGACCATCCGGGAATCTGCACGGTGTTTGAGTCTGGCCTGGACGGACCCATCGGGTGGATCGCCATGCAATACGTGCGTGGTGAGAGTCTGGCCGCACGGATCCGGGCAACACGCCAGGATGAGTCACCGGACACGACTCCGGTCTTCGTGGGCGCAGCCAGGCCGACGACTGGAAGCGACACAGAAGGCGACGCACTCTATGAGCCGGCCCGATCGCAGCGCGAAGCTGCTGTCGACGTCGTGAGGGTGGTCGAGAAGGTCGCGCGTGCGCTTCACGCGGCTCACGAGATCAGCGTTCTCCATCGAGACGTCAAGCCCGGCAACATCATGATCGATGCAGCCGGAGAGCCCGTGCTCATGGATTTCGGACTTGCTCGGATCGAAGAATCGGAGCTGCCCACGCTGACCAAGACGGGCGAGCTCTTCGGGACGCCCGCCTACATGTCGCCCGAGCAACTCACACGCGAGGCCGCCCGCGCGGATCGGCGCTCCGACGTGTGGTCTCTCGGTGTCACTCTCTTCGAATGCCTCACGCTGCGACGCCCCTTCGATGAGCCCACGCGCGAGCGCCTGTACCAGGCCATCCTGACGCGGGACCCGCCCCACCTGCGCAAGACATGCCCCTGGCTCCCGGGTGATCTGTGCACCGTGCTTGACGCCGCCTTGGAGAAGGACAGGGAGCGCCGTTACCAGACCGCTCTCGACTTCGCCGAGGACCTGCGTCGCGCCCGGTCAGGGGAGCCGATTCTCGCGCGCCCCGTGTCCAGGATCGGGCGGGCCTGGCGCTGGGTGCGGCGTGAGCCGGCCAAGGCTGCGGCGCTGGTGATGTCACTGGTCGTCGTTTGCGCGCTGGGCTACCTGGCCGCCTCGTGGGAAGACATCCAGGCCGCGCGCACGGAGTCGCGACTACGAGATCGCGACGCCGCTCTGGAGGCCGGCTTCCTCGAAATCGGCGACGGCTCACCCAAGGCGGCGATCGCGGCGTTCGAGGACGCTCTGGCCATCGCACCGGACAGTCCGGAAGCGTTGGTCGGGATCGTGATCGCCACGGTGGAGGACGAACGGCCGAACGACGGTCTCGCTGCGCTCGAAAACGCTCGGGATCTCGTGGCCCGCCACCCGGAAGTCCTGCAGGCCAAGGTTCATTCGCTGGTGGCCGCTGGCAAGACAGACGAAGCGTCGCAGCTCGAGGAGAGCCTGCCGGATCCGGCGTCGGTGTTCGGTCGTTTCGTCGTTGCGCTTCGACGCATGCAGCGAGGCCACAACGCGAGCGTCAGATCCAGCGAGCGCGCGAGAGCCTACAGGCAAGCCGTAGACATGCTTGCGGGGATCTCGCTGACGTCCTCGAGACCTCTGTACCACTTCACCTACGCGCACGCCCTCGGGCACGTGCCCGATCCCGTCGTGAACGCCCGTGTCGCGTCAGCGCTCACCGAGCGCTGGCCCCACTCGCACATGGCGTGGTACTGGGCCGCGTTCTCCCTGATGGATGTCGATCCCGAACGATCTGCGGCGCTGTTCAAGGAGTCCATCGCCATCACGCCCACGGCGCGCGCCTACGTCAACCTCGGGCGACTCGCACTCGAGCGAAAGGACCTCGACCAAGCCAAGCGCAGCTTCGAGAAGGCCATCCAGCACGACGCCAAGCGGTGGGAGGCTCATGAGAGGCTCGCGCACATCGCGTCTCTGGAAGGCCGACATGATGACGCGATGCGGATCTACGCAGACCTCGCGCGTACGGATGCGCGTATGGCAGACGTGCGGACCAATCTCGCGACCCTCTATCTGGACATGAACCGCCTCGATGAGGCCCGCACTGCCGCCGAAGAAGCGCTGGAGATCGACGATCGGCACGTTGGCGCGCTCAACGCGATCGGCATCGTGTGCCGACGCACGAAGAAACCGGCTGAGGCCGTCGAGTTCTTCAAACGTGCCCTCGACATCGACCCGGACAGAGAGCACGTCTGGCACAACCTCGGCCTGGTTCACGAGGACCTCGGGAATGGCCCGGCCGCCGTCAAGGCTTACGAGAATGCCGTTCGCCTGAATCCTTACCTGGCTGTCTACCGTCGACACCTTGGCATCGCCTACCGCAAGGTAGGAGACGTACGACAGGCCCTCGCAGAGTTCGATGCCGCACTGAAGCTACGCCCGGGTTCAGCGAACCTGATACACAATCGGGGGCAGGCCCTCGAGCTGATGAACCGTCCCGCCGAAGCCGTCAGGGCCTACCGCGACGTACTCGATGTCGATCCTGACCACGTGCGCGGTCTGTATGACCTCGGACGCCTACTAGCAAGAACAGGTCGCCCGCCGGACCTCCAGGCCGCCATCGAGCACCTGAAGCACCTGACCAAGGTGGATCCGGAGCACATCGACGCCCACCTCGAGCTTGCGAGCGCCTACGAGACGGCGGGTCGGCCCCGACACGCCGTTGATGCGGCCAAGACGGCCATCGCGACGGATTCTGCCCACGCCCGATCCCACTACGTCCTCGGCAACCTCATGGCCAGCCAGAACAAACTCGAGGGTGCCGAAAGCGCGTATCGGATGTCCCTATCGCTCGATGAAAGCGATCCCGAGGCACGCTGCAACCTGGCCCACTGCCTCAAGCGGCAGGGACGATTCCCCGAGGCGCTCGCAGAAATGCGTAAGGGGCATGAACGTGGTAGCCAGCTTCCCTGGTGGAGCTACCCTTCCGCGCTCTGGGTCGCCCAGTGCGAACAGCTGGTCAACGCGGAAGCGAAACTGGAGGCAACCGTTGGGGGCCCCCTCGACGACCTGAGCCACGAGGACCTTAGGACCTTCGCGGTCGCATGCGGGTTCAAGAAGCTGCATGCATCTGCGTGCGTGTTCTGGGAAGAGATCATGTCCCGGTATCCGGAGATTTCGCACGTTCCGCAACATGGTGACGGCTTCCATGCCGCAATGGACGCTGCCCTTGCCATGGAGCAAGCGCGAGCCGGGAGCGAGGAAGCCCCGGCCGAACAGAAGCGTCTCGCGGGGCTCGCGCTGGCATGGCTCCAAGGGGACCTCGCGGCCATGAAACGGGGACTCGCCGCAGGCGAGGTCTCCCTCAGTGAGATCCAGAGCCTGCTGCGTGCCTGGAAGACGTTCCCTCAGGTAGCGACACTACGAAGATTCGAAGGCCTCCCTGACGCCGGCCGGTGGCGGGCGATGTGGTCAGAGGTGGATCGCCTGATGACGACCCGCTGACACTGACCGACGACCCTACTGCACCACGATCCGAACCATGGGCGACACCGCCCCTGGTACGCCGCTGGTCATCTCTATGCAAAGCGCGTCCACGGTGAGCGGAGGAAGGCCGGTCAGCGGGGGCCAGACGACGTAGTCGGTGGGCGCGACGAAGTGGAACGGCACGGTACCCACCGGCCAGTTGAGTTGATCCATGAGGAAGTTGATGGCCGCAGGGGTCAGGCACGAGCCGAAAGGTCCAGGGCCGGTTCCCGGGCCGCCGGGGCACGTCGAGAAGCTGACGAGGTTGTGGTACTCGGCACCAGGCGTGAGGTTGGTGTTGCCGACGTAGAGAGCCGTGCCGGGGCCACCTGGCTGGGCCGCGGAGAGGGAAAGCGCGCCCAAGCCGGTGAAGTGATGGATGGCGTCGTTGCCAGAGTAGGTCCACGTGCCGACGAACAAGTCATCCGTAAGGGGGTCGAATGCCATCCCCTCCGCTCCCAGCATCCCCGTGATCACTGGCGTGACGATGGGCTGCCCACCGGGTCCGGCCAGCGGCCAACCTGTGGCGGGATCGATGGCCAGGCGGTAGACAGCGTTGGCACACCAGTCGCAGAAGAGCATGTCGCCCGCGTTCGATCCTGAAGGGATGTGCCGCATGGCTTCGATGCCTCCTGGAATCTGGGCGAACAAGACGGCGGATCCGGCCACCGGTGTGAAGGTGCCGTTGGGGTTGGGACTGAGCGAGATCCTGTGAATCCCACCGCCCCAAGCAGAGGAGACCAGGAGGTCCCCCGCGTTGGGCAGTCCGGGCGGTACGAACTCGAGCCCCCCGGCGCTTGCCGGAACTCCGACCGGACCGAGAGAAAACACCGTGGGCGGAGCGCCCGGCGCGTATTGCCCGAGAGTATGAGTCGGGTTTGTCGTCCAGAACAGGACCCCGTTCGGGCCGAACTGAAGTCCGCCGTCGATGTTCGGAGCCGCCGTGAGCGTCACCGGCGCCGACAGACCGGTCACCCTGTTGGTCACCGGGTCCCGTTGCACCGTGAGTACTCGGATCGACCCTGCCGCGGAAGCTGCCGTCGTCGCGACGTACAGCGCCGTGCCATCAGTGCTGAACTCGATCCCACCGAGTTGGCCGGGTATGCCCAGGGAGCCGACTGAGAAACTCTGCACCAGCGAGATACCTGGAGCCGGGACCTGACCAGGAACCAGGCTGCACACGAGCGCGATGCAAACCGCGAGGTGTCCGGTGACCCGGCGACGAACCATGCCGGTGCATGGTCGACCAAGCGAGCCCCGTCTAACGGGGACGCGCCTTAACCCGTCCTCCAAGGCGGCCTTGCGAGTCATCTTGTTCATGCCCCGGAACCTCCAGTGTCTCGATCGGCGAGCCATCGGGCCACGCGCCGGCCCTTCCAGGATCGCATCTGACCCTGTGGACGTCCGCACGAGATTCACGAGCAAAAATCGACGAAGAGTGAGCGCGGTCATCCCGCGGATCCACAAGTGCGGCCTCACCGCGCAACCTGCTGACGAGCGTCATCTCTTCGCTGCGGCGTTCTCGAAGTACTCGCGGTGAGAACGTCAACGCTACACACAAAGAGTCGTGTTCGATTCGGTTCTGCGCCCGCCTTCTCGGGTTCCGCCGAGACGACGTTTCCGAATCGCGTTGCTGCGACTGCTGCACAAAGGAGAGAGCCATGCGACTCAAGTTGGCGAACCTTGTCGGAATCGCTCTGCTCGGGCTGACGCCCCCGGCCACCGCCCAGCTCCAGGTCCAGAGCGTCGTGGACCTGGGCACCCTGGGGGGCGCAGGAAGCTGGGCCGAGGGGATCAATGATGCAGGAATGGTCGTGGGAGGAAGCGAAACCACGATCGCCGGGGAACGGCATCCGTTCTTGTGGGTTCCTGATCCCAGCAACCCAACCCAGGGAACCATGGTCGACCTCGGAGTCCCTTTCCCGTCGGTCGCAGCGCACGACGTGAATGGCTTGGGACAGGTGGTTGGCTACACCTTTGGGTCTTCGCCTGCGCAGGGGTTTCTCTGGACACCGACCAATCCCCTGGATCCGACTCAGGGGGGTACGTATCAGCTCGTCCCCGGTAGGGCAGACGGCCTCAACGACCTCGGCATGGTGGCGGCAGACTCTTCCTTTGATGTCTTCGTGTGGACTGCCACCGGCGGCGTCGTATCGACAGGAGTTGTTGGCATTAGCAATGGCATTACCCAACGCGGCGATGTCTTTGGTGCGAGCGGCGGCGACAGCTTCATCTGGGTGCCTCAAGCTCCTCAGGATCTCTCGCTGGGCGGCACGACTACGTTCCTCGGCTTGAGCGGTTCTAATGCCTGGGGTGCCAACGTCCATCGCCAGGTTGTCGGAGTCTTCTCCAGTCCATCCTCAGGCATCGATAGCGCCTATGTCTGGACCCCCATCGATCCCGATGCTCCGGAACTGGGCGGCACGACGACCGATCTCGGGGTTCCCGGCGGCGGAACCTACGCCCAATCAGAGTCAATCAACGACCTGGGGCAGATTACGGGAGTCAGCACCACGGGCGCGGGCCTGAACCAAGCGTGGGTCTGGAGTCAAGGCGTCACGACGCTTCTCCCACCTCTCCCGGGATACACATCGGCCTGGACCTTGGACATCAGCAACAATGGCCACGTTGTCGGTGCGAGCCTTGACGCTCTTGGAAACGAACGCGCCACTCTCTGGATCTTGGTCCCTCCGCCGCCTCCGGATCCCAACACGGAAGTGGAGGACCTCATCGAGGACGTCGAGGATCTAGTGGCGAGCGGCGCCCTCAACCACGGGCAAGGGAATGGGCTCATCAAGAAGCTGGAGGCCGTCCTGAAGAAGCTGGAATCAGGCAACACCAACGCTGCGATCAACATCCTCCAGGCTTTCATCAACTCCGCAACCGGCTTCATGAATGGAGGCATCCTCACACAAACGGAGGGTGACGACCTGGTCGCCAGCGCCACGGCCATCATCGCCCTTCTGCAACCCTAGGTCCCGCCATCTGGCTTCATTGCTGGCAGAGCGATCCTCAACAACGTGACTACGCACCTGGCCCAAGCCGCTACAGCGACAGCAGCAGCGACGCGAGGCAGGTCGCTAGAAACGTCGATTCGGGGCACGGCGACATCCAGTCGCTTCCCTGGCCGTCCACCTTCGCCAGCACGCCGGACACGAGCGAGATTGCTGAGTGGTTCTGGCCGTTGCCGACGCGGTTCCCGGCCTTGCGGATGCGGCTCGCCAGCGAGTTGCGCCGACCCCGGTTCGCATTGTTGTTGGGTCCCGAGAAGAGCAAGAGGTCGAAGGTCTCGACCTGATCCGCGAGCGCGCGGATGCCGTCCTCGAACGCTCCTGACGATGCGGCCGGATTCGTCGGCTGCGTATCGATCAGGTCGCAGAGACCGTCAGCATCCGTGTCGTAGGAGCAGGGGTCGGTCCCGCTGGTGACCTCCGACCCATCCGCGAGTAGATCCCCGTCGGAGTCGGCGATCAGGGGGTTGGGGCATCCCGGAACACCCGAGTCGGCTTGCAGGTCCACTTCGGTGCCGTCCAGGAGCCCGTCCCCGTCGGTGTCCGGGTCGTTCGGATCGGTTCCGAGGAGGTTCACCTCGTCGTCGTCCGTGAGACCGTCGAAGTCACTGTCGAGGATGGCCGCAACCACGGTGTGGACCATGCCCTCGACCCGCACCTTGGTGGCCGTGAGGCGAGTAACCGTGTAGGTAGCCGGGACGCTGCGCGAAGGATCAGCGGGATCCTGCGCCTCGCCACTCGTCACGATGGGCGGATCCCCGAGATCGGGAATCAGCACCGTCGTCCGGAAGTCGCCCGTGCAGCTTTCACCAGGCAGCAGCGCGGGATTCGCCTCGTCGACGATGCACATGAGGTTGGCATTGCCAAAGGGCATCTCGATGGTCTTGGTCGTGCCAGGAGGCAACACCGCCCCCCTGATCTCGACCTCGATGTTGGCGGAGGCGGGCGGTTGCTTGAACTTGACGTCGATCTGGCCACTGGGCGCCGTCGTGCCTTGGGGAAAATGCACGGAGAAGGAGCCTGTCGTGATCGTCGAGCCGCCCGGATCCGTATTAGATCCGTGGACAGTGGCGGGGTCGCCCGAGGAGTCTTCGAAGCTCACGTCGCCCCCGAAGCTCGCTTCGAACGAGTCGTCAATGCCGTCACCGTCGGTGTCCAACTCAATGACGTAGAACGCCCCGGAGTCAGTCCCGAGAGCATCAGCGCTCCAAGCCGCCGCCAGAACGGTAGTTCCGTCGAGATCCAGGTTATCTCCGAAATGTTCGCCGGCCGTGGCATCGCTCGCATGGATCTTTCGCACTTCGGTCCAAACGCCTCCAACGCGCCGGAACACATAGAACGCCCCGGACTCCGACCCGAAGTCGTCATCACTCTCGGCGGCGATCAGCGCAGTATCACCCTGCACCGCCACCGGCCATCCGAAGATGTCACCTGAGGCGGGATCGCTGGCGGTGAGCTTCTGCACCTCGTTCCAGTTGCCGGCACCGTCTCGCTCAAACGCATAGACCGAGCCAGACGCCGGCCCCGCGGGATCTCCGTCACCCCAGGCGGCGACCAGGGCGGTATTGCCGCTCATCGCGACCCAGCCGCCGAAGTGATCTCCGGCGTCGGGATCCCCAGCGGTGAGTTTCTGCACCTCGTGCCAGTTGCCGGAAGCGTCTCGCTCGAAGATGTAGGCTGCGCCAGACTCAGGTCCGGAATCATCAACTCCATCAGCTCCGACTACGGCGTAGTTACCACTCATGGCTGCCAGGTCCCCGAAGTGATCTCCGGCGGCGGCATCGCTTGCGGTGAGTTTCTGCGTCTCGTGCCAGAAGCCAGCAGCGTCCCGCTTGAAAGCGTAGACGGCGCCAGAGTTGGGGATTCCATGAGCGTCATGGCGTCTTGCACCGAGTAGGGCGAAGTCTCCTTCGATGGCAATGGTCTGATAGCTGCCGAGTCGGTCATCGGGCGCTCCGTCGCTGGAGGTGAGCTTCTGTTTGAAGTTCCAGCTTCCAAGCGCAGTCCGTTCGAACACATAGACCGAGCCAGAGTCCGTCCCCTTGTCGTCATCGCGAACGGCCGCGACCATCGCAACGTTGCCGCTGAGCCCAACGGAAACGCCAAACTGGTCGCCAGGCGCCCCATCGAAAGCGGTGAGCTTTTGTACTTCGGTCCAGGTGCCGCCAGTCCGCTCAAACACGTAGGCCGCGCCTTTGCCTAGGTTGAAGGGTGAGGAGACGATGGCGACATCGCCTTCGATCGAGGCGCCCCACCCAAGCTCATCTCCAGGGGCGCCGTCGCTGGCTGTCAACTTGAGCTCGGACTGGGCGTAAGCGGCCGAAGTGTTGAGCGCCAAGGCGCAGAGCCCGATCACGAGGCCCATGAGCCACCTCGAAGTGTCTACGTTGCCGACGGTTGTCATCAGTCGCATGAATCAGACTCCTGTCATCCCCGTTCGCGGTCTTGGGGTACGCCCTCCTTTCGCGCCCCGGCTCTGGATTGGGGTGACTTTTCAAAGAGTCGCGTGTGCGCAGAGTCGACCGGGAATCATGCACGAGTACACCCGCTGACGGTCGCTACGAGCCACAAGGTCGGAGAGCAGCGACCTACGACACGACTGTGCGTGTCGCGGCGGGTTGCGCAAGCGAGCCGTGGGAGGGCTCGAACCTCCGAGCCGGGGAGGCGCTACTGAACGAATGTCACGGGCTGCGACAGGGCGATGCCTGAAGGGTTGCTGGGAGCGACTACGATCATCTGCGCCGACAACGACGTCGGGACTGAGAACGAGAACGGAAGCGACAACGACGTCGTCGGTCCCCATGGCGGTCCCAGAAGGAAGTTGAACCACAGGCTGAACGAGGGATCGGTCAGGTTCAGGTTCACGATCTGACCGCTTGACGTCGTCGGCGCGCCAGCGCTTGCTGGGATGAGTGGAGCCAAACCGACGCCGACGTCCCACGGCTGTCCCACGTTCCAACTCAACAGCCCCAAGTTCGCTGTGGCCCCGAAGGGTACGTTGACGAACAACGCTGGGGTTTGCGGCGTACCGAGCACACCGTTGATGTCGAGGCTCGCGGCGAAGGAGTTCGTCTGGTACTCGGGCGCTTGTGGCGCAAGGCAGCTGATGGTGAACTCCACCAACGTGGAGTCATTGCCGTTGCCATTGCCTCCGTCGCCCACCAAGCAGTCGATCGTGTCCCCCGCAGATACAGTGACGTTGGTCGCCGGCATGGCGGCGGCTATGGGCGCGGGGATACTGCAAGACGACGGAGCGCTGTTGGTCACGGCCGCGCTCCAGAGCACTGCTGAGTTGTGGGACACCGTGATGTACACCGTCGTCGGAGCGTTGATATCCAACCCCGCGAACTGTGCAGAAACCTGGAACGCCCCCGCTGTCGGTGCTGTCCAGCGCAGCACAGCGCGCTCCGCGTAGTTCCCGGGATGCATCACGATCCTCTGCGCCGGGATTCGAGTCAGCCCGTTGCACGTACAGAGCGGACTGTTCGACTGGTTCTTGCCAATCCCAAGCCAGCTCCCGCTGCCCCAAACCTGGAACGTACACCACCCCCACGTCGCCTGACCCGACCAGAGGTTGAACGAGGTGCCCTGTGGATTTGACCAGCCATAGCTCCACGCACCGTTCGGGTTGGTCGTGCTGGAGAAGTCCGTGGCGGCGTCCCACACCTGGGGGCTGCAAGACTGCGCCGGGCGCACAGGTGACAAGAGAACGACGGCGATCAGAAACGACGAAAGTCCCACAGAAGGGATGGGCATCAGCCCGATGGCTGTCATCAGTCGCATGAATCAGACTCCTGTCATCCCCCGTTCGCGTCTTGGGGTACGCCCTCCTTTCGCGCCCCGGCTCTGGATTGGGGTGACTTTTCAGCGATTGCTTCCGAGCTTGCTTCTCCCCCCTCAACGCCCCGTGGAGGCTTCAGATAGACTGCCGTCCCATGCCTCAGTCCGAGAACACCTGCTGGACCGTGGTCCATGGAGCCGCCGGAGGAGACCCAGCAAGCCGTGCGGCGTTCGCAGAGCGCTACGGCCGCGTGGTGGCGGCCTATCTCGCCGCGCGGTGGAAGCTGCCGGTAGACCACGGTGATGTGACCGACACGGTGCAGGACGTGTTCATGGAGTGCTTCAAGCTGGCGGGCCCCCTGGAGCGCGCTGACTCCGACCGTCCGGGCGGCTTCCGGGCGTTCCTTCACGGCATCACCCGGAACGTCGCCCGCAGAGCCGAGAGAAAGGGTGGCATGCTGCGGCACGGGCTCCGCGTCGCGGACCTCGACCTGGATCAGATCGAGCACGCGGGACCGACGTTGTCGGCCGTATTCGACCGTGCCTGGGCCCAGAACCTGGTCCGTCAGGCCATGGGCCTGATCATGGAGCGAGCCGAACGAGATGGAGGAGCTGCCAAAGAGGCGGCCACGTTCCTCAGACAGCGCCACCTGGAGAACCTGGCACCCAAGGACATCGCCGAGCGTCATGGCGTACCGGTCAGCCGCGTCTACCAGTCTCTGAAGGACATGCGAACCGCGTTTCGCTCCGCGGTCATCGACACCCTGGCCCACGACCACCCCGAGGATTCCAGGGCGGAGTTGGAGAAGCGGTGCGTCGAACTCGCACAGCGCCTAGAATAGTGAGATTCTCCCCCCCAAGACGACTCTGAGACGCGAAGGGATACCGGTCACTGGCTTGAGCGCCCGGAGGCGCGCGACATGAGCGAGGCAATAGACGGCGGCTCCGACAGATTCGACAACGCCATCGACGACCTGTTCGACAAGGGCGCCGAGGAGTGGTTCTCGCCAGACCCGCTGGGTAAGAAGCGCGAGCAGGCGCCCGAGCAAGTCGGACGCTTCGAGATCATCCGCGAGCTCGGACGCGGCGGCCAGGCCACCGTTTATCTGGCTCGGGATAGCCATCTGGAACGGCTCGTCGCTCTGAAGATTCTCTCGGCCCCCCTGTTGGACGGTGATGCGCAGCGGCGTTTCGAGCGGGAAGCGCGCGTCGCATCGCGACTCAACCACGAAGGAATCTGCGCCGTCTACGACGCCGGGGTGCACGACGGCCAGGCCTACATCGCCATGCGCTACGTCGATGGCGAATCATTGAGCAGGCGCGTGCACGTCGCCCGCGAACGGGGTTCCTCCTTGCTCTCCCCTACGACCTCGGTCGACCTCGACACGGTCAACGACCGAGAGGAGAACTCCGAGACGACGGCGGCTACTACTCCTAGCGGGCCGCGGCGTCGCAAGGAGATCGACGGCGTCCTGCAAATCATCGAGAAGGCCGCCCACGCATTGGATGCCGCCCACGAGTCTGGCGTCGTACATCGAGACGTGAAGCCCGCCAATATCCTGCTGACCGATGATGGTAGCCCAGTCATCTCCGACTTCGGGCTTGCCCATGCCGACGAGGCTTCCGAGATCTCTCTGACCCGCACCGGCGATCTCTTCGGCACTCCGGCATACATGTCACCGGAGCAGATCACGCGCAAGTCGATCCGTGTCGATCGACGGACTGACGTCTGGGCATTGGGCGCGACGCTGTATGAATGCCTGACCCTTCGTCGCCCGTTCGAAGCTCCGACACGGCAGGCGCTCTACCAGACCATCCTCACCGAAGATCCACCGGATCCGCAGCGCGTCAACCCGACCATCCCCAAGCAGCTCAAGGTGGTCATCGAGACGGCGCTGGAGAAGAGCCCTCAGCGCCGATACCAGTCGGCGGCCGACCTGGCCGAAGACCTTCGGCGCGTCAGGAACCATGAGCCGATCCTCGCCAAGCCCGTCGGGCACGTGGGACGGCTCCTCCGCTGGACGCAGAGAAGACCGTATCGCGCAGCCTCTGTGTTCTTGCTGTTCGTACTCGTGGCCGCGAGCTCGTGGTACGTCGCCAAGGGGCCGGAGCGCGAAGCTATTCGAGGGAAAGCCCGCCAGAAGGATGCCGCGGACCTCCGACTGCGAGTGGAGGCCCAGGTGGAGGAACTGCTGCAGGCCGGGTTCCTCGCCATCCATGAGGACGCGCCGCGTGAGGGGCTCGATCACCTGGAGCAAGCACTCGCGCTCGCGCCGGACGACCAAGAGGCCATCGGTGGGAAGGTCCTGGCACTCGCTCGTCTCAATCGCAACGACGAGGCCTGGGCGCTGGTGAGCCTGCACGTGTCGGAGAGCGGTCGTCCTGCCGGCCTGGCGTACCTGCGGGCCTGGGTGTCGCGCCGGCTCGAGCGCGACGAGAGAGACAACGAGGATCTCCCCGATCCCGAAACCGCCGCGGATCACTTTCTCATCGGGTATCTGAAGACTACAGACCGGGCGAAAAGCGACCGGGCACGCGCCCACTCAGGGCTCCACGACTTGGGACTGGCTGCTGCGATGTCGAGTCCAAGATGCCTGTACTTCGTTCACCGTGCCCGTGTAGCAGGTGGTTTGAAGAACGCATGGGTAGCGAAAGAGAGTGCAACGGTCCTGGCCATGCTGTGGCCGCAAGACCCCTATGCCTGGTGGGGCGTGGGCCACGCCCGGTTCGCAGACGATCAGCGTGAGGCGAAGCGAGAGGCCTTCGAAAAGGCACTGGAGCTACGGCCCGAGTTCCCCCTGGCGTTGCCCAGCCTGTCGAACGTCCTTCGCAAGATCGGACGTGTCGACGAAGCCCTGAAGATCGCAGAGAGGGCGACTGGCCAGTACCCGCACATGTTGCGCGCCTGGCAGTCCAAGGCCGAGGCTCTCTCCAAGCTCGGACGTTTCAAGAAGGCAGTCGCAGCCTGGGACCGGTGTCTCCAGATCGAACCCCATCACTGGGCATGGGCCGACAAAGGAGACGACTTGCGCTTCATGGGTCAGTTCGAGGACGCGATCACGGCCTATGACGAGTCGCTGAAACTCGATCAGGATCGGTTCTGGGTCTGGAACAACAAGGCCGTGTGCTTGGTCAAGCTCGGTCGCGACCTGGAGGCTCTCTACTGCTTCCAGCAAGCCGCCGCGAAGGGCCGGAATGACGAAGCTGCATGGAGGCTCTATAACAACCTGGGTCTGAAGCTGCTGGGACTTGGACGCCCAGAAGAAGCGCTCGACGCCTTTGAGAGCGCCCTGGAGCGCAAGTCGGATGCCTGCAGGCTCTGGTGCAACAAGGGAAGGGCGCAGGCCGATCTCGAGCGTCATGAGGACGCCCTCAAGTCCTACGATCGGGCCCTCGTCTTCGCCGACGATCACAGCTCCCACGAACGTCGGACGACGAGCCTCATCGCCCTCGAGCGCTTTGACGAGGCGGCACACGCGGCTTCGGAGTCGGTCCGCACGAAACCGGACTGCCCCACCGCCCACGGCTTGGTTCTCCAGGTCGCATGGGAGCGCCACGAGTACGGTGACGTCCTGGTTGAGGTTCGTCGCTGGGTCGCCCTCGATTCCAATGACCCCACTCGCCAGGATCATCTCGCCATGCAGCTGCTCGACATTGGCAATCGCGACCCCGACCTCGCCAACCCTGAGGCTGCCGTGGCCGCCGCCAAGAAAGCCGTCGCGCTCACGAAAGAGCAGGACCCCAAGTTGCTCAAAACGCTCGCGCGCGCCCTTGGCGCCGCCGATCAGCGCGAGGCAGCCATCCGCGCCTGCGAGAAGGCGCTGACGCTCATCGAGAAGCAGGACGAGCCCGACGCGCAACTGAAGGCCGACCTGGAGGAGTCGCTGCGTCGGTACAATCGTTAGTCAGCGGCCGGACACACGCGGACAAGGCCCGATCGTGCCGCTGCTCCATGTATGCGGGACGACGGAGGAGGAGACACGAGGGCCACGGGACGTCTGATGCACGACTAGTGCTTCGAAAGCCAGTCGGCGATCTGACGCTGGAGAACGCCCCTGTAGCGCTCGATGCGCACAGCCTCCGCCTTGAATCGCGCCGCGCGCTTCTTGTAGGCCGATTCGACTGATCCGCGAAGCACGTCGATCCGCTTCCTGTCAGCACCGAGCCTCTCGAGCCAAGGAGCGGCGTGAAACCAGTGATACCCGGCGTCCTCCGCGAGGAGCGACGTCGCCAGAGCGAGGGCCCCGTCGAATCCAGAGTGATCCCACTCCACCATCGCCTTGCTGTTCACCAGATGATGCCGGAAACTCTGCGTCATCGGGACCTTGTGGCTGCGATTGCCATACGCGGCGAGCGCGCGGTCGAATGCTGCGATTGCCGATTCGCGTTCGCCGCGTTCATGAGCGATACGGCCGACGAGCGCATGAGCCCGCCATGTCACCGCAGCGTCATCGCGCTGCTTCTCGGCCCATCGCGCCACCTCGTCACCGGTCGTCTTCATCAGGTCAGGCGCCGGCTCGAAGATGTCTTTCCAGGTGTCCCAGACTGAGCTGAAGTCGCCCTTGTCGGCATAGGCATGTCGCGTCGCATGCCTCTTGCGGAATCGCTCGGCATTGCGCTCGAGTGCAGCCACGATGTCCCGGTGCGATTCGATCTGCTCGCGTTCGTAGTGCTGCGCGCTACGCTTCATCGTCCGGTTGAAGAAGAACGCGTCGACGTGTCGGCTCCAGGTCGCCTTCATCGGCGCGTTGCCGAGCGGCCGCGCAACAGCCGGTCGATTCAAGAACGATCGCTTCTTTCCGCGCAACGGAATCACCGCATCGACGAGCCCGGCTTTGAAGCACAAGTCCTCGAGTGAACCAGGCGGCGGCGGCACGACCTTCCATGGCGCCGTCCACGGCAATCCTGCCTCACCGGAGTGTGTCGTGAAGGAGATCACGTAGACCTCGTCGCCCAGCACCTCGCAGACTCGGTCGCCCATCGATCGCGTCCCGGTGTAGTCGAGGTCTTTCGACTGCGTGTTGATCTCGGAGTGATGACGAACCAGGTGCATGCTGGCCGCCCACACGATGATCTTGCGATCCGGGTATCGCTCGCGCGCAAGCCACAGCATGTTCTCGGCGCCCTGCTCGTCCCGTGGATTGAAGACTTGCGCCAACGTGAGGCCCTTCATTCGCGAGACCGCACGGTGCCGTCCGAATCCGTCGAGGCTTCGCAATACCTGGCGCCAGAACGACCGCTCGCGCCGCGACATCCCGGCGCTCAACCGATCGCCAGCGAGCGCCGCGTCGAGCGGGGCAAAGGCCTCCGACAGGTTCTCCGGCACTTCCCCGGCGGCAAGGGCCTTCAGCGCTCGCTTCAATGCGCGCCATTGCGGCGGCGTGACGGCTGGTGGGTCAACCGAATGGACCAGCTCCTCGATGTCTCGCACAAGGACTTCAGAGTCCGGGCCGGTGAGCTGGCAGTCGTAACCGCAGAGCTCGAGCGGTCGCTTCGTGCCGAGCGACTCCTTGACGTATTGCATCAGCGGTTGGAGCGCGCGGCTCGACGTCCAGATGGGAAAGACGCCTTCGCTGAATCCACTCTTCGCGTCGGCACCGCTCCGGAGCGTCTGCCAGGCTCGTCGGCAGTCGTAGAGCCCGCTCTCGAAGCAAAGGACATCGAAACCCATGCTCTCGTGCAGGTAGGTGATGAGACGCGTCTTCCACTCGAATGTGGTGCCATCACCGTGAGTCTGCTCGCCGAGCATCACGATGCGCGCGTCGCCAATCACCTCCTTCAGCGAGTCCATGTCCGTTGCCGGGTCGATCGCATTCGATTTCAACCAGGCCACGCGCTCGTCCTGGCTGGCGCCCGGAAGCGCGACGACGAGCACGAGCAGAAGTGCAAGGATCGGGTACATGGCTCTCTCCATCTCGCAGCCGGCGATTTCAGTCGATCCTACCTGTTCGCAACAGGCCCCGACGCGCTCTCGGCGAACCACTGAACTGCAATCCTCGACGGACGCTCGGAGTTTCGCTGTGCCCGCAATGTCGAGCGGCCTTCGAGACATGGGAGGGTGACGCAAGCAAGCGACCGTGACCGCGGCCGGGTTCGCCGCCACCTCCCCAGCCATCGACCATGAGATCAACCCTCCTCCCCAGCTTCGCCCTGCTGCTGAGTCTCGAGTAGGCCAAGAATGCTCATGCATGCACGCCGCGTTCTTGGGATCGCAATCGCGACTCTCTGCATCCACGGCCTGGCTTTCACCCAGAGTGGCCGGACGACCCTTCACGACTTCGATGGAGTCGGAGATCTCTCGTCGCTTCGCACCGACGGCGCCAGCTTCGAGCTCGTCGGCGGCCGCGCCGATCGTGGCCGAGCGCTCCGCATCTCGTTCGACGAGGCTCAAGGCGCCGAGCGGTCTCTGGTGTTCGAAAAGAGCTCGCTCCCCCGCAGAGACTTCAGCCAGATCGGGGGGTTCGGTTTCTGGGTGAAGATCGAAGGCGACAGCGGCGCTCAGATCCAGATCTCGCTCGCGGACCTGGACGGGAAACGAGGGTCGACGGATCCTCATAGGGCCTACATCTACGCCGGCAAGTGGCAACACATCGTCTATCGGCCCGGGCTTGACGGTCTGGACCGCAAGCGCATCGGGTCGATTCGACTATTCCTGGAGCACAACCGGACGGGGCGGTCCTTCCTCGTCGACGACTTCGAGCTGTACTCCCCACTGGTCGGTCGACTCGTAGCGTACGAGGATCAGGTCCGTCGCAGCCTCGACAACCTCCAGGCGAAGGCGAGACAGATCGATCTCGAGACCTTCATCGAGGCGGACACGGAACGTCTGATGCAGAGACTTCGCAACGCGGTGTCTCTGGCAGATTCCGAACGCTTTCCGGTGCTCTATGAGCTCGTCCGTGAAGCGTCGAACCTGGCGAGAACGATCGGGTTGGGCGGGAAGAACCTGACTCTCAGAGGGCGCCGAGTCACCGACGCGTGGCTCGCGGCTTGCGCACCAAAGATCGCCAACGTCGAGATCGTCGAGCTAGCCGGTACGTCGATCACGGACGCCGGCCTCGCTCACCTGTGCTCCTTCAAGCACCTCGACCGCCTTCTGCTTCGCAGCCCCGGCATCACCGGATCGGGACTGAAAGGCTTCACCAGCACCCAACTGTCGGAGCTGTTTCTACAAGACTCCGGGGTCAATGATGCGGGCTTGGAATCGATCGCGGCTTTCCGAATCGGGTCGATCTACCTCGGTCACACCGGGGTCACGGACGCGGGACTGCGGCACCTTGCCGGAATGGAGAGCCTCACGACGCTCTCCCTTCGAGGCACGGCCATCACGAATGAAGGCCTGTCGCACCTGCGAAACCTCACGGCTCTGGAATCGCTCTATCTGGGCTCGACCGACATCACCAGTCTCGCGGACCTCGGTGAACTGAAGAACCTCAAGCATCTCGATCTCAGGGAGACCCGCGTTGACGACGCAGCCGTGGCCAGACTCGAAGCGTCTCCAAGACTGGAGACGTTGAATCTTGCCAAGACGGACCTTCTGGGGCCGGGCCTCGCTGGCCTCGAGGATGCGAAGCGGCTGTCGATACTCAAACTCAACGGCACGCGCATCAACGATGCGGGCATCGTTGCGCTGGGAGAGCCCCCGATGCTGTCGCGACTCGAGGTATCGAGCACACGCATCACAGACGCCGCCCTCGTCCGCATCGCGCGCAGCAAGCGCCTCCGGTATCTGGACATCTACGGCACAAACGTCACCGGAGACGGAGTCCGACACCTCGGCGCACTGACCGGACTGACGGAACTCTACGCCGGGGGCACTGGGGCCGACGACGCCTCGATCGCCGCGCTCGTCGGGCTCCAAAGGTTGCGAAACCTCGACTTGCGGGGAACGCGCGTAACCGATGCGTCACTCGAATCGATCGGCAAGCTGAAGAAGCTGAGTTCGTTGAATCTCTCTGGCACGGCCGTGAAGGGCTCGACCATCTCCAAACTGTCGGGCATCGAAGCACTGGGCGGCCTGTACCTCGAAGGGACAGCGATTTCGAACGACGCTCTCGACTCCATCACCCGGCTCGCCAGTTTGGGTGGGTTGGTTCTGACGGACACGGACGTCTCGGACGAAGGCCTCGAGAACATCTCGCGGCTGAAGGGCCTCCGCGGGCTCCATCTCGAGGGAACGAAAGTCAGCGACAAGAGCCTGGAGCGGGTCGGTCTGATACCAGGTCTTCAGGATCTTCGGCTCGACGGGACCGCAGTCTCCGACGACGGGCTCGCCGCGCTCGCGAACTCGCGCACGCTTGCCATACTCAGCCTGAAGAGGACCGGAATCACAGACGAGGCGCTGACCCGGATCGGCAACCCGATTCAGGAACTCGCACTCAGTCACACGCGCGTCAGCGATGCCGGAGTGCGAACGCTGGCGAACAAGCGCGGGCTTGGAGTGCTCGAGCTGGCGGGCACGGCGGTCACCGACGGCGTCCTGGAGGAGATCGCGCAACTTCCCAACCTGCGTGTCCTCGATCTCTCAGCCACACCCATCAGTGATCGCGGTGTGGCGGTATTGAAAACGCTTCCGGCGCTTCACGAGCTTCGGCTCGATCGCACCGCGATCACCGATCAGGCCGCCGAGTCTCTCGTCACCTTCGCGTCGCTCGGCGAGGTCTCGCTGGAAGGTACACGCGTGACCGCGGACGGTAGGGCTCTGCTGCGGCGACGACGTCCGAACCTCGCCGTCGAGCTCGACTTTCCATGGGGACCGACCTCGTGGTCGAAGAGCGCGTTGCCCGAAGACGTCACCGTCGCCGACCTGGGGCGGCTCTCCGCCGTTCGGTCGCTGAGTCTCCAGCACAGGACCGTCGACGGGGCGACGGTCACCGCGCTGCGGGATCTCGAGAATCTCGAATCGCTCGACCTTGCTGACACGTCCGTGGATGACGATCTCCTCGCGAGCCTGAGCGGGCTGTCGCGATTGCGCGTTCTCCGCCTGAGCCGCACGGAGATCTCCGACGATGCGCTCCGGCACCTCGCGGGGCTGCAAGCCCTGGAGCATCTCGATCTCGATGGAACCCGGGTTACCGGAGCCGGTCTGCGGCACCTCGCGGGGCTCACTGCGCTGCGATCGGTCTGTCTCCGCGAATCGTTGTTGGGGGATGAGCACATAGCAGAGCTGGCGGCGCTCGGGTCGCTTCGCAAGATCTCGCTGACGAACACGCGTCTCGGTGACGCAGGCCTGCGCGAGCTGGAACGCCTACCTGCTCTGCGCTATCTCGACCTGTTCGGAACGGACGTGACCGACGCGGGCCTCGAGTCGATCGGACGCATGAGTTCGCTGAGTCACCTCTATCTGAGCAGGACCGCCGTTACCGATGCCGGGTTGGCTGCGCTGGTAGGTCTCGAGGAGCTCGTCGAGCTCGGCGTCGATGGCTGCGAGATCACCGACCACGGTCTGGAGCACCTTCTCGGATTCCGCCATCTCGAGAGACTGCGACTCGACCGGCTTCGCGTGTCCGACGCTGGGATCGAGGCCTTCAAGGAGCGCCGACCGGACGTGGTGCTCACTTTCGTATCCGAGCCTTCGAAGACGTTCTCCTGGATCGGCATCGCCCTCGCCGTTCTCTACGGTCTCATCGCGCTGGCCATCTGCCTCTACGGAGCGCACCGCTACCTCCTCGTGTGGCTGTTCGTGCGCCGTAGGGGTGTGCGTAGCCCGCAAGCGCCCGCGTCGGAGTTTCCAGAGCTTCCACGCGTCACGATTCAGATCCCGCTCTTCAACGAGCGCAACGTTGCCGAGCGGATCATCGCTGCGGCCTGCGCGATGGATTACCCGAGCGACCGCTTGCAAATCCAGGTCCTCGACGACTCTACCGACGATTGCACCGAGATCGCGCGCGCGTGCTGCGAGCGATTCCAGGCCAAAGGCGTCGACGTCGTCTGCCATCACCGGTATGCGCGCGACGGATTCAAGAGCGGCGCGCTGGCTGCCGGACTCGAGACGGCGACCGGCGAGCTGGTGGCCATCTTCGACGCCGACTTCGTTCCCGCACCGGACTTCCTCCAGCGCACCGTCCATCATTTCACCGACGAGAAGGTCGGCGTCGTGCAGGCGGAGTGGCGACATCTCAACCGCGACGAGTCGACGCTGACGCAGTGCCAGGCGATGTTCCTCGACGGCCACTTCTTGGTGGAGCAGGCGACCCGTGCTCGCACGGGACGTTGGTTCAACTTCAACGGCACAGCGGGCCTCTGGCGCCGGCCTTGCATCGATTTGTCAGGCGGTTGGGGGCACGACACGCTGACCGAGGACACCGACCTCTCCTACCGCGCACAGCTCGCCGGTTGGCGTTTCGTCTATCTGCCGGACGTGCACGTCGACGCGGAGTTGCCCTCGACCATGAGCGCGTTCATCAGCCAGCAACATCGTTGGACGCGCGGGCTGCTTCAGTGCGCCGTCAAGCTGATGCCGCGGATTCTCTTCAGCAAAGCTCCGCTGCGTGTGAAGGCCGAAGCATGGTTTCACCTGACGACCCCGATTCTCTATGCGGTCATGTTCGTTCTCGCGGCTCTCGCCGTGCCTGCGACTTTCGTGATCGTGCCGTTGTCACAGCTACGCGGAGCGCCCGCGTGGGCGCTTGGCGGCGCGGTCCTCCTCGGCGGCACACTCGCCGCGGCAGTCTTCATCTTGATCGCCCAACGGGCCGCCGGGCAGTCGTTGTGGCGAACGCTCGCGCGGCTGCCGGCCCTGATGGCGTTGGGCGTCGGTATGAGCGCGGTGAACACGCGCGCCGCGTTGGGTGCGCTCCTCGGAAGGCGCAGCCCCTTCGTCCGTACGCCGAAGTTCGGAGGACGCAGTGATTCGGAGGCGGACCCCGGCGCGCGTCGAGGCTTGACCGTGCCTCCCGGCTCGGTGGAGCTGGTGATCTCGGGTGTGCTGTTCGCTTGCCTTGTCCTGAGTTTGGGTAACGACTTCGCGCTCATCGGCACGCCCTTTCTCCTCCTGTTCGCTTCCGGCTTCCTATGGGTCGGCGGCGCGCGCCTGGTCGAGTCGGGACCTTGCGTGACCGTCAGCACTGCGGTTCGTTTTCGTGCGCTGCGCTGGTCGGGGGCGGCCGCTGTCGTCGTCGTCACCGTCGGTATTGTTCTTGGGACGAATGCGATCGCGAGACCGCCGGAGACGGGGCTCGTGAGTCGCGTGGCGGGGGTCGAGCTGACGCACGCCCATTGGAAGGTGCGCGGATCGAGCATTGCGAGCGCCGTGGCGCGACTCGGCGGGCTGACGCTCGACGTCGACCTCGATCCGAAGCTGGGCGCGCGCGAGGAAGGCGAGATCTTCATCGACCTCACCGGCCCGCTGGCACCGCTCGGCGCATCGCTATCCGACTCACGGGAGCTCGTCTTCGACATCACCTACCCGCGCAGTTTCTCGGGCGAGCTTCAGGCCTTCGTGTCCGACGCCGAAGGGAGAAGCCAGTACGGCAGCATCGCCTTCGTCGAGCGCCACGACGCTCTGCGACGCGTGCGAGTCGGCATCGCTCCCGGCCCGCTCACCCCTGCAATGGGGTACACCGATCCGGACTTCGAGGCGCAGCCGTCGATTCGACGGGTCGGCCTGAAGGTCAGCGCCCAGAGCGACCGCGTTCGGGGTCGCGGCTACCGACCGTTCCGCGGCGAGCTGACGGTCGCTGACGTGCGCGTGGTTCCGCGCAGCAACGAGACACCGCCCGAGATTCGAGCCGTTCCCGCCGACAGCATCCATCGTCCGCAGCCGGCCTCGCGCGAAGAGTTTCTGGCATCGAGCGGCGCGGACCGTCCGTGGCCGCTGGGCTACGCATTCTCCGGCGCGCTCTCCGCGGAGCAACGCACGACCCTCGACCAGACCTACGCGGCTCTGCAGCGGCGTGGTCTCGGCTTCACGCGTGTCTACCTGGGCGACTATCGCACGGGCCTCGTCGTCGACGCCGCGGGAAGCGTGACGGGCGTCGAGCCTGAGTTCCTCGGTTTTCTCGACGGACTCGCCCAGATCGCGAACCGTCATGGCGTCACCGTCATGTTCAGCCTCATGGACAACACGGTGCTCGATGGCAAAGGAGTGGAGTTCCCGCAGTTCGTGGTCGATCGCGAAGAGTCCGACCGCTTCGTCACGCGCGTGCTCGCGCCGATCGTCGAGAAGCTCGCAGAGCGTCAGGTGATCTGGGATCTCTTCAACGAGCCCGAGAACGTGACCGGAGCCGCGCTTTCCGAGGTGCAGGGCTTCGTCGACCGCGCGCTCACCGTGCTGCGACGATCCGACGCGGACGCGAAGTTCACGGTGGTCAGTCGCAGTGCGAGCGAGCTGGTCTACTGGCGCGGACGCGGTCTCGATGTCCTCAGCCACAACATCTTCGATCAGCGTGGCCTGGATTCGGCGGTGAAGCTTGCGGCGACGACCGACCTCGATGCGCCCGTCTGGATCGCAGAGATGGACCCGGAGCTGGCTACCGTGAAAAGCCTCGAGGCGCTGCGTCACGCCGGCTACCGCGGCGTCGGTCTCTGGGGTTGGGGGACCGGCGACAAGTACGACTGGAGCGCCGACGAGCTGGAGCGAGTCGTCTCTCCGCTCCTTACAGCCACGGAAGCGCAGAGGCCGTGATCAGGGCACTCCTGTGCCTTTCGTCACGAACACCGATCCAGCGCCGCTTGGCATTACCCGCCGCTCGGCCCTCACCCATCCTCTACGACGACACGATCTGACCGTGCGCCTGCAGCCATTCCGTGAGCTGCGCTCCACCGCGCGCGCTCGCGTCGGCAGCGCCTTCACCGTAGTAGTACAGCGTGACGATCGCGGTCATGGTGCCCTTGATCGGCCCCACGCCGATCCAGCCCGTGCCGGGGAACGGTCGCTCGAGGCGGATCATGATCCGGTCGCTGCGGCCGCGGACGACGTCTTCGATCTCACCTGAGAAGGCCGGGACCCCGTCCACGTCGCAATCGACTGATGCTCCCTTCGCGATCTCCCCCACGCCCAATGCACCCGTCAGCCGCTCGAACGCCTCCTCCTTCGAGCCCGGCACTGGGACCGCGGCCTGGACGACACCGCTCGGCTCTTCGGCGTGGCGCTCGACGTAGTTGCGCAGCACGTGGAAGAAGGCAGGCCAACCGGCTTCCGTGTCCCCGACCTGCGTATCCCAGGAGTCGTCTTCGGCGAAGAGCGTCTGCACCATCCGCAGGACGCACTTGCCTCCTCCCTTCGCCTCGACAATCCATTCGTACGCGATCGTCGGCGACCCCGGGCCGAAAGCATTCTCCCCCTCGGTGCCGAAGTGCCTGGGCGGATCCCATGCCGTGAGCTTCGCGATGGGGACCATCTCGTCGCCCATCTTCGTGCGGACCTCGCCGCCGACGCGTTCGTCGAACTCCGACTCCATCGCCATGAACCAGGACTTGATCCCGGGCCCGGTTGCGATGGCCTTCCAGACAGCCTCGGGTGTGGCCTGAATCTCGACCTCCGTTTCCACGGTGAGATGGCCCTTGTCGTCCTTTTTCACGCTCATGGTCTTTCCTCGATCGGATGGGCGATGGCGACCAGACGGTGCACGCGGCCGTCCGACGCCGAAGGGTTGTGGTAGCGGGCGACGAGGCTCGTGATGGCCTCGCCGAGCTCCTGGGTGAAGGCCGAGCGATCGGCCGGTGAGGCAAAGTTCACTTCGGTGTCGAGGGAAAGCGTCGCCAGGCGCTTCTTCTCTGCCCGCGCCCGACGCACCAAGCGCCCGACCTCCCGCACGGCCCGCGCCGCGAGCGCGATCAGGTAGCCGGCCGACAGGCGGTCGATGGTGCGATCGGGATCGCTCGCCACCGGCCCGAGGGCGTCGGGCGACACGACATAGGAGGCAGCC
>JANQEO010000372.1 GCA_028278325.1 Candidatus Binatia bacterium
CGTCGCGTGACCACTGAACGAGTGTGACCGCCCGAACGGGTGGCCACGGCTCGAAGATCCCGGGCGACGATCGCGGCTCTTCGCCGAGGAACAACATGAAAATCGACATCTCGACCATTCCAACGACATGGCAGGGAACCGAGTGGATCCCGGCCGACTGCGAGAGCATGGGCCTGCCCAGCGAGCCGCGGCTCAGCGACTACCTCTTGTTCGCGCTTCACCAGGCACGCCTCGGCCCACAGACCTCGTCGGGTCAAATGCCCGAAGGCCCGGAGTCCCTGCTGAAGCGCGCCGAGCTCGTCGGCCGCGTCGCCGACGCCGACGGCCCGATCGAGCTCTCCACGGACGACCTCAAGCTGCTCGAGGCCTGCATCTCCGCCTCCATGGCCCCTGCGGGCTGCATAACGGTCCTGAACGCGCTGCATGCCAGCAGGAGGCTCGACGGGTGAATTTGCGCCAAGAAGAAGCGAGCGCAAATCCGCGGGGAATTGCACATCGTGAGGACTCCCCGTGGCGGCCGTCGGAGGTGAGGGAATGAAAGCAGGAGCGGTGCAGGCCAACTTGGAGCCACCCAACGCCAGCGCCACGTCTTCGACGACGCTGCACGCTACGGCCAAGGATCTGACCCACCGCGGAGCGCAGCTGTCAGTGCTACGAGCCCAAGTAGACGAGCTCACGGCAATACTGACGCAGAAACAGCAGCAAATCGCCGTCATCACCAGGGCGCTCGAGAGAGAGCTCTCCGAGTTGGCAGCGGAGAACGCGGCGCTCCGGCAACGACTCGAGGAGCGTGAAGACGGCTCGGAGGAGACCGCGCCGCCAGACGCCGACACGCCAAAGGCACGGCATCTCCCCAGTCTCACGGCACTGGCTGGCAACCTGGCGAAGGCAGCTGCCAAAGCCGCGACGACCGCCGTGCGCGGGGGGCACGTCCTCGCGGATGAGGACGTCGTTCAACGACGCGTAGCCGTTTGCCGAAGCGGCGAGTGCGATCGCTACGTACGCGACAGCGACCGCTGCGCCGAGTGCGGCTGCTTTGTGGCACCCAAGGCCAAGCTGGCCACCGAGGACTGTCCATTGGGTCTGTGGACCGGGGAGGCGCCGCTTGCCGTGGAGACCGAGGGTGTGGACATCGATTCGCGGCCTGCTGCGTCGCCCGTCACGCCGCGGATTCGCGTTGTGTTGTTTGCTGATCCCGAGCACTGCCAAACTTGCGTCGTTGCGGGGCAGCTTCTCCATGGCCTGCGCTCACGCACGGACGTCGAGCCATTCGAACTCGAAGAGATCAACCCGTCTAGGGCGCCCGATCTGGCACGACAATACGATATATCGGCCGTCCCTACATTCTTGTTTTTTCGTGAGGCCCAGCTGCTTCGAAGACACGAAGGGCTAGCGTCGGAAGCGGACCTCGAGAAAGAGGTCGCTGCGACGATCTCAGGTCAAAGTAGCCTCGCAGCTCGGGACTCGTCAGGCATCTCACCGAGAACAGCACAAGACCCGTCGTCGTTCTTCAACGCTCCACTTCCCGCAGATCTGTCAGCCTCGTTTGGCTCACCGACGCAGTCGAGCACGTCATCACACCTCTCGTTGGAGCTTCAACAGGCCGAAGCGGAACTCGCTATGCTTGCGTCCGGCCCTCGCAACGGCGTGGTCCGATGAACGCTCTGTGCCGGCATCTTGGTAGAGAAACTATCGAACTTGCGACGTGTCCGAGCCAGACGCAGTGCGGCGCGTTCGTAAACCTGTCGCGCGATTGGAGAAAACAAAAGTGAGCCGTAAATGCACTCCTCGGGGCACGCCAGACTACCCCTCGCCTCAAATAGGTTCGTCGCACCTTGGGCTGGAATGCCAGCAGGCTGCTGCAGAGATCGCGAATCTGAGGGCTCAACCGGTTTCTGTCCCGCAGTCTATCTGCGACGGACCGAACCCCCATCCGCATTGCGGCGAGAACAGAGACGACGCTCGGTTCGCCAGCGTTGGCGCGTTGGTGGGTTCCAGGAATCCTCCGCGGCACGGTTCTCGTCCTCTCGCGATCGGTATTCCGCAAGTGTTTCGGAACTACACCTATCCGCCGGTTCCGCTTCCGATGCCCATCGACTGCGCACTCAATGACTTCCGCGCAGATCTGGAGGAGGCGTATACGGCTGCGTGGCAGATGATCGTGGTCATGAAGGAGATGATCGACTTCATCGCTCGCTGGGGAGCCTATCGTTCGTATCAACAGTGTCTTTGGGAGACCGAAGGGTTGGTACGGGGGAACATCCACGACAATTACACACCCGTTTGGTGGTTTGGATCCTACGCGCAGTGGCGGGTAGAGCGTGTCCGCAACATCGTGCATCGCGTCTTCGATCGCTTCACGCGCCCACCCGCGAACCTGAGGATCTTCTGCTACAACGAGGCGGAGAATTCGCCGGCGGTCTGCTACCATTGTCGGAACTGTAACTGCAAGGGATTCCATCTTCCCCTTGGATATTGGGATGCGGGGACGATTTGTGTTTGTGAAGATTGGTACGCATTCAATCAAGTAGGAAATCGCGGGCGGCTTCTGCTGCACGAGATGATTCACCACATCGATGGCACTGAGGTAAGAGACAATCGCCTGTGTGATGGAAGTACCGGCCCTTGGAAGAACCCAGACAACGCCCACACCTTGGCGACCAGGTGTGCGGCCGACGCGGTGAACACGAACGACTGCTACGCATATTGGGGCCTGGCACTGCGAAGGGCGGTGAACGATGGCCTCATCTGGCCTACGGAGTGCCGCGTGGATCTGGGGGGAGGCGGAGGTGGTGGATCAGGACCAATCGAGTGTTTTGAGGGTCCTTCCGGCTTCTCTTGCGTCAACTTAGAAACGAACAAAAAGGGTGGCTAGAATCATCCGACTGTGTCGAAGCATGACGACCTCGTTGTGAGGGGCAGGTGCATGGCGTACGCCGCCACGTTGTTGGCCGTACCTGGCTCGCTGATAGGGCTGATCGCTGCCTGCAACGGCTCGGGAAACGCCCCCACTGACCAGAGTAGCGCAAGCGGTTCGCTCGGAACAGGCACGGTGGCGACTGCAACCGGCGAGGGATCGTCCAGCAGCGAAACCTACGGCACCGATGCAACGAGCACGGGGTGCGGTTCTCTGATTCCGTTGGGAGAGGTTGCTGCCGACGCGCGCGGGTTCGCGCTCGATGGTGAAATGAGCGGCGACTTCTTTGGAAGAACTGTTGCGGGCGCTGGAGACGTGAACGGCGACGGCACCCCGGATCTAATCGTCGCCAGCCCATCGGCATCTCCGAACGTGGGTGGTGAGGGTAGAACGTATGTTGTGTTCGGTTCGCCCGAGGCGGATTCCGTGACGCCTAGCGACGTCGCGTCCGGCGTCGGTGGGTTCACGCTCGACGGAGAGGCGATGAACGACCATTCAGGCCTATTCGTGAGTGGTGCAGGGGACGTCAACGGCGACGGCCTGGATGACGTCGTCATTGGGACCCACTACGGTGATCCGAACGGAGATGCCTCCGGTCGTACCTATGTGGTCTTTGGCAAGACGGATACCGCAGCTGTTCGGCTGTCAGACATCGCTCGTGGTGAGGGCGGATTCGTCGCCGACGGAGAGGCAGCTGGTCACCTCTCTGGCCGAAGCAGCGGAGCAGGGGACGTCAACGGTGACGGCCTCACGGATATTGTAGTCGGCGCCGAGGGACACGACGTGAACGGTGAGTACTCCGGGCGAACGTACGTAGTCTTCGGGAAAGGCGACACTGACCCGGTCGATATGGCTGACGTTGCTGCAGGGATTGGCGGTTTCTCCATCAATGGGGAGAGTGCGGACGATCGATCGGGACAAGTGGTTGCCGGCGCAGGGGACGTGGACGGCGACGGACTGGCTGACGTAGTCATCGGAGCTTCGCGCACAAGCACAGACACCTTTCAGGCCGGGCGCGTCTACGTCGTACTGGGCAAAACTACTCCTGAACCGGTGGAATTGTCAGACGTTGCCGCGGGCGTGGGCGGGTTCGCCGCGAGTGGAGCAGCCGAGTTCGATCGTATAGGTGAAGCCGTGGCCGGCGCTGGGGATGTCAATGGGGATGGGCTCGCGGATGTGCTGATCGGCCAACCGCACGCGAGCGGTAGCGGCGACGACTCAGGTCGAGTCTATGTCGTCTTCGGGAAGCCTGACACCAATGCAATAGCGCTGTCGGAGATCGCAGCGGGAAGAGGCGGCTTCAGTGTCGACGGGGAACGCGAGGGAGACTTGGCAGGCGCCTCGGTGAGTTCAGCCGGAGACGTGAACGGGGACGGCCTTGCGGACGTCCTCATCGGTGCGAATCATGCCGGATCGGACGACGCTGGGCGCGCGTATTTGGTGTTGGGGAAGTCCGATGGTGATTCGGTGTTGCTCACGGAGATAGCCAACGGAAAGGGCGGCTTTGCGCTTGCTGGAGAGGCCGAAGCCGGGCGTGCCGGCGAGTCAGTCGGCGTCGTCGGAGATCTCAACGCGGATAGCCTATCCGACGTGATCGTCGGAGCACCCGGCGTCAGCATCAACGGGTCCAACTCGGGGCGCGCCTACATAGTGTTCGGAGGTGACGACCTATGTGTCGGAGGTTGATATCCCCGCAGTACCACAAATGCCCGGGGATCCTGACCGAGGTTGCTTGAACCGCGCACTTGGCCGGCACGCCGGAAAGCATTGGCCCGCATGTTGGCCACCGGTCCTGCATGCCGGCCGACTGCGCGATCGGAACAACCTCGGTCGGGTACACGACGACAGTACCCAGGTCACACTGTTGTGCGTGCGGCATCGAGCAAGAAGAGCGTCCATGGCCGCAAGCCGGAGCTCTTCGTGGCGAAGCTCTGTCGCTGTGGGTTGCTTCATTGCCGTCGCCGCCTGCGGGAGCGCATCCGTCGAGGAATCCGGCACCGAAGACGGCTCGACGGGCACGGAGACGTGGGAATCGGGCCAGGGGACAGAAGACCCATCGGACTTGGACTTGCCTGGATTCGTCGTCGTGAGGGGGTTTCAAACTCAACGGGACGAGGTCGCGCTGTTGGGAGACATCAACGGGGACGGCCTTGGCGATCTGTTCGTTGCGAGCAGGGCTGCTGAGGACGAGCCAGAACCTCTTGCACGCACGTACGTCGTATACGGCAAACACGACGAGGAATCCGTGGATCTGGCCGACGTCGAGGAAGGCGAGGGAGGGTTTCCAGTGAGGTCGCTTGCACTGTGGGGAACCGACTCATGTCCCCTGACCGCGGGTGGCCGGGCCGCGGGGGACATCAACGGTGATGGTCTCGGTGATTTCATGATCTACTCGGGGCGACCGGGTGAAACACGCCGCCTCCTTGTGGTCGCCGGGCGGCATTCACGGACGGCGCTCGACGTAGGGAATCCAGACGAGGATGGCGTGGTCGAGCTCTCCGCCGAGTGGGGGGGGTCCGTCCCCGTGGGGCTTGGTGATGTCAACGATGATGGTCGCGACGACTTCGCCGTGAGCTCGGGAAGATCCACGTATGTCGTATTCGGCACTGACGGCGCCTTCCCGACGGTGGAGGACATCGAGGCGGGCGTCGGCGGCTACCTGATTCAGAGCTACTGGGGATTATTGACTGGCGGTGGCGATGTGAACGCCGACGGCATCCCCGACGTGGCGATCAGTGGAGATTGAGTGCATTCGATCGGAAGCGTGGCCGTAGTGTTCGGTAAGCGAGGCGACACGTTTCCAATAGGTGCCCTAGACGTGACCGAAGGCGGTGCGGGCTTTGTGATTACGCATGACGACCCGAACGCGAATGACTTTGGCGGCCTCGATATCGCCGAGATATCGGGCGATTTCAACGGAGATGGATTCAACGATGTCGTCTTCAATCGTTCCCGCGAGGTTCAGGATCCCTACCTCACTCCCGAGCACTTGACCTTTGTCGTCCTCGGACGGGGCGAGCTCGCATCGTTTTCGACTGACGAGCTCGGTGTCGCCGATTCGAGAGGGGTAGTCGTTCGGGGCTCTTTGTCGACAGCGATCGTCGTCGGCGACCAGAACGCCGACGGAGCCGACGATCTCCTGACGATGGCCCGCGGCGTCGAGATCCTCTTCGGGCGGGATGACGTCGTCGGCATCTCCCTCGACGACGCGCTCGACACGGGTGGCGCTGTTCAACTCAGTGAGGACCCTAGGTTCCTCGCGGCGACGGGTGGGGCCGATATCAACGGTGATGGTGTGTTGGATTTTGCACTGACCGGGGGGCCAGCGGACGACCACGTGCACTCCCGAGTCGTTTTTGGCGGCAGCTTCGGAAGCTGACAGCAGGAGAGCCCCGCCAGGGCTCTTCTAGTCAACGCGCGCAGGTGCCGGGATCCTGACCGAGGTTGCTCAAACCGCAAACTTGGCCGGCCCGTCGGACAGCATTGACCCACATGTTGGCCACCCGTCCTACATACTGGTCGACTGCGCGATCGGTCGGGCACGTCCTTGTGCGACGGCGTTGGGGCGGGCGCCGGCGCGGCGAAGTCGGATCGGCGCCCGTGCTGCTCGGCCGTACATCCGATAGGCGTCGACGAACGGGACGCAGCTCGGTGGCGCACACGTGCTACCCTCGAGCTGTTCCATGGACCGCGACGAAATCCTGCAGACGGTGGCGACAGCGCTGGAGGGACGGGAGCAGGTCCTCGAAGCCTATGTCTTCGGATCGGTGGCGCAGGATCGGGCGACCGCACACAGCGACGTGGACGTGGCCGTGTACCTCGAGCCGTCCGATGCCGGCCTCGTCGCCGATCTCATCGCCGACCTCATGCAGGCCCTGGGCCGCAACGACGTCGACCTCATCGTGCTCAACGGCGCACCGCCGCTGCTGTATCACCGCGTGCTCCGCGACGGCGTACGCGTGCTCTCGCGCGACCTACGGGCCACCACGACGCGGGAAGGCTACGCCCTGTCGCGCTACTGCGACTACGTCCCACAGCTGCGGAAGATCGAGGCTGTGGCCGCGCGACGCGCCCGGAACGGAGAGCTCGGCCGGCTCGGCGTGATCCCACCCGAATTCGCCGCCGAGTTCCGCAAGGTCGCC
>JANQEO010000389.1 GCA_028278325.1 Candidatus Binatia bacterium
AGCACCACCCTGGTCCCGTCAAGGTCGAAGAACCTCGCGCAGATCGCGACCTACTTGAGGAACTCGTCGAACTCACAAGGCGCCTCAACCGAAGTGCCACGCGGCAGGAATTGCGTCAAGAAAGCCATGATGCACACAGCGCCCTTCAACCAACTAGTGCACGCCAAGTCGCCGAATACGCGGCGCGAGCCAGAGCCGTCGACAGAGCGCTTGGGGTCGCGCAGAACGACAACAAGCCCTACCTGCTTGATGACGAGACTCCGATGGTACGCCTCGCTCGCCAAGCGCTTGATCGTCGTTATTGAAGGAAGTAACAACGTGGGCAACTCACGTCTTTACGAAGACGCTTGTCGGCCTTGTTCCTCCCGGAGAATCGTGAGCAATTTGCGTCGGCACCCGGATAAATAGGAGAACAAAGGGGGCCCTCGGATCTCGCGCCCTTGCTCTCTCGATATGCGCGGGCCCTCAGTCCGCGCCCCCGCTGCCACTACGCTCCAGCGCAACAGCCAGCGATCGACTCAACACCTTGATCGTCTCGATGCACGCGGGGGCCTCGACGTCGTTCGGCGCAGCCACCTCGAGCACCTGGTGCACGGCGAGTAGCGTCCCAACCACCGAGCCGATCGCCTTCGCGATCTGCTGGATCTGCTTGAGCAGCGGCGGCACGGATCATTCGTCGTTCTTGCGCAGCGCCTCAGAGGCATCGATCGCAGCCCCGATGTCGCCCTCGCCTAGCGCACGAAGGAACCGAGACGCATCTCCCGAAGAGCGCAATCCGCGGCCTTGGTCGGGCCGTGCATCCATCGTGACGCTTCCCGCCCTTCTGTGCCTCGTCGGTTTAGTTCAAGCAGCACGCGCCTTCCCTGGAAAGCTGCCTGGCCGCTCGCCGCAGTTCCGGGTCAATGAGGATCTGGGCCAGATTGACAAGAAAGACCCGAATCTCACTGCCTCGTCGGACGCCTTCGGATACTACGTGCATCGGATCGAGAAACTCGGTCGGCACATCGGACCGGTGGCGTCGACGGTGAAGGCGCAGCATGCGGCGTAGAGACCCTCGCTCGACCTTGTCGTGGTGCATCGGGAGACCCGGTAGCAACTACGATGGCTCAACCTCTCGAAGCCACCTCACGGCCGTCCAGATCACGTCCTCACGCCAAAAACCCTCCAACTCATTGAGGTGAGCGTCGTCCTTCTTTACACGCTCGCGGTTCCCGGCATCACTGAACTCGTAGCGGATGAGTTTGGCGAGTGTGCGAAGGTAGTACGACTCGATCTCTTCTGGGATGTCGAGGAGTCCGGCCGAACGAAGAGCGTCCTCCGGAGATGGTCTGCCTGTCGAGAATTCCTGGAACGCTGCGGGGCTCATAGCCTTCAAGACGCACATGAATCCGAGTGCGATCTGATAGGCAGCCAAGATGTTCGCGCCACCCGACGCGTTGTAGATCGCTGCGAAGTTGGACAGTGCTCGCTCGATCGTTCGGAGGGGTAGTTTGTGATGGATCGCAAGATGTCGCATCGTCTCGAGTGATTCGGTGCTGGCAATAGTCTCTCCGGGTTCAGTCATCCTGTAGACGCAGTAGGTGAAGTAGACTTCGCTGGTTTCTTGCGTCGAAAATCGCTTCGTGTCAGCTCGGGGAAGTTCGAGCCAGATGTGAACGAACTTCTCCAGGTATTGCGCGGCGTCGAGTTCGCTCCCGTATCGTGCTTTGACTGATGCCTCGAGCTGCTTGCGGTTCACTACCAGTAGAAACACCAATCCGCTGTCGGAGAAGAGGTGCTTGATCTTCTCGAGCAGCTCCAGGGCGAAATCAGGACGACACCGATCGAGTTCGTCGATCACGAACACTACCTGCTCGACATCTTCCAACGAGGCGATGGCCTCGGTGAGGAACTCGCGCAGATCGACGATCGCAGACTTGTCTGCCCGGTGGGACTGGAGCCTTGTCGCTACTACCGCATCAACTTGGTCGGCGAAGAGGTCCGAGACGGCTTGCTTCGAATCTTCGAGGCTCGTCGCGGACAGAACCCCCCCTGTCACAGCGCCAACGCCAATTCGGATGGCCCCGCGGGCCAGCGCAGCGCCTACTGACGTCACCTTTCGACGGAATTCCTCCTGTTTGCGCTTGTCGTCAGAGTCGAGCAGTTCGTAAATCTCGGCCGACAGAGCAAGGAATGGATCTCGCTGGTAGTCGTTGGCGAACGCATCGAAGTAGATCACCTTCAACCGGCGGTGACGCTCTGCGAACCCGCTCCACATCCGGATGAAAGTCGTTTTTCCCTCTCCCCAGGCTGCGTCAAGAGCGAACACGGCCCCGCTCGGGGACGAGGCGACGAGGTTGGCGACTCGTTCGCCGAACGCCTTGTGATGAAAGATGTCGAGGCTGGGCTCGAAGCCGTCGGTCGGTCCGATTTCGAACGGCGGTACGGTGAGCAGCATCCGATAAGGGCTCCCTCGCGAGACCGCAAACTAGCGGATTGAGTGGCACACACGGTGCTCCGGTGGGGGCGCACCTCAAGGCTGGCAGGAGGCCCCGTGACGCTGATCCTCGCGAACCAGCGTTTCGATGAGCGGCGGATCCTGAACTCGATCGACTCGAATCGACCTTTTCCGGCACAGATCCCGGGCTTGATCAAGCATCTGCAGGGGATCTTCACAGACATCAATCGGCTATCACTGTCCGGGATGCAACTGAACATGCAGCTGCGCCGTAGACAGGCATGAATCACACTATTGCTACGGTGTTCTGGGTTTCCACATTGCCACCCCCGGAAACGCAACGAGGGCCGCCGGGACGATTTCCAGGGGCCCTCGTTGGTGGTGTGATCGAGCACCTCAGGCTGCGCGGGTCGCGACGTCGCTCGGACCTGTTCCGTGCTCGGGCGCCGTCCAGTTCGAGGACTGCTTCAGCATTGCCTCGGCAGACTCTGCGAGGGTGAACGGAGTACCGAGATCGATATCGTTCACCCGATCATCTCTCCCCATCCGGACGAGAATCCCCACTACCTCGTCGATATACTGGCCGGGCTTCGACACCACTGTGATCGGCTTCCCCGATGCACCGACCTCGGCGGCGGCGCGTGCCAGATCGAAGACATCGAAGAAGAGATTCTGGGTGAAGCACGAAGCCTCACCCGGATCCGCGGCACCGATGATGTCTTCGACGGCGTACTTCCACCTCTGCAATTCCGCCAGCACGCTCGACGAATTGTCCCTCGTAAGTTGTGCGTGGTCCTCGAGCCCCAGGGCGACCGGCGGAATGCACTGCAGGACAACAGGCTCTCGTTCCGCTTCCGCATCGGTCTCCTCGGTGTCGACCGCGGTTTCTGTGCCAACTCGCTCGTTTGTGGACGCATTCGCGATTGGGGTGATCAAGTCGGCGACCACGTTCGCTACAGACTCGGCGAAACGTAGCTCGCGCTGGACCACCGCGTAGCGAGTGAGGTCCTCCAACTCGACGAACGCGGACGCATGAGCCGCGCTGAGTTCGTGTGCCGTCACTGCTGAATGCCACTCGACTTGAACCTCTCTCTTGGCCTCAGCCGCAACGTACTCGGCAGCGCTGTTGAGCTGCTCAATGTCCGAAAGCACGCTGGCTGCAATTCGGGAACTGACCTCCGCGCTGATCACACCGATCCCAACGACCTCAGCGGCGAAGTGTCGCCATGCGCTGAGCGTCGTATCGAAGTCGTCCCGGTCGTTCCCATCCTCGAACTCGTCGTGCAACAGCAGCTGCCCCTCGGTCGAGGTGTGGCGCTTGATCCCGGCCGGGCTGATGCAAGTGAGTGTGATGCTTTCCATGTTCTTTCCCCTTCTTGTTGGGGAGAGGCGACTACTTCTTGCGGCGGCGCAGGGCCTTCATCACGACTTCGCGAATGAAGGTCGAGAGCGAAGAACCATCGGCCGCGGCCCTGATCTCTTCGAGCTCGCTCTCGGTGACGTTGAAGATGACCCGCTTCGAACGCACGGACCTGGGGTCTTCGAACGGCTTTCGCCCACTTCCCGGTCGCACCCCGCCTCTCCCTTTTTTGGTTGACTGTTTCACTGAATCACATAACCTCCGCATTGTCGATTGAAAAAGTGTATCAGCAGATCATTCCTTGTGGCTTGCGAATTGCGACAGGCCGGGGAGAGACGTGTGTCGTTCGTCCGGCAACACCGCCCCGCGTAGACTGCGACGCGATGCGCTCCTTCTACGCGAAGTATCAGGTCGGAACCTCATATTCAGGGAACAACCAACTGGTCCCAATCGGCGAGTCCCCTGCCGACTACTCCCCCTACTCACAGACGCTCTTCTACGAGGTCCAGCTCTTCTCCGATGATGCCGACGATCTCGAGAAGGACCACGAGATTGGGACCATCTACGTGCGACGGATTCTGCTCGGAAAGGTTGTGAACCAAAGGCGCTCTGTCTGGGAAGCCCTCGACTGCGTCGACCAACTACAGGCCGATGTCGGAATGGCCGTGTGGGACATCGAAGAGGACGAGTATCGAATGAAGGACGCCATGTTCGGAGACTTGGTGATCTTCGAAGAGATCGAGATCTTGGGCCGAATCGGCCTCCACGGATTCGACATCAACGCGGTGCTGGACGATGTCGAGGGACACGTGTGCAGCGACATTGGTGTCACGGTCTATCTTGAGCCCTTCGCCGACCTCGTGCACTTCAACAGCCAGGCGTGCGAACCGATTCCGGGAATCGGGTACGCGCGATCGAGGACAACGCGGGGGTTGGCCCGGTAGGCTTCTCGACCGCCAATGGACCTCACCACCAATCTACTCAGAGAATTCGCTCCGATCTTAAGCGCCTTCGCAGCGCTGATATCGGTCGCGGTGGCGTCTGGATCAGTCTTGGTAACAATCTGGCTCGCTGGCCGCCAGAGATCCCACGACCGCGCGGCCCTGATGCCCTTGTTGCGAGTGGATGCTTTCGGGCTGAGCGACGAGCACGGAAGAATCGTCATCCAAAATCACGGAAGCGGTCCGGCGATCCTTGATTCCGTGGATTTTCGAATCGACGACGAGACACTGCCATCCGAACTTCCGGCCCGGTTCGAGCGGCTTCAGTTCTACGGTTTCCCAGAGAAGATGCAGCTCACCCACGTAGCTACCGGGGACGGGCTAGGACCAGGACAGGCTATGACGATCCTCTCATTCAGCGAAGCACCGGTTGCAACCACATGGGCACGCCTTGGCTTGACGGTGAAATTCCGGTCGGTGTTCGGAGAGCAGTTCAGCTATCAACACGACAACGCCGACGTCTATGATGACCCGAAGACGGGACCAATCTTCGCCGAGTTGCGAGAGCGCTTCGCTGGAAAACCATTTCCGGACACACAACTGGACACCGGAAAGCGACCGTCATAGGGACAGCCCTGGGGGCAACCAAGCGCGCTTCAGTTGGCGACCTCAGAGCCTTCGACCACTTACCGCGCCCGTTCGGTAGCCGGCCTTGCTATCGACTTGCTCAATCCCGACGAGTGCCACCGAGATCCACGTTGCCGACGACAAGAAAGCCGCCACCGGCATCCGTGCCGCCATCGTCTTCGAAGAGGTCGCCTGGATCGAGCGGAGTGGTGATCTCGATCTCCGGCTCCTCACCGGAACCGCCCCCCTCACCGTTGCCGCACCCGAGGAGGATCAGAGACGCTGCAGCCGTAGTTACCCACCCAACGCGAATCGAGCTGCTCATGACCTCACTCAGCGCTCCCTTCGCGAGTCGGCGACCGTCGGAGGTATCGGTGCAATCTTGCTGAGCTCGCGCTGCACGCCCGTCCCGCCGGGCTCGATGATCTCGATCCCAATGAAGCGGTTCTCCACGAACTCCCAGCTTAGCGACGTTGTTCGTTCGTCCGAGCGGGATTCAGAGTCCGGCTCAGTGCCGTCTCCCGATCCCCCGCCATCGCTCTCACCGCACCCAAGCGAAAGCAGCACAGCAGCACCTGCAAGAACGAGGATTCCGCCGAACGAGGTCATGTAGACGACGGTAGCTCAGCTAGAACGCATCGATCACCTGCGGCTTCGCGACGCACGCCCCACCGCTGCCACCAGAGCCTCGGACTGCTAACCGTGGTGAATGGGGATTCTCCTCACCTTGCTGATTCTCGCGCTGCTATTCCTGGTCCCGCGATGGGTCGCACAGTTCAAAAACCGGTGCGAAGACCCGAACGGGTTCGTTCGGATGCACGTCGAGATATTCGCGCTTGGCATGACGATCTGGCTACTCGACTGGTGGCTGCTCCTGATCTGATTTGCGGGGCGGGCTCGCTACGCGGCGGCAGAGTCTAGAGCAGCGCGTGGAGCCACGGTTGCCCGTCGCACGAAGTGCATCGTCGTCGACACATCATCGCGTCGCCCTCGCGAGTAGCGAACCGCCTTGAGGTACAGCGGCTCTCGCACCTCGTCGAGAACATTCACTTCCCACATCTGGTCGATCTTGGGGATGCGACCTCCCAGCCGATGCCCGGCCATAGCCACCTGAACCTGGAGGTCGTCGCGCGCCCCTTCCTGCAAGATGTGCTCCGCCAGCTGCTTCGCTGCGGCGCCTGTGGGCGAATCCGGGCCAGGCACTACGACTGATCTTTGCAAGTACTTGCCGCGAACACCGGGCCGCGTAGCAGTCGCGGACTCAAATCCTGCCTCGGCGGGTAGATCCTCGTTGCTCGATGAGAGGACGCGCACGCGCGAGGGGCTCAGCGCCGGAGCGCGAACGATCTGAGCGCTAGAAACGTTGCTCCGCCCACCCCCGATATCAATCCGACCGACAACCGTTGGATCTCCGAGACCTCCCACGATGAGCGAACCTGCCGGAGACACGTGGGCGATATTCCCGGTGACTTTGAGGTAGCGCGCAAGGAAATCGGCGCGGGTCTCGCCCGGCTCTGTTTTCGTGCGAACCATGACGTTTGAGGCGTTCCGCGCCTCGACTGATGCGAAGATCTCCGCACTTGCGAGCCTGGCAGCTGCCTGCCCGAGGGCCGCAGCACCCACGAGCACTTCCTGGGCCGGATTGAAGGTAAACCGACCTGCACTGGTATCGACCGTAACGACCTCATTCTCGGCGTTTGTGGCCGCACGGCGAGCGACATTCAGGATTCCGACCTCTTCGCTGCTCGTGAACGGCATCGCGTTGTCGACGAGGAAATATCCCAGGTCCCGACCAACGGCGGTTCTCATCTCTCTGCCAGGCTCGATCGCAAGAGTATCCCGATCAACCCGGCCGACGAACACCAATTCGCCGCTCAGGCTAAACGCGACGACGTCTCCCGATTCCATCGGATTCGTCGCACCGAGATGTGCCGTCGAGCATCGAAAACTATTCGCGAGGCGCGTGACATCCATCTGCAGGTCGTATTCATCGACGCGCGGGAATCGCGACGACAAACGAGGCGCCGGGATCTGTGGGTCCCAACGGAACAGCTCGAGCGATTCCCAATTCATAGGGGACCCGTATCAACAAGCTCTTCGGACGGTTCGCCCCCGTCATCCGTACGAATGATCTGCGCACTGCTGGATCGGTTGATGACTTCCAATTTCACAAGCTTGATCGGCTCGCCCGAAACGGTGGTGAACTCGCTTGCCCGTGCATCGAGCGCATTGCCGTCTTGCGACTTCGCGTTGAATGCATCTCGGATGCTCTCGGCCAGCCCGATGAGGGGCGCTAGCCCTGCGGCGACAGAAAAGGAAGTCAGAGCGGCGCCTGCCGTCAGGAGCCCTCGCAATCCCCCGCTGCTAGACGGATTCGCGATAAGCGAACCGGGATTCGGAACTGGCGCACCCGGTCCCGGCAGCCTTCCGCCGGATGTGAGCAGTCTACGCAGGGAGCGACTTCCAAAGAATGTGCCGAGGAACACAGGAAGAGCCGAAGCGACCAAGTTGCCCCCAGCGAACAATGCTGCGGCCGTCTTCGGGTGCTCCGACGCCAAGAGCAACGCATCTGCGAACTTGTCGACCACTCCCCCTGCTTCGAGAAGTTTCGTCTGAAGCGTCTTCAGCGCGTTGTCGAGTTTGAATGCCGTTGACGCCAGGCGATTGTCGCTGTCTTGGCGCGTGAGCCCGAATGAATCGAGCGACGTACTCATGATCTGGAGGAAGTTGTCGTACACAGTCGCGCCGCCTGGTTGCCCCTTAGCGGCTGCGTCCGTCGGATTGAGCGGGACCGCGAATTGGGTCAGCAGACGCAGGGCTCGCTCGTCGGGCGAGATCTGCCTTGCGAGCAATCCGGTGGTATCACCGGCTACAAGCGCGACCACTTCGCGCAGGAAGTTGGCCGAGTCTCTGCGGGGTCCAGTGCCCGAAGCGTTCCGCGTACGCACGCCATGGCGCTCAAGCACGTTCCGCACATTCGTCTTCCCGAACGAGTTAAGAAGGGATCGGACCACCGTCGCCGCAGAGGCCGGATCAGCTTCCCCGATCTCTGCGGTTTGCATCATTGCACCAAGGAACGCGACGCCCCGCTCGTTTGGCACGACCCCCATCTGCACGGCCGGGCCAAACGTCTTGCCGATCACGCCCGCCATATCCTTGAGTTCGACGCCGCCGGCCTTGCCTGCGGCCGCAAGGATCTCGATCGCACGCGAGGCATCTTCGATCGCGACACCGAATCCTTTCACGAGGCGAAACGTCAGCTCTGCGACGTCGTCGGGGTTCGCGCCGAAAGCGGTCGCGGATTCTCCCACAGCACGGATGAGCCTCGGGTCTCCAAGGCCATGGTCTCGCGCCAGTAGCGATGCCTGTATGCCAAGGACGTCAGAGCCACTGGCCAGGATTCTGGGATCCAGCGCCATCGCCACCGCCTGCTCGCGCCGGTGCTTCGCGGCCATTCGTCCGGTATGGGTGTTGAGCGGAAGACCGACGATACTCGCGATGTCCGCATTGAGCTGACTGGCTCGCTTGTTCTCGGAGAGGATCCCGAAGAGACCGAGCCCGCCTGCAACGCCAAGCCCCCTGAAGTTCGAACGCACGCGTCGCGTGAATCCCACGAAGCTCGTGTCCATGCGAGCGACCGCTGCGCCGACCTGCATCCCGGCTCGTCGCCATGCCTGGCCGAAGCGCGATGCCGCCAGCTCTCCTTGCCTCGACTTCTTGAGTAGCCGGTTTAGTGACCCTTCGGACGTCGTCGCGAGACGTCGAAACTCGTGAATCGCATCGTCCGCGCGCGCATCGACAATGAGCGTCGTTCGGGGCATCGGGCTATCCGACCGACTCAGAGTTCAGCGAGCCCTGCTCGGCCTCGTGCTCTTCCTTCATGCGCATCAGAAAGAGCCAAAGGACTTGCCCGGATGTGGGGCCACTCGGTCCAGCCCCAAAACAAACTGAAGCATTGCCACCAATCGCGGCGTAGTACATTCGCTCAACCACGACGGGTCTTTTTTTACGGCATCCACGAGCGCCTCCAGGTCTTCATCCGTCATCTGCTCGAGGATCGGGTTCACCGCCATCAGGATGTCGAGGTACTGGCGGTAGGCGAATATCACCTCGTCGTGCGACATCGCATCGAGCAACTTGCGATGAAGGGCACCGACTGGCTCGCCGCCGATCTTCGTCGCTTGCTCGAGGGTGAGCTTGCGAACCTCGTGCAAGAGCCACGCCTCGGTGCGCTCCGCATCTTTGAGCTCCTGCTGCCGAACCAAGACGTCCTGCTCGATGCGCACGAGCTCGTTACCGGTCAAGACACGGCACGGAATCTCGGTCTCTCCCATCTTGAACGAGATGGGCGCGGAGCGCCCTTCTCGCATCATGGCCAGCTGATCTTCGATCGTCAGTTTCTCGTTCATCGGTTCTCCTGATCGCGCGTGGATAAGACGGCAGCCTGCCGCTACGCCACGCAGTTACTGTCGCGGTTCGCTTGCCTCGGCGTGTGGCTTCGCTCGACGCATCTCTGCGAGTCCTGGAACGGTCTTCGCAGCGTTGTAGAGACAGGCCAGATCGATTTCGAACGCGCGCGCAGTCTCCCGGTAAGAGGCGTCCGGGTTCGCCGCAAGCTCGCATAGAGCTGCCCGCATCGGCGCATGAAAGCGGCGCAACCTCAAGTGGATGCGGACGTTCGAGAGGGTCGTTCGATTGTCGACCTGCAATGGTCTGACCTGCCGGGCGCCTGGGGAGAGAGCGGCGGAGGGATAGGCGTTGGGCCTACACCGTCGAGTCGCAATATACACACAATCACCGGGGAAATGCGCCCACTTTTCGCTTTGTTTTCGCTCTGGATCGATCACCCATCCTCGGATAGCTTGTCTTGGTAATGATAGTTATCAGGACCAAGGAGCCGACAATGCCGGAATCCGCCGTCGCCCACCCCGAATCTCTCGCGATAGCTCCGGGCTCAAGCCAGGGCACACCCCTCGCGTACCTCGCCACCCTTCGAAGCGACCAAAGCCGGCGGAGCATGGCCAACGCCCTCGGCGTCATCTCCGAACTCGTCTCAGCTGGAACCACGCGGGACCCCGATGAGATCCCCTGGCACCAGCTTCGCAATCCTCACACCCACGCGATCGCGACCTCCCTTGCGGAGCGATTCGCTCCCGCGACCGCGAATCAGCGCCTCTGCGCGCTCCGCGGTGTCCTGAAAGCCGCTTGGCGGGCGGGCCTGATGGATTCCGACGCCTACGCACGCGCGATTGACGTGAAGGCCATCCGCGGCCACCGCGAACCTGCCGGGCGGGCTCTCGAGACTGGCGAGCTCTCCGCGCTCTTCGGGGCATGCGCGGCCGACTCGACGCCCTCGGGCCCCCGCGACGCCGCTGCCCTCGCCCTGCTCGTGGGGGCCGGCCTGCGACGCACCGAGGCCGCGGCCCTGGACCTGGTCGACCTGGACCTTGAGGCGGAGCAGCTGCGTGTGCTCGGCAAGGGCAACCGTGAGCGGACCGTCCCGCTGCAGAATGGCACGCTGGAGGCCCTACGCGACTGGGTCGCTATCCGGGGGCAGGCCCCGGGGCCGCTGCTCCTGGCCGTCACCGGGGGCCGCGAGCTCACGTCAGATCGAATGACCGGCGATGCCCTCCTACGCGTCTGCCAACGCCGCGCGAAGAAGGCGCAGGTGCGCGGATTCAGCCCCCACGACCTGCGGCGCACGTTCGCGAGTTCGCTCCTCGACGCGGGGGCTGACATCTCATCCGTTCAGCAGTTGATGGGGCACGCGTCGGTGGTCACCACCCAGCGCTACGACCGGCGTGGAGAGCGGGCGAAGCGGAAGGCGGCAGGGATGCTGCACATCCCGTATACCGCGCACAGCTCGCGAAAGGGCGACACCGCGGCGGTTGCTAGCGACGCTTGAAGCTCGCTCTAAGGCTTGCTGGTGCCACCGAGGGGCAAGGTCTCGAAGCCACCTGCCTGAAGGGTTTTCAGCAGCACCTCAAAGTATTCGTAGTCGGGCTCAATGCTCAGCGCGTGGTGTAGCTGGTGGCCAGTCAGGGTCGGCTGGCCCCAGAGGCGTACTTCTGAGATAAGCGGAAACGAGTCTCTCGTGTACTCGTCCGGGATCTTCAAATCCTTCCGTCGCTCGCCGTATTTCAAGTTGAGCTCGCGGCGCCCCTGGAAATACATGGGAGAAGGTGACGCCGCTCGAAGTAGGCCGATGTCCCTAAGGTGCTGCACGCCGCCACCACCGACCGACCGGTTGGCAATCATCCACTCCTCGGCTTCGGGTGTAGTGATCACCCCGAAGTCGTGTAGCTGAAACTCACCATCGAACCCCCAATTGAGCTGGATAGCGAACACCTTCACGAAGAGATCAGCATCGCCCTGGCTCATGGTGCTAACAATCTGGAGGGTTCGACGTGTGTGGGTTCCTGGTTCTGATATCTCGCCGGCTAGCAGCCTTGACCAGATGGCCTGCATCGTCGCGTTCGAAATGCTTCCGCAGTAGCCGAAGAACTCCGAAATCCAGTCCTCGTCGACAGGCTCCTCCGAGGTCTCTTCCGGGACCATCCTCAACGCACCTTCGAATACCTGCTCAATATTCGCCTGACGCCGCATCTCCTGATTGCCCAGTCTCATTGCAGCCCGCTGGGCGAGTTGAAGATCAAGTTCCTCGACTTCGTACTGTCCCTTCAGGCGAATCTTCTCTGCCTCGACCTCGCCGCGGGCAAGGCGCTTCATCTGTGTAGGCTCGAGCGCTGCCCCTACAAATGCTCTGCAAGCCTCGATAAGCCTCTCGCTGCCCTTCCCTCTAAGGTTCACGATTGAACTCACTGTCGGCCCCCGGCTCAGCTCGGTGGCTGGACTGTAGCAATGACTCGTCTGACCCCAGCTGCTACAGCAGCGTAACCGCTCGATTCATGGGCCTGGCCGTGACGCTGGGTTCATTTCGCAGGGTCACCCGCGCTCGGTCACGCTTAGATCGGCGGCCCGGCGCCGCGCTTGGCCAGCCTGAGGGACTGGACTCGGAGCAACTCGCTCAGGGTACGGTTCAAGGAGCGCTCGAGATATGCCCCGTACCTCATGAACGCGTAGAGCGACGGGGCATCTGACAGCGCTCGCAGCACACGCGCCTCACGGCAATCCTCTCGCAGCTCCGCAGCGACGAACGCATTCGTATCACGCATTTCGCGGAGCCTGCTCTCAGCAGCTGCCTGAAGCGGTTCCATGAATTCAAAAAGCTCGTCGCGCTCGGCTCCAATCAATTCGCGCGCCCTCTCGATCACCCGGCCGGCGGTGAGCGGTGCTGGTTCGGGCTGGAACCTCATTTGCGGGCCACGCTCCAACATCACGAGCCAGATGTACTCCAGGATCTCGTTTCCAATCCTGACGGACACTTCCTGGTCCGGTGGGAGATCAAAGATGGTTTGCAAGAGGTCCGCGTAGGCAGCCTCATGCGCTTCCTCGGCCTCGACCTGCTCGATCGCCGCCTTGTTCGGCTTTTCCTCAAGATCCTGAACGACGGATGCAACTTCAAAGTTCGCGACTCGCCGCAGCCTCCACAGCGCGAGGGCGATTCGCTCAACCAGAAGCGCTTCGAAATCTCCCTCGGGTGCTCCGTCGGCTGTGATCGACGCCAGATGCCTCCCCCACTCCTCCGAACTCTCGGCGTGAAGAGTCACGAGCCCGCAGCCTCTCGCTCGGCCTGCTTCTTGGCGAGTCGCTTGCGATGTCGCTCGCGCGCCTCGTCGCCCTGCTCGTCGTAGCGAATGCGAACGTCGAGGCTTCGCTTCTTCTGGGGCTCGGGGTTCTGCTGCTGACCGAGGCGTTGCTTGCCCAGCCAGATGAGCATCGTCGGGTTGCCGTTCCGAGCTTCGGCCATCTGCCACCGACGGAGCGTGATGTTTCCCTCGGCGAACGCGGCGTCCATGAATTCGACGAGCTCGGGACGCTCCTTGCGCTTCCGGTGGAGCGTCGCCTCAGACATGCCGAGCCCCATGGCGATCTCGCTCATTGAGCAGTGGATTCGACACAGATCGCGAAGCAGCGCGATGTTGATCGGAACCGGATTTCCGCGCCCGCCGATCCCCTCGACATCCTCGCGCGAGATGCCAAGTACCGCGGCGATCTCGAGGTCGTCCTTGCCCAACTCCCGCAGGGTGCGGATCGAGGCGAGGGTCGTGTGGGCTTGATCGGAGAGCGGGCCTCGGGTCTTCCGAGCCTTCGACTTGGCGCGACCGACCTTCTTGGACCGTGCCTTCTTCCGCGCACTTTTTTTACGGGCACTCATAGATCGCGCCGTACCTCGGTCGCGAGATCAGGAGACCACCGCTGCCGCGCGTTCAGATCACCGCTTCCCACTCTCCCCCCCCCCTTCGTGGCCTTCACGTGGCCCCCCATTGGCCCCCTTGTCGTGGCCACTGTTGAATTCCCCCCGAACGGCCCGAGGTGGCCCTGGCCCCCCCTAGGAATAGGGGGGGGCCAGGCCACCCTTTCGGGCAGTCCGTCTTTCGGTGCTTGGCCCCCCTGCTTGGCCCCCCATGGTTGGCCTACTCGGGGTCTTGAAATGCCGCGACATTCACCTTCCCCTCCGCCGTCAGGTACACGCGCCTCGGATTGTCTTCCTCTCGTCCCGCGAACCCGAGCACAGTTGCCCATGCCAAGAGTTTCTCTGCCCCTTTTCGCGCGGCACCGGAGTAACTGCCTTGCGACCCGGTCACGAACGCCTTCCACGAGAGGAGTTCATGACGATCTGTGAACGCAGCAGCGAGGGCCTCGAGGTTCGCTCCATCGTCTTCGCCGCGCGTCCCGTCCGGGGCGTCGGCAGGCAGCCAGTAGTTGATTCGGAGCCGGTCAGCGTCGGGTGGCTCGCACACCTCGAACCACTGGCGGCTCCGCCCGGCCGCGTTGCTCCAGCAGGTGAGAGCTCGCTTCGTCGGTGCATCGAACGGCGACCACAAGCCCGCGAGCACGGCGGCCGCATTCGTGAGGGCTCCGCTACCGCGGAAGTACGAGAGCGGCTCCCAGTCGTTGAAGCGCTCTCCGGCGCTGGCGTTGGCTTTGGTGGGGTGATGCAGTCCGAGCACCGAGGCATGGAACTCGATCGCGAGCATCGAAAGCCTCGTGATGATGGCGTTCATGGCCGACGAATCGTTTTCATTCGTGCCTTCTGGGTACGCCGTTGAGATCGTGTCGACGACGATCGCACTGATTGCCCCCCGCTCCTCATGGATGGGACGCAGGATGTCGCTAGCGATCGCGTCGACCCCGCCCGAGTCCAGGCGATAGCGATCAACGGGGAACGGCCCGTTCAGCTCGCTGTGGCCCACCGTGACGAAGTTGTCGGCCCACGCCCATGCGGGAAAGTCCTGGCCTCGCCGATGCGGCCCGTTGTCGAGGTGCTGTAGTCGCTTCGCGACGTCCTCGACAGTCATATGCGGATCGAATCCCAGGTACACGACGACCCCGCCTCTGGACGCGGGAACGTCGGCACCCGGCCACGCGGCGAAGCCAGCCGCGATTCCCGACAAGGCTTGAAGCGCCAGCCACGATTTCCCCGTGCGCGAGTCTCCGCCGAGGATGGTGGTCTTCCCCACGCGCAGGAAGTCTCGAGCCAACCACTGCGCCTCGGGCGCCGAGGTGAGCGATTCGTAGACCTCGCGGCCGAAATAGAGTTGAGCAGTGTGCTTCGCACGCTCGTCGGACTTTGCGTCCGCATCGACCAGCTTGTCGGGGTCGAGCGGCACCGCTTCCGACACGTCGAAGCCTGCCTCGATGTGATCGAAGGCGTCCGACTTTTCGGCCGAGGTGTTGGACTGCACGAGGTCCACCGAGATTCCCGCGCTCGTAAGCTGCCTGTAGACCTTGGCCGCGTGACTCAAGCCGGCCGCATCACGGTCCACCCACAGCGTCAAGCGCTTACCGACCACGTACTCGGTGAACTCCTTCTCCCAGCAGCCTGGGACTGGAGTGCAGGTTGCGACCTCACCCAGCGGCAGCATCTCATTCAGCTTGTCCGCCGCCTTCTCGCCTTCATTGACGTGGACGTGTTCGGCCTCGACCACTTCGGGCAGATTGTAGAGCACGCCTGGGTTGCCGTTGGTCCAGCGGAAGTCCTTCGGTTCGAAGCGAAGCTTCGTAGACTTATGCTCGCCATTCCGGTCGGGATAGGGGTACTCCTCGACAAGCCGCGGCCGACCACCCGACCTCGCGGCCACTCCCTCGCTCGGCTTGTGCGGTTCGTCGAACAAGTCACGCGGCGAGAGGTCGAGGGCGCCAACGATGTTCTCGAAGTCGCAGCCGGCGTAGCAGTTCAGCAAGACCTTCGAGCCGTCATGCTTGACCCCAAGCGAGGGCGTCCTGTCGTCGTGTGCCGGACACTGCCACATCGTGCCGTCCGCCATTCGTTGCCCCTGCTTTGATCCGCTGTCACGAAGGGCGTGCTCGACGACATCGATCGAGTTCAGCGCATGGCCTCCGCGCGTGGCGTTGCTCATTGAATGCCTCCGCGCGCGTGCAGTTCGCTCAGATAGGCGTCGATCACTCGCTGCATCGCCGCTTCCAAGCCGTTTAGACTTGTTTTCGGGCCAAAGATCTTCGGCAACTCGACCTCAAGTACGTCGAGCCTGTTCTTTGCGAGGTAGTCGATGGCCTCGTCGAACAATGAGAAAGCCAATTCGGTGCCCACGAGGTCTGCTCGCTCTTCGTCCACGCTCGCGCGGCCACCGCAGGTTCAGAACGCAGCCGCAGCAGCTCTTGCGTGACCTGATGGGCGTCGAGTGCACCGGGGTTGCGATCGGGGTGAAATGCGAAGACCAGTTCGCGCAGAGACCGGTCAAGGTTGATGCCACGCGACGGCACGCGCCGAAGCGCGCGGCCGAGTTCGACGACGATCCGAGCAAGCTCCCGCTCCCGCTCGTCGAACACCTCGGTGTGGTCACAGTCCGGCCACCGCGAGCGACCGAGGAATTCATCCCCGGTCGTGTGGTTTGTCCGCTTGACCAGCTCGCCAAGGCACTCGGGGCACTTGGCGCGGATCGAGAGGTACGGCATTACGCGCCCTTCCCGGATTCGATCGCGATCACCAGGTGGTTACGAGCGCGCACTACCTGAGCCATACGGTCGAGGTAAGCGTTCAGTTCAAGCGACCGCATGATTCGGCGAGCGCGGGCCCAGCGGTAGATACGCGGGGTGCCTCGATCAGCTGCCGTGACTGGCTGGTTCTGCTGACATGCGGCATCGTCTGGGTGCACATTCTGACGGAAGTCGTACAGGGCAGCCTCACCGGCCAGGGAGAGGTTGCCCTTTTCGCTTTCAGGCATGAGGAGTGCTCACCTCCCCTACCCGTGCGGCTTCGATTCGCTTGTCGATCCAGTCCTCGACCTCGGACTCGACCCACGCAACGGCCCGCGCGCCAATCGGGACCGGGCGCGGGAAAGTCCCGTTCGCGATCTGCTCGTACATGGCGCTGCTCGAGAGCCCGCACATGTCCTGAACGACCGGACGCCGAATCAGCCTCCGGCAGCTTGGCTCGCGTTCGTTTCGATTCTCCATCCTCTTTCCTCCAGGTTGTTTCCGGCCCTCGCCGGCCTCTGGCGGTCATTTAGGGAGGCAATCGGGAGCGCGAAACGAAACCGAGGGAAAGCGTGGGAATCCGCGGGAAAACGTGGGCGACCGGGTAGTGTCCTGCCCTGCGGGTAAAGCGGTCGTACTGTCCTTCCGAAGCGAGTCCCGAGGAGACCACATTAATGGCAGACGAAACCGTCGAGTGCTCGGTGTGCAAGTTGACTGGCGATCCCGATTTGATGACCTGGGTCCCCAACTTCCACGGTGACGGGAACGGAGCGTGGCTCTGCCCTGAGCACGCAGAGAAGACCGGCTCGTAGCCTCAGCTAGTTCGCCGCTACAGCCAGACCGCGGGCTCAGGAACCTGCCTGCGAACTGTGGACGTTTGCCGCGGGCCGCGTTCGTTGCCTCTGGGGACGAGCCGACTCTTT
>JANQEO010000405.1 GCA_028278325.1 Candidatus Binatia bacterium
ACGCGTGCTCGTACATCGTATGGCGCGTCTGATCGAAGCCGACCGTGTCGCTCCTTGGGAGATCCTCGCGGTCACCTTCACCAACAAGGCGGCCGGGGAACTCGTAGACCGATCGGCGCGACTGGTGGGCCCTGCGGCGGCCGACATATGGGCGGGCACCTTTCATGGGATCGCGGCCAGGATCCTGAGGCGCCATGCCGAGAGCATCGGATACACCCGGCATTTCTCCATCTACGACACCGACGACCAGCTACGCATATTGAAAGAGCTCATCGCGGCGGCACGTCTCAACGATACTCTGTACAGACCCGAGACCGTACGCGCCTTCATCGACGCCTCGAAAAACGAAGCCCTCGATCCCGGTGCGGCCGCCGAACGCCGCACCGATTCTTTCGGGCGGACCTGCGCCGAGATCTATGCCGACTACCAACGCCGCTTGAAAACTCTCGGCGCCATGGATTTCGGGGATCTGCTCTTCAATCTGCTCGTGCTGTTTCGCGACGAGCCGACCGTGCTGCAGCGCTACCAAGAACGCTTTCGTCACGTGCTCGTCGACGAATACCAAGACACCAACCGGGTCCAGTACCAGATAGTGGCCGCCCTGGCCGGGCGCCACCGCAACCTTTGCGTCGTCGGCGACGACGACCAATCGATATATGGATGGCGCGGGGCCGACTTGCGCAACATCCTCGACTTCGAGCAGGATTTTCCGGGCGCCCGCACCATCTTTCTCGATCAGAACTATCGGTCTACCGCCAACATCATCTCGGCGGCCGACGCAGTGATCTCCCACAACAAGGGGCGCCGCGCCAAGCACATGTGGACCGACAACGAGGGCGGAGCCAAGATCGACTGCTATACGGCGGCAGACGAGAAGGACGAGGCTCGTTACATCGTGGAGGAGATCTTCTCGGCGACGGACAAGGCCGGCGGAGTCGCCGTCTTCTACCGCACGAACGCCCAGTCGCGTGCAATCGAAGAAGAACTCATCAAGAACAGGTTGCGCTACACCATCGTCGGCAGCATCCGCTTCTACGATCGCCGAGAAATAAAGGACCTGATCGCGTATCTGCGCTTCTTGAGGAATCCCGACGACGATCTCAGCCTGGCCCGAATCATCAACACGCCGGCGCGCGGCATCGGCAAAGTCACCTGGGACCGTCTTGCCGAAAGCGCTCGCGAGCGCGGATCCTCGATCTGGGAAACGATGACCTCATCGGATTGCATGGCTGTTTCCGCGGCCGCACGCACGAAGCTGGGGCGTTTCGTCCAGCTGGTCGAGGGCTGGCAGAGAGTCGGACACGACAGGGTTACACCTCTGCTCGAAGCCATCGTGACGGACATCGGATTCTTGGAGCATCTGGGTGCGGCCGGTTCGGAAGACGCCGCCGGGCGGGTGGAGAACGTCAACGAACTGATGACGGTAAGCCAGGAGTTCGACGCCACCTTCGACGCTCGGGAGCTCGACGAAGACGACGCGGGCGTCGACGCCTTGACGGTATTCCTCGAAAGGTTGGCCCTGCAATCGGATGTCGACGCGTACGACGACGGAGATGCTGCCGTAACCTTGATGACGGTCCATAACTCCAAGGGCCTGGAGTTCTCACGCGTCTTCGTCGCAGGTCTCGAGGAAGGGCTGTTTCCTCATTCCCGTTCCCTGCAGGAGGACGAGAGCGGCATAGAAGAGGAGAGAAGGCTTGCCTATGTGGGCATGACCCGTGCCCGCGAGGAGCTGACGCTTTTGCACGCGAGAAGACGCCATCTCTTCGGCACGACGCAGTACAATCCCCCCTCGCGGTTCATAGAAGAAGTGCCCGAAGAACTATTGAACAGAAGCGCGGCAGAAACGGCTTTCGATCTTTCCTTCGGGGAAACGCCGACTGGCACCGCCGCACCTTCCTACAGCGCGGGCAAGTACAAACCGGGTATGAAGGTGGTACATCCCCTGTTCGGGGTCGGCAGCGTTCGCAAGTCGGACGGAGAGGGCGACACCGAAAAGCTCGTGGTACAGTTCCAGCGCGTGGGGACGAAGAAACTCGTCGCCCGCTACGCAAAACTCGAGATCGTCTAGTCGGTGACCTAGCGCCGCCGATGGTCCGGACGCGACGTCCGTTCCTTGGTGCAAGGCAACAACCCGCCGTCGTAGCAATACTCGGGGGGAGCCGTGACGGAACCCAAGGCCTGCAGAGGCCGTGTAACCGTGATCTCCACCGCTTTGCCGACCGGGTACAAGAAGTACCTGACGATCTTGAGCGGATGCTCGTCGGTCACCGGGTTGTACCGTTCGCCTGCAGACGCAACGCCCGCAGACAGGCTGACCGCGATGGCCAGGGTCATCCCGAGGGTCAAGACTCGACATCGGCCTATAGTGCTCGTCCTCATGAGTGCAGCCTAGGCAGATTTCCACGCACCTGTCCATGACCCGGCCGACCTCGGCCCGCCCGGCGGCGGGCAGGCTGGACACCAACGAGGGGGTCTGTGCTACAAAGGTGGGCATGGCGAACACTTTCCGGCGCGCGGACAGGCTGTCGACCTGGCGCAGAATAGCCCTTCACATCTGGCGGGCCCCGGCCGACCCTACGGTCTACGGGAACCTCGAGATCGACATGCGCGAAGCGCTGGAATACCTCGAGACCGTCAACACCCGCGATCGGAGGGCGCCGGCCACCGTCACCCACATGGTCGTCAAAGCCATCGCCACAGCCCTTCGCGACTTTCCCGACTCCAACGCGATCGTCTCCGGCAACTCGATCTACCTGCGTGACAGTGCAGACGTCTATTGTCAGGTCTCGATGGGCGGCGGCCGCGACCTGACCGGCGTGAAGATTCCCGCAGCCGACACCAAGTCGGTGGCGGAGATCGCCGAGGAGATGGATGGCCGCGTAAAGAACGTGCACGGCGGACGCGACAAAGGATCCGAGCAGTCCAAGCGGGTCGTATCGCAGGTCCCTCACCGTGTCCTCGGCTGGGTGCTGAAGGTGGCCGAATACCTGACCTACGACCTGCGGCTCGACCTATCCAGGTTCGGATTGGCTTACGACCAGTTCGGCGGGGCCATGGTATCCAACGTGGGAATGTTCGGCATCGGACACGGCCTCGCACCACTTGTTCCCGTCAGCCGCACGCCGATCGTCCTGCTCGTGGGCGAGGTCAAGGACAAGCCGATCGTCGACAACGGCGAGCTGTCCATCGGGCCGCAGATGACCATCGGCTGCACCTTCGATCACCGCGTCATCGACGGCCATCAGGCCGGGCTGATGGCGAAGACGGTGATCGAGTGTCTCGAGAAACCCTTTACCCGCTTCGGCCTTCCCAGCCGATCCAGCTCAACTGGCGACCGCTTTGTGATGGATCGGCGCGAACCGAGTAATAGAGATCCGATCGGCACCGACAACACGGGCCGAAGATCCGGATCCGATCAGGAGACAGGCCGGAGGCTTCCAGAACAGCGGCGTTGATGGAGCGTAGATCCAGGCGCGGCGCGCCACGCGATCGATCGACGGCATGCCCGGCCGACTCGAACGCCCGCGCCACGTCCTCGCCGACCTCGTAACAACAAGAGCCTATCGCCGGGCCTATCGCCGCCTCCAGTCCGGAGGGGGCGTGGCCTGCTCGTTCGGCCAGCTCCAGGGCCGCGCCCACGATGCCGGCAAGAGTACCTCGCCAACCGGCATGGACGGCCGCAGCCCAACGGCGAGGCGAGTTCGAAGCAAGCAGCAAGACGGGCACACAGTCGGCGGTCCTCACCGCCGCCACGAAGCCGGGCTCGTCGGCGACTATGCCGTCGGCTTCCACGCTAGCGGCGGCGGCGCGCGTCACGACCAACTCTTTTCCGTGCACTTGTGTGACGGTTACGAGTCGTGCGGCCGCGGCCCCACCCTTCGGCGGGCGCGCCCTGCGACTCCCGAAGCCGCAGATCAACCCGTCGCCGACCCAAGGCACTATCGCTTCTTCATCGGCCTTCACCGGCTTGCCAGGCCCAATCGCTATGATAACGTCACCGGTTTGTCCACGCGTAAACAGCCTCCAGTAGCACCAACCAACCAGGTTAAATCAGCTCCCGGCACCCACGCGTGCCACAGGTAACGGTGAAGAAAGCCATCAAGATCGTGGGGGCCCGCACCCACAACCTGAAGGGCATCGACTGCAAGTTCCCGGCCCGAAGGGTCACGGTGGTCACCGGCGTATCCGGATCGGGGAAATCGTCCTTGGTGTTCGACACCCTCTATGCCGAGGGACAGCGGCGTTACGTGCAGTCTCTGTCGACCTACGCTCGGCTCTTCCTGGAACAGATGGAACGTCCCGACGTGGAGCGGATCACCGACATCCCTCCCGCAATCGCGCTGGAGCAGAAGAACTCGATAAAGAACGCCCGCTCCACGGTGGGCACGATCACGGAAGTACACGACTATCTTCGCCTGCTGATGACCCACGCGGGTTCGATGAAGTGCGTCGATTGCGGTGGCGACGTCGGCAGCGACAGCGCAGCGCCGGCGGCGGCCGGGCTACTGGAGAATGCCTCCGGTGATCGTGTAGCCGTATTCGCCAACGTTGCCTTCCACGGCATGGATCCGGCCGACGCTCTGGAGGCATTGGCGCGGCAAGGGTATACGCGAGTGCTGTTGGGCGGCGAGGCTCGTGACCTTTCCACCGTCATAGCCGCCGAACTCGCAGACGGTGGCATCGACGTCGTCGTCGACCGGATACGGCTCGAGACGGACCGTGAACTCAGACTCATCGAAGCTCTGGAGAAGGGCTTCCAGCTGGGCAACGGCAGGGTCAGCGTTCATTCGATCGACGACGAGTCGTTGCGCGAGAGCTTCGAAAAAGCGTTCTGCTGTAGAGGTTGCGGCCGTGAGTACAATCGTCCTACGCCGCATCTTTTCAGTTTCAACAGCCCTCTCGGTGCGTGTCCGAACTGCGAGGGGTTCGGTCGGGTCGTCGACATCAGCCTCGACAAGATCATCCCCAACAAGCGTTTGTCCCTCAAGGACGGAGCCGTCGCGATCTGGAGCACCCCGGCGTTCGCCGACGTTCAGGAGGAGTTTCTGGAAGCGGCCGATCGCCTTGGCTACTCGACCGAGCTGCCGTACAGCCAGCTGCCCGACGAGGCCAAGCAGTGGATTCTCGACGGCGACCGGGACAGTCCCGGGATCAAGGGCTTCTTCCAATGGCTGGAGAAAAGGCGCTACAAGACCCACGTCCGCATCCTGCTCGCGCGCTACCGCAGCTACAGACCCTGCCCCGAGTGCGGCGGCAAGAGGCTCAGGCCCGAGGCTCTGGCCGTCAGAATAGGAAGGCGCAACATTGCCGATTTCTGCGCGCTCCCAATCAGTGATCTTATCAAAACGATCGCGCGCCTGAAGCTGTCCGACCAGCAGAGGGAAAAAACTGTTCCGGTCTTGCGCGAGATCAAGAATCGTCTCGGCTATCTCGACGAGGTGGGGCTGGGATACCTGACACTGTCCCGTCAGGCGCGCACGTTGTCGGGAGGCGAAGCACAGAGGATCCACCTCGCATCAGCTCTGGGCAGTTCACTGACCGACACGTTGTACGCTCTCGACGAGCCCACGGTCGGGCTTCATCCCCGCGACAGTGAACGGCTCCTCAAGGTCCTTCGACACCTTACCAAGCTCGGTAACACCGTGGTCGTCGTCGAACACGATCCGACCATCATCATGGGATCCAACCACGTCATAGACCTCGGACCGGGAGGAGGCAGCAAGGGTGGTGAGCTTCTTTACGAGGGGCGTCCTTCCGGTCTGAGCGGAGTTTCCACGGCTACCGGGCGCCTCTTGCTGATTCGCACGATGCACCGGCAAAAGGAACGCACCTCACGTAAGTCCGCGGGTTCGATCGTCATCCACGGTGCGACGGAGAACAATCTCGACCTGTCTCGAGTCGAGATCCCACTGGGAAAGCTCGTCTGCATCACGGGCGTATCGGGTTCAGGCAAGTCCACTCTCGTCGACAGTGTGCTCCACGAGAACTACCTGCGTGAGCGGGGATTGGGCGGGCAGGAAGCCGGAGCCTGCGAATCGATCGAGGGCTTCGACAAAGTCGAAGAGGTCCTGATGATGGGGCAAGCCCCCATAGGGCGCTCGTTGCGGTCGAACCCCGCCACCTACCTCAAGCTATACGACGATGTACGCAAAGCCTTTGCCTCTACGCCGGCCGCCAAGCGTAACCGTATCAGCCCCGGCCAGTTTTCCTTCAACACCGTGGGGGGCCGCTGCGAGAAGTGCCAGGGAACCGGCACCGTAACCCTCGAGATGCACTTCATGGCCGACATCGACGTGCCCTGCGAGGAGTGTGGAGGAAAGCGCTTCAAGCAACAGGTTCTCGACGTCACCTACCGCAACAAGAACATCAACGACGTGCTCAGCATGACGGTGGGAGAGGCTCTCTCTTTCTTCTCCGACCGGCCGGCCCTGAGAGGAAAGCTGGAGTGCCTGGACGCCGTAGGGCTCGACTACCTTGCGCTGGGACAATCCACATCGACCCTGTCCGGTGGCGAGGCCCAGCGTCTGAAGCTGGCCGCATTCCTGTCTGAAGAGGCCAAGTCGAAGGGGAGCCTCTTCATCTTCGACGAGCCGACCACGGGCTTACATCTTCAGGACGTTCACACCTTGATCGGGGTGCTCGACGGCTTGGTCACGCGCGGTCACTCCGTGCTCGTCGTGGAACACCACACTGACTTCATCTCTCATGCCGACCACATCATCGATCTCGGGCCGGAAGGGGGCGACGGGGGCGGTAGCATAGTCGTTGCGGGTTCACCCCTGGACGTCGCCGAATGCCGAGAGTCCTACACCGGCGCCGAGCTGCGAGAGCTGCTCGGGATGAACGGAACTCCAAAGAAGAAGCGTAAGAAGAAGACCGCCGCGAGCTAGTCGAACTCCACCTGGATCAACTCCACACCCGAGTGATCCTGAAGCTCCTTGATCGTTTCCAGCTTGTAAGGTTTCCAGAAGAACACGCGGCTTATCCCGGTGTTGATGAGGACCTTGAAGCAATGGATGCACGGCGTATGCGTGACGTAGATGTCTGCGCCCTCGATGCGCGTTCCGTTACGCGCGGCCTGTGCGATGGCGTTGATCTCGGCATGGATCGTGCGGAAACAGTTCTGCTCTATGTCACCGGTAGGCGTGGTCGATTCGTACACCAGGCAACCCACGTCGAGACAGTGGGGCATGCCGCTGGGGGAACCGTTGTAACCCGTCGCAAGAATGCTTCTGTCCCTTGCCATCACCGCACCGACTTTGGCCCGCAAACAAGTGGAGCGCTCGGCCACTTCTCGAGTAATGGTCATGAAGTACTGATCCCATGTGGGCCTCGACGTCATCGCCCGGTCCCTATCAAAGGATCGCGGAAACGTGAATCTCGGGGATGCGGTCGCTCCACGGGCGCGCCTCTTCGAGCTGGGACGCAACCCGGATCAGGACATCTTCACGGCCGTAAGCGGCAACGAGTTGAACTCCTATGGGGAGGCCTCGGTCACTGCGGCCCAGGGGCACAGACATCGCCGGCTGTCCGGTGATGTTGAACTGCGGAGTGAACGCCATCACCTCCAAGACCTTGCGTGACATCTCCAGCGGGTCGTCTTTGGGTTCCGAAAGATATCCCAGACGTGGCGGAGGACATGCGATGGTCGGGGTCACCAAGAGATCGAAGTCAGACGACCACCACTCCGCCATGCGCCGGTTCCACGCGTGCAAGGCCTCGACCGTGGCGAGATACTCGGCAGCCGACACCGCTCTCCCCGCTTCGGCGAGCCACCAGGTGGTGGACTCCACGTCGTTTTCGGTCACCGGCCGGCCCGTCGTCTTGCCCCAAGCCTCCAGCGCCTTGGCCGTCCAGCAGGCCACGATCTGAAAGAACCCCGGCCGATAGAGGTCCTGCTCATCGAGAGCCGAAGGGTAGGCTTCGTGGACCTGGTGGCCGAGTTCCGAGAGTGCTGTTCCGGCGTCTCGAGCCGCGGCGGCGCATTCGGGATTACAGGCTATCGCGTCGTCGGGACCGGGAGCGAAGACACCGACCTTGAGATTCCCGACCTTCGCGCCGACCTCCTCAGTGTATGGCCTGTCCGGAGACGGCGCCGCGTACGGGTCACCCGGCATCAAACCGCTGACCACGTCCAGAATGCCTGCAGTGTCGCGCACACTTCGGGTCACGACCATCGACGCTACCAGACCGTGCCAATACTCCCCGTAGTCAGGGCCCAGCGAACACCTGCCACGACTGGGCTTGAGCCCGACCAATCCGCACTCACTGGCCGGGATGCGTATAGAGCCTCCGCCGTCGCCTGCGTGGGCCAGCGGAACCATGCCCGAGGCCACCGCTGCCCCCGACCCGCCGCTGGAACCGCCGGTCGAATGCTCCGGGTTCCACGGGTTGCATGAAGGTCCGTACGCTTCCGGTTCGGTCGTGACGGTTAGACCGAGCTCCGGAGTGTTGGTCTTGCCGAGTATTATGAGACCGGCCCGCTCGAAGAGCTCTACCATGTAACTGGAGTGCGAAGCGTAGAAGCCCTGTTCCTTCAAGAACTTCATCCCGGCGTGAAAAGGATCGCCGGCGGAGACCACGTCCAAGTCCTTGATGAGCATCGGCACGCCGGCGAACGGCCCTTCGAGCTTTCCCGATCGCGCACGCTGCCGGGCCTTGTCGTAGAGCGGAGTGATGACGGCGTTGAGCTGCGCGTTCAGGCGCTCGATCCCGTCGATGGAAGTGTTGACGAGTTCCAGGGGCGAAACCCCTCCTTCTCTCACCAACTCCGCGAGAGTCGTCGCGTCGAGTCTGCTCAGGTCCTGCGACATCGTTACCCCCTTTTGCGGCCGCGCCTCTGTCTCGAGCGGCCGGCGGCGACCGGTCCGTGTCTCGTAGCGCAGGTGTGATCGCGAAGAAAGCCGGCTTGACGCCAACCGGCACATGACTCATATTCGCCCATCATGCGGGCGTAATTCAGTGGTAGAATGCCAGCTTCCCAAGCTGGACGTCGCCGGTTCGAGCCCGGTCGCCCGCTCCATTCACTCTTTTCTCACGGCCCCTCGCCACCGGCCTCACCCGGGAACCGCCGAGTCCACTAGGCAGCTGTGTTATGCTGTCGGCCTCGGGCTACGGTATCCTGGGACGGGGTGGCGGGGACCGACGCCGCCGACGCACGCAGACTCGAGATCTGATGCCTTCCACGCACAGTGACTACCGCACCCTGAGGGATCCTGCCGTCATCGCAGCGACGATTGCCGCGCTGGCGATCCGACTCTTCAATTCCGACGCGGCCGCACTCTGGCTCGACGAGATAGTCAGCGCCTTGTGGGCACGCGATTCATGGGCGGCAATGCTCGATCGGGCATTGAGGGACAACCATCTGCCCATCCACCCTCTTGTCTTGAAGGCTTGGGTTGCCGTAGCCGGGGACTCCGCCGCCGCCCTGCGTGTGCCGAGCGTCGTGGCCTCGGCGGCGGCCGTCCCGGTGATCGCGGCCTGCGCCGCGGAGTTGGCGGGCAAGCGAGCCGCTCGTTGGGGAGCCTTTCTCGCCGCTCTTTCACCCTACATGCTTCACCACGCCCAAGAAGCGCGGATGTATCCGTTCCTGGCGTTGTTCGGCGCGATCAACTTCTACGCAGTGCTGCGCTACGTCACGGACCGGTCCGACAGGCCCGGTACCGCTTTCTGGCTCTCGAATCTCTGTCTCTTGGCAACTCACTACTACGGGGCTTTCATCGTCGTGGGCGGCATCGCGGCGGTGGTCCTGCTCAAACTCGCGGATTGGCGCCGCTGGGCTCCGGCCGTCACGGTGAGCACCCTGGCGATACTCGCACCGTTGATGGTGTTCCTGTTCATGGCCTGGCACAGGTCGGGGTCTCAATACAACCTCGGCTTGGCTGCGCTCCCGGGCGCGATATGGACCATGATCGGCGGCTACGCCATGATCCCCAGCTCCGAAGAGGTGCACGCCGACGGCTTGAGCGCGGCGCTTCCCTACCTGCCCTTCGCAGCGGCCGGCGGCGTGGCTCTGGTAGTGACGCTGGTGGCGGCTTTTCGAACCCTCGCAAGCCGGCAACTCTACGCATGTGTGATCGTCGCCGCCGTCGGGTTCGCCGGTCCGTTTGCGGTCTACTTCCTGGGTTCAAACTTCTCCATCAATCCTCGATACCTGATAGGAGGAATGGCCGTGCTCACGGCGCTGATGGCGACCGGCTGCGCGGCAGTCTGGGACCGGCGCTGGGGCCGTCTCGTGCCTCTGATACTGCTGGCCATCATGTGTAGCGGGACGGTTCGTCATCTGGCGGACCCCGGCCACGGACGTGAGGATGTACATCCCATCTCGGACTGGTTAGCGCGAAACGTACCCGGCAGCGAGCCGGTCCTCGTCACCTCCGGTGAGATGACCGTCATCTTGCGCTTTCACGCACCGGCCCATCACCTGGTTACGTATCCCGAATCCTCGGCAACGATCGATGCATCGACAGTCGCCGCTTTGTGTTCCGACCTCCCGGTAGACGCAGCTGCATCCCGGGTCATCTTCGTGTTCGGACGCACATGGGAATCCGACGTGGACGGGTTGTTGGAAGACTGCGTACGCGAGAAGTATGTGGTGCAACGCGATGTGACGGTCCGTGGCGTTCGTCTCTACGAGCTGACATCCCTCAACTGATGAGGCCGGCCGAGTATGAATACATGGCCCAAGTCGAGAGCCGCCATTGGTGGTTCCGCGCACGCCTCGCGATCGTTCGCTCGATTCTTCGCAAACACGTTTCCCCCGGTACCGGTTTCGATTGCAGCTGTGGGACGGGCATGACGTTGGCTGAACTGCACCAGTGGGTGCAGTTCGGGGCCGATCTCAACGCTCTTGCGCTCGACCATTCGAAACGCCGCGGCCACCGGTTTCTCATGAGAAGCGACCTCACCCAACTGCCGCTGCCCGACGCGACTTTCGACCTCGTTACCTCTCTCGATACTCTGGAGCACATAGAGAACGACGAGACAGCGCTCTCCGAGATCTACAGAGTGCTCAAGCCGGGCGGCTCGGTTCTGATGACCGTGCCTGCGCACCCCTGGATGTACTCATCGCACGACAGGGCGTTGCAGCACGTACGACGCTACCGAAAACAAGAGCTACGCGAGAAGGTGTTGGGCGCCCGCTTCGAGATCCGCGTTCTGAGGTGGATCAACTTCCTGCTGTTTCCGCCAATCGCGCTCGTTCGGCTTCTCAGGGGAGACGACGGCGAGACCGCCAGCGACGTGGATCACGTCCCGCCGGCACCGGCCAACTGGATCTGCTATCACACGTACGCGTTGGAGCGATGGCTTCCAGGGGTCCTGGCGCCTACGGGCACAAGCCTGCTCTGTCTCGCCGTCAAGCCGGCCGCTCCCTGATCAAAATCAGGCGCTGCGCCGCCAGTAGGCTCCCGCCCAGTCGATTTCCACGATCTCGTCCTCTATTCCCCGTTCGGCACGGAAGTCTTCCACCGCCTTCCGGCACGCGCCGATAGCTCCGTAGTCGTCGACGATGACGTAGCCTCCCCGCGAGAGCTTCGGATAGAGACAGGTGAGCGCATCCATCGTCGACTCGTACATGTCGCCGTCCAACCTCATCAAAGCCAGGCTCTCGATAGGTGCGCGGGGCAGGGTGTCGCGGAACCAACCCTCCAGGAAACGAACCTGGTCGTCGAGAAGGCCGTATCGCGAAAAGTTGCCGCGCACCTCCTCGATGCTCACGCTCAATCGCTCGCGACGGTGGTGACGGTCGCCGGCGTCGGCCGGATAACGGTCGGCGTCCGGAGCCGGAAGGCCGCGAAAAGAATCCGCCACCCAGACCGTGCGGTCATCCACACCGTAAGCCTCGAGCACGGCGCGCATGAAGATCGATGCGCCCCCACGCCATACACCGGTCTCTATGAAATCACCGGCGATCCCCTCGGAAAGCACCGTTCGCATGCAAGCTTCAATATTGTCGAGCCTTTTCATCCCGATCATGGTGTGGGCGGTCGGGGGAAAATCGCGGCCCGAATCGCGAGCGTCCGCGTCGAATGGTTTGCTGCTTACGATATCCAAACCGACCGTACCAAGGGCCGCGCCGATCCAGCGTTTGGGGCCTCGACTGGCGAGGGAAAAAGGCATGAGTTCACGATCACCGTAGATGTAGTTGGTCAGACAGCGCTTCATCAGATCGATATAGAGTCTGGCCGTGTCGTCACTCATGATCGCAACCGCGGAAGCTAGGCCTCCCAGAGCATCCAAGTCAACACGGCCCCGATTGTTGACGTTCGGGCCGGCTCGGTAGAGCCTTCCCTGGTGGACGCCGAGTTACAGCTTCGGCGCGACCTCGAGCTTCTCGAGGCAGCCAACAACGAGACGGGAGACAACTCCGGCATACTCTTTCGTACCTGGACCTGTCTCGAGCACACCGTGGTCGTCGGACGAGGGACCAGCATCGACGACGAAGTGAACCTGGGCTACTGCCGCGACAACGGGATCGGGGTGATCAGGCGCGGCAGCGGCGGGTGCGCGGTGGTGATCGGGCCGGGCAGTGTTCAATACACGTTCATCCTGCCTCACTCCGTCACCGAGCGGTTCAACTCGATCGACGGGTGCAAGACCTTCTGCAACCGGGCCCTCGTCGCCTGCATCGGGCGCGAGCTCACTGCCGACGACAGTGGCGATCTCATGGTCGAGGAACTCAAGGTCGCAGGCCTTGCGCTAAAGCGTAAACTCAACGCAAGCCTCGTGCACGGATCGATCCTCAGCGACATGGACACCTCGGTGATCGCAAAGGCTCTGCTCCACCCGCCCCGGGAGCCGAGCTACCGCCGAGGCCGCCCCCATGAGACCTTCGTCAGCAATCTGGGCCCGCTGGATCCGGCCGTGCTGGAGCGCAAGGTAACCGCGTGGCTCGACCGAACGTGCCATAATGACGAGTCGAGAGGCCGGGCGTGAGCGAACCCGCCCCGGTTCTGTCAGTTCCGCCATGAGCCGAAGCCCCCGTACCAAGATCGACCCCCAGGAAGCACGCGAGTGGTTCGAGTCTCTAGATGGACTCATAGAGGCCCGTGGTCACGAGTACGCCGAGGCGCTGCTTTCCCAGCTTCAGACCCACGCCTACGAAGCCGGCGTCCGGGCCCCCTTCACCCTCAACACCCCGCAGATAAACACCATCGCCTCGGAAGCCGAGCCTGCCTACCCCGGCGACATGGCTCTGGAGAGACGGATCAAGAGCATCATCCGCTGGAATGCGATGGCGATGGTGGTGCGGGCCAATCGAGACGAAGAGGGAATAGGCGGACATATCTCGACCTACGCATCGGCGGCAACTCTTTACGAAGTCGCCTTCAACCACTTCTTTCGCGGCAAAGACTCCGTCGGCGGCGGCGATCAGATTTACTTCCAAGGGCACTGCTCGCCGGGCGTCTACGCACGCGCGTACCTCGAAGGCCGGCTCGACAAGCAACAGCTCACGAACTTCCGTCGCGAGCTCAAGCCGGGCGGAGGAGTTTCTTCTTATCCGCACCCGTGGCTGATGCCCGACTTCTGGGAGTTCCCCACCGTGTCTATGGGTTTGGCGCCGATCATGGCCATCTACCAGGCGCGCTTCAATCGTTACCTCGTCGATCGCGGTCTCAAGGACGATCTACCGGGTCACGTGTGGGCCTTCCTCGGCGACGGCGAGACCGATGAACCGGAAGCCCTGGGAGCGCTGACTCTGGCGGCCAGAGAAAGACTCGACAATCTGATCTTCGTGATCAACTGCAACCTGCAAAGACTCGACGGACCGGTTCGAGGCAACGGTCAGATCATTCAAGAGCTCGAGTCCGCTTTCCGTGGGGCCGGTTGGAACGTGATCAAAGTGGTTCTCGGACGCGATTGGGATCCCCTCTTGGCGAAAGATCGCGACGGCATGATCGCGAAGCGCTGGACCGAGGTAGTCGACGGAGAAGTGCAAAAGTACGCCGTCGAGTCGGGCGCCTACATTAGAGAGCATTTTTGGGGAAAGTATGCCGAGCTCTCGAAGCTCGTCGAAAACCTCTCCGACGAACAACTCAAGAAACTGAATCTCGGCGGTCACGATCCCGTGAAAGTCCACGCCGCCTACAACGCCGCCGTCGAGCACCGTGGCTCGCCTACCGTGGTTCTCGCCCGCACCATCAAGGGCTACGGCCTCGGCGAAAGCGGCGAGGGCAAGAACATCACTCACCAGCAAAAGAAGCTCAACGAGGATGAGCTGCGCGAGTTTCGGGCGAGGTTCGGCATCCCGATCTCCGACGAGGATCTGTCACGAGCTCCTTTGTTCAAGCCCGCGGAAGACAGCCGTGAACTCGAATACCTCCGGCAGCGCCGCATCGAGCTCGGTGGTTACGTCCCAATGCGGCGCGGATCATTGCCGCCGCTGCCGTCCCCGGCATCCGAACTCTTCGATGAGTTCCACGAGGGAACCGACGGGCGGGAAGTGTCCACGACCATGGCTCTGGTCCGGCTGCTGTCTAAGCTGCTGCGTGATCCCGTTGTCGGCAAGTACATCGTTCCCATAGTGCCCGACGAAGCACGGACCTTCGGGATGGAGGCGCTGTTCCGCCAGTGCGGAATCTATTCGCATGTCGGCCAGCTTTACGAACCGGTGGATGCCAAGAGCTTGCTCCACTACAAGGAGGCCAAGAGCGGACAGATCCTCGAAGAGGGGATAACGGAGGCGGGATCGATGTCCTCTTTCATCGCCGCCGGCACGGCCTATGCCACCCACGGCATCAACATGATCCCGCTCTTCATCTACTACTCGATGTTCGGATTTCAACGCATCGGGGATCTGGTGTGGGCGGGGGCCGACATGCAGTGCCGCGGTTTCATGGTCGGCGGGACATCGGGCCGTACCACACTGGCGGGAGAGGGCCTGCAACACCAGGATGGCCACAGCCACCTCCTCGCCTACCCGATACCCAACCTGCTCACCTATGATCCGGCCTTCGCCTACGAGATGGCCGTCATCATCGAGGACGGCCTTCGGCGAATGTTCGTCGAGCAGGAGAACGTTTTCTACTACCTGACCGTCGCCAACGAGAACTACGACATGCCACCGATGCCGGAAGGCGCACGCGAGGGCATACTCAGGGGCATGTACCGCTACCGCCGGGCCCCCGGTTCCCCGCCTTCAGCCCGCGCCAACATTCTGGGCACCGGCGCGATACTCAAGGAGGCGGTGAAGGCGCAAGAGATTCTGGCCGACCGGTTCGACGTCGCCGCCGACGTATGGAGCGTTACCAGCTACAAGCAACTCTACCGCGAGGCATCGCAGGTCGAGCGTCACAACCTGCTGAACCCGGATGGGCAGCCGAGAACGCCCTACTTCACTTCCTGCCTGCGCGACAATCCCGGTCCGGTCGTGGCTGCGAGTGACTACGTCTGCGCCCTTCCGGACTCTGTCGCACGCTGGTCTCCCTCGGCGTTCACCAGCCTCGGAACCGACGGCTTCGGGCGCAGCGAAAGCCGTGCCTCACTGAGGGATTTCTTCGAAGTGGATGCCCGCTACATCGCTTTGGCCACCTTGTCCTCGCTTGCGCGCGAGAGCAGCCTCGACGAGGCTGTGGTACGCAGAGCGCTTCAGGAGCTCGAGATCGATCCGTCCAAGGTCGACCCTCTCGATTGCTGAGTGAGGCTTGTCTGAATGAGTCGAGACCTGACCGTGCCCGAGCTGGGCGAGAACATCGAAACCGCTACCGTGGTCGAGGTGCTGGTGTCCGTAGGAGATTCGGTCGCGCTCGACCAAAGCGTGCTGAGCTTGGAGACCGACAAAGCGGAGTTCGAGATGCCTTCGACCATCGCCGGTACGGTCGCCGAGATTCTCGTGAGAGCAGGCGATGAGGTCAGAGTGGGCCAAACAGTGGCACGCATCGGCGCCGGCGAGGCCCTGGCGGCCGGCACGGCCGTACAGCAGGATGAACCGGAAACCGAGACTGAGGCCGCCGAGGCCGTGAGCCCGCAATCCGACGAAGAAGCGCCGCCGCAACCGGCCGCGGCGAGCCCCGGCCCGCCAGCATCGGAGCCCACGCATCAACCCCCTGCGTCTGCGGCCGAGCCGGCGTCTCCTGCATCCCGGGGCGCGGTGGCCGCTGCGCCTTCGGTGCGCAGGTTGGCGCGCGAGGTCGGCATCGACATCCACGCCGTCCGGGGGTCCAGCCCGGGGGGACGGATAACAGCCGACGACGTGCTGGCGCACACCCGTGCGGCACTACAGACGGACTCCGTTGCACCGCCCGCATCGGATGCTTTGCCGGATTTCTCCAAGTGGGGACCGGTGCGCATCGAGCAGATGAGCAAGATCCGCCGCAAGACGGCGGAGAATATGGCAAGGGCATGGGTGGAAATCCCTCAGGTCACCCAGTTCGACAAGGCAGACATCACCGACGTCGACCGGCTGCGGCGACAATTCTCGGCAAGGGTGAAAGCCGAGGGGGGACAACTGACGTGGACCGCGATCCTTCTCAACGTCCTGGGCGGCGCCCTCCGGCGTTTCAGGAACTTCAACACCAGCGTCGACCTCGACAACAACGCGATCGTCTACAAGGACTACGTGCACATAGGCGTAGCGGTGGACACGGATCGAGGATTGCTCGTGCCCGTCATACGTGACGTCGACCGTAAGAACATAGGACAGCTTGCCCAGGAGCTGAGGGAAGTCTCCGACAAGGCGCGCGGCCGCAACATCAAGCCGGACATGATGCAGGGTGCTACCTTCACGATCACGAACCTCGGCGGTATAGGCGGCATAGGCTTCAGCCCCATCGTGAACCCTCCGCAAGTGGCGATCCTCGGCGTCTCCAGAGCCGCAACCGAGCCCGTCTACATCGACGACCGCCTCGAACCGCGTCTCATGCTTCCGCTGTCGTTGTCATACGATCACCGGGTCATCGACGGTGCAGATGCAGCGAGGTTCTTGCGCTGGGTCTGTGAGGCGTTACAGGAGCCGTTCCTTCTGGAACTGGAAGGTGAGTGAGCGTGACTTCAGGACACACTGAAGTCTTGGTGTTGGGCGCGGGCCCCGGAGGCTACGCAGCCGCATTCCGTGCGGCGGACCTGGGCAAACACGTCACACTCGTCGATCCGGAGAAGGAGCCGGGCGGAGTATGCCTGCATCGCGGGTGCATCCCATCCAAAGCCTACCTTCATGTTGCTCAGTTGCTGACCGAGGCGGCCGGTGCCGATGAGATGGGGATAGCCTTCGAACATCCGCAGGTAGACGTCGAAAAGCTGGGTGCGTGGAAGAACAAAGTGGTGAGCAAGATGACGCGGGGCCTGGCCACTTTGTGCAAGGCCCGCGGCGTCGACTACGTGAAGGGACGCGGCGTGTTCGTCGACGCTCATACTGTGGACCTGCAGACCGATGAAGCCGACGCCGGCCGTGTGACCTTCGACAACGCCGTCATCGCCACCGGCTCCCGGCCGGCGATTCCCCCCGCCCTCGACATCGACTCCGACCTGATCATGAACTCGACGAAGGCACTCGAGCTCGACGACGTGCCGGCCCGTCTTTTAGTGATAGGCGGCGGGTACATCGGCCTGGAGTTGGCGACTGTGTATGCGTCGCTCGGGTCTCGCGTCACCGTCGTGGAGTTGTTGCCCTCACTTCTGGCCGGCGTCGACTCCGATCTGGTGCGGGTACTGCGTAAACGGCTCGAGCCGATGCTCGAGGCGCTGATGCTCGAAACCAGAGTCGAAGCGATCGACGATGCCGGTTCCAAACTACGAGTCCGCATGCACAGCGAAGGGGGCGGCAAGACCGACGGGGAGTTCGAGCGAGTTCTGGTGGCCGTCGGTCGAACTCCCAACTCCAGTGGCATCGGACTCGGGTCTCTCGAGATCGGAACCGACGCCGACGGCTTCATCGAGGTCGACGCCCAACGGCGCACCTCTCTCCCCAACATCTTCGCTATCGGCGACGTCGCCGGCCAGCCCATGCTCGCACACAAGGCTACACACGAAGGTCTGGTGGCAGCCGAGGCGATAGCGGGAAAGAGCGCCGCGTTCGAACCCGCTGCGATACCCGCCGTGGTGTTTACCGATCCGGAGATCGCCTGGTGCGGACTGACCGAAGCCGATGCCGCCGAGAAGGGGCGGCGTGTCGAGATCGCCCGCTTCCCCTGGCAGGCGTCCGGCCGCGCCACGACTCTCGGCCGCAACGACGGCCTTACCAAGCTCGTCATCGACCCCGAGGACGCCCGCGTGCTGGGGGTGGGGATCGCCGGCGTCAACGCAGGCGAACTCATCGCCGGCGCCGTCTCCGCGATCGAGATGGGAGCAACAGCCGAGGATCTGGCCTTGACCATTCACCCACATCCGACGCTGTCTGAAACGATCATGGAGGCCGCCGACGTCTTCCTGGGTCAGAGCGTTCACTTGTACAAGCGGCGCTGAGCGCGGTCCGTCGGTTTTGAAAAGGCGAGGCAGCCTCAGTACCCTTTTCTCGTGCGCTGTCCGACCTGCAACAAAGAAATAGCCGATCCGAACGGTCCCGCCCTGCCGTTCTGCTCACGCCGCTGCCGCCTGATGGACCTCGGCCGCTGGCTCGACGGCAAGTACCGACTTCCGGGCCTCGAACCGGCCCCTCCCCAAGACGAGTAGCCGGCGGCCGCGGCCACGATTTGTTCCGGTCGGGGCCCGGCTATAACTTTGAGTGCTGGCGCCCTCTCTCATGGCCTTGAAAAGACCTCACAAGTTCGCCGTCGGTATCGTGATAATCGTCGCCTCGGTGGGTTTTCTCATCTATGCGGCGGTAGACCAGACCAAGATGTACATGCTCACGGTCGGTGAGTACGTAGGCTCCGGCAAGGCCTATGCCGGGCGGACGGTGAGAATAGCCGGCCGCGTCGGAGAGGATTCCATGAAATGGGACGCCGACGAACGCCGGCTCAAGTTCGAGTTGGACGACATCAACGGTGACGACTCCATCCCGGTGGTCTACACCGGTCTTCTGCCCGACATGTTCGCGGAAGGCCGCGATGTGATCGTCGAGGGACCCGACCTGCAGGCCGCTCAGTTCGAGGCCTCCACGATCCTTACCAGCTGCCCGTCCAAGTACGAGCCGGAGTAGGCCGCCTGCTCGATGGTTTCTCTCGGGAATCTCGCGCTGGGCTTGGCGCTCGCTACCGCCGTCTACGCAATGCTGGCTTCCGTCTACGGCGGCCTCAGACGCCACGTGGGCTTCGTGCAAAGCGCCGAGCATGCGTCCTACGCAACGTGGGGACTCGTCAGCATCGCGACCGTAGTGATGCTGCACGCCCTGGTCGTTCATGACTTCAGCATCAAGTACGTAGCAAGCTACTCGAGCACGACTCTGCCGCTTCAGTACAGGCTGGCCGCGTTATGGGGAGGCATGGAAGGCTCTCTGCTGTTCTGGGCCTTCATCCTGACCACGCTTGCGGCGCTTGCTGTCTGGCAGAACCGCGAGCGGAACCGGCAGCTGATGCCCTACGTCACCGCCACCGTCATGGCGGTCGCGGTGTTCTTCCTGATGATGCTCGCCTTCGTTACGCCGCCTTTCGCGCAGCTGCCTTTCGCCCCGGCCGAGGGAACGGACCTAAATCCCCTCTTGCAGAACTACTGGATGCAGATCCATCCCCCCGCGCTTTATCTCGGCTACGTTAGCTGGTCGATACCCTTCGGCTTCGCGATAGCGGCTCTCGTGACGGGGCGGCTCGACGACCTATGGATAAGAACGACCAGGCGCTGGGTGTTGATGGCGTGGTTCTTCCTCTCCCTGGGCAATCTGCTGGGCGCCAGATGGGCCTATGAGGTCCTGGGCTGGGGCGGGTACTGGGCCTGGGATCCCGTCGAGAACGCCGCGTTCATGCCGTGGTTGACCGGCACCGCCTACCTGCATTCCGTCATGATCCAGGAACGAAAGGACATGCTCAAAGTATGGAACCTCGTTCTCATCATCATGACCTTCGCGCTTACGATCTTCGGAAC
>JANQEO010000420.1 GCA_028278325.1 Candidatus Binatia bacterium
AGCACGCTCCGCCACGACCCCGCGACGGCGTGGTGGCATTCGTCGACCACCAGGAGCTCGGCCGGCGGGACAGCCTCGAGGCGGCGCGCCAAAGTCTGAACCGACGCCACCTGGATGGGCCGCTCGAGGTCGGCAGGCCAGCCCGCGGCGACCACCCCGGCCTCGACGCCGAAGAACCGGAGCTTAGCGACCGTCTGGCTGACCAGCTCCCTGCGGTGCACCAGGACGATGGCGCGCCGGCCCCGCTCTGCCACCTGACTCGCGATCCAGCCGAAGACGATCGTCTTGCCGCCACCCGTGGCCAGCTGGAAGCACACCCGCCGGTGCCCCCGGAGCGCCGTCCGGACCTCGGCTACAGCATCGACCTGGTAGGGCCGGAGCTCAACCATGGCCCTGACTCCAATTACAACAACGCTTTCTTGTAATAGGTGGAACCGCGGGCGGCGGCGGAACCAACCCCTTCTTCTTTCCTGAGCAGAACAGCGCTGCTGTTTCGAAACAGGAGCCGGAAACAGGAAACACACACCTAGGGTGTGTGTGTGTTTCTGTTTCCGCCGGAAACAGCGCTCGAAACAGCGGAAAGCCGCGGATCTGTTGAGGAAACGCTCGGAAACAGTTGGAAACGAAACACCACACTGGAAACAGTGTGTTGTGTTTCCACAGAACCGTAGTGTAGTGGGCCTTCATCGGACTACTCCGGTCCGATCGTCGTTGACCCAGATGACGCCTTTGGAGAGAAGATCGCGGCGAATTCTGTTGCACACCACCTGCTTTGTTTTTTCATTCTTGCAGCCCTCGAGCTCACCGACCTTCCGGACGATGTCCTGCCACTCGTCGCGGTCGACCTCATGGACGCGGTTGAGCTTCAGGCGGTTGGCCAGCTCCCTGAACACGTTCTGCTCGCGCGAAGTGAGCTTGCGCTTGGCAGGCGCGATCTCGTCACCCGAGGTCGCGGTGTCGGTCGGCATCAGGACTGCCGAGGGCAGGCGCTCGCCGTCGTAGTCAACCTCGAAGCTTTCGAGCCTGAAGGTGAAGCGGTCGCCCTCGTGTCCGCCGTCCTTCTGGTGAGCGATTTTCGCGGTAAAGAGCCCAGTCTCGCTCTTGTCGATCTCGATCCGGATCGGGCAGCCGGCCTCGAGCGAGCTGTGGCCGCGCGGCGTGTCGCTGGCCTTGGGCATGTGGTGCAACAGGATCACCGTGGCGCCGGTCAGCTGCGCGAGACGCTCACAGTTGGAGACCAACGTCGTCATGGTCTCGGAATCGTTTTCGTTCTGGCCCGGGATCGTTTTCGAGGTCGTGTCGACCACGATGACCTCGAGGTTGCGAAGGCGCCCTTCGGTCTGTGCCTCGGCAATGTGTTCGACGATCAAGTCGGTGTCGTTCGGGCCGTTCCCGAAGTTCGGGGCGACGCGGATGCACTCGAAATCGTCTCGGTCGGCTGACAGCCCGTGTTTCTGTGCCCAGGCGTGCACCCTCAGGCTGACAGACGCCGGCGCCTCGGCGGCGATGTAGAGAGCCGATCCCTTCTCGACCTTCCGCCCGCACCAGTCCCGTTCTGCGACGACGTGCCAGCACCAATCGATCGCGAGAAACGACTTTCCGTGGCTCGATCGGGCGTAGAGCAGGACGACGGACCCACGGGGCATGACGCCGGCGATCAGGCTGAGCTTCGCGCCTCGGGGATCGATATCGGACCACTTCAGCGGCGCGAGAGCGGCCTTGCGGGCCTGGCGCTTCTC
>JANQEO010000441.1 GCA_028278325.1 Candidatus Binatia bacterium
CTCCCCCGCCCGGCCACCCAATAGGATACTGCCGTGGGTGGCCGGGTGGGGGAGCGGGCCGGTGCCGATTCTGTGTTCACGCCCAATGCTCTAGGCTCAGCTACATGCAATGGGCGATCACGTAGTCGCCGACCCGGAACTCGAAGAAGCCGAAGGGGTCTTGGTGCTGACCCTGGACGAGTCGCTCTTCGTAGAACTCCGGCAGCACGTAGCTCTGGCCCTCCGAGATGCGCTGCCGCGTGTCCGCGATCAGCGCCTTGGGGGGGAGACGCATGAGCAGGATCCCCTGCTCGACGTCGACCTGCTTGAACTCGAAACCGGTGATCCAAGACGGAAGCGGCAGCGCAATGATTCCGTCGAGCTGCTGCAGGAGCTCGTCGAAAGTCGTCGGTCGCGTGCTCTCGTCCTCGGCCCATTCGATGAACTTCCTGCCGAGTTCCTGGTAGTTCAAGACTTCCATGCGCTCGATGTGACTCGTCATTGGTCTCTCCCATTGAATTGAGTGGCGGCGTCGAAGGACAGACCTGGTTGCGCACAACCGGCCTGCCGGCGGGGCACCTTCAGAGCGGCTGACTCAGGAGCTTTCGCAGATGGCCGAAGAGCTCTGGCATCTTCTGGGGACGCTCATCGTTGAAGACGATGTCGAGCAGATCATCGATCTTCTCCGCGCCTTCGACGCGGTGCTCCGTCATCGCCAGGGCCGAGAAGAAGACTTCGGCAAGAATCGTGGACCCCAGGACGCCATAGTGCTCGCCCTTGGCGTCGTGGGCCGCTTCGAACAGCAGATAGAGAAAGAGGGGTGGATGTCTGGTGATGATACTGGTGTCCGACTTGCCGGTCTGGAAAACGCCGGCAGCGGGGTCCGTCAACCAGGTTTCGAGCGCCGCGCGTCGCTTCTCGGCATCCTTGGTTATCTCGGAGTCGTGCAGACCATCGAGCGGAGACCCGTTGACCTTGGCGATCAAGGCGTCGACCGTCAGCAGGCCTGACTTTGCACCCCGAAGGAGGTCACGGAAGAACAAGCCCTGGCCCGGCCGACCCGAGACCTTGAAGTGGGAGGCTCCCGACAGGTCGCCCCTTATGTAAGGCTCAATCCTCCGGCTGAGGTTCGGCCTCTTGGCGCTGTCGAGCTCGAAGAAGTGCGCCCAGTCCACGACCCAGTCGTCGGCGAGCGGCATCTTGTCCGGTCGCCGCGAGGAGGACTGGTCAAGCACTTGCTTGATCGATGCGACGAAGTTGAGCTGGTCGTTGATCCGGTAGCCGAAGCGGATCATGACGTGGCCGATTCGATAGGCCGCGTGCGAGAACTCGAGTGGAACCAGTCCGCTGTCCACCTGAGACAAGAAATCCTGCGGATGCTCGGCCTTCAGGTAGTAGTCGTAGATCCGCCGGTCGAGCAGGCGCTCCAGCAGGTCGTGCTTGACGATCGCCCGATAGGTATGCGTCACAACTCGGCGGCTGGCCAGGAAGAGCCGGTAGACCTCGGAGTCGTTGGACGGCTCGAACTCCCTGGCCAGCCGATCGTAGACGGCGTTGTGGAAGCGATGGAACAGCGCCGTCATCTGGGAGATGATGACGTGATCGTCGTTCCGCGGATCGGCGATCAAGACGTCAGGGGCGCCGGGGCCGGGTGAGTCGTTGAGGAAGGGGCAGGCAGCTCTCGGGATGTCGAGAGCCGGAGCGCCCGGCCGCGGGTAGCGATGGGGGGAAACCGGCGGCGTGGCCGGCCGAATCTGGCCGAGGCGGAAACGGCACCGCTGATTGTTCGGGCTGCCTTCGATGGCATAGAGGCTGGGGTGGGTCTCGGGTCCGCCTCCGTAGACCGTATCCAAGAGCAGCCGGCTCGAGCGAAAGTCCCGCGCGAAGCTGCCGGGCCGATCGTCGACGCGGGGCAGCGGCGCGAGGTTCTGAAGTAGGTCATGCGCCGCCAACTGGGCCAGGTAGGTGTAGCCCGCAGGGATCTTCTGATTGTCGTTCATGAAGCAGAGCTGGCTCGGATCGTTGCGCCAGTCGTAGCAGGTCTTCATGCGCTCGATCAGTCGCTCCAGCAGCTCTTCGTTGCTGAAGCCCTCGTCGTCGTAACCGTCGAACAGGTCCTGTTCGGGGTTCATGGATGCGAAGATGTTGTCCTGCTGCCGTCTCCGCGGGACCGAAACGTCGGCGCTGCTGACCGGTTCCGCTCCGTCGATGCCGCCCGTCTCCTCCTTGGCTGGGCGCTTGTTCAGTGTGTTCATGTGAGATCCCCTGTGGTTGGTCGTCTCCGGTGAAGACGAGCGTGCAGGGGGTGTCGTGATTCGAGCGTGAATTCGCTCCCACCATTGCGGCGGGAGTCGCTTGTCGGGAAGAGGTCGAGGCCCTAGCCCGCCAGCCGCGTCTCCTCCGCCGGCGTCGCGGCGTCGGCGCGGGCGGTGGTGTCCGGGTCGAGAGCGGCGAGCGCGGCGTGCT
>JANQEO010000027.1 GCA_028278325.1 Candidatus Binatia bacterium
CGGCGACGCCAAACACGTGCTTGCCGCCGAAATCGACAAGAACCGAGGAATCCTCTGGGCTGCAACCCTTAAACAGCTCCACGCATACGACTTTCTCGGACAGCACATGTTCTCAGTCAATCTCCCGAGGAAAGCCCGGAGCATCTCATACGCACTCGAGGTGTCGGAGACGGGCGAGGTCTGGCTTGGCGCTCGAAAGAGACTGTTGCGCTACACCCCGGACGGCGAGCTAGTCTCCGAACAGCGATTCCGCCACCACATCGTGGCGATCTCAGAAGACGCCGAGCGGTCGCTATTGTGGGTCGCCACGATGAGAGACGTCTTCGCGATCGACCAGGAGGAATTGGTTGTGCTCGAGCTTGACCTCGAGCGACACGTCATCGTGCAAGACATCGATCTCAACAGCATGACCGGTGAGCTCTGGGTCGCCCATCTCACCGGATTGCTGCTGTTCGATGCCGACGGGAGCCAACTTGGTGAAATGGACGCACTCGGAGTCTTGGGCGTCAAGACGGATGGTGCAGGCGGCGCGTGGGCACACACGCTAAATCATCTCGGCTGGGTGAGCCCCTTCGGATCGATCGCGCAGATATTCAGGCCGTTTGATCATTGGGATTGGATAGTCGACCTTGAAGTTGATCAATCCGATCAGAGCGTCTGGGTCGCTGCCAGGAATAGTGTCGCCCACTACGACACCGAGGCCGCGCTCCTCGACTCGCTTGACTTGCCGTGGCACCAACTCATCCTCGACACGACGCTGTACACCGACAACTTCATTCCAGAGATTTCCATCACGGCTCCAGAAGCCGGCGGATGCATCGGTGAGCTGCAACCAGCAATAGAGGTCGAGTACACCGACGCTGGAGCCGGAATCGATGTCGAGTCGCTCACTTTCAGCCTTGACGGCCAACCACTTGCAGTCGATTGCGTGCTAGACGAAGAGTCCGCCGCGTGCACCCCAGAGGAAGAACTCAATGAAGGCTTCCACACCCTCGAGGCTACGATCGAGGACCACGCTGGAAACATCTCGGAACCTTCTGAGGTGACGCTCACCATCGATCTCACGCCACCGGTTATCACCGTCGTGGCTCCACCGGATCAATTGATCACCAACCAACCCGAACTCCAGTTGTTGGGATCCGTGAGCGAGCCCTCAAACCTCATGTACAACGGCAACTTGATCAGCGTCGATGATACGAACCAGTTCGACCACGGTCCAGTCACCCTGATAGAAGGCATCAACGACCTCGTCTTCCTCGCCACCGACTGCGCCGGCAACCAGGGCGAGGCCTCGGTGACGGTTCTGCTCGACACGATTCCTCCAGCTGAAGCGAATCCTGAACTCCTCTCAGTCTCGGTGACCGCCCCGGGCCAAGCAACCGTGATAGGTGAGGCCGGCGCTGCCGAGGCGAACACGATGCTCAGCCTCGCGAATCCCCGCACGCAGGAAACGCTCACCCAATCAGTGGCGCCAGACGGTAGCTTCAGCATCGTCATCACCGCCGAGGTGGGAGACGAGCTGACTCTCAGTTTCACCGATGCAGCCGGTAACACGAGCCCGGCCACGACCCTTGTGGTGATCGACGACACCGGTGGAGACCTTCCTCCGGATCCAGCCACGGTTGCTCCCCCAAGTGATCCGACCGTGCCGAGCAACACGTACGACCTGACGCGATTCCTCTACACCGGCGACGACCCGATCCAGCGAGAGGCCGATCCTGACGCCATCAAGCCTGGCAAAGTCGCGGTACTCCGCGGGCGCGTAATTGACCGACAGGGCTCCCCGATACCAGGCGTTGTAGCTCCAGATGTCCGGAATCCGGCTGGGCGTGGGGTCGTGAGTGTCCGGCCGGCGGCGAATCGGGAGATGGCATCAGAGCAGCGCCGGGCGGGCGGCGACGAGCCGCCGAGCCCGTCGCCGGCTCGCGACGAGGAGGATTCTGAGATGCGGCCACGAGTCGTGGGCAGCTCGAGACTGTCCGGCGCGATGTGCCTCGTCGGGGCGCTGGCGCTGAGCGCCGGGATCGCCGCTCCGGCAGCGGGGCAGTTGACGGACACCGACCTCGACGCGCTGCGGAAGCAGGGCATCGCGGAGGGCTGGACGTTCACCGTCGATCACACGCCGGCCACGGCGTACGACCTCGACGAGCTGTGCGGGCTCGTGCCGCCGCCGAAGTGGTGGGAAGGCGCCCGATTCGATTCATGCACGCCGGGTGATTTCCTGCCGACACGCTTCGACTGGCGCGACGTCACGGGCTGTCCCCCCGTCCGG
>JANQEO010000075.1 GCA_028278325.1 Candidatus Binatia bacterium
ACCCACGCGAGTGTCCTATTGGGTGGCCGGGCGGGGGAGCGGGCCGGTGCCGAATAAACGCGCGAGATCAGCGAGACGACGAGGCCGACCTGTTCCGCGTTCCGGCCACGATCACTTCGACACCATGGTCGTCGAGCGCCGCCAATAGCTGACCTTCGGGCGCCGCTTCACAGATGATCCGGTCGATCCTACCCAACGGGCAGACCTCGAAGGAGGCGAGCTTGTTGAACTTGGAGCTGTCGACCAGGACCGTCACCGATTGCGAGCGCTCGATCATCGCCGCCGCGATCTGCGCCTCCTCGATGCTGAAGTTCATGGCGCCGGTTATGTCGTCCAGCGCACCGATGGTCAGCACGGTATGGTGCGCGCGGAACGTCCGGATCTGGGATACCACCATGGCGCCGATGGTCTGGTTGTTGGCTGCGTTGAACTCCCCGCCCAGAAGGAAGATGCGATGGCCGACATCCTTTGAGTAGCTCGCCTTTGCGATCTCGCCGGAGTTCGTGACGATTGTCAGGTTGGACAGCTCCCGCAAGCGCTCGGCGAAGTAGAGCGTGGTCGATCCGGTGACGACGAACAGGGTCTCGCCGGGGTTGAACAGCTCGATGGCTGTCGCGGCGATCTGGGTCTTGGCTCCGGTGTTCGTCGACATCCGGCTGCGGAACGAGCCATCGCCGAACAGCTCGGGGATCTTGGCGCCGCCATGGACCTTCTGGACGTGCCCGTTCTTGGCCAGCTCGGTGACGTCGCGCCGGATCGTCTCGCGGGAGGTCTCGAGCCAGGTGGCGAGCTCCTCGATGGTCACCTGCTCGTTCTTGCGAACGAACGCGACGATCTTCTCTTGTCTCTGCCTCACCTTCATCTGGGCCCCCTCCGCCATAGCGGAATTCCCGCGTTTCCGTCTGGCCGTGCAGCGATTCCGCCTATCTCACGCATAGCACCTGCAGCATTGAAGAAGAAGCGGCACAGCGCCGCGATCGCCGGCCGATCGGCGACGCCCGGCAAGTATATGATAAATATAGAATTCCCTCATGCGCTGCATCCACTACCGCATCGGCACCAACTGAACAGCCGCCAAAATTGACGATACAGTCAAAAAAAATGCCTGTATATGATAAAAATCTTGACCATCTATCGGTTGCTGATACTCTCTGACCATTGGGCCAGTGGGGCTTGAGCCTGCCCTTCGCAACATCCAAGCCAGGGAGACCACAATGTCTGCGACTCGAAGAGCATTTCTGAAGAGCGGCCTCGCGCTCGGCGGTGTTGCCGCAGCGAGCCAGCTAGGCGCGCCGTTCGTGCGCAGGGCTTTCGCGGGACAGTCCAGCAACAGCGTCATCTTCGCATCGGGGGAGCCGCTGACCGGCAACTGGGATCCGACATCCCACACGATTCTCGGGCAGATCAACTTCGAAGGCTATGTGTTCGGGCGCCTGACCAAGACGCCGATGCGGCCGGAGAACCCCTCGGAGATCCAGTATGAGCTGGCCTTGGGCCACAAGGTCGTCAGCGAAGACGTGCTCGAGTGGAGCCTGCGCCAGGGCATCACCTTCCACAACGGCAAGCCCTTCACGGCGGCGGACGTCAAGGCGACCTTCGAGTACGCGTCGCAGCCCGGCAAGTCGGCCTGGTATCCCGGCCCGGTCGATGTCGAGGTCGTCGACGACTACACCGTCCGTCTGCACACCGGAGAGCACGGCTACCCTGCGACCGCCTATATTCTTCTCGCGAGCTTCCTGCCGATCATGTCGGCCGACGACATCGCGGACGGATCGATCAGCCAGGTCCCCAACGGCACGGGCCCGTTCAAGTTCGTCGAGCAGAGCGGTGACGAGACCATCATGGTGGCCTTCGACGACTTCTATGAAGGCCGACCGAAGATCGACGAGTTCCGCTTCTCCTACATGGGCGCAAACCGTCAGGCACAATATCACGCCCGGCGGCGACCGGTCGTTCGATCGCGCCCCCATTGGGCATACCGGACCCGGTCTATCATCTCGCG
>JANQEO010000079.1 GCA_028278325.1 Candidatus Binatia bacterium
CCCGGGAGTATGCTGTCCCCGCATTCGGTCGCGCACACGCACCCCTGGAAGCAGCTAGCCTCCTGCGGGTCATTGCAGATCGAGCCACCCTCCGGAGCACCGCAGCAATCATCCTCGCAGGTGTTCAGCACTTCCGACCGTCGCTCCGTTGTGCACTGTCCGGTCTCTCCTTCCTCACACAGGTCGGGGCGGCCGTCAGAGAAATCCAGAAGAACCTCTGGGGGATCACGGCGCAAGTCGATCAGCTTGGACGTGGTGGCCACGCCCCCGTCTGGACTTCGCGCGTAGAAGCGGAATTGGCGCCGCTTGGCGGAGACGAACTGCGCCAGGGAGATCGGGATGTCCGCCCGGTCGGCCACCTGTACCAAGATGCAGACGGTGGCGACGCCCGACAAAGTCGCAAGGGCGGCTGCGCAGACGGCAGGTGCAGCCGGGCCTGCGAAAACCGACGATCCACAGGTGTACTCGCCAGCAAGGAAGAGTACCCCGGCACTCAGGCAAGTGTCTGCAATGGCGTCGGACCATGCAGAGCCGTAGTTGCGAAGCCACTCAGTTGACGCAGCCGCTTCGGCCGCGGGCACCTGGTACACGTACTCGCCCGTGTTGCCAGCGGGCAGCGGGGCGGGAAGCTGGTGAAAGCTCGGGCCCGGGCCGAGTACGCGGTCCTTCGGATCCCTTTTGACCGGCTTCTCCGCATCCAAGTAGTATGCGCGCAATTCGGTTGCATCTACCGGCTGATCGCATTCGATCGTCCGGAGAACGCCGGTCCGAAAGTCCTCGCTGCTGGTCGAGAGCGCCGCGGACCGCGCTGCCGGGATCGGCGCCGTTGATCCCGGGATGCCCCCGCTGCCGTCCAGCACTTGCTCGAAGTCGCCGTCGGGACCGGAAATTGTGAGCGTCGCAGTGCCGTCGAGATTGTCGACGATCGAGAGAGAATATCCCTCCGGCCCGGACGCCATTGTGAATGCTCCGGGCTCCAGTTCGAACACCAACGCCTCGAGCTCATCTCCGATCTCAATGAACCCCATCACCTGAGACACGGACTCTGGAAGGCCCAAGGCGTCGCGCGTGCCAAGGAAGCTGAGGTGTGAACCATCGGGGAAGCTGGCCTCGAATACCGAAGGACTCCATGGGTCCAGCGCCGCAGAGAACAGGACGGGCGCGGGATCTGGATCGCTGCTGTCGCCAAACCTACCGGGCAGGTTCTTCTTGGCTGATTCCCCGAACTTCGATTGCCAACACCCCCCGGTATCTGAGCGAAGTTGGAGCACGAGATCAGAATCACCTGACAACGGCAGAGCGGGAGGGTCAGGAATAGGAGTCTTCAGCTTGAGCTTGTCCCCCTTCTTCGTGGACTTCAGGCTGACTGTGCGCGGTCCATTTGCGGTCTTCTGCTTGAGCTTCACGGAGTTGCTCGTCGTCTTCCATGTCGGACCCGGGGGCAACACTAGGTCGAGGAACTTCTCGCTTGTCTCGCCGTCCTGGATGTATCCACAGAGCTGATATTCGGTCTCCGCACCTGGATCTCCGAGTCGGGTCTTCGACAAAGTGGTTTCCTTGTTCTGCCAGGCCCAGACGAGCGAAGTTGCGCCAGACTTCTTGGTCTTGATGTTGAGCTTGCCCTTGCCCGCGGCTGAAGGCAGACAGGCGGGGACGGGCACCGAGGGACAGGCGTCCGCCGTGCTCTCGTCAATGCAGTCAGCCGGGCACGCGTCGCCCCCCAGCACGTTCCCATCGTCGCAATCCTCACCTGGCTCGACGACACCGTTTCCGCATTCGCTAGCCAGCGTGCATTGGCTCGGAGCGCCGGTGCAGTTCCAGCCGTCTTCCTCTCGGCAGAGGTCGGTACAGCCGTCACCAGAAGCCACGTTCTCGTCGTCGCACTCCTCGCCCGCATCGACCGCGCCGTTTCCGCAGCTCGGAAGAGAGCAGGAACTGGGCTCACCGACGCACTCCCAACCCAGGTCGATCTCACACGCGGTGCATCCATCGCCGTCGTCGGAGTTGCCGTCATCGCACTGCTCATGAGGTTCCAGCGCGCCGTCGAAGCAAGTCGTAGAGCAGATGCTGGGCGAGCTGGAACAGCTCCACGCTGGTTCGACCTTGCAGAGATTGCACCCGTCTCCTGGGGTGGGATTGCCATCGTCACATTCCTCGCCAGCGTCTGACTGACCGTCGCCGCAGTTCGCTGCGAGAGAGCAGGTGCTCGGCTCTCCTCTACAGATCCAGTCCAGCTCGATCTCGCAGCTTGCGCACCCGTCGCCGGGATCGGCATTCACGTCGTCGCACTGCTCTCCGGGGTCGATCCAGCCGTTGCCGCACATCGGATCGCAGTCGCTGGGCTCACCTGTGCAGGACCAGTCCTCGTCGATCTCGCACGAGCTGCACCCGTCGCCGACGTTGGGATTCGCATCGTCGCACTCCTCGCCCGGATCGATGGTGCCGTTCCCGCAAGTCGGCTCACACTCGCTGGGCGAACCTCCGCAATCCCAGCCTTCCTCGATCTCGCAGAAGCTGCATCCGTCCCCCGCGGTGAAGTTGCCGTCGTCGCAGTCCTCGTTGGTGCCGGGGTTGCCGTCGCCACAGCCGGCCACCGAGATCTGAAACGGAGTCGTGGTGTTCAACCCGTTGGATCCAACCAGGTTGGCGTCGGAGAGGACCGGGCTGTCCCACCATCTGAAGGGGTAGTAGGCAGGTCCGGGAAGGGAGGCGATGTTCCCCAGCCATACATGCTCTTCGCCATCTGGTGATCGCAACTGGGCGGAGATCGTCAGTGGCTGACCGGGAACCGGGGGAGCAAGCGGATCGCGGTTGAACCAGACGTCCGCTTCATACACGTCAGTACCGTGCGGGACAAGTTCCCAGGAGGAGTAGGTGAAGGTCCCGACCGGCTGGAACTCGAACCCGCATGCCCCCGCGACGCCGCACGAGCTGACGTCGTACCCATGGAGAGTGATGCCCCCATTGGGGGTGGTCTGTTCAGTATCCAGCAGAATCTCGAGCCGGATGTTGGCAGTGTGGGAGCCAACGGGTACCGGGTTCGGGTTGCGGGTCGAGAGCCGGTCCGTCACCACCTCGTACGGCACGGCCAGGACGACCTCGGCTACGTATCCCTGCGCGAATGCGGGTGCGCTCACCCCCGCCGAGGCAAGACCGGCGAGGAGGGCGATGGCCATGAGCCAGCACGAGAGCTTGGGAATCCGGTGGAGCAGTCCGAGGGACGGGTCCAAGTCCCGGCCAGCAAGAGCCACAACATCTCCATAGCTGCAGGTCCGGGGCGCACCTTATCACGTGTCGCCCGGCGCCTCGCCGATGAGCGATCCGCCAACCCCTAGACCACCGTGTTTATTCGCTTTTTCCTGCCGCCGCGTTCGCCTGTCAACCGCCGGGGAGCCACACGTCGCCGGACCGTAGCCTGCCTACGCCGAGCCGGAACGTGAGCCACGCGGCCCCCGATACCCATTTCGCTTCACGATCCGATGCACCGGGTCCGGCTGGGATCGCTACGTCGCCAGCGCCGCGTCCGGCATCGCTTCCAACCCCATGCGTCGTCTCATCTCCTCGAGCATCGGCGCGGCTTCCGCAGGCGCCCAGCAGGCGAGCGCCAACATCTGCTCCTCCAGCGTGAGCAGCGACACCTTCTCTGCGAGGCGCACGCCCCCACCAGACATCAGCACCTCCGCCTGCAGCATGGCGACCCGTCCTTCACGGAACGCAGTGCCCCCCTCCGGCGCCCGAGCAGCCGTGCAAGGCGGCGCGCGGTCCGGGCCGACCACCGAACACGGCGAGCCCAGCGCCTCATCGGCACGCCCATCGAGGAAGGCGACGGCCTGGCACCGCCGGCGCAACGCCCCGAAGCATACCGCGGACCGGTCGGGCCCAGGCCGGGGCGGTCGGCGCATGGAGGGGGCTGCGGCGGCCGCAGCGAGGCGCCTGCACTCCGGGGCCACGAAGCGGCGCGCGACCATGAGGCCTGGTACGAGTC
>JANQEO010000131.1 GCA_028278325.1 Candidatus Binatia bacterium
CGAGACTGCCCCCTCGAACGCATTCCCCGGCCTCGACGCCCCAATCAGCTCCAAGGAAATCGGGTTATAGCTGGAAGCGCCCATCGTATCCGACGCCCGCACGGCGAAGCCGTCCATCATCGAGCGGACAAACCGCGGCACGTCGACTTCGCTGATCACGTCCCGCGAGAGGACCCGACCGGCCGCCTCCGAGAGCGGCACGTGCTCGTCCGGCATGCGCAACGTCTCCCCGTCCAGCCAGACCAGTGCATCGGCCACCGTGGTCCGCCGGGCGAAGCCCCGCATGCGAACGTCGTCGGGTGGGGAGGGATCCGTCATACCGAAGCTCCGACCGGCCAGCGAAAACCGACATCTTAGCCGCCCCAACGAGCCTCGGCAAATCCCCCTTTGCCTCCATGCCCGGCCCCTTCTTTGTGGGCGGGGGGTTGCGTTGGGGGCGGGGGCGTGAAGAATGGGCATCTTGTGGTGGGCGAGGGAGTCATCGGTCTTGGAGAACAAGAAAGGGTTGAGGGACGATGAAGAGCAATCCGGTCAAAGAGAAGCTTCGCCAAGGGAAACCCTCGTTCGGTACCTGGCTTTCGCTGGGGAATCTGCACGCCAGCCGAGTGTTGGCCCGAAGCGGGTTCGAGTGGCTGACCTTGGACGTCGAGCACGGCCCGTTCGATTGGTCGCAGGCGGCCACGATCTTCGCGGCCGTCGCGGACGCGGGGTGCGTGCCGTTGGTTCGGGTGCCGGAGGGCGACCACTACTGCATCAAGCGGGTGCTCGACGCCGGGGCCTGGGGAATCGTCGTTCCCATGGTCGACACGGTCGAGCAGGCCAAGACGGCCATCGCAGCGGCCAAGTATCCGCCCGAGGGGAACCGCAGCGTGGGCGGCGGCATGCACTCGCTCAACTTCGGCGCCAGCGCCGCCGAGTACTACCGGCGGGCGAACGACGAGATCCTCGTGGTCCTCCAGACGGAGAGCCCCACGGGCGTGGAGAACGCCGAGGAGATCTACAGCCTGCCGGGGTGTGACGCGATTTTCATCGGCCCGGTCGACCTGCGTTGGTGTATGCGGGACGAGGACGGCACGATGCCCACGGACGAAGCTCACGAAGCGATGGTCCAGCGGGTGATCGCGGCCGGCAAGAAGGTCGGCACGCCCACCGGGATGCACTGCATGGACCCGGAAAGCGCGCTAGCGCGTGCCGCAGAGGGGATGCAGTTCATCGCCGTGGGCAGCGAACTGCGGATGCTCAACGCGAAGGTGCAGGAGTACGTCAAGGCCCTTTGGCCGGAGGACGCCGGGCTCGATCTGGCGCGGTATTGACCGGAACGCGTTTCTTGCTGCACGGTGCAGCCCAAGAAAACGTCCTTGTCACGCTACGAATCTCCTTCTGGCGGAACCGGTTACCCTCTCTTCTCCAGCAACAGCGGATCGTCCTGGGGGCATCCGTCTTTCCACCAGCGAACGTCGTCCGTCACTGCGGCGAGATACTCGTCCACCGAAATCTTGCGCAGGTCGCTCAAGCGGGCTGCCATGAACCCGCGATGCCCCATGTTGAGGTACTTGAAGTACACCGCACCGAGGAGATCAGAAAGAGGCCGCCGTTCTCGAACCGCTTGACACGGTGAATCGCGTAGATCACTCCCTTGCGTTCTTCGCGGTGGACGGCTTTGTCCAGGTCGACAAATCCTTCGAACGCAGAATCGAGATCGATCACAGCGACACCGTCGCCGAAGCGCGGCTCAAACAGCGTCCGCTCGATTGGCTCGTCGTAGTTCATTGTGTGGAGCGACTCTACGTTCCACTCTCCGTCCAGTCGAACTTCATTGACCATCTGTACAATTCCGGAGCTGTCGTCAAACAGGCAGATCCATCGTCGTTTCCCGTCCCGGAATTCCTGATTGTAGGGCGCTTTGGCCGGCATGGACGAATACGCCCGGCACGGCCGGCCGTTGACGTCCCGATCGCCGGCCTCATACCGCTTGTACTCCTCGTTCTCGAGAAAACGACCAACGTTGTTGTCGTCAAGAAGGTCGTCCACCATAAGGCCAACCGCATTCCCGCGGGTCTTCACCGGCAGCCGTGCGAGTTGTTGCACAACATCCTCGTATGCCCGGAGCCAATCGGGGGCGGGACTCCCCGACGAAGGGTCGGGAATGTCGGTGTGGATCTGCTCGTACCGCGGGACTCTTCGCACCAGCAATGCCCGGCGACGGGCAATCTGCAATAGCCAGGAGCCAAATGCCGCTGCGTCCCACAGTTGATCCAGCTTGGAGAAGGCGCTTAAGAAGGCATCCTGGGCGACGTCTTGAGCCGAGTGATAGTCTCGCAGCACTGCGTACGACGTGATCACAGCAGCCCGCTCGTAGAGGCGGACGAGTTCGGCGAAAGCCGATTTGTCCCCTTGGCGAGCGGCGCAAACGAGTTCTTCACTTGACGGCATCTGAGGATCTCTAACCACTCATTCGGCCCACGCGACACAACCTTGTTTTGAGTCCTCCTCCGTTACTATAGAGTCGTCTGCTCGCCGAAATGGGACGGCGTTCAGAAGGAATTGGCCTGTTTCTGTCAATCTCGAGCAAGGTCTAGTGACCGATGCTCTCGGCCCGTTTCACCTCGATAGACCCATTGGACGTCGTGGCGCTGGAGTGACTCTCCGACCCGCCGAGATCGAGCACGGCGTAGTTCTTTCGCGTGGAGACGACCTGAGCCTCGCAGCTCGGGTCGACCCGTACGGAGCCGTTGGAGGTCGTGAGCGTCAACTGCCCCTGCATGACGGGACTCAGATTGAGTGTGATGGCGCCGTTGCTGGTGCGCGCGTCGATCGGGCCGGGCCCTTCCGGAACGAGCGAAACGGCAATTGCCCCATTTGAAGTTTTGGCGTTTACACGGCTGGTCGCCTCCACGATCTCGATCCGGCCGTTGCTGGTCGAGACGTCGATCGCACCGTGGATGCCGGTCGCCTTGATCTGCCCGTTGCTTGTTGTCGCGTCAAGCGGCCCGTTATGCCCCGTCACTTCGACCGCTCCGTTGCTGGTGTGCAAGTCGGCCTTCCCGCTTAGGCCAGCAAGATCGATACTTCCGTTCGTGGTTCGTAGCGTCACGTCCACCGCGTCGGGGATAAGCACTTCGAAACTGCAACCTTCCCGGCCGCGAGGCTTGCCCTCGGGCCAGTCAACCGACATGGAAAGCGCGCCGGTTTCGTCCCGATCGGCCACCACTTTCGCGGCCTCGAGCCGCTCTGGAGAAACCGCCTTGAGGTGCGCCACGATCTGCACGTCGTCACGGTCGCTTTGGCTCATCAGCACCGAGCCGTTGATCGTGTCGACCTCTACGGTCGCGTCCCCTTGGTGCGGGACGTTGGTCGTACGAGTCTCCTTGTGCAGCGGCTGAAGGGCCTGAAAGGGGCCGTTGTTACAGCCTATGAGAAGTCCGGCCAATGCCGCCAGGGCGGCCGTTTGGGCGAGACTGCGGGTGCTTCGTGAAGTCATGGCATGTTTCTTTCTGAATCCCGGCTGCGAAGGCTGATGCGCCCCATCTCTGTTGTTCGTATGCGGCATGAGGTTCTTGGGGCGGAATCACAACAGATAGTAGTGGAGTTTCCTCTTGCCCGGAAGAAGAGCCGTCCCACCGACGTGGAACGGCCCCCGATCGAGCGAGTCCGCTGACGGGGGGCCTCGACGCTGTCAACTAGTCTTTCAACACGCTCTGACGGTAGACCTTGTAGTGGCGATAAAGAGCGGCGGACGGGGAACGCCCGTTGCCGGGGCTGAGGTAATTGATGTAATCGAAGGTGACGATGTGCTCGGCGTGGGTCGCGGCGATTTCGAGGGAGGGGATCAGCCTCCCAATCGGATAGGAGGCATACCTGCGCCGCATCTCCGCGCACTCAACGTCAGTCCACATCTCCTTGTCGTACTGATCGCACAGGTTGCGGATGCATGCCTGATTCACGTCCGTGTGGTTCAGTGGCGAGAGCCCGGTACCGATCCCGTCGATTGCCAAAAAGACGTCGATGTGCTTTGCCGCCGCGATGAACGGCTGCCAGAATGACGTGAGCTCGGCGGGGGTCACGTGCCGCCAGGGAGCCTCCTTGGTATCGCGCCACCTGTAGAGTCCCACCGGCTGGATGATCTTCAGTTTGGGATTGATGCCCTTGACCCAGGTTGCGAGCGCTTCGGCCTGCGCTGCGGGAACTTCCGCGTCGTTCACGTAATCGTCCGGAAAACACTCGAAGTTCATGTAGTAGCCGACCATTGAGGCGTGCTCGGCATAGCGGTCCAACACTTGTCGGCGGTATCGGCCCAGGAGCCGCGCCGCTTCGGCCTCTGCTTCGGGAGCAGGCTGCTCGTGCATGTAGCCGTTTGGGGTCGTGTCGCTGATGTAGACGTGCATGCCCAGGGCATCGGCCCGCGACAAGATGGCTCCCATTGGATCGCGTCCCTTCCACCAGGGAGATTGAGTTTGGTGACCGAGCCGCCCGCGTGAGGCGACTCCGAACGGCGCCAGTGTACCTACTCTCAGCGGTCCGATCCATCGAGAGCGTCGAGGGCACGCCTGTGCGTGTCGCTCCGGCCCGCCGAGGACGTCTTGGCTGACGGGTCCGGAGCAACGTCTCTTCTGCGTGTTTCACCGACTTTCCAAGCTCGGCAGACCTGCCTGGACGCGAAGCTCGTTGCATGCCGATCCCCCTGCCTCGAACCATCGGCAGAGAACCGGCCGTACCTCGTGGTGCTTGCATCTGCCGGAATCGAGATCCAGCCAGAGACACGGATTGGAAATTCGATACCGAGCACTGCGAGCGTATGCATCAACCTGCCGACGTAGTTCGTCCGATGCCTTCACCAGCTCGTTAGCATCAAAGGGAGGGATGGAAAAGGCTAGACAACAGATTCCACAGTTGTCGCATGGATTGTCGGAGAGAAATCTCATGCACCACCTGGAAGAGATTGTGCGATGGTGGCTGGTTGTCCAACGTCGAGCATCACGACAAGGCCATCGTTACGACGGCAAGCACTATCAGTCCTCCGATCAACAGGCACGTCAGCCCGCTGATCGTCAAACCGGCAATGGCGAATCCTCTCGGCCTGTCGACAAACAGCGCAACTACGCTTGCCGCGAGCGCGGCCACGGGACCGAAAACAATGGCGAGCCCTACAAGGGCGCTGAGCGGATTGCCTCATCCGGGTTGAAGCACGAACATCAGCCCAAACGCGGCCCAAGGGACCAGCGAGAGGCCGAGAGCCACTTTTCCCATGACCGTCCCAGTTCCCATTGCGAAAGGGGACGCTTCGTGGGCAGCAACGTTCAGCGGGTCGGGCAGACCAGACCCGGATTCATTGTCAGCGTCCATTTCACGATTCCTCTTCTAAAGCGACAAGACGAACTCCACCAGGTCGTCGATCTCCTGCTCGCTCAAGTCGTCGCTTCGGCTGCCTCGGAGGCCGTGCTTGCCGTCGACGAATAGTTCCTTGATCGTCGTGTAGCGGCCGTCGTGGAGGTAGGGGGCCGTTCGCCACACTTCGACGAGGGTCGCGGTGTCGAAGCGGTCGTTGCGTTCGTACTTGGTTTGGGTGCCGACGTTGTGCGATTTCAAGTCGGTGTAGAGCGGCGGTGGATGGCATCGGTGGCAGCCGATGCGTTGGCTCCCGAACAACTGCCGACCCCGTTCGGCCGCCGGGCTGAGCCGGCCG
>JANQEO010000155.1 GCA_028278325.1 Candidatus Binatia bacterium
AGCGGCCCACCCTGCGGCGTGCCAATCTCCGTTGCTTCGAGGGTTCCTGCAACCAAGACACCCGCCCGCAGGTAGTCGCCGATCAACGCCAGCAGCCGCTTGTCGCGCACCTTCCGACCCACGCGGGCCATCAGGACGTCGTGCTGGACCGTGTCGAAAAATTTCGCCAGATCCAGATCGACCGCGATGCGGTAACCGTCACCAATGTAGGCTTGTACCCGTCTCAATGCTCCATGGGCGGAGCGCCCTGGCCGAAAGCCGAAGCTCGAATCCGAGAACCCTGGATCGAACATCGGCCCCAGAACTTGCGCGATGGCTTGTTGGATGACGCGGTCCATCACCGTCGGGATGCCGAGCAGACGCTCGCCCCCGTTCGGCTTGGGAATCGTCACCCTCCTGACCGGCTGTGGCCGGTAGGTGCCCTCACGCAGGGCTTGGCGGATCGCCGGCAAGTTCGAGCGTGCGAACTCGGGAAAGTCCTCGATGTGCATCCCATCGATCCCAGGCGCACCCTGATTGGACTTCACGCGCCTCCATGCCTGTCGCAGGTTCTCGCTCTCCAGCACCCGCTCCATCAGGTCGTCATGCAAGGCTGGCTGTGTGGCATCACGCCGCGACGCATCTCCCCCGGACGGGTTCGACGATGCGCGCGAGCGATCCACGGCTCCGCCTTGGCTTCTCCTGTTCGGCCCTTCGTCGGGCGAGCGCTCCACGCTCGTTCGGCTACTATGGCCTCGGCTGACTTCTGTCCCGTCACGCCGAGCGTTGCCGCCCGACGCGCTGCCCGAGTCACGGTAGGGTCCGGTGGCACTTCCAGCACTTTCGTACTGGCCCTCAGTCCGACTCCCATGGCGACCATAGCACCCGTAGGGTTCGATGGCGATTCCAGCCCTTTCGGACTGGGCCTCAGTTCGACTCCCGTAGGCGCACGAACCGCTCGCGAGACAGATCTCCCCGGATAAGAGCATGAACTTTCAGTGCACTGACCGCATTTACCCTATCCCCTGCACCTGATGGGTTTCGTCACCTTGTGCTGACTCACCCAGGGACTGAGCCTTCTATGCGATTTCTGTCCGTCGGCTCGCACCTTTGC
>JANQEO010000164.1 GCA_028278325.1 Candidatus Binatia bacterium
CATCCATATCATCCGCGAGGTCGCGGCCGAGTTCCGCAAACCGGTCATGCTCTATTCGATCGGCAAGGACTCTGCCGTCATGCTGCATCTGGCCCTGAAAGCCTTTGCGCCCGGCAAGCTGCCCTTTCCGCTGTTGCACGTGGACACCACTTGGAAGTTTCGGGACATGATCGCCTTCCGGGACCGCGTCGCTGCGCGCTATGGCCTGGAGCTGATCGTCCACATCAATCAGGACGGCGTGGCCCGGGGGATCGGCCCGGTTTCCCATGGCTCCAAGCTGCACACCGAGGTGATGAAGACCGAGGCCTTGAAGCAGGCGCTGGACACCCACGGCTTCGATGCGGCGTTCGGCGGCGCCCGGCGCGACGAGGAGAAATCCCGGGCCAAGGAGCGGGTCTTCTCGTTCCGCTCCAAAAGCCACCGCTGGGACCCCAAGGCGCAGCGGCCGGAGCTCTGGTCGCTCTACAATACCCGGGTGGCCCCGGGCGAGAGCGTGCGGGTTTTCCCGCTCTCGAACTGGACCGAGTTGGACATCTGGCAGTACATCCTGCGCGAGGATATTCCCCTCGTGCCGCTCTACTTCGCCGCCCGGCGCCGGGTGGTCGAGCGTGATGGCCTGATTATCATGGTGGACGACGACCGCCTGCCCCTAGAGCCGGGCGAGCAGCCGCAGGAGCGCCAGGTGCGCTTCCGCACGCTCGGCTGCTATCCCCTGACCGGCGCGGTCGAGTCCACGGCCGTCAACGTGCCCGAGATCATCCTGGAGCTGCTGCAAAGCCGCGCCTCGGAGCGCCAAGGCCGGGCGATCGACCAAGACCAGATCGGCTCCATGGAGAAGAAGAAACAGGAAGGCTATTTCTGATGAACGCTGCGGCCCCGCCCGATTCCGAGATTGCAGCCTTCCTGGCCGCTCAAGCCGACAAGGACCAGTTGCGTTTCATCACCTGCGGTTCGGTCGATGACGGCAAGTCGACCTTGCTGGGCCGCTTGCTTTACGATTCCAAGACCCTTTTCGAGGATCAGCTCTCGGCGACCGCCAGCGAAAGCAAGAAATACGGAACGCAAGGCGAAGAAGTCGATCTGGCGCTTCTCGTCGATGGCCTCCAGGCCGAGCGCGAGCAGGGCATCACCATCGACGTGGCCTACCGTTATTTCGAGACCGACAAGCGCAAGTTCATCGCCGCCGATGCGCCGGGCCACGAGCAGTATACCCGCAATATGGCGACCGGCGCCTCGACGGTCGACCTCGCGATCCTGCTGGTCGATGCGCGCAAGGGCGTGCTGACCCAAACCCGACGCCATTCCTATATTGCGTCCCTCTTCGGTATTCGCCATCTGGTCCTGGCCGTCAATAAGATGGACCTGGTGGGCTACGACCAAGAGGTCTTCGAACGCATTGCGGCCGACTATGCCGCTTTTGCCGCATCGCTCGGGATCGCGGATGTGCACATGATCCCGATTTCGGCCCTCACCGGCGACAACGTCTTCGAAGCCAAGGGCGAGATGCCCTGGTATGCCGGTCCGAGCTTGATGGCGCTCCTGGAAGAGATCGACATCCACCGAGACGACCTTGCGAGACCTTTGCGCATGCCGGTCCAGTGGGTCAGCCGTCCCGACCTGGATTTCCGCGGATTCAGCGGCACCATAGTGTCGGGCACCATCGGCGCGGGAGAGAAGATCACCGCGAGCTTGTCGGGCAGGAGCTCGACCGTGACGCGTGTTCTTGGACCGAGCGGCGAGATCCAGCGCGCCCAGGCCGGCCAGGCCGTCACGCTGGTTCTTTCGGACGAGATCGACATCAGCCGGGGCGACGTCCTGGCCGCGCCCGACCATCTGCCGGAGGTCGCCGACCAGCTTGCGGCCCATATCATCTGGATGGACAGCGAGCCCATGTTGCCCGAACGAACCTATCTGGCTCGTTTCGCCACGGCCCACGCCACGGCCCAGATCACGGATCTGGTCAACCGGGTCGATGTCAACACGCTGGATCGGCTTGCCGCCAAGACTCTGGACTTGAACGAGGTGGGCTACTGCAAGGTCGCGCTCGACCGGGCGGTCGCCTTCGATGCCTACGACGACGATCGCGGCACCGGCGCCTTCGTGCTCATCGACAAGTTCACCAACGCCACCGTGGGCGCGGGCGTGATCGACTTCGCGCTCCGTCGTGCCAGCAATATCGCATGGCACGACATGAAGATCGACAAGGCCGCCCGGGCCCGTCTCAACGATCAACAGCCCTGTGTCCTGTGGTTCACGGGCCTCTCTGGCTCGGGCAAATCGACCATCGCCGACCGCCTGGAGCAGAAACTCCACGCCATGGGCAAGCGGACCTATGTGCTCGACGGCGACAACGTGCGTCATGGCCTCAACAAGGACCTCGGATTCACGGACCAGGATCGGGTGGAGAACATCCGCCGGGTGGCCGAGGTGGCCAAGCTGATGACGGATGCCGGGCTCGTGGTCCTGACCTCCTTCATATCGCCCTTCCGGTCCGAGCGGCAGATGGCCCGGGCCTTGATGGAGGAAAGTGAGTTCATCGAGGTCTTTGTCGACACGCCGCTGGAGGTCTGTGAGGCACGCGACCCCAAGGGCCTTTACAAGAAGGCCCGAGCCGGCGAGCTCAAGAACTTCACCGGTATCGATTCCGACTACGAAGCGCCGAAGAACGCGGAGATCGTCCTGAAGAGCGGCGACGGCGAGCCCGATGAGCTGGCCGATCAAATCATTGCCTATCTGAAGGCGCGTCGCTGAGGAGAGGGCGATGAGCGACGCCACTGCCGAGCCCTCCTTAGGGCGCCCCTCCCTTCAAGAGAGCAAGCGCGAGGCACGGACCACTCCTCGCAAGATCTGGAACTACCAACCAGCCCCGCCTGTCACTCTGGCGCCCTTCTATGACTGGCCACCGCACCCGATCGCGGTCGTCAAGCACGTCCTGAAGACCTGGAACCCACTCTCCGAACGCTTCGTCAGCCTGCTGGTCGCGGTCTTGATCTGGTGCGGCTTTTCACCGTCGCTCGAACGGACAGCTGAGCTCCAACTCGACTGGATCATGGAGATCTGGCTGCGCAATTTCTTGCTGGTTTTGACGGTTGCCGGCGGGTTGCACCTTTACCTCCATACCTTCAATCGGCAAGGCAACGACCTGCGCTACGATGCGCGCGATTTCGCGAGAAAAAGCAAGATCTTCCATTTCGGGAATCAGGTCTGGGACAACATGTTCTGGACGCTGACGACGGGCGTGTTTTTCTGGACGGCCTGGGAGGTCGCGATGATGTGGGCCTACGCCAACGGCGTCGCCCCTTACATGACCTTCGAGAGCAACCCCGTCTGGTTTGTGGTCCTGATCTTGCTCATTCCGTATTGGGCGGGCTTCTACTTCTACTGGATGCACAGGACAATTCATTGGCGGCCGCTGTATAAGTACGTGCATTCCTGGCATCACAAGAACGTCGTCACCGGCCCGTGGTCCGGCCTGGCCATGCATCCGGTCGAGCACCTCCTGCTGTTTGGGGATACGCTCCTCTACTTCGTCGTCGCGTCTCACCCGATTCACGTCATCTTCAATTTCATGTTTCACGGCATCATCGCCCCGACCTCGCACGCCGGCTTCGATGCCGTCAGGCTCACCAAGCGGCAAAGTTTCCATCTCGGCGACTTTTTCCACCAGCTGCATCACCGTTTCATCGACTGCAATTACGGCACCGTCGAGACGCCGTGGGACCGGTGGTTCGGCACTTTCCATGACGGAACGCCCGAGGGCGACCGCTATATCAACGAGATGCGCCGCAGGGCGCATGACAAGAGAGCGAAAGCCAGCGGAGGGAGCCGCACCAGATGAGCGAGGAGCACTGGGTCTTCGTCTGTGAGTCTGACGGCCTGGAGGACGAAGAAGCCCTCCGGTTCGATCACGGTGGCCAGACCTTTGCGATTTACAACCTCGCAGGCGAGATTTTCGCCACCGATGGTCACTGCACCCACGAAAAACAACATCTGGCGGATGGTCTCGTATATGACGGGATCATCGAGTGCCCGCTTCACATGGGGCAGTTCGACATCAAGACCGGGGAGGCCATATCAGGC
>JANQEO010000257.1 GCA_028278325.1 Candidatus Binatia bacterium
AGGTCCTCGAAGTGCTCGGGGTTGTCCACGAAGTTCAGGTTGCGTGTGTCCACCACCAGCAGCGGCGAGCGGCTGTAGTAGTGGTAGTAGTGGTTGTAGGCGTCGACCAGCTCCGACATGTACTCCTCGGACATGTTGCGCTCGAATGTCCGATCGCGCTTCTTGATGCGCTCGAAGCAGGTCGGCAGGTCCGCCACCAGGTAGATCACGAGGTCCGGCACCGCGAGCTGCGGCTCGAGAAGCGTGTAGAGCTTGTCGAAGAGCATGAGCTCGTCGTCGGACAGGTTCAGGTAGGCGAAGATGCGGTTCTTCGGAAAGGTGTAATCCGCCACCAGCAGGCGGTTGAAGAGCTCGCGCTGGGCGATGTCCTGCTGCTGCTTGTAGCGCGATAGCAGGAAATAGAGCTCGGTCTGGAACGCCGAGCCCGGCCGGTCGTCGTAGAACGACGGCAGGAACGGGTTCGAGACGTCCTCGAGGATCCGTACGCCGTCGAAGCGGTCGGAGAGCATGTCGACGAGCGTCGTCTTGCCGACGCCGATGGGGCCGTCGACCGCGATGTAGTGCAGCGGCAGGGAGTCCGGGGACACGGTCTAGTGCCTCCTCTAAGCCGGTGCCGCCGCGGGCTCGGGCTGGGGGCGCATCGCGCCGCGGGTGATCGGGTTGTAGAGGGTGTCGCGCTGCACCGGCTCGAAGCCGGCCTCGCGCACGATGCGCTCGAGCTCGGCGCGGCTCACGTACTGCTCGGTCTCGGCGCCGGCCATGTGGTAGATCGTCTCCTCGACCACGGTGCCGTCGATGTCGTCGGCGCCGAAGGCCAGCGCCACCTGCGCCAGCCGCGGCGAGATCATCACCCAGTAGGCCTTGATGTGCGGGATGTTGTCGAGCGCCAGTCGCGAGGTGGCCAGGTGCCGCAGGTCCTCCGTGCCGGTGGTGTGGAACCGCAGCCCCATGTAGTTGTTCTCGGGGTGGTAGGCGAGCGGGATGAAGGCGTTGAAGCCACCTGTCCTGTCCTGGAGCTCACGCAGCTTGAGGAAATGGTCCACCTTGTGCTCTTCCCTTTCGACGTGGCCGTAGAGCATCGTGCAGTTGCTCCGGATCCCCAGCCGGTGGGCGGTCTCGTGGACCTCCAGCCACTCGCCGGCGTCGAGCTTGCCGTCGCAGATGATCTCCCGCACCTCGGGGTGGAAGATCTCGGCGCCGCCGCCGGGGAGTGAGCCCAGGCCGGCTTCCCGTAGCTCGAGCAGCACCTCCTCGATCGACATCTTCTCGAGCTGTGCGAACCAGCCGATCTCGATGGCGGTGAAGGCCTTCAGATGGACGCTGGGGAACCGCTCCTTCAACCCCCGCATCATCTCGAGATACCACTCGAGCGGCAGGTCCGGGTGGAGGCCGCCGACGATGTGGAACTCGGTCACCGCGTCGCCGCCCTGCTTGGCGGCGTGCTCGTAGACGTCCTCGTGGCTCATCTCCCAGGCGTGGTCCTCGCCCGGCAGCGCCGCGAAGCTGCAGAACTTGCAGTTGTAGGTGTAGACGCAGACGTTGGTCGGATTGATGTGCCGGTTGATGTTGTAGTACGCCACGTTGCCGTGCATCCGGCGCCGCACGGAGTCCGCCAGCCGCCCCAGATGGAGGACGTGCGGAGTGGTGAGACAGGTCTCGATCTCGTCCGGCTCCAGGCGCACGCCGTCCTTCACCTTGGCGGCGATCTCCTGTAGCGGTTGCGGGAACCGTTCGGGGTCGATGGGCCTGTTCATCGGGGCTTCGGGAACTCGCTGGATACCGGTTTTCCGGCCCGAGGCCGGACCCGGACTATATCAAGGGGGAGAGCCCCGAAATGCGCCCGCGGCGGTGACGATCTCGCCGCGCAAGGGTAGCGCCCTCACCTGTGGGGGGCGCTGAAATGCCGTGCCCGCAGGGCGCTCCACTTCACACGCCCGGCACAGGTCCGGGCGCTACCCCTTGCCCTGGTCAGCTCCGTCCGATCCACAGGTCGATCGCCGTAGCGGCGAAGAGCCAGACCGCGAGCACTCCGTTGGCGCCGAAGAACGCGGCGTCGAGTCGCGAGAGGTCTCCGGGACGGACGATCGAGTGCTGGTAGCCGAGGAGCGCCGCACAGCCGGCGACGCCGACCCAGTAGGCGGCACCTAGCTCGGCGTAGACGATCGGCAGCACCACCAGCAGGGCCAGCATCCCGGCGTGCAGCAGACCCGAGATCCACAGGGCGGCCCGCTCGCCGAAGCGAGCGGGGATCGAGTGCAGGCCGACGCGCACGTCGTGCTCGCGGTCCTGGAGGGCGTAGAGGACGTCGAAGCCGGCGACCCATAGGAGGACCGCGCCGGCGAGGACGAACGGCGCTGCCTGGACGCCCCCCCGCACGGCGATCCAGGCGCCGAGCGGCGCTCCCGAGATCGCCAGGCCGAGGACGAGGTGCGACCAGGAGGTGAAGCGCTTCGTGTACGAGTAGGCCAGCACGATCGCCAGCGCCAGCGGTGAGAGCTGGAGCGCCAGTGGGTTCAGCCGCCACGCCGCGAGTACGAGTAGGAGGGCGCTGACGAGGACGAATACGGCGACGAACGGAACGCTCACGAGTCCGGCGGGCAGCGCGCGGTCGGCGGTGCGTGGGTTGGCAGCGTCGATCTGGCGGTCGGCCAGCCGGTTGAAGCCCATGGCGGCGCTGCGCGCCCCGACCATCGCCACCACGATCCAGCCGACGACGCCCCACGCCGGCCAGCCCCCGGCCGCGAGCACCATCCCCAGGAACGCGAACGGGAGGGCGAAGAGGGTGTGCTCGAACTTGATCATTTCGAGCACTGTTCTTAGCTGGTTCACGCTGGATTTCTCTGTCATGCGTGAAAGCACTGATTGAAAAGAGTTTTGACGCCTCCTCTCTCCGCACGACGCTCTTCGTGGTACTGTAGATCTCGGGTACGCAAGGTCACTTTGAGGTCACTTTGGTTGAGGACACCATGACGAAGCACACGGGTGGAGAGAGTAGCCGGAGAGGCGCACGCACCGGGCGCAAGCTGACGGTAAGGAGCATCAAGTCGGCGAGACACACGGGCACATGGTACGGCGAGCGAGACAGAGGAGCCAGGCAAGAGGTTCTGTGGGACACCGAAGTCCCAGGGCTGGGCCTCCGACTCTACCCCTCTGGTCGACGGTCATGGTGTCTTCGCTACCGCGTCAATGGCAGGCGGCGCATCGTAACCCTGGGAGCTTTCGGCGTGTTCACTCTGGACACGGCCCGAGACGAGGCCCGCGCCCGACTCGTCGAGCTGAAGCAGACGCGAACGGATCCGTTGGCCAAGCCCCGGGAGATTCCGACAGCCAAGCAGGTGGCAGCCATGTACGTTGAGGAGCGCCGACGGGAGGTCAAGCCCTCAACCCTCGAAACGTATCGGGCCAAGCTCAAGCTGGTGGAAAGAGCGCTCGGCTCGCTCCGTGTCGATGTCATCAGCTTGGAGGACGTGGAGAGAGCCTTCTCCAAGTGGGCGGATGAGAACGGGCCAACGGCTGCTAACCAGACCCTGCGGCTACTGCGGGTCGTGTTGGATCTTGCAGTCAAGAAGCACTACCGCGACGCATCTGCGCCGAATCCGGCCGCTCTGGTGAAGCCTCACCGAACCAAGTCTCCGGGCAGGGCTCTCGCCACCCGCGAGCTTGAGCGCGTCGGCCGCGAGCTGGCGCGTGAAGAGGCACAGCGACCGGAGTCAGCCGACACTGTAGCCGCAATCCGCTTGTTGATCCTCACAGGTGCACGTCGCCGAGAGATCACCAGCCTACGGTGGTCGGAAGTAGACTTTACGGAGAGGTGCCTTCGGATCGCCGACTCGAAGACAGGTGCGAAGGAAGTGCCGCTGAATTCGCAGGCCATGATGCTCCTGTCCGAGCTTCCCAGAGCGGCCGGAGAGGAACGGGTCTTTCCGGCGACCCGCCACGAGGTCGGCTACGCGATTCAATACACCTGGAACCGAGTTCGGAACAGGGCGGGCTGCGAGAGTGCGAGACTCCACGATCTGAGGCACACCTTCGTGACACGAGGACTCGCGGCCAACTTCACCGAAACGATGATCGGGAGGATCGTCGGTCACAAGTCTCCGGCCAGCACCCGCAGGTATGAGCATCTGCACACAGACCCGCTGAGGGAAGCTGCCGAACGGATCGGGACCGATCTGGCTGCTGATCTTGAGGGGCGAGAGACGGGCGAGGTCATCACGTTGGGGCGAAGTCGGGAGAGGTGAGACCGCCAAAGTGCCCTCGTTCGGGGGGCCTTCCTCTTCGCTGCCACCATCGCCGAGGCTGTCGCCCGCATCTCGGGCTCGGTGAGCCCGGCCCCTTCCAGACCTAGCTCGGCCGCCGACCGTTCCAGTAGCACGCCAGCTGGGCCACAGGGGGCCTAACTAGAGGGTCTCTGCAACCGACCATTCGGCGTCCGTTCTAGATGCCGGTCGGGACCTCTGTCTGGACGATTCGCGCTGCCCTACGTGTGAGCCGCATCCAGCTCGCGCTCGTCCCCGTGGGAGCGCCGCTTCAAGCGTAGACCCCCAGATCTTCGCCCCCCCTGTCGGAATCCGCTACCCATGGGAGGTCGGTGGGTGAGGGAACTCCAACCCACCCTCGGAAATGGAGAACTAGAGATGAACCCGAGCGACTACGACGAACTGTTGACTCAAGACGAAGCAGCACGCTTCTTGAGGTGTGCGCCACGCACCCTTGAGGGCAAGAGAGTAGCGGGAGACGGACCAAGGTTCGTGCGCCTTTCCCCTCGGATGATCCGGTATCGCCGATCCGACCTGGAGAGCTATGTGGCGAAGAACGTCCGAGGCTCGACGAGCGAGTACTTCGACGACCCCGGCCCCGAAGACGACGACTAGGGTTCACAGCCAAGCGAGCGAGTCGGAGCAGGAACCGACCCGTCGGACCTCTACCTGTGCCCGCCAGTCCCCCCGAAGGGTTGGCTCGGATGGGCCGGGAAAAGCCCCGAGGTGCCGAGCCAAGGCGTCCCTGACGCGTGAGAGGCTGTGAGACGCACCTTCCCTCCACAGTGTTGCCCGAGAGCCGTCAGCGGGCCAGAGATCCGTTCTCAGTACGCGGAACCCAGTTGGTGCGCGCTACCGAACTCCTACTTGCGATGGAGCACCCAGTACCCACACTCGTAGAGTCCCATCAGAGGCCAGATCCAACGACCTGCCCGCAGCTCGTCTCCAGAGGTCGGCTGTGAAGGCAAGGACCCGCCAAGAGCTTCTGGGGATGCGCAGCCGCGACAAGAGGTACACGGATGAGAAAGCCCACGTCCTGATCTCGTCCGGGCATCCGAAGCTCGTGGCGATGGGCAACCGGCTTCTCCGCTGCGGAGAGCTTCTCAAGGTCGGGGAGATTGTAGGGCCGGCCGGGCAGCACGGTCTCTGGGCCGAGGAGTGGGAGTCCTGCAGTTCGAAGGAGTGTAGGGCCTACCAACGTCGGAAGCGGTCAGCCTGGAAAAGGAGGATGCGGAAATCGATGCCGTTCGTCCTCGGCAAGTATCCTGGCTCGCGGTGGTACTACTCCACGGTTAGCCTGGCTGCCGTGCCCTTCGACTGCATCGACCGACAGATGGAGATCCTCTACCGGAGCTTCGGCAGACTGGCCGATATGGATGACTGGCCCTACGATGCGTGGTTCCGATTCTTCGGCCTGAAGAGGACGAGCAAAGGCAGAGCGAATTGCCATCTCCACTTCTTGGGGATGATCCTACCGGCCTGGGGGATCGTTGCAGACCCCCTTGGCTTGTTCGAGTTGACGGAGATGTGGAGGGAGGCTGCGGACGTGGACTACGCTCCACACGTCGACGTGACCCATCCGCTACAGCAGATCGAGGGCACTGAGGTGCGGTTGGAGGAGTTCGAGAGGATCGTTGCGTACGTCCTGAAGCTGAAGGAACCCGTGGACGATCCAGAGTGGGTCCGGGAGAAGGCTCTTCGGCTCTACAGGAGGCACGAGATCGTCGTCAGTCGGAAGGGGAAGGTCCTAGAGGGACTCCTCAGCCCTATCGTGCTCGGGAGACGGAGAGTTGGGCGCTACGAGTTCATCTCGGACCTCAGGCCCTGGGAGGCGATCTACTCATGGAACGGCAGCGAGTACCTCTGGGACAAACGATTCAATCTAGGCATCCTGGAGCAAAAAGGGAGGCGCGAGAAGATAGAGGCCGGAGGTGGGAGGAGAAAAGACTAAAAGAACAAGAAAGGTAGAGCTGTGCTGCCGGCGATGAAGGAAAGCGTTACAGCCTGCGGTCAGCCGGGAGTCGTTCGAGCTTGGCGACGACCTTCGGACCACCTGTCGGCTGATCCCGACCGTGCGTCCTGCCTCGGTGAGATTCCGGCCGAAGATCAGGTGGGCGAGAACCTCGCGCTGCTGCTGGGCGAAGATGCCGGGTGCCCTAGCGGAGGTACTCGCTAGCTAGGTTGGCATCCGACCGCAGCAGGCTGGCAATAATGCCCGTCTCGGAGGACGTCTGATGGTGTTTGCTCGGGCCGGGGACATGGCGCGTAGCGAATTGTGAGGGAACTAGACTGGATCGAGTGGCCGCACCCCTGCGTCCTATAACCAAGATTCTCCTCTGAGTTTGACAAGCATCGCGAAAGAACTGCGGTGCTACGATGTGGACTGCCCGAGATACTCTCCCCCGTCAGGGGTGAGCCGCTGGGCAATCTGTTCGCCAGCTCGACCGACCGACGCCATCAAGGGCACCGGTTCTCGCGGACCGCCTGCTCGATGCCCTTCAAGGACGCTGACATGTCACGCAGGACCTGGATCTGTTCGTGCGGCTGCGCGGGGAGCTGAGCTTCGGCTGGAGGCCACGGCATCAGGCTGAGCCCAAGGACCAAGAGAGCAGTGGTTAGGCATCCGGCCACAAAGCCGACACGCCACGAGCGTTTCAACATCGGTATCCTCCCCTGGAATCGTCTCTGCGGCTTACGTTCGAATCGCGCTTGACCATCTCCGGCGCGCGGGCCTCCAAGTGTGGAGAAGGCCAGGGTCCGCTTGCCGGAGCGGTTTCTTCATGCTCTCGTCATAGAGGAGACCCTAACCTCCTTCGACCCGATAGCCTCGGGTTACAAGATACCGATCGAAGATCGGGCGCAGATCGAATCCACCCTTATCGAGGGCGACTAAGGTGTGCTTCGGATCGGCGCAGGTACCCCAACGTACGCTCTTGACGAATTCTTGATTGAGATCGATGGCGGGGATCCAGTGAAACTCCTTCAAGGACTGCGGATCTACGGAGACAACCGTGACCTCCACCTCATCCAGGGCGTTGAATGCGTCGTTGGTCGTCCAGACGACGATTAACTCACAGATCGCGTTAGCGATCTCCTCGATCTGCCTCTCGGTCGTCATTGCGGGCGGTGCGGGGACCGTCATCCACACGTAACACCGGGAACGAGCCGGAGGAAGGAGGCAATCCCGACCTAGCTTGTAGGGAGGGCCCCCTCGCCACGCTCGGGAGATCCCGGCACTTTTTTCCTCTAGGAGGTTCCACTTCCGGCCCCAGGCTCTGATGTACTGGTCCATCTCCCTGTACGTCGGTTCGTGGTCCCACTCCAGAGGTGGCACCTTCGTGCTCCCCATCCAGGTGCTCAGATCGTCGTAGTACCTTTTGCGGGCAGCGACGAGTGGCTCGAATTCGATGGGTACAGTCTCAATGGGGTGGCTTCTGATTCGCAGTGGCTTGAGGGCAGGCGTGTCTCCGACCGCATGCTGGGCGGCCCCTGAATCCGTAACCCCGCCTTTGACGGGGAGCCGTTCGGCTGCCTTCTGCTCCTCCCTCCGCCTCTCTGTTCGCGCCTGCCGCCCCTCTGTCTCGATCTCAGACCAATCCACTGTGAGGGTCGCGAAGAGGACGAGAGTCACGAACCCGGCGACCGGTAAGGAGATGCAGAACATCAGGGCCTTGGCTACCCTATTCCACGGGCTCTTGGCGAGGCCATAGACGCCCACGGGCCAGACGAAGATCAGAGCCCCCAACACCAGGAGTGGATAGTCGAACCACCGCTTCCGGCTAGCCTGGGATGCTGCATCAGCACCGCTGACCGGGACTTCGGGGACTTTCTCTGATTCCATGCGCTGTTCGGAAGATGACTATAGTCTGTAGACGATTGTAGACCATAGTCTTCACGATCTGGGTAGCTCGTGCCCAGACGTGCCCTCACCCGTTCGTTCGGTCGAGTCCTCCGCAGCCACCGGGAGGCGGCTGGCCTATCGCAGGAGGCTCTCGCAGCGAAAGCTGGCGTTCACCGGACCTACGTAGGGCTCGTGGAGCGCGGTCAGAGGAGCCCGACGATAGAAGCGGCTCATCGGATGGCGCGGGCAGCCGGGGCACGCCTGTCGGTTCTGCTGGCCGATATCGGGCGGTAGCTGCCGAGAGATCGGCGCAGCCCGAGTGCTCTGCTCTAGAGGGCATCGCCATGCTCAGCGGCTCTTGCGTACCAACTAATGACACCTTGGGGCGAGAACGAGGCCCTGCGCCGAGCGTGGGGTGTAGGTCTTCGAGACGCTCTCAGTAGATGAACTCTCCCCGCTCGGATCCGTCGTCGTAGGGGACCGAGGAGAACCTGCGATCATGGTCACTGCGCAGTACTTCTGATACGCGCTCCCAGAGATACTGCTCTCGACCCCAGACGGGGTCGATCATGACCACCTGCCAGGCCGAGCATAGGTCAGCGAAGGCCGCGCTGGAGCAGGCATCCTCGAAGTGCTCTAACAGCTCGTCGCCCAAGGCGGCCCCGGCCCAGGTGTGCGGATGGCAAGCCCACGTGGAGATGGGAACCTGGTATCCGCCCGCCACACGCGGCTCGTAGACCAGCGCCAAGAGGTCGGCCGCCAGGCCGAGGGCATAGAGCGCCTTTGCCACCTCCTCCTTCGCGCGGCCTTCGACGACTGCTCGCTGCTGGTCGCCGATCCGTCCCGGCTCCCCCGGCTGCGAGAAAGTCGTCATGAGGCCACGGCGGTTGAACTCGGCGAGCGTCGGCCTCAGAGCGTCGCTCTCTTCCTCCAGCGCGCAGTAGGGGTGGAACGGCACTTGGTCCTCGATCCAGAGCGCCGTCAATTCGCAGAGGTCCTCGAAGGTCTGAGCTGCGCGCCAGCGTCGCTCTCCGTTGCCGGCTGACATTTGTCAGATCCTTCGGCCCCGTGGCGCGCCCTGCTCGCCCACAGCGTTCCAGATCCGATCGAGCACCGGTGCCAGGATGGCTCTGGGTGTCTCGTCCCAACCCTGAATCACTGCCTCGGGCGGCGTGACGATGTCCCTCCCGAACGGGCCGCTGTGACCGCGAAACTGGGCCGCAGGGACGGCCATTCGGTGATTCCGCACCCCGAGCAAGCTCAGGAACAGATAGCCAGGAGGAGCGATCGCGTCAGCCGCCCGGAAGATCGCTAGGTACGACTCCAGGGCAGCTTCCAGGCCCTGGGTCAGCGATCCCGTGGGCACGATCGGCGAGTCGTGCTGCGGCTCCAAGAGGCTGGCGTCGACTGCCTCGACGATCCCGTTGCGATGAAGGGTCGCGACAGAGAGCTGGTGTTCCTCATGGCCGCCTGGGTTCCAGACAGCTAGGCCCTCCAGGGTGAAGCGGGCATTGCCCGTTCCGATGAGGGTCCTCAGGCGATGCGAGCGAGCCTCCTCCTGAAGCTGCTCCGTCGAGATCATCTCGCTCCCCGGCTCCAGAGCACCGGATGGGATGAGGTGGAGAACTACTCTCCCGCGCCCTTCGAGGCGCACCGGAAGATCTTGGCCAGCACCGATCGCCACCAGCCTCTCCGCCACGAAGCCTCGGATCCCTTCAGCCTGGCGTTCGGACATCAGGAACGCGCGCCTGATCTGAGGCACTTCGAGCGGGTAGATGCCCTCGTGAGTTCGGGCGTAGAAGTGCCGCTCCTGTAGCACCCGATGGGGCCGCCTCCAACTCTGCCGAACCCGGATGATGAAGACGTGCTCCCCCGATTGCAGCGGTACTCCGCGTACATCGACTCCGTCAAGCTGCGGCTCCAGGCCCAGGCGGGCGGCTTGACTCAACCGCAGTTCCTCAGCGTCCACGCTGGAGACGGCGACCCCAGGAAGGGAGACCGGAAGTGCCTTGTCATCGGGGTCCACGTCAACCCCGATCAGCACATCGCCGCCCTGAGTGTTGGCGAAGGCACAGACCGCCCGCCGCAGAGTGCGCTTGCCGTCTCCGTCCAAGCGCACCTCCCGCTTGTACTCCAAGCGCAGGCCCTCTCGCACACCCTCGTCGACAAGAGCCTGGAGATCCACTTCCTCTATTTGGTCTAGTGGCTTCGGAATCAAGAGGCAGGGCTCCTACGTGGTCAAGAGATTGGAGGCATGGCCAGTCGCGCCTCGGTCAAGAGGCCTGCGACTGATTCACCGAGAGGCGGCGTGATTGCTCGAACTCTAGGCTCTCCCGCCGCCTCCAGCTCCTTGGTGGGCCTCTCGGCGCGCCTGAATTCGTCGCGCCGGGCGAGGAACTGGGCGGTCGCGAGCATTGGCACAACGGTGGGGATGCCGAGCCACGTAGGGACCGGCCCACCGAGCGCACCCCACCAGGTCAGACCTGCTCCGCCCACGCCGATCAGAAGAGCCGCCCAGTGCTTTACCACCGTCCTGAGGTACTTCCCGAGGCCCGTCACCTAGTGAACTCCACAGAAACCTGACGGATACTCTAACCGCCGCACGCCGATCCCAGTCGACAGCAGCATCAGCGCAGCCTGCTGACCTCGTGACTGACGCAGGACAGACTGAGGGCTACGGTCTCGAGAGCGCGCGCAGGAACCGCGCCGCCTCCAGTCGGTCGAACAGCGGGCGGTGTCCCCAAAGCTCGTAGCAGGCGGAGTCCACAAGGAACATTGCCACCGGCTTAGCCAGTTTCTCCTTTGCCTCGCTGAAAGTGACCCAGGTCGCGGCCTGCAACCAGGCCGAAGCTTCCGAGCGGTCGTTCTCGACCAGGGTGGCGCGGTAGCCGTGCTCGACGTAGTCCCAGGCGTGGGCCAACTCATGGAGCATCGTGCCGATGATGTACCAGTCTTGGCCACTTGACATGAGGCTGTCGGTGAAGACCAGGAAGCCGCGAATCGGGCTGCGGGTTCTGTCGACTCCGCAGAAGCCAACCGCCTCCTCGCCGTCGTCCCGAGAGCAGTCGAGGACACTACCGTCCGCGCACCGAATCCGGTGATTGTTCAGGTCGGGCACCACCCTCACACTCCTGATGAATTCTCGCAATAGGGTCGCTACAGTCGGCGGGAGCATTCCCCACGCCACCTCGAAGACCTTACGCTGCTCGGAAGAGAGATAGCGACGCACAGCGCGCGCCTCAGTCGAGATCGAAGGAAGCCTGGGAGCCTTCGAGTCGCAGCGTCGCAGCGCGGGAATAGGCGCAGTCCAGATGGAGTACTAGCTTGACTGGCGCAGGCCCGCCCCGCACAGCAGGGAGCCATGCCCGTAGTCGGTCGGAGATCCACCTGTCGTCAAACGTGATCGACGCCACGCTCTCCAAGCCTTCGCGCTGCAACTCGACCGCGTCTAGGTAGGAATTCTCCATCTTGTTTCGAGTTCTGAGGTTGCCGGTCAGGTCGATCTCAACTGTTGGCTCCGCTCCAGTGCTGAGAACGAAGTTCCGACCCATGACATCCACGTCGAAGCCCTTGCGTCTGCCGACATGAAGCCAGATCGCACCCTTCTTCAGAGTTCTCCTCACGCGTGGATCATCCCACCGACGACGCTACCTACGCCACCTGTCAGTCGGAATACTGGTCGTGTCCGAGTCGTTCTGCGAGACCGCCTATCCCTCGAAGAGGGCCTACCATCCCGACGAGTCCGGGACGGAGTCGTAGGGGTTCAGTCCATCGTGAATAAACCAAGCGTGTAGCGAGGTGACGGCAGCCGCCACGAGGCGATGGAAGAAGTCCGCCGGATAGAGAAGCCGCCATGCGTGATCGTTGACGTAGCTGTGGTACAGGGGCTCCCTTTCCTCCTCGCCGAAGGACTCCATCGCGTAGCCGGGCTCGCGGAACTCGTGGATCAGGAAATTCCGGTAGCGATAGACGAGCTGGAAGTGCTGGGCTTGCTCCACCTGCACCCGAGCGTCTGCGTCCGTGTCAGCGAGGTCTAAGAGAACTTGCAGGGGAGTGTCAAAGGCCGCGAGAGGTTCGCCATTCCCCGCCTCGGGATCACGAGCATCGAGCTTCGTCTGTAAGTATGCGCGGAGCCCAGCAGGCGCGCTAGTGCCAAGTCGCTGATAGAGGATCGGCACACTGACGAGGTGGCCCGCCGGCCAGGCGGTGTGGTTCCGAAGGAGTCGGATAAACCGCCTGCGGCTGCCCAGCTCTCGACCGTGGTATCGGACGCCAGCGAGACAGTCGAGCATGACGCAGTAGAGGACCTTCCGATGCATCGCCACCCGCAGAGCCATGTCGGGGTCGCTTGACAATACGTCGCTCGACAGACGAGCTGCGACCGCTAGCTGTCGGCGGAAGTATCCGATGAAGCTCTCGATGCGGTCTTGGGTCGGCATGTGAGCCTCGCGGTTCTTGTGGGACGCGAAGCTAGGACCGCCACTGTCCAGCCGGGCCGTAGTTCTGGGACCCTGGCCACCCTCCAGCGTTCCAGATCGTGTCAATCGGTGCCCGAAGCAGCGACGGGATGTCCTCGTCGAATGCCTCCATGACGACGGGCGGAATCAGTAGAACCGGGCGATCGATCGGAGCCGCTGTTCGGGGGATACCTTCTGTCATGCCGAGCCAGCAGCCCTCGACATCGACGAGACTGACCGCGATAGCCAGTGGCGGAGACACCCCAAGATCCCGCTGCCATCCTGAGTAGGCTCGCGTCCACTCGACGAGGGTCCTCTCAATGATTCGCGTGGGCAGATCCGTTCGTTCTTGATCGCGAGAGAAGACAGCAACCGCCTCCACCGAGCCCGATCGGAACCCCATCGAGTACGTGTCGGTGGCACCCTCCGGCGTCGGATACCAGGTGAGGACCCCCTCAAACGTATGGCGATGGCTGAACGAGCCCGGTTCCACAGGCGGAAGGTACGTGTCACTCAGATCAAATGCCGACCCTGTTTCGAACGATCCGAACGGAATGATGTGCAAAACCAAGCGGACGCCCTCGGCGAGCCGTACCGGAGTCTGTCCCGCGTCGATGGCGGCGACTCGGTCTGCTCGGAAGTCCGTGAGCCGCTCCTGGAGGGTCGTGGCCACGGCGAAGGCCGCCCTAACCTCCGGGATGTCCAGAGCGTACTTGCCGTTTGCGTTCCGCGAGTAGAACCTGTACGCGGTCCCTGCCCGAACGGCGTGTGGCCCAGCCCAGCTACGCGGAATCTCGACGATCAGGACTACTCCGTCGGGGCTCTCAACCAGCTCTATCTCATGACTCGGAAGCCGAGGCTCTACGCCGTCCCGGATCATGCTCTCCAAGCGGCTGATCGCCGAGTCGAGGTTCCCTTCAAGCCAACTGAAATCACTCGCAACGCCTTCCCGCTCGGAGATTCCGAAGACCAAATGCCCACCCGCTCCGTTCGCGAACGATGAGACATCAGCGAGGAACTCCTTACGGTCCGCTTTCGTCCCGCCGGGGAGGTTCTCCTTGAAGTCGATAGTCCTCCCCTCTCGGACGTTCCCGATCAGGTCGTGGAGATCCGGCACCTCCAACTCGTCGAGCCTCTTCCCTCTGAACGTCACTCACCCTCCGGTTTTTCGTCGGCGACCGGGGGAATCGCCGTCCGGTCCTTCACGGCAAGCCTGTGCCGACCCGCTAGGCGCGCCACGCGGACGCCGAAGACGTAACGCAGTCCTTATTGCCGTAGGGAGAAGCTAGCGCCCAGGCCCGGCGTGCGGCGGCAACCGCAAGCCCGCGACCTGGGCGTTGACCCCACGTCACCGCAGCACCCGATACCGAGCGGTCGTGGACTTGTTGGCCCCGCCAACGTGTCCGCTACGGCTCCGGCCACTTCGAGACTGTTGCCGCAGCCTCCGGGGGTGACCCGTGGTGATCCCAGCGCTTCCGTGATTCCGTACGTCTCCCGTCTTGACTGTCCTGTCTCCACGGGCATCATGCTTCATCATCGGTCCACCAGGTGTTTACCCCGTTGTCCGCACGAGGGTGCCCACGAGAGCACCAACGGCAGCACCGAGAGTCTCGCTCACTTGCATCCTCCGGGAGTCAGCAACCCACGAGCGAAAGATAGGCGTCGTATCGTCTGACTATGCGGTCATCACGTACAACCCAGACTGGGGTCTAGCGTATTCCGAGAAGCCCAAAGAACCCCATTCTTCTCCTCGTTTGGAGCCGACCGCCGTCCCTCTTTCTGGGTTCGGGAAGGGATACACTTGCAATCGAGATAATATACGTGTAGAGTTGGATTCTATCGCTGATACACGTATATTGAGCGGAGGCCAAACATGAACTTCACCGTGTACTTGCCCGATGGAATCGGGAGAGAGGTCCGTAAGGCCAAGAACGGGGGCTTCGCTCTGCCACTGTCACGCTTGCTACAGCGGGCGGTCGTCGAGGAGCTTGAAAGGAGAAGAGCCGTGGAACAGACACTCACCGCACTCCAGACTTACGAGCTTGACCTGGAAGACAATGAGGGACGCGCCTACGTCGGGCGCATTACCGGAAGAATGATCGCGGAGACCCAGGACGCCCAGGTGTTCCTGACCGAGGACGAGCGCGTCTTCGTCTACGACGAGAGCGGCCCACGGTACTGGCAGAGCGAGGACCCGGAGGGGGACCTTCGTGGCGTACTTGATACGGATGGCTACATGGAGGCTCTTAACGCTCTAGGCCTGCGGCCGACGATAGACCTATAGCGTCCGGCGGAGCGGTCAGGGGAGCCCGGTTTCCGGCAAGACCAGGCCTTGGTTTAGAAGGCCGAGAGTGAGCCCGGAGGTCACCTAGAGGTCACTCGACACTGCCGTCGGTCTACTAAGTTACTCATATATAGAGACTTAGCTGGACATCTCCCAAACTTGATCATTTCGAGCACGGTGCGCAGGCTGCCGGTGGTACTCACGTGCTGTTTCTACCGCAGATCCGGGGCGGAGGGGGGGTGTAGGAGCTGGGATCTCGGCTCGGGTCCGGTGGTTGCTGTCGGGTACCGCCCCTCGAGCTCGCGGGCGAGCCAGCGCTCCG
>JANQEO010000262.1 GCA_028278325.1 Candidatus Binatia bacterium
CATCGTGTCGCAATACCGTGCGCCGAGGACGGAGATCGAGTTCTTCAAGTACGGTCAGAACCAGCTCATCCGCTGCCGCGCGGCGATTTCGCGGTGGGATGTCGGCCAGCTCCTGCGCGAGGTCTGAAGGACGATGATGCTGTCCAACTCGCTCACGGCCGCCAGGTCTCCCGAGGACCGGGCCCTGTCCGCGTCGATCGCCAAGATCGAGACGTGGAACGGCACGACGGTGACCTACGAGCGGGTCAACGCCGGCTTTACCAACTTCAACTACCTTGTCCACATCGAAGAGCTCGGCCTCACGGGATTCGCAAAGGTCGTTGGGCCCGGGACCGAGGCCTTCATCGACCGCAAGGTTGCCCATGAAAGCGCCGTTCTTGCCTCCAGCCTCGGGATCGGTCCCGCCCTGATCGGCTATGTCGAAGAGGACGACTTCGAGGTCTACGAGTTCCTCGACGGCTATCGCTGCTTCACGATCGCCGACATGACCGACCCGGGGCTCGCCGGCAAGGTCATGCGCTGCTACGCCAAGATCCATGCCGCACCGCCGCTGTCGGCCTCGAACCCTTGGGACCGACAGATCGCGTCCCTGGTCGAGCAGATCGAGGCGGCAGACGCGGACAGGCCGGAAGACCTCTCCGACCTGCTCTGGCAGAAGGAGCGCGCCCGCACTGCGATCGAGCGGTCCGGCACCTTGTCCGCGCCCTGCTACAACGACGGCTACGTCACCAACTACATGTGCAACGACGCGGGGGACGTCCGCATCATCGACTGGGAGTATGGTGCGAACAACGATCCCTACTGGGATATCGCGACCTATTTCTTCGAGTCGTTTGCGGATCGCCCCACTCAGGAAAGGCTGCTGCAGGCCTACGACCCCGACGCGGGCGAGGGCGATAGGGCCCGCATCGAGCTCTTCATTCCGCTGGTCTGCTTGAAATGGGGGCTGTGGGCGTCGTTGCAGGCGAGCGTATCCGAGATCGATTTCGACTATCTCAAGTATGCCGACATTCTGTTCATGCGCGCCCGTCACCTGATGGGCCAGGAGCGCTGGGAGCA
>JANQEO010000311.1 GCA_028278325.1 Candidatus Binatia bacterium
GCTGGCGCCGGCGGTCGATCCGGGCCAGGAACGACTCGGGCGCCAGATCGGGCGCGGCGATCTCTTCGCCGCCGTCGGGCCACTGGACTGTCGCCGTCGTCGCCCGTGTCCGAGCCCGAATCGTCGCCGCCGTCGCCAGCGCTGCCGCCGTCGTCACCGCAGCCTGCCGCTACGAGCGTGGTGGAAAGGAACAGGAAGAGGGGAAAGTGCTTGATCGTCATGGTCTGGTCCGGCGCACATCGGCGCTCACCTCGGGCGGTGATCCGGCGACCCTTTCGGTTCAACGATCCGGCGATTTTTTTCGACGACCTGCGCATATCCCGCGAAAGCGATCTGGTCGCGGCCGTCCTGTCCGAGTCATGGATCGGACCCTCGGATGCTCTCGGCGCCGTGCTAGCGTGGGTTCATGCCGAGGTACCGCCACGTCCGCGATGGCGCCATGACCTCGCGCGTTCAACGCTGCGTCCTTGCGCTCGCCTTCATCCCCGGCTGTTCGGACGACGGGGCGGCGAGCTCCTCCTCCGATGCCGACTCCGGGACGACGGCCGGGACGACGACGTCGGGGGGGACGACGACGGCCGGGACGACGACCGTCGGGACGTCCTCGGCGACGAGCGGGACCAGCGGGACCAGCATGGGCGTCACCACCGGCACGTCGACTGCGACGGGGGACCCGAGCACCGGCGGAGGGAGCACCGGCCCCGACTTCGAACCGATCGATCCGTCGCTGCTCGAGTGGGAGCTCCTCCCGGCCGTGGGCGCAGATCCGACCAAGGAGGTCCGACAGGCCTCGCTGTCGATCACCCCTTCGGGCGAGATCGTTGTGTCGGCGATCTCGGCCGACACGTCCTGGTCCTCCCCGTGGGAGGTGAACGCATACCGGCTGGACGGGAGCTCCTGGACGGTGCTCGGGGGCGGGCCGGCGTTGTCGAGCGACACGGAGGTCAGCGGAACGTCCGTGGCCGCACTGGACGACGAGGTTCTCGTCACTTACCGGGTCGATCTCGAGGAACGACTCTCCATCCTCAGCGGCGGCGCATGGAGCGAGCCGGCGATCGACCCGGCCAGCAACGGGTTCGACTCCTACGAGGTCGCCATCGATGGCCAGGGCCGACCGCTGGTGCTTGCCGTCGCCGACGGCATCGCGCGCGTCTATCGTCGCGACGGCGGAGCGTGGGCGCAGCTGGGTGGAGACCTGCAGGCTTCGGCGATCCCGTTCCCGGGGCTCGGCTCGCTGGTGACGGGGCTCGCCGGCCGCGTTGCGGCATCGGCAGGAGGTGCCGCGCACCTGTTCGACGGAGCGCAGTGGCTCAATCTCGGCGCGGTCACGAATGGCGTTGCCGTGAACACCCGTTTTGCCATCGACTCCGACGGAAATCCAATCGCGGCCTGGCGCGAAGGCTCCGACGTGTACGCCGCCACCTGGGACCCGAACGCGGCCGAGTGGGTCCCCTTCCCGGGCGAGCTCAACTTCGAGGGACCCGGCGCGGACAATCCGGGGCTCGCGGTGGACCCCGCCGACACCCTGTTCGCAACGTGGCGCGAGTTGAGCCTGACCGTGTACGTGGCGCGGTTCATCGGCGGGGTTTGGGTTCCGTACATCGGCGATGGAATCCCCGGCGGAGCGGGCTCGATCGGCAGCTTCCCCGAAATCGAGCTCGACGCTCTGGGCCTGCCGGTGGTGATTTGGGAAGCGACGTTGCCGGGGATGGCCGGGCATATCGGCGTGGCGCGAGCGATACAGATGTAACGAAATGTCGAGGTCCTCGGTCAGCGGCGGACGAAATGCGCCGGGGCTGCGCCGAACTCCCGTTTGAACGCCTTGCTCAGGGAGAACGCCGAGCTGTAGCCAACCTCTCCGGCGATCTCCTCGAGCGTCATCGTGGTTCGCTGCATCAGCCCCTCCGCCACGCCCAGTCTCCGCTGGGTCAGGAAGCGCATGGGGGTCGTGCCGACCGCGGCGACGAAGTTGCGGGCGAGCGTGGCGCGGGAGGCTCCGGCGGCGCGCGCGAGGGTGTCGAGCGTCCAGCTGCGGGCGTATTCGTTGTGCATGAGTGCCAAGGCACGGGCCAACACGGGGTCACGGAGCCCGCGGATCCAGTTTCGTGGAGACGGCCCATCGGTATCGATCCAGTGACGGAGGATGCACACCAACATCGCGTCGATGAAGCGCGAAGCGACCGTGCGGCCTCCGGGCGCGAACGACTTGAACTCGTGATCGAGAAGTCCAATCAGCGCGTCGACGGAGGGGTCACGTTGGCCGGCACGCAGCAAGATGATGGGCGGCAGACGTGAGAAGACCGGGTGATTGGGGACGTCGACGAGATAGGCCCAGCAGAGCATGCACATCTGACCCTCTGCTTCGTCCACGGCCAGGCTGCGAACTCGCTCGATCGAGAACGGCAGCGGCCTGGTGTCTTTGTCGCTGGCGATGACGTGACTTCCCGCGACGAGGGCGACGTCGCCCTCACGCAAGGTGTGGTGTCGTCCCCTCGGCAGGCGGACGACGAGCTCACCGTTGGTGACGGCGTAGAAGGCACAGGCGTCTATTCCGTCGATGCTCAGCGCCCACCCATCCGGGTACCAGCGGCGCGCATAGACGATGCCGCGGTGCGAGTCGGCGAGGATGTCGGCCAGCAGGTCGAGTTCCCCGAAGACCTGCATTTCGGGCGTGGTGATACGATTGGACATGTTTCTGGACGCCCTGGAGATGGCAGGAATTCGGGTGAAGTCTAGAATTAGTCGCAAGAAGACGCAATACACTGTCACGGCCGCGCGCCAGTGAAGATGTCGATTCGTATCACACGAGAGTCCAGGCTATGGCCGGAGAACCGTAACGCGCACACCCAAGGAGCGGACATGTCAAAGCACATTCTCATCGCCGTCACGAACACTTCCCGCTGGGGCGAGCACGACATACCCACGGGCCTTTGGTTTGGCGAGCTCACGCACTTCGTCGAGGCCATCGAAGAAGCCGGGCACACTTGGGAGCTGTGCAGCCCAAAGGGGGGCGACATCCCCCTCGATCCGCGCAGTCTCGGTTGGATGTTCATGAAGGCCTCGGACAAAGCCCGTCGGGCCGACGCGAGTTTCATGGCGCGCTTGAAGAACACTCAGGCCGCCGCCGACGTCGATGCCTCGGCCTTCGACGCGATCTTCTACGCGGGGGGGCACGGAACCATGTGGGACTTCCCGGACGATCCGAGCCTGCAGCGGATTGCCGCTGAAATCCATGAACGCGGGGGCTTCGTGGCTGCGGTGTGCCACGGCGTCGCCGGTCTGCTCAACGTCGAGCGCGCAGACGGCTCGAAGCTGATCGACGGAGCAAAGGTGACCGGCTACAGCGACGTCGAGGAGCTCGTGGCCGGCGACCGCAAGTTCGTCCCCTACTCGCTGCAAGGTGCGCTCAGCGAACGAGGTGCGACCTTCGAGCGGGCATTCGTTCCCTTCAGCCCCCATGTGTGCGTCGAGGGACGCGTCATCACCGGTCAGAATCCTCGCAGCGCCGCCAAAGTTGGACGGACCCTGGCGCGCTTGGTGGCTCACCGCGCAACCGAGAGCACCGCCGTTCACCAGAAGGGAGTGTCTCGCCATGGCGGATAGCATCGTGAACGTCGGTTCGGGCAGCACGGTCGAACGCCAGCGGCTCGCCCGGGCCCGGACCCGGTACATGGAGGGCGACGCCGAGGGGGGAAAACCGAAGAAGCAGGTCGAGATCGTTCGTGCTTGGGCGGACGGACGGTACGTGTTCCTCCACGCCGTCCACCGTCCCAACGAAGGCGAGCGGGCCTATGTCACCACCGCGTTCTTCGACACCGACGACGAAGGTGAAATCACCGAGTACCGGGAAGTGATCGGTGAGCTCGAGGGCCCGAACCCCTCGGGGCGAACCCAGCTGGATGGCGCAACGGAGATCACCGATTTGGATCGCACCGAGGAGAACAAGGCCCTGGTGAAGGCCATGCTGGAGAACTGCTTGTTTCCCGGCGCCCGGCCCGATCGGATCGAGGAGTACTTCGCCGAGGACTACCTACAGCACAACCCGAATGTGGGAGATGGGCTCGCGATCGTCAGACAGCTCGCCCAAGGGGAGAACCGGCAGCTGACCTACGACGAGATCGTGCTCCTGGTCGGCAGGGGCAACTTCGTGGCCACCCTGTGCAAGGCCAACTGGGAGGGCGCCCCGCTGGCCCAGGTCGACATTCTCCGCCTCGAAGACGGAAAGATCGTCGAGCATTGGGACAATAGCGAACCGGTGCTCGAAGACGACGTCAACTCCGGCAAGTTCTAGCGGAAGCAAAGAGCACGGACTCGGTTCCGGGCGTAGCGACACGTGTTGCCGGCTCGGGTAGACGAGGGCGGTCGCCTCAGTACTCGCAGACGACCTCCATCACCTGAGTGGGTGTGTCGCAGCTGTCGTTGCCGAAGCCGCCCCACTCATTGACCCAGGCGCAGGGTCGAAGCGTGTCGCTGTACGCACAATCACAAACCGGTCCGCCAACGTTGAGCTCGAACCCGGCAACGCAGTTGCCGTCGATGCTCCACGCATTGCCATCGCATGCGACGACCGCGGGGCCACCGGTGAAGAGGTATTGACAGATCGTGTCTGCCGTCGGCCCGTTGCAGGTGTAGCCGGTCGGGTTCATAGACCCCGAGAACGTGACCCGGTTGTAGGTACGGCCCGGGAGTTGGCCACGGAAGGTGTTCCACGCTTCGCACTGCGGGGTCCCGTCCACGTTGTGCAGGAAGCTCTCCGAGAATACGACCGAACCACCGCCGCCCGAGCTGCTGCTCGAACTGGACGAGCTGGTGGAGGTGCTCGAGCTGCTACTGCCACCGTTCGAAGTCATACCACCGTCGTTGGTGGTTTCCTCCCCGCTCCCTCCTCCGCTGTCGCCCGTCGCGCCAGTGCTGCCGGTGCCACCGTCGCCAGCGTCACCCGAGCCGCCACCGTCACCGCCGCCGTCGTCGGCGTCCACGCACAGGCCGGAGAGACACGTGAGGCCGGTGTCACAGCTGCCACCGGCAGTGCACTCGCATCCGACAGAGCCCACGAGGCAGCCTCCGCCACTGTCGTCGGTCGACCCATCATCACCTCCGCCCTTGCTGGAGCACGCCGCTGGCACGGTCATGCAAACGAGCGAGAGAGTCGAAGCAAGAAACCGGGAGCTCATGGAACAATTCTTGCCCAGTTGGAGCATCCTTGCCACGCGCAATCCCTGCGCTACTATAACGCACCGGATGTGCCGGACAGGACGCCGCTGGTGAAGCGAACGGGCACCTGACAAGTTCGCTGCTCGTCGCTTCAACTTGCTGCGATCACGTCGAGGCGGTCGAGTTCGTTGGGGGAAGGCGTGGGTTGCTCTGGTGGGCGCTGGATCCTACAAAGGGGTTGGTGTCCATCGACATCACCTTCGCCCGCGATGACGCGCAGCGCCGCCACGCCTACCGCCTGCGATACGAGCAATATTGCGAAGCCCAGGGGCTCCTGCGCGAGCGTGCGGACCACGACGCACGGCTGCTGGTGGAGGACGAGGATGAACGGGCGCATCTTCTCGTCGCCTATGACGACTCCGAGCTGATGGGGACGTTGCGGCTGCAATGGGGGGGTGACGGCGACGTGGGGCCCGAAATGAAGGCCACCTTCATCTCGAACACGTTTGCCGCCGACGTGGCCCCGACGAAGCTCGCCATCGGCAGTCGCTTCGTCATTCACCCACGCGCACGGGGGAGCACCCTGATGGTGCGCATGATGCAGGCGTGCGTGACGTTTTGCCTGGAGCGCGACGTCGAGCTGCTGTTTGGCGACTGTGAGCCGCATCTGCTGCACATCTATCGCAGCTTCGGCTTTCGCCCCTACCGCGATCTGGTCAACCACGAAACCTCCGGCGTTCTCGTTCCTCTCGTACTCACGATCCACGACCTCGAGCACCTCACTCACACGCGGTCTCCGCTTCGGAAGCTGGTGCACGAGGCGCAGGAGCTCGAAGCGGCCCGCAGTCACATCCATGGGTCTCTCATTCCGCCCACGCGCGCAGCGAGGAACGCCGACCCTCGGCGAGACGACGGTGACAGCACGGGTGTGATGAAGCGTTTCGTCGACAGCGAATTGCCGCGCCCTGATCTCTTTGCCGATCTTGATCCCGATCAGATCGAACGCGTCCTCGCGCGCACCAACGTCCTCACGTGCAAGGCGGGAGACGCTCTAATTCGCGAAGGGCATCGCTCGCGTACGTTGTACCTCGTGCTCGAAGGCACCTTGGTAATTCGTCGTGGGGAGCAGCTGCTCGCAGTCGCCACGCGTGGCGACGTCGTCGGCGAGATCGCTTTTTTGCTGGGCGAGCCGCGCACCGCGGACGTGTGGGCGGCGCACGATGGGGTCAGGGTCTTGGCGCTGTCCGAGGCGGAGCTCAGCAAGCTGCTCGCACGCGATCCCAAGCTCGCGGGTACCTTGCTGCTGAACCTCGCCAAGGCGGTGTGCTACAAGCTCGCCTACGCGAGCGGAGCATTCGACCGATGATCGAGTTCTTGCCGGGCGACATCCTCTCGTACTCGTCCGGCTCCACCCAGGGTGGCGCCGACGGCTACCGTCTCGCTCGCCGTCTGAACGCCCCACCGTCGAACGAAGGCCGCGATCTGTACGCGCTCGTCGCCGGCCTGTTTCCCGACGCCATCGACGATCGAGAGCGTTCGCTCGACGGCGCTCCGCCCCTGTTCATCAATGCGTACCCCGCGTACCTCGGAGAAATGTGGTCCGGAGTCCTGGTCGATACGTACCTGAGCGAACGGACTGCTTGGCGCGCGCTCCAGCTCGCAGAGCGTGAGGACATGTGTGCGGTAGTCATGGGCCAGCCCCTGTTCGTCGCCCAGATCCTCCTCGGCGCGCAGGCCTCCGACCTCCGCTGGCCGAGCCGCATGATGCTGTGGGTCGGGGGGTATGTGCTCCCGGCCTCGCTGCGGAGAGTCCTTGCCGATCGGGCGCGTGCCCAGGGCTGCGCGCTCGAGGTCATCGAGTTCTACGGGGCCGCGGAGGTCGACGCCGGCTGCCTCATCGGTCGCGAGCGCGATGCTTCGGGCCAGGTCATCTATCGGCCGCGCGGACCCGACGTGCGTGTCGAGCTGCGCGGCGACCGGATCCGTCTGCAACGGCGGGACGCTCAGGGGGATTGGTCCCCACCCTTCGACACCGGTGACCAAGCCGAGGCCCACGGCGACGGCACGTTTCGCCTACGCTCCGACGCAAAGCGTCTCGATCCCAGGGTGCACGCGTTGCTCGAGTCCTGGGACGAGGTCGACTGGCTCCGTCGCACCGGCTACGTCGCACGTTCTGACGATGCGTACGTGAGCCAGCTGCGCTCCCACGTGTCCGTCGACGAGTCGGGGGAGCAGGAGTTTTACGACTTTTGCCGCGAGCACCACATGGGGTGGTTGACCAAGCCCCAGTGGGGCCTGAACGTCGCGGCGGCCTCCGGATAGTACGCGTACGCGACGTCGAACGGCACGATGGCCTCGATTGACCGAATACGCCGGTTGAGCGACGTTGTCTCCATGGACTTTCGACCTCTCAGGGTGACCCTCTCGCTGGTCCTGGTGTTCGGCTGCAGCAGCGACGGGAGCTCGGGCACCGGCGGCACCGACACGTCCGCGACAACGGGCTCCACCGGAGCGGGCTCGGGCTCGGGAACGACGGCGGCGACATCTGGCACGGGCGGGGGCGCGACCGGAGGCACTGGCGGAAGCACGGACGGAACTGGGAGCACGGGTGGCGGCGACGACCCGTATGACCCGGACGATGGTCCGGGCCACGAAGGAGGAAACATCGTCGACGTTTGCACCGAGGCAGAGATCTTGGCGGCCATCGCCGGTGCATCTGCCGGGGATGTCATCACGGTGTGTCCCGGCACCTTCGCCTTCAATCAGCTCATTTCCGTCGACAGTGACGGGACGGACGCAGCGCGGATCTTCTTACGCGCCGAGGCCCCCGGTACAGTGACGTTCAACCTGTCCCATATCGAGAACTTCAAGATCGGCGGGAAGTTCTGGATCTTCGAGAACATCACGTTTTTTGGGGACTGCGACAACGCAAACGCCTGCGAGCACGCTTTTCACATCGTCGCTGACGCCGACGACGTGATCTTCCGTAACAACGAGATCGTGAACTTCGCCTCTCATGTGAAGCTAAACGGCGAAGTTGTCGGCGCGGGTCCGGCAAAGAGCTTCCCGGACCGGACGTGGTTCATCGACAACTTCTGGCACAACACCAAGTACGTGAACAACGCCGTTCCCCACAATATCTTGAACCTCGATGGCGGCAAGGACCACGTCGTACGGGGGAACATCTTCGCCGACTACAACACTCCGGCCTCGCTGCCCAGGTCCGCTTCGGCGGTTTACCCAAAGGCTTCCACGCTTCGCATCTTGATCGAGCAGAACCTGATCGTCTGCGAAAAATCCCGCACCGACGGAGAGACCACGCGGGGTATCCAGCTCGGCGACGGAGCGCCGGCCTCGATCTGTGACGGCGACGACAACGGAGACGGCAACGGCGACTGCGTCGAAAACGGTCAGAACCAAGAGGCGACCGTGAGAAACAACATCATCATGGGCTGCAACAACGGAGGCAGCGCCGCGGGGATCATGGTGGGCAGTGACCGGGGTTCGTGGATCTCTCACAACACGGTCTACAACGCCGAACCGCGAAATGCCGGGTTCTACGAGGGGCACGCCGACCACGACACCTCCTGGCGATTCAGCATCCTGGAAAACGGCATCAACACCGACTATGCCAACCGCCCGATCGACGAGGCGAACAACATCACGCCTTCGTTGAACGAGATGAATGCGATCTTCACGTCACCGATGGACGGCAACTTCTCCCTCGCCGAGGGCTCGAGCATCATCGAGCAGGGAGCTGCCGATCCGCGCGTGCCTCATGACTTCTGTGGCTACCCGCGTGGGGACACTGCCGACCTCGGGGCCATCGAGTATTCGACCACCCATGGAGGGACCCCCTGCGCCACGATCGTTCAACAGATGTACGACAGGATTCCCTGACCCGGGCACCGCGAGGCCAAAGCGTCTACGATCGGCCACCATGGCGCGCGTGAAGACGAAGGCAGCGAAGAAGAAGACAGCGAAGAAGAAGACAGCCGCCAAGAACCCGTACGCGAGGGTCTTCGCCATGTCCTTCGCGAGCGTGTACCCGCACTACGTCGCCAAGGCGGAGAAGAAGGGCCGGACCCAAGAAGAGGTCGACGAGGTCATCGCGTGGCTCACCGGATACACGACGCGCCAGCTTCGATCCGTCATTTCCAAGAAGGTCGACTTCGAGGGCTTCTTCGCCAACGCGCCGCGGCTCAATCCCAACGTCGGCCTGATCACGGGCGTCGTGTGTGGCGTACGCGTCGAGGAGGTCGACGACCCCCTCATGCAGAAAATCCGCTACCTCGACAAGCTCGTCGACGAGCTCGCGCGGGGGAAGAAGATGGAGAGCATTCTCCGCTCCTGAGAATTCGGGGCGGGCATGAGTCCTGGTACACGCGGGGGCGGGGACCGTTTCGGCTCAGGTAGTCAGCCCTCGTCCTCCGGGACGCACACCGCGGTGATCGTCGCTTTTAGCCGATGGTAGTAGAACCACTTCTTTCCGCTGTCATCGATGTCAGTCGCCTTGGAGATCGTCTCGATCGTGGCTCGAACGTTCGCACCGGTGTAGTCGACGAGCTCCTTGAGGTCGCCCAGGTTGCTCAGCTCGAGACTGGTTTCGTGGCGCTCTTTGTCGGTGATGTGCTCCGCAGGCAGCCACATGTTCCCCTCGGGGCGCGCCAGCATGAGCCAGTAGTTCCCCGGAACTGCCACCTTCTTGAAGGTCACCAGTTGCTTGACGTTCGCAGGTGGCGGCTCGCAGGGCGGAAGTGATGGCGGTTCCGGAGCGGCCACGTCGGGCTCCCCTTCGGCCTGGGAAGCGTCGGTCTCTGCCGTCTCTGCGCTTGCATCGGCGATCGGGGCCGCCTCGGGGGGCTGGCTGTCAGCGTCGCCGTTCTTCTTGCATCCTGAGGACGCGAGTGTTGCTGTCGCGAGGGCTGCGATGAGGAGTCGAGAGTCCTGCACGGTAAAGGAGCGTATTCGTGGCCACACCCGAATGCAACATGTGCCCCGATCATGACGTAGAGATCCGCGATCCCGTCCATGACGAGCTCGCGTTCCAATCGGCGTTGGTGCATGCCAACGTACTTCCATGGACGCCGCTTCTTCCCTTTTCCTTTGTGGAATCCAGCCGCGGACCCCGGGTGCCCCGACACACAGCCATGGCGTCGAGTGCCTGCCGGTGTACGAAGATGGGAGCGCCAGTGCTAGAGGACGTTCTCTGGGCATTCAGCGTCCGAGCTTGTGCATGGCCCGTCGCCGTCGCTACAGCAGTTGTCGATGACCAGCGTGACCTTCCCACCTGATGGCGGTATTTCACCGTGGAGCCCCTTCACTTCGAACGACATGGTGTCATCCTCATAGTCCATGTCGACAAGCTGCACGACGGCGATCTGATTCTCGTCGTGAACCAAAACCGAGTTGGGCGGCTCCGCTGCAAAGGTGCCGTCGACACCCCAAAATGCATCCAACTCATCGGTGCTCATGGTTCCGGCATCATGATATGGGCGGTCGGTGAACCAAACCGTCTCGGGACCGACAGCCTGGAACGACAGGGTGTCTCCCTCATACTCAAATGACCCACCGGTAACGACGAAGAGATACTTGACGGGTTCGGGCTCGGCACTGGATTCGGCGTCGCAGCTGACCAGTAGGGTTGCGGCCACAACGATTGCTGCTCTCGAGAGAAGTGACATCGGCTCATTCCTTTTCTTGGTTAGAACACAGGATGGTCGTTGCCGCTAGCTCGCCGCGGTGCCGAATCGTTTGGCTGCGGGCGCGGCGTTTTTGCCGATTCCCGACCCGCCCGATTCCCGACCCGGGTTAGTTCACCCCGGACCGATCGGAGCCACCGGCGAACGCCCATCAGAACCCTGGTCGACCGCGGCCGGGGTTCGTTGCACGGAAAACTAACCAGGGTCGGGAAGTCAGAGCAGGGGTGCTGAAGGTACAGCGGCCATGCCCCCTCAGAGGATGCTCGTCGAGCGCGTCATCGACTGGCTCGCCCACTGGCGAGGGGGCAGGCCGTACTTGCGGCTGAACTCGCGGCTGAACTGGGACGCGCTGCCGTAGCCGACTTCTTCGGCCGCTTCCGAGATGTTCATTCCGCCCGCGATGAGCGCGGCCGCGTCGTTGAGGCGGATCGCCTTGATGAACTGGACAGGGGAGAGGCTCGTCGCTGCCTTGAACTTGCGATGAAAGACCGCGCGGCTCATCCTCGCCTCGCGGGCGAGCTCGTCCACCGTCAGGGGCTCGCGCACGTTTTCTCGGAGCAAAGCGAGTGCGCGGCCGAGGTCCCTCGAAGTTCCAAAGGTCCGTCGGATGGCGTGGCCGGCTTCGCTGCGGATGAGGGCGACATAGAGTTCTCGCAGGCGCGCGCCGGTCAGCAGTCCGAGGGCGAGGGGGTCGTCGAGAAGTTGGAGGAGACGCACCATGGCCTCCAGGAGCGCGTCGTCCCACATGGCGACGACCAGCCCTGGAATCGTTTCGCGGGAGCGGGGCAGGGGCTCGTGTCGTCTAAGCGCTTCGAGGGCGACGAGAGTTTCACTCAGGGCGGACGTCTCCAGGCTCAACAGGATTCCGAGTACCGGCTTGTCGCGGCTGGCTTCGCGCACCTCGGCCTCGATGGGAAGCGGCATCGTGCAGCACAAGAGACTGTCCTCACCGTAGACATGGGTTTTCCCACGACTGTGGGTGCGGAGCAGCTCAAGAAGACGGGCAGCTAGACCGGGCTAGCTGCCCGTTCGCGGCACACCGGCGGATCTTCCCATTCGGGCACCGCGCGGCGAAAAGGTTTACGATCGCGCACCATGGCGCGCGTGAAGAAGAAGGCCCAAAGGGAAGGGGCAAGCGAAGGTCAGCCGTCGTGTGGCCGAGCCCGGGCGGAGAACTTGTACTCGTTGAGCGTGCGTGTCTTGCCGCCCGAGGTGACGTTGACGCGCACGATCACCCCCTCGCACAGCGCGACCTCGCGGTGGCAAACGACGTAGACCTTCCCGGCGGTCCGGTCCACAGGCGCGTCCTGAAGGAAATACGACAGCTCGGCAGATCGCGGGTCGTCGAGCATCACGTCGATTCGTCCTTCGGTCGCCGGCGGGAATGACAGCCCGGCGGCGACGAACTGCGCGTCGTCGGGCACGATGTGCACCGTGGCGCCGTCGTCGTCAGGCTCCACGACGCTGAGGCGATGGTCTCGGCGAAACGCATCGAGCTGGCGCGGGGTCATACACGCCTCCACGCGCCCATAGAGCCGCGCAAAGTATCGAGCGGTATCGACGATGGCTAGCACGCCGGCCGTCACCTCCCCGGCTGCCTCGTCGTCGAACAGCGCCTCCTCGAACGCGAGCTCCTCGTCTGAAGCGAGATCGCCCGACAGGTAGTCGAGCACGAGGCCGGGGTCGATGGATCCGATCATGTCGCCCCTCCCTCGACGCAGCGACGGACCAGGTCGATGGCCCGATGGCGAGCCACCCGGACGCTCCCGGGCGTCATCTCGAGCGCCTCGGCAATCTCGGCTGTGTCACGGTCCTCCGCGAAGGTCATCAACATCAGGGTGCGAGCTTTCTGCGTGAGGCGGCCCATGCACGACAGGACTTTGTACATGTCGAACAGCTCGGGGATGATCCGGGGGTTCGCGGTCGGTGGCAGGCGCGACTGCACGAGCCTTCTTCGGCGCTCGTCGGTGCGAAATCCATCGTTGATCATGTTGCGCGCCACACCGAGGGCGAAGCGGCGTACGTGCCGAGGCTCTCGCACGCGGTCCGTCGCAACCGCCTCCAGCACCACCACGAGCACTTCCTGAGCCAGATCCTCAGCGGCGTCCACGTCGGGCAGGCGGCGCCGCGCGTACAGCCGCAGCCGCGGCAGGAGCGACCTGCAAAGAGCGGCGGTCTCGCTGTTTTCAGGCCGCTGGGGCACCGATCCGTCGCTGACCACGATTCCAATGTAACACCTCGGCGTCCCAAACCACGTGTTCGTACACACCCTTTGGAGACCGAGTCATGGCCGAACACACCGCCATCGAGAACCAACGAGCACCCGACTTAGGTCACGTGTTCCCCTGGGGCCTTCAGGTCAACGGAGTCCGTGACCTTCTTTTCGTCACCGGCCACGGCGCGGTCGGCCCCGACTGGGTTACGCGTCATCCGGACGACGTCGTCGCCCAGACGAAGGACATCCTCGAGCAGATGGATGGCGTCATCGAGCGCGCGGGATGGTCCCTCGAGCAGGTCGTCCGCACCGAGATGACGCTCGTGGATTCGGTGACGGACGAACAATTCCGCGCGGTCATGGACGTGATCGCCACCCACTACGCCGGCCTGAAGGTCAAGCCGTCGGCTGGAACGCTTCGCTACACCAATCGCCTGGCCGTCCCAGGGATGAAGGTGGAGCTGGAGTGGTTGCTCGCGAGGTAGCGTGATGGAGGCCCTTCCCCAATTCCAATGGGGCTCCAAGCTGGGCATCAGCGTTGCCCTGTTCCTGGCCTGCGGGGGCTTCTTTGTCTTCATCAGCTGTCTCGGCGCGCTCGTACCTTTTAATCGGCTTCCCGACCCCGATCGCATCTTCCTCATGTCGGACCGAGTCGACGTTCTGTATTACGGTAAGCCCCCTCGCGAGCTCATGGCCCAGGAGCCGGCCCTGCGCACGCTTCGAGACCAATCGATCCTCGCCCTCGCCGGTTTCATGTGCGCCATTGGCGTCCTGACCATCGGACTGGCGTGGTTTGGCCTGAAGTCCGGTCAGCCGTGGGCACTGTGGACCCTCGCCGTAGCTGGAACAGTGGTCGTGCCGTTTTGGATCCTCCTGTTCGTGCCCTACTTGCGGATCGGGGCACCCATCTGGCTGGGCCATCCTCCGTTCATGAGCGTCCCGCTCCTGTTGTTGGTGCCTGCCGTGATCCTGGGCTACTTGGGCACGCAGTAGGCGGTCACCAACCCACAGCACGGAGGCGCCGGGAGTCGAATGGTCAATCGGGCCGTCGGCGGCGCATGCCGAGCGGGAGCAACACGGTTGCGATCCCGAGGACCCCCGGTGGTCGGCTCGTTGTGCAGCCGCAGCCGGAGCCCGAGTCTTGATCTTCCGCGCCCGCACCCGTGGTCGTACCAGCCGATCCCGTTGCGCTCGAGGCCCCGGTCGCGCCTCCACTGCCCCCGGTCGTGGTCTCGTCGGTGGTTGCGTCGTCGGTGGCCCCGCTCGATCCGTCGTCGCCCTCGGTGTCCGACGTACCCGTCCCTGTCCCGGTGCCCGACGTGCCCGTCCCTGTCCCGGTGCCCGACGTGCCCGTCCATGTCCCGGTGCCGTCGTCCGGGGTCTTCATCAAGCCGTTGTCGATGAACAACGGATCGCACGCTGCGGGATCGGACGCCGGGTCGGCCGCCGACCGTGGGACATCAGGGTGACAGTCGATCCAGTTGGTGCGCAGCTCCTCCCACAGTGACTTGGCTTCATCTCCCTCGCGGATCGCGAAGCAGCTCGGCAAGTGGTCGGTGTACGAGGTGGGCACGGGACCGTCGCCCAGCCAAAGAAAGTAGTTGTTCTCGCAGTGGTCCAGCTTGTCGAGAACACTCGTGAGGCGGCCGTCTCCCGCGAACGAATCCACCTCGGCCGCGAACACGGAGTGGACGATCTCCATTCGGGGTGCATAGGACGTCCCCTTGAACAGCGTCCCGTGGGAGCTCACCAGGCCGCCATTTCCATCGAATGGGTAGGGCTGCAGCCGTTGGATGAAGTGGTCGAGAACCATGCGGTGATCGTCGACGTCGCTCGGGCCACCGCTCCCGCCGGGATCGAGGCTCAGTCCCTGGAATCCCCCATCGAATAGGGAGTCCTCGATTCGGCCCGACCGCACTTGATCGTTTTCGATGCCGTCGTCACGGAAGTTGCTGACCCACACGGACTTGATCGTGAAATCGACGGAGTCGACCGAGAAGCGGATGGCATCCCAGGCCCCCTCGACTCGAAGGTTCTCGACGCGGGCGTTGCTTGACTCACGCACCATGAAGGCTGCCGAGTTGCAGTACGTCGGGGCCCACGCGCTGGCCTGAGGAATTTCGCTGATGATTCGGCCCCCCTGGAACGCGACGCCGTCGCTCCCTTCGATCAGGATGGGATAGCGGTTGAGCATGTTGGGTCCGATCTCGCAGTCCATCCCCGGCGTCGGATCGTCGTTGGCCGAGTTCTGCACGATCCAAGTGGCTGCGTACGCGTCGACCGTGTCCCCTGCGAGCTCGCCGGAGGCGGGTCGGTACTGCTGGTAGCCGTAGTCGCCCGTGAGCACGATGGTTTCCGCCCGAGCATCCGACGCGACGAAGGACAACGCGCTCGCGAGACCCAGCCCCGTGAGCCATGTTGATTTCGAGAACATTCGCTTCACCCCCGTGAAGCCGGAAGCTTCCCGTATCGCGTTCCCCCTCCGGCAGGATCCGCAGTACCGAGTGTGCGGTCGCAACGCAAGACCCACGTGTGAGTGTCGTTTCTGCGATCGACGACCTGCGCAAACGGTATCGGGAGCGACGTTCTTTGCTGTGAACCCGTCGCCCCGAAGCCCGACTAATGTTTCCGGCGGGAGTGCGGCGACCGAGGCCCCCTACTGCGCTTCCCCGAACTCCATGCTCCAATACCCGCTCCCGTCGGTTCCACAGGCCATGTGGGTCAGTGAGTCCCAGTAGCCTTCACCCAAGATGACGGCGCGGTGGCCAGGGCTCCCCATCCACCCATCCACCACCTCCTCGCCACCGGATACGCCGGCGGCCGAGTTTTCGACCACGGACGAGAACTTGCCGTCCTTGAGACCCAGGAACTCGGCCCGCTCCTGGTAGAGGTGGTCGTCCGTGGTCGAGCTTCCGTGGCCGAAGTAGTTCTGTTGGGCCTGGTCGGCGGAGTGGGAGCGACCCAGGTCGGCGAGGTCACCGTCCCAAATGAACGGACCCAGGCCCACGTTGGCTCGCTCTGCATTGGCCGCGTTGAAGCACTTCACCTCTTCCGGATCGCCGCAGGGGTTTCGCGCAATCTCGGGCGCGCTGGCCAATCCGAGGGCCAGGTTTCCGGGCACGGTGGTTCCGGTCAAGACCAGCGGAAGCGCGCTCTCGAGACCACCGGCCGGACAGTCTCCGGCGCCGCCCGTGGATCCGGAGCTTCCGCCGCCGTCGGTGGCCCCCGTGCCGGTGCCGTCTGTGCCGCCGTCGGAGCCGGTGTCTCCCCCACCAGTGTCATCTCCCCCACCAGTGTCATCTCCACCACCGCCGTCATCTCCATCACCACCGTCATCCCCACCGGTAGTTTCGCCTCCGCCACCGTCGCCGGCGCCACCACGTCCATCTTCGGAATCCTGAGCGCAGGAGGGCAGGAGAAACGCAATGGCCAGGGCAAGCTTGGGGCATTTCACCGCGCCAGTCTATCCAGGCCCACTGGCACCTACAACCAAGGACGGCCAGCAAGAATATATACAACGGAGTTCGGGAGCGCTCGGATGCAGTACACGTCGTACGTCGGCGTTTCCTCCCACGACACGAGATTGTCCCCGGCGTTGGGACCGTCGCCCACTCGGGCAGCATCGCGTGTGGCCGCCCGAAGTTCGGTCTAGGTTCGTGATCGTCAGGGGATGTCCCTGACGGTTTCGAGGCTCATTCGAGGAGCTCCCGCAATCGTGCGACGGATTGTGGAAGCCCCTGTTCCTTGAGAGTGTCGAGAATCTCGTGCACGGTCTTGGGCGGGTTCTTCAAGGCGGCGGCCTGTTCGTGGAGGATCGCCGTCACTTTGGCCGGCGAGATCGATGAGGTCCGAAACGTAGTCATCCGGGTCGATCGCCTCGATGCCGAGCGGCTGCAGGGTGTCCTTCGGGAAGTCCTTGAGATTGAACGTCACGATCGCTTGAGCTCCGGAGCGAATCGCGGCCGCGAGCACGTGGCGGTCATCTTCGTCGGGCAAGGAAAGCCCTTCGACGAGAGGCTCGAAGCCGGTCACGAGACAGTCCGGGACCGCCTGAACCATGAGCACTCGAGTCCGCGCGAGCGCGTCAGGGTTGGCGTCAGGGCGTTGCTTTGAGATCGCCTCGAAGCATTCGTCGAGGATCGCATCCGTCCACTTCGCGCGAACGAGCCCCGTGATCGCGACCCGAAGGAGCAGGTCGCGAAGTGGCGCGGGGTAGAGCACGCACGCGTCGTAGAGGACGGTGAACGCCACTTGCCGTCAGTAGCCGAGTTCTTGTTCCTGCGCAATGCGGCTCAACTCGTCGAGAGCCTGCTTGCTCTCCTCGTAGCTGGCCTTTTGGTAGGACAGAACGTCCTCGGCCCTCACCCGCCGGTGCGTGCCCACCATCCGGTACGGGATCTTCCCTTCGTCGAGCAGTCTGACCAAGAAGGGTCGAGAGACGTTGAGCATGTCGGCGGCCTGCTGTGTCGTGAGCTCGGCATGCACCGGAACGAGTGTGACGGCGTTGCCGTTGGCCATCTGTGCGAGGATCTGGGTGAACAACTCGAACGCCTCGCGAGGCACTTGTACCGTCACCTCTTGGCCTTCCTTGCCAGTCACGACGCGCACGAGCTTCGTCCGCCGCTTGACAGAACGAAGCCGTCTCAGCGCCTCTTGAGCCTGTTTGGCCAGCTCGGGGGTCGGCAGTTGTAGTGGAGCGTTCATTCGGCCTGTTGGAGAGTCTAAATCTAACCGAAATAAACGCAACAAGCGAAATGGATGGATCCTGGCGCGATATGCGCAGGTTTCCTCAAGACCTCTCTATCCAGCTCTAAGGCCTGACTCAAGCCCTTCCCGTAAGACAACGAACCGAAAGGACTCCTCGTGCGAAACAAGCTCTCATCTTTCTCGCACAGCCACGACGACCGATTCCCGCACGGCCACCAGCGGGCGCGCGAGAAGCTGCGCCAACTCATATGTGGGGTGTGCGTGGATCGTCTTCGACCCGTAGCGAGGCCGCGAACGAGTGATGGATCGAGCCTCCCGGCGACAATACTGCCCGTGCGCGGGCAGCGGGATCGAACCGTCTGGGCCTTCCTATCCTGTCTCATGCTGGCGAGATGCCGGCCCTTCCCGCCGGAAGTCTCGGGAAATGACCTCCCTGCAACCCGCGAGGCGATTGTGACGTATCTGGAGGACTTCGCGCCTCGGGAGCTTGAAGAGGGTGGCCTCACCGAGGCGAGCACCGTCTTGAAGGCCGAGCATCAACGTCAGCTCACCCCAGTCATGTAGGCTGGACTCAACTAAACCAACCTTCGAGGCGGTTCACTCCAGAAAGCACCAGCTATGACGATCACCCTCGATTCCGCCAACGCTCTGCGCGATCTCGAAGACGGCGGAAGGCGAGCGAACACAGGGAAGGAGAGCACTTGGTTGACAACCCCTTGGATGGTGGCGTGGCGAAACGTGCTAACGGCGGCCCTCTTGGCCCTGGGTGGCTGCGCGACGCAGTCAAATCCACCCGCGGTTGCGAGCAAAGGCGGCGAGCCAGCAGCAACCGTTGCAGTTGGGAAGCCGAGGTCCGATCTGATCCCGCGGGCAGTGTTGTTCGGGAACCCTGAACGTAGACAGGTCCAAGTGAGCCCGGATGGCCGGTGGATCTCGTGGCACGCACCGCGCGAGGGGGTGCTCAACGTTTGGGTAGCAACCGCCAATGCGCTTGCCAGCGCCAGGCCGGTCACCTCGGCGAAGACGCACCCGATATCCGAGGCGCACTGGACGTTCGATGGCAAGCACCTCGTGTACCTTCAGGACGAAGCTGGCGACGAGAGATTCCACGTCTACCGGGTCGCGGTCGAGACCGGAGATGTCGTGGACCTGACCCCGCTCAAGGGGGTGACCGCTGCCGGCTTCGAGGTCTCGCCTCGCAAGCCGAACACCATCCTCGTCCTGCTCAACGACCGAGACGAATCAGTGTTCGATCTCCACGCGATCGACCTCACGACCGGCAAGCGGCGCCTCGTGGCCCGCAACGACCACGAGTTCGTGGACTGGGTGGTCGACCGCGACCTGCGGCCGCGCTTCGCCCAGACGGTCACGGAGACCGGCGCGCTTGCGTGGATGATCCCGGACGGCAAGCGCTGGCGACACTATGACGAGACGCCCGCGGAGGACGTGCTCAATAGCGGCGTGCTCGGCTTCGATGCCGGCGGTACCTCCTACTACACGGTCGACAGCCGTGGGCGCGACACTGCGGCGCTGTTCATGGTCGACGCCAAAACCAAGAAGAAGCGCCTCGTCCACGCGGACGAACGCGCCGACCTCGACGGATGGGACCTGCTGATTCACCCGACCGAGATGACGGTCCAGGCGGTCGCAGTCCACTATGACAAGTCGCGCTGGGTCGTCCTCGACCCACGAGTAGCAAAGGACCTCGACGCACTCGCCGAACTCGCCGACGGCTTTCCGCACATCGCCTCTCGCACGCTCGATGACTCGACGTGGATCGTCGCCTTCGAGAGCGATGTCCGCTCGATCCAGTACTACCGGTGGGACCGGAAAACGCAGGTGGGGGAACTGCTGTTCGCCGAGCACCCTGAACTCGACCGACAGCCCCTCGTGCGCATGCATCCGGTGACCATCGAAGCCCGGGATGGCCTTCGACTCGTGAGCTACCTGAGCCTGCCGAAGCACGCGGATCCTGACGGTGACGGCAAAGCCAACCGATCTGTTCCGATGGTGTTACTCGTGCACGGGGGGCCGGCGGCTCGCGACTACTGGGGCTTCAATTCGTACCACCAGCTGTTCGCTAATCGCGGCTACGCAGTCCTTTCGGTGAACTTCCGCGGCTCCACTGGGTTCGGCAAGGCATTTGCCAACGCAGGCAACAGACAATGGGGAAGAGAGATGCACGACGACCTTCTCGACGCTGTGACCTGGGCGGTCGAGCACGGGGTCACGGAGCGCGATCAGGTCTGCGTCTTCGGTGCGAGCTACGGCGGCTACGCGGTGCTTGCCGGCCTCACGCTCACGCCCAATGTCTTCGCTTGTGGGGTTGATGAGTTCGGAGCGTCGAGTCTCGTGACTCTGTTCGACGCAATCTCACCCCGGGAGCTGGCGTCCTGGCGCGTCAGGCTGGGTGATCCAAGCACGCCCGAGGGCAGACAGGCGCTTCTGGACGTCTCCCCTCTCACGCATGTTGCTCGGATCACGCGGCCTCTGCTCATCGGGCAGGGGGCCAATGACGCCACGGTCAAGAAGTCCGAGTCCGACCAGATGGTCTCGGCAATGCAGGCCCGAGGGGTCCCGGTGAGCTACGTCGTGTTCCCCGACGAAGGCCACGGTTTTCAGCGCCCCGAGAACAACCAAGCCTTCCTCGCGCTGGTCGAAGCGTTCTTTTCGGTCCACATCGGTGGCTGGTATCAGCCGATCAGCGAGTCGGAGCTGGCGGCGTCGTCGATGTCGATCGAGGCCGGGCGACGGTGGCTTCCGGGGCTGCCAGGAGATGAGTCGTGCCCGCCACCTCGCAAGACGCCACGAACTCCATGAACCGCTCCAGCCAGGCCTCGTCCGCATCCTCATGCGAGAAGTGGCCCGCGTTCTCGAGCACCTCGAGTTTGCTGTTGGGCAGCCGCGCGTGCAGCTGCTTTCCGTTACCCGGACGCACGAAATCATCATGCGCCCCCCAGGTGATGAGCACTGGAACTTCGATCGAAGAGAGTCGCTCTTGCAGCAGCGGCAACTCTTCGGCGTAGGAACCCAAGAAATCGAAGGCGTTGCGATGCTTGACCGGGTCGAAGCAGATGCCGCGGTACTCGTCCACGGCCGCAGGCGAAGGTTCGAAATGATGGTAGCCGCCTGACGTCGCAGCCGCGAAGTTCTGCTTCATCAAGGGCCGCTGCAGGGGCCAGCGTGTGCCGAGCCAGCGAACGAGACGGGAGCGTGTGGCGGCGCGAAGAGCTGGGGCGAAATCAGTGGGCCACATGCCGGGGCCGTCGTAGATGTTGACGCCCAGCAGACGCTCAGGGTGAGTCGACGCGAGCCACAAGGAGATGGGTACGCCCACGTCCGGCCCAATCAGATAGGCCTGCTCGATCCCGTTGACGTTCATCAACTCTACGAGTAGCTCCGACTGAGCGGAAGGCCGCATGATCGATCCTCCTCCCCCCGACATGCCAAAACCGGCGAGGTCCACCGCGAGGAGGTCGAAGCGCTGGCGGAGTCGCTCCCACAATGACTCCCAGCATCGGATTGACTGGGGGAAGGCATTGGTCATGACGACGGTCGGGCGGCCGCCGCGGGAGACCCGGGAGATCCGGAGATCGTGGCCGGCTATGGTCTGGTGTTCGAATTGCATCGTTTACCCTCGAATCGGCCGCTGTGGCCCGAAGACGATTTGCGTACCGATTGGTCAAAAAAGTCTAAAGCGCCCATGTCGCTGGTGTCAAGGTTTTTCGTACCGTAAGGTCCAAAAACATGTCAAAGCCTGGGAAGAGACCCCGTGGCCGCCCGAGAAGCGTGGATCGGGAGCGCGCCATAGCGATCGCGATGGACAACTATTGGCGGGAGGGATTGTCCGGACTGTCTCTCAACGAGGTCTGTCGACGCGCCGAGATCTCAAAGCCTGCCCTCTACCGCGAGTTCGGTGGCGAAGACGGACTCCACGTCGCGGCTCTTGACGCCTACCGGGAGCGAGTCGTCCTTCCCATGCTGAGCGCACTCGAGACGGACGCGTCGTTTGGCGAAGTACTCGACGCTGCAATCGTGGCCCTGACTTCGGATCGCGGCACACCGGCCGGATGTCTCTTCACCAGGATGCGCCTGTCGATTTCTCGGCTCGGTCCTCAGGCTGCGAAGCGCGTACGCTCACTAGAGGATGAACACAGGGCCGCATACGAGGCATGGTTTCGGCGCGGACTCGAGTGCGGCGAGGTCAATGCGAAGTTGTCCACCAAGTTCGCAGCCCGCTATATCGACACACAGTTTGCCACCATCCTGGTCCTGATGGGAATCGGCACCTCACCGAAACTCATCCGGGCGCAAGTCCGCGTTGCGGTCCAACCCTTGCTGGCTCCGCGTTGATCCCTGCTTTGCGAGTCGGGAGACCCGCAGCGACGGGGTTTTGTACGAGTTCACCGGATACCTGTCACTCAACGGACTCGAGGACATCAACACGCCTGCCTGCACGCGGTCGCTACACGGGCCTCAGCTTCCTGGCCAGGGCGACCATCGCGGCGTTGTCCAGCTTCAGGACGCCCGCTTGGTGGTCCTCGGGAAAGTCCAGGTACGCTGCGAACGCCTTGCCGAGGTCATCTTGTTCGATGTTGGACCAACTCGATGCGCTCGGGATTGCTCGCGTGAAGAACGTGAGCCATCCGGGCGTGTGTGAGTTGCCCACGATGATGCCGGGCTTGAACACGGCCAGCCGATTGAAGCCCATCTCCACGATCTGCTGCTCTTTGTATGCCACGACGCGCCCGTACTTCGTTCGAGTGTTCAGCCACCGACTCTCTACGGCCGTGAGCAGCAGGAAGGACTCGATCCCCGCGGCCTTGCAGCCTCGGGCGTACTTCCCCAGCACTCCAACCTCGATGTGCATCAGCTCGTCCTCGGTCATCGAGGTAGATCCCGACCCGATACCGAGCGTGCTGACGCCGTGATCGAAGCCGGCCGCCTCCCGCTCGCACACCTGCTCGAAGTCGTCCGCGTCAGTGTCCACGACCACCTGCACGACCTTCTCGCGCTCCAGTACCGTCGACAACTCGACTGTGCGGCGGCTCAACATCTTCACAACGCTGACCGTCGGCCGCTTCGCCAGCTCGCGCACCACCGCACGCCCCACATTCCCTGTGCCGCCTAGGATGATTACCTTCATGGCTGGGGTGCTCCTGACTTCCGTCTTCCCCTCCACAGGGTGTACGGATGACCGAGGAGAAGGAGGACGATCGGAAGCCCCATCGCCAGTGCCTCGGTCGCGGCACGAGCCAAGTCGCCGGAGCTCACGAAGACCCCGATGATGAACAGGTTGTTGAGCAGCAACATGATGCAGCCGACAACAAACGTTCGCGGGTGTGCCATGAGCAGCGCGCCTACGACGGTGTACACAGCCCAAGCCTGAACGCCGACACGCGACAACCCGACCTGGTTGAAGAAATCGAATCGGTCCGGATCGAGGAGCGTCCTGATACCCATTACGGACAGGCCGATCATGACGAAGACCAGGAGCGCCAGCGAGACGAGCGCCTTCATGACCTTGGCCAGGTTAGCTGACACGAGCCGTTACCGTGGCTCCTCGGTCGGCGCCGATGCTGAACTCCTCGCCGACGAGTTCCTCGGATACCGTCCAAAGGCGCTCCTGCAACGCTTCATCGTTCACGAGTTCCGTTCCCGGCTTCTCGTAGATACCCTTGCGGAACATGCCGTAGTAGAAGTACTTGCCTCCAGTTTTCTCTGGACGGTCCCGAGTCGCCAGATACACCGAGGTTCGGGCTCCTTCAGGCGGCTCCACCAGGACCGGCCACAGTACGAAGATAAAAACCTTCAACGCCAGACCGTAGGTGTCGAAGATTCGCGTGCGCACGCCCCCTGGGTGGTGGCTCGTGCAGGTGCAGCGGATGCTGTTTCGATCGAATCGTCGTTGCAGAGCCTTCGCGAACATGATCTGGGCCGCCTTGGACCGGCCGTAGAGGGTTTGAGGGTGGATCTCCTCACACGCTCCGTACCACGGTCCGTTGAAGTGCTCTCGCCGAGCCGAGGAGTGCCCCATCGAAGTGACGTTGAGGATGCGGCCACTTGCTCTCGTCAGGTGCGGCAACAGCCCTTTCGTGAGCAGAAAATGGCTGAGGTAGTTGATCCCGAAGATCCTCTCGATCCCCTGCTTGGTGACGCCAGTTTCATGGCTTACACCGGCATTGTTGATGAGCACATCAATCCGTTCTTCCTCGCCGAAGAGGGAGGGAAAGCGGCGCACGCTGTCGAGGTCGTCCAGAGCCAGCGGCTTGTGTTCCAACGCCGATCCGTTCGTCAGCTCGGAGCGGATCTCCTCGATCACGGCCAGGGTCTTCTCCGCGTTGCGCGTAGCGAAATAGATATTGCCGCCCATCTTTGCCAGGCTCCTCGCGGTCTCTTTGCCAACTCCGGCGGTGGCTCCAGTGATGACGATGTTCTTCCCAGTCATATCTGCGCTATGCCGCTTGGCCGCGGCGCGCGAGACGTGGAGTCCACTCATGGTTCACCCCCGTCACCGGCTTGGTCGACTGCCGGCGGCAAGAAGATCTGCGACATTTGCCCGATGAACTCCTCGCGCGGCAAGGAGTCCATCATGGCCGCCAGCCGCTCAATGTCCTTGCCGACAACGTTGTGGACGGGAGTGTCACTCGTTGCACATTCGAAGATCTTCTCCGCTGCTGTGCGGGGGTCCGCCAGCTCGTTGTCATCGTGGCCCAGGCTCTTGAAGACATTCTCGTTCAAGTGCGTGAACACTCGCTGTGCGTGGCGCTGGATTTCCTGGTCTCCGGCACCGGCCGGGATGTCCATGCGGTCACTCCAGCCCGTGGCGAAGGCCCCTGGAGCGACGACCTTGACCTGGATGTTGAACGGGCGCATGTCGTAGGCGAGCGCCTCGCTCATTCCCTTCAGGGCGAACTTGGTCGCGCAGTAGACCGACATGTTCGGCAAGCCCATCAAACCGCTTCCTGACGAAACATTGATGATTCGTCCCTCTCTGCGCTTCCGCATGATGGGAAGCACGGCTCGAGTGACTCGCATCGCACCAAAGACGTTGGTGTCGAAGATGCGGAAGATGCTCTCGTCGCTGAACTGTTCGAGTTGTCCGAGGCCGCCGTAGCCAGCGTTGTTGACAAGGACATCGATGTGCCCGAAACGGTCCAGCCCCTCGCGGACGGTGGCGTCGATGGACGCCTGTTCCCGTACGTCCAGCCGGGTGACCAACACAGCGCGGAGCTGGGTTAGCTCCTCCTCCTTGTCCGGCGTTCGCATGGTGGCAATGACGTTCCAGCCCTTCCCGTGGAACAGCTTGGCGGTGTCTTTCCCAATTCCCGAGGATGCCCCGGTGATGAGGACGGTCTTCTTGCTCATCGCGTGTCTCCCTTTCTTCTTCTTCGATGGTTTTAAAATTCGAAAATTATCGAACTGTGACTCCAAAAAAAATGGGGAGGCGGTCCTGGAGCGCTACTCGTCGACGATCCCGGACAGCACCGCGTTTACTTCTTCAAGGAGCTTCTTGTTGATGGTTGCAATCAAGTACTTGCCGCGTCTTTCGGTGGTGATGAGGTCGGCATTCGCCAGCTCCTTCAAGTGGTGCGAAATCGTCGGCCTGCTCAGCTTGAACAGCTCGACGATGTCGCTGATGTTGCACTCCGGATCCTCAAAGTTCGACTGCTCGTGCTTAGCGATCTCCAGGTACAGCCTCAACCGGTGCTCGTTGGAGAGCGCCTTCAGTACCTTCGCGAGTCTCTTCGCTTTCACGTCGTCGGTTGCTATCCTTTAATTCGATAGTTTTCTAACTGTACAACGAACAGCCAGGGCTGTCAACGGGACGTGCCCGCGCAAAGAAGGGGTGAACCTCGAGGTTTCGGTAGCGTTGTACAGCCGAACGTGCGGTTGTGCGGTGCAGGACCTAGAAAGCGGCCAGCCCCCGCGGTGCCGCGGAAACATCAGCGATAATCTGCGGCGATGACGTGTCGGCGTCGTCGTGATCGTAGATCGGGACCTCCTGGACGGAGCTGGCGAGCAACGCTGGTCCCAGCTCAGCATACTCGCCAAGCCCGGCGCCGACAGCGGTGCCGACGTAGGCATTTTCTTCGGAGCGAACGATCAGTTCTTCGGCGAGATGTCAGCCAAAGCCCTGTCGCGTGGCCCGTGGCGGCGTTGCACGCGACAACCCGCCAGCCACTACCCCTGCGAGTCATCCCGCTCCGGTACCGAAACACAATCGTCAGCCGCACACTCGTTCGCCTCGGGGTCCTTGCTCCTCACTGGCAACGGGGCTTGTAGTGACGACCACGCCGGCACAAAACGGGGCCGAGACCGGCGACGGAGCGCCGTGGGTGGCGGCCTGTTAGCCTGGTCCCCCGTGTCCGACTACGACGCCATCGGTGGAGGCTACGCACAGGTTCGTCATCCTGACCCGAGGATCGCAGACCAGATTCGTCGCGCTCTGGGGGACGCCTGGTCCGTCGTCAACGTGGGGGCGGGTACTGGCTCCTACGAACCGACCGACATGGAGGTTGCCGCGGTCGAGCCCTCGGAAAGGATGATCGCGCAGCGGCCCGCAGGTTCGGTGACAGCCGTGCAGGCCAGTGCCGAGCAGCTTCCGTTTCCCGACGATGCGTTCGATGCCGCGCTTGCGATCCTGTCCGTCCATCACTGGAGTGACTGGCGAGCAGGAATCTCAGAGATGAAACGTGTGGCCCGTCGCCGGATCGTGATCATGACCTGGGACCCCGTTGCTGCGGCCCACTTCTGGTTGCACGAGTATCTTCCCGAGATGGCGGAGGTTGATGCGGCTCGGTTTGTTCCCTTTGACGTGTTCCGTGCGGAGATGGGGAAGGCCCAGGTAGCGCCCCTCCTGATCCCGCACGACTGTACCGACGGTTTCCTGGCGGCGTACTGGAGACGCCCAGAGGCGTACCTGGACGCACATGTCCGCGCCGGAATCTCGTCGTTCAGCCTGGACGTGGAGACGGCTGCTGGTCTGGCCCGGCTCGCTGCGGACCTGCGGGACGGACGGTGGGCGAAGCGGTGGGGGCATCTCTTGGACGTTGATGCGCTCGATCTGGGCTACCGACTCATCGTGGCCGAGGTCGCGTAGGTGTTGGGTTTGATGGGGGTTGGTGGGGTCGGATTCAGCGCGCGTCGTGGGCGATCGGACTTCGCCGTGTACGGCTCCAGGCCGTGGCCCGCGTGTACCCCACGCGTAAAACCCGTCCTCGCACGAGGAAACGAAGGTGATCCGAACGGCGTGTGCCCTCATCCAGCAAAGCGACGTCCTTGCTTCATTTGCCAATGGGCCTGGGTCGCGAATCGAGGAACCGGGATCGGCTCGTCTGAAGTCCAGATTCCTAGTGCTAGGCTTGGAGCATGCGGTCCGCGTTGCGGAGAGCCGTCGTTTGCGTCCTCGCGGCGACGACGTGTCGGTCAGTAGAGGGTGCTGGTGCCGGCGGTGGCGCCGAGCCAGTGGCGCCGGGCGGGGATGGGGCCGTCGGTGTTTCGCCAGCGTCCGTGGAGGTGTCGGACGATGCTCAATCCGTTGCTCCGGCCAAACCGGGCACTGAGGCGCCCGCGTCCACGGAATACGCGCCGCCCCATCCGCCCGTGGTGCCTGGGCCCGAGTGGGGCACGGTCGTGCGGCGTGAGACGACGCCCGACGACATGATCTTCGTTGCGGGAGGACGCTACTTCCTGCACGAGACCACCGATCCTCCGTACGAAGAGCGAGTTGTCGTCGACTTCGAGCTGGACCGGACAGAAGTCACCGTTGCAGCCTACCGGCGCTGCGTATCTGCCGGGGCGTGCCGGCCTCCGGTCAGCACCCACGACCCCGAAAGCGGTCGGACGAGACATGACGCAGCATGCAACTACGGGATCAAAGGCCGACGCAATCATCCCGTGAACTGCGTCGACCTGAGCGACGCCGAGGCGTACTGCAAGTGGGCGGGCAAGCGGCTTCCGACTCAGTGGGAGTGGCAATGGGAGGCACGAGGCCGCGACGCGGGAGCCGATTTTCCGTGGGGCGACGCGGCGTCGTCCTGCGAGGTTGCCGTGAAATGTCTGATCGGAGGCAAAGGCGGCCCCGGAAAGGACGCCACCGGATGTGGTCGGGAATCGACCTGGCCGGTGGGAAGCAAGCCGCGTGGCGCCAGTCGCGACGGTGCTCTCGACATGGCCGGCAATGTTGCCGAGTGGACGTCATCGACCAACGGCGACTACCAGATCATCCGAGGGGGTGCCTTCTCGCAGGTGCACCCGATCAACCTCACCAGTTGGCAAGACATCCCCATGGACCCCGCGACCCGATACGAAGACATCGGTATCCGATGCGCCCGTGATCCCGGGGGGTGAACTCACCCCCCACTCAAACTAAACGCCCGCAGACCAAAGCCTACGGGCGTTTCAAAGTGGAGGCGCCGGGAGTCGCCCCGCAGTCCTTCGCCGTCGCCAACCTGCTCGCTTTGCTTGCAGGTGGACAGACGATGACATGAGGGGAGAGACGTGGACCCTGCTCCAGGCGCGCCGTGGTTGATCTCGACGTGAATCGACGGCCGCCCATCCACCACCATGCCCGTCGCGGGCGCGGCGAGTCGCCCCCTACCGCGCGGGCCATCGGCTAGACTCGCACCATGACTGGGCGCATTCTGATCGTGGGTCGGTTGCAGGAGCGGATCGACACTCTCATCGGACAGTTGGCCGAAAGAGGGATCACGAACGTCGAGGGCACCTCTGACTTCGAGCGGGTGCAGCAGCGAGTGCAGTCCGGCGAGATCGCAGCGGTCGCCATTGGTGCCGGCATCGATGACGAGGTTCGCCTCCCGTTCGCGGAACGTTTGCGGGAAGCCGCCCCCGGAGTCGAGGTTCACGTCAAACCGGACCGCACTGGGGGTCCAGGCGGGATGATCCCCTTCGTACTCGGAGTCGCGGGGAAGACCGCACGCGAGTAGTCGGCGCAGGACAGGAATGCCGCCGAATGTAAGAAGGGCCCGCAGGGTAGTCCTGCGAGCCGTTGAGGCAGTGGAGGCGCCGGGAGTCGAAAGCGGCAAGAACGGCACGAAACGGAGCCAGGCCGCACGAAACGAGTCGCGCCAGCGGGGTGGGGTCGTGTTTCGGCCGGTCTTACAGGGCGACGGACGCGTGAAGTTGCTTCTGCTGGGGCGGCCTGCCTACGATCCTGCCCGGTGGCGAAACGCGAGAGAGAGGCCGTGGCTCCGCGCGGCACACCCATCGACCACTCCTTGATCGTCGATGGGTTCGGGGAGATGGACGGGCGTACGATCTATGAAGCGTACGTCACCAACTGCGGAAGATGTGGACGAGAGTTCACGTTCACGCCAGAGGCTCAGAAGTACGTGCACGAGGTTCGCGGTGTACCCATCAAGATGGGCCGACGGGGCGCCGCGTACTGCCCCAACTGCGCGAACGAGACGGCGGCAGACAACAAGGCGCGCCGTGAACTGGTCAAGAGGATGCACATCGCGGAAGAGAGCGCCGCGGCATGTCGTGAGAGGCCTGACGACTTCGGTCTTCTGCTTCGCCATGCGATCAATCGCGTTCGACTCCAGGAGATCGAGCCCTCACCCAAGGCCGCCGAACGCATCGTCGGTGACCTCCGACGAGTCCAGCGAACCGCTCCAAAGAGCAAGGCCGTGGAGGCCCTGTACTGGGAGGCGCGTCTGTACGACATCTTGGGAGATGACGCTCGTGCCACGGATCGGTACGCCACGTTCGTGGCAAGTCCCGGGCAGCGAACGAAGAAACTCGTTTTGGAAGCTAGGAAAGCGCTGAAGCGGCTGAGTCGCTAGCCACCAGGCGCTCCGGCTCGTCCGCCGCACGGCACAATGGCCGCACGAAAAAACACGGGGTCGTGTAACCCCGTGTCTTGATTTGTGAACTTAGTGGAGGCGCCGGGAGTCGAACCCTAATTGGCTCGCCCTCAGAGCCCGAATTCGGCGTTTCTCGTGGAGCCCTACCTTTATACACCGCTATCGACCGAAGGCCGCGGGTGAGTTCGGGTGAGTTGAGCTGCGGCAACGATGTCGGGGTCAAGCCAGCAGAGGTAGTCAATGAGGAGGATGGCGCGCTGCGAATGATGCTCGGTAGCGAAGGCGGTGTCAGCCCCGTGCAGGATGGCGTGCCGGCTGAACTCCGGGACAGGGTCACCGTGGTTGAAGCCGACGAGCAGGTGACCATCAACGAAGCCTCGGACGATGCCCGCGAGTATCTGATGGTCCTCAGGTAACTCTAAGAGCAGCCGCTTGTAGCGCTTCGTCCGAAGCTGACCAGTATGCTCTGCAAGGTCGGCAACGATGCCCTCGGCCTGAGACAGCAAGGTTGGAACCACCGCTCCCCATAGGCCCGCCCGGTGAGCAGCGAGGGCTTGGCGCAGGATGTGGATGCGACGAGAAAACGCCGAGTGCTCGTGGCCCTCCCACCGCTCCTCCAATCGCCCAAGGTACTCTGGGTCGCGGAACAGTTCGTCGTAGAAACGTCGGATGGTGTCCTTTGCGGCTTGCGCGCCTCCATCTTGGTACGCACGGAGCACGACGGCGACGTCTCCCATCGACATTTCCTCCGGAATCAAGTAGCCGGCGTCCCCGAAAGCCCGCTTCAGGTCTGCTGGCGCGTCGGTCATCCAATACCGGAGAGATTCGATGAATTCCGGATTATGTCTCAGGTAGTCCACGCCTTGGTGCGTGAGCTCCACCAGCGGCCGGATGATCTGATCCACAAAACGCCTGATCTCAGCGAGTGCGTGCGGGAGAGGTTGATGGTTCGCTTCAGGCATCTACGTGGTCCGCGGGGAGCTGAAGGTGAGTTGGCATGGTCGTAGCCGGAATGCCTCGCGGGTCCCCTCCGCTAGCAGAAGGGCCAGAACGGACACTTCTTGGCCTCCGCGCGACGGAGAGTCTCCTCGCCGATCTCTCCGGGGTGTCGATCTGCGTACCCAGGAATTTCGTCTCGAACGAGAATCATCTCAGCGATCATTTCGCGAAATGCTTTCTTCGCGTCGGCGTCGGTGTAACTCTTGGATGGGTTCGCAATATCGCGGTGGGCCCGTGCCGCGGCGCTTCGGAAGTCTGCCGCCACGCCGGGGCCGAACCGAAAACCACGACCGTCAGCGTGTCTTCGTGCGTACTCAAAAATCTCCGCCGCTGTCATTGCTTCCTCCTTCCAGGGGTGGATTCACTCCGGACGACGCTTAGCAGAAAGGCCATATCGGGCAGGCGGCGAGCAGAAACCCTTCGAACTCGCTCTCCGTGACCATCAGGTCGTCCGCACAGGCCCCTCGCAGCTCGCTCAGGAACACCGCCTCGCTCGCCTGACGGCTGGCGTCAAGATGTCCCAATTCCGCGGAGCTGATTTCTTCGGACGAAAGTGTGTGCGCGTAGTTCTCCGCTCCAGTGTCCACGAACTCATCGAGCCGACGGGTCGCACCACTATCCATCGAGCAGTTTGCTGAGTTCATTTCGTTTGACGCCATGGAGTGGAGCCGGAGCCGAGCGGCGCGTCGAGATATCGCGGTGTTCTCGATCAGACGCGCGTGCATACGAACCGAGTCATCGTCGGCGTCAGCGCCGGTAGCCGCTAGCGAAACAACGCCGAAAACCACGACAAGAAGAATCCCGAGAAGAAAAGTGATGATTTGCAAGCCGGCCGGGATCTTGATCGTACGGTGCATAATGTTTCCGCCTGTGGCCCGGGCTCCTGTCAGTGCGGACATCGCAAACAGCCCTGCGACGAGCGATAGTAGCAAGGCGACCCAGGCAACCTCCGCGTACACCACCGCCGAGCCGGACCCAACGAGGAATGCTTTTGCGAAGGTTATCGTTAGAGCGATCGTTCCTGTCGCGAGGGCGATTACCTGCTTGATCTGGTCCTGAGCTGATTTGAACGCGTCGTCCCCAGCGCTGAGTGCCGAATCCCCTTCGCTGGACTGGTTCGAACTCGCCAACTCCTCACCTCCGTCCGCCACGTGCTTGGAATCGGACATGCGTGAATGCTAGCAGGGCGGCGAGATGCGCTTTCCCCGAGGAGGTACCTGGAGCGGGCAGAGCAGGCGTCGCAGGGTGGTCGAATTCGATCGGTCAGTTCAGATGATCCGATCGAACGCGCATGGATTGAACCGGCCGGCCGGGCCGAAACGGGATGTAGGACTCACACCAGCTCTTGAATCCGGTGAAGGAGGGCGAGGTGTTCAGAGCAAAGCCCTCCTCGCCTCCGGCCTCGCCGCACGCCCCCCCGCCCTAGAACCTCGTGCCCCTCCTGCGGCGAACAACCGGATCGATCTGGAGAGACGTCAAACGGATACCGTGAGCCGTGGAACTTCCGAATCGCTGAGCTTGCCTCGCGGCTCGCTCTGCGAGCCGCCGCGCGGTCCCCGGGGGCAGCCCCGTGAGGTGGTCGAGGCGGTCGAAGGTGTAGAAACCGGGATCAGGAAGTTGGTCGACAAGCAGCTCGACCAACGTGTCGTCATCGAGTCCGCCAAGGTCTTCGCCCTGGCGGGCTTCGGAATTTGGTGTCATCGGTTCCGGCACCGCGAACAGCGACTGATAGTGGTCTTGGCTCGCCCAGTTTGGATCAGTCCGATCGACCGTACATCCTGTGGATTCGAGTCGGGAAGCGCCCGACCGTGGGATGCGGCGCACGGATCCGAACGACAGGCTGCATGAGGTCGCTCTCATCGTGTGGATCGCCCGGGCCGCCGTCATCAGCGCCCGGGCTTCGCTGGCGACGCCGAGATCATTGAGGCCGCGGTCACCAAGCAGGGGGCAGAGGATTCGCACTTGCGGCGGTTGCGGTTTGCAGCGACTGTCACCACCTCGGCGGTGAGCGATCGTGAGTTGCTGATCGTTGGAAGAGTTCCCTGACCCCGCTTGACCCGTTGATCAGTAGCAGAGATGATCTCGGCGACGACAAAGACCGGACGCCGCTGTGCCCCGCCGACCTCTGCCGATCATCTCGCTTTTCTCTGGAGCACTGGGCTTGGATCTGGGCCTAGAGCGTGCGGGGTTTCGTGTCCGGGTGGCTGTCGAGCGCAACCGATTCGCTGCGGAGACAATCCGTAGAAACCGGCCGGACATATGCGTGATCGAAAAGCCACTTCAGGAAGTGTCCACAACTCAGATCCTACGCGCCGCGAGACTTGAGAAAGGCGAACCCGTTGTGATCACGGGCGGGCCGTCATGTCAGACGTTTAGTACGGCCGGACAACGCGGCTCCGTGGCGGACCCACGCGGATCGATGTTCAAGGAATTCTTACGGGTGATCCGGCAGGCTCAGCCTAGGTTCTTCGTCATGGAGAACGTGCGCGGCGTACTGTCTGCCGCAGTGCGGCACCGACCGCTGGACCAACGAGGTCCTGGATATCCACCACTCGCGCGCGAGGAGCAACTAGGTTCGGCCTTTGACCGATTGAGTCGTGAGTTGTCACGCACGGGCTACTACACAGCGTTCGACCTCCTAAATGCTGCAGATTTTGGGGTCCCGCAGTTGCGCGAGCGCGTCGTCTTCATCGGTTCGAGAGACTGCGAGCTAGCTGTGCTCCCGGTCCCGACACATTCGTCCAAGCGGGCAAAGGGGAAGAAGCTGTGGGTGAGTCTCCGTCGGGCTATCGAAGGATTGGAGCGGGAACCCGAGTATCGGCTGTTCGCCCCAAGCAAAGCGCGCTTCCTCGAACTTGTCCCCGAAGGTGGCAACTGGCGGAATCTACCAAAAGACCTGCAAGAGGAAGCGCTCGGGGCCGCCTACAAGTCGTGGGGAGGGCGGTCGGGCTTCTGCCGACGCCTCGCTTGGGACCGCCCATCGCCTGCGCTTACGTCCAGGCCGGACAGCAAGGCCACTATGTTCTGCCATCCTGCGGAGACGCGACCGTTGTCTGTTAGGGAGTTTGCTCGCCTACAGCAGTTTCCGGACAACTGGGAGTTCGCGGGTGGTGCACCCCAACAGTATCTACAGGTCGGCAATGCCGTGCCTGTCGGGCTGGGCGAGGCGATAGGCGCCGCGATCCGGCGAACGATGCGAAGTCGTAAGCGAGCGAGCGGCCCGGGCGTCCAATGTGAGAACGAGGAGCTGGTCGCGCGTTTGGAGAAGCGACGCCGAACTGTGCTGAACCCCGACCGCATGCGCAAAGTCAAGGGACTTATGGCAGCACGAGAATGGATGCGGATCACACACGGCGATGCGACGCCGGCGAGGTTGAACGGGAACGCGTATTTGTCGTCGCACGAACGCGCGCGGCAGAGACGCAGGGCCGCCAGGGTGGTTGAGCTACTACACGCGGTCTACGGGTCACCGCGGCATGGCAATCTTGAGGCACCTGTAGATGAGCTGATCTACATACTGCTCTCGCAGGTCACCACCGGCCCGAGCTACGCGCGTATCTTTGACAAGCTGCACCAGGCGGTGTCCAACTGGGACGAACTGGCGGATTTGCCGCTGCGGAAAATCAAGTCTCTCATCCGGGACGGCGGGCTAAGCAACCAGAAAGCCCCGCGGATCAAAGCCGTGCTTCGCAGGCTAAGGGCGGACTTCGGCAGTGTGACGCTCGCCCCGCTGCAGCACGAATCCGACAACGCCGTCGAGGCGTACCTGACTTCGCTGCCGGGCATTGGACCGAAGACCGCGAAGTGCATAATGATGTACTCGATGGGTCGGATGGTCTTGCCGGTCGACACGCATGTGTGGCGCGTGGCTAAACGGCTCGGACTCGTGGGCCGTACGATCGCGTATGGCCGCGCGCACGGACCGATCGAGGACGCTGTCCGGCCAGCAGATCGGTACAGCTTTCATGTGAACGTGCTCGAGCACGGCCGACAGATCTGTTCCGCTCGTGCTCCCAGTTGCGCTGAGTGCGCACTGGCGCGTATGTGCCCAGAACGGCTTGTAGACGCAGTAGCCCAATGATAGTCGCCGCCGCGGACAGTAACTTGCGCTAAAGGCGCACCCTGTCCGCACTCCGACAACCGTGCGAGGCCGATCGCATGGGGTCCGAGAAAGGTGGCGACAGTGAACATGACCGCGCGGCCGCGCTCAAGGAGGCCGGTCGTGCGGCGAGCGCAGGCGACCCGCTCGGGATGTTGAGCGCGCTTCATCGCAGCCGCTACTTGGATGGTCTCGTTCGGAGGCTGGGCGCGACGTGGCAGTACCTCAGCCAGGATGATGTCTATGATTGTGTTGCCCGTGCTGTCGACCAGACGTACGTGAAGGTCGCCGCAGGCGACCAAGTCATCGCACTTCCAGGCCTGCTCTACCGGATCGCGAGTCGGCGGTGCTCCGACCTCAATCGCGACCAGGCGCGGCGTCGCCATTCCGAGGTCGACGAACTGCCCGAGCCGGACGGCATGCTCGACGTCCTCAGCGCGCCCGCAAACCCGGGGCCCGACCCGGATGCTCTACGCCGTGAGGCCTTGAAGCGCGCACGGGAGATGGTGCCGTTGCTCGGTGAGGCGAACATCCAAATGGTCGCGACCTACCTCCTCGATGCCGTTGAGGCGCGACGGGAGGTTTCCGACGAGGACATTGCGTCGGCCACGGGCTTGACGAAGAACACCGCTGGGCGGCTCCGCCGCAGAGTGTTTGAACGCCTTGAGAAACGTGCTCGGGAGGCAGGACTCTGGGAAGTAGACCTGGAGGACGCGTTGGCCGATCCCGAAGCAGAGATGGAGGAGAGTGAATGACTAAACGAGACGCACAACTGGACCTGCGGGTGGAGTTCCGGGCGCTGGTACAAGAAGCCCGCCTTCTTTCCACGGATATCGGTCGAGAGGTTGAGGACGCGGTTCGTACCGGGCTTGAGCAGCCACTCGACGCCACCGAGAGCGAACGGCTTCTGGAGCGTGTGTTGTTGGTCCTGCGTGAAGGTGCTCGCGCGCGAGGTGACGAACGAGCTGCGCGCGACCTAGCCCAGCCGATCGAGGCACTCATTGAGCATGTGAATCGCGTTCGGGAGGATCTGACTTACAACAGCTCCCCCCGAGTTACCTTCGAGCTGATAGAGCACAACGGCATTGTGCCTCGCCCTGTGCGTCCAAGCCCCGTTTTCCACGGTATTTCCGTACCGATGCGCGAGGGCTACGTGCGGACTGTCGATGTCCCACTTTGGGAGGAGAACGAGCGCCTACAGATCCACCTCGGGCAGTTTCGCAAGCAGAACGCGCGCGGACCGACCCAGGACGAGCTGCTAGAGATCCTCCTAAGCAAGGCGGACCTGCCGGGGACTGCGGATTTCCCGGACGTTCCGGCGAGAACGGTCGAGGATCAGTTCGAGATCGCTCAGCTCGCGCGCTCCATCGCAGTCAACGGACTCAGGAAGCCACCGATCCTGGATACAGATGGGACGCTGTTGGACGGAAACAGACGTGTCACGGCCTGCCACTACATCATGTTGAGCGACGAGTTCACCGCCGAACAGAAGCGCGCTGTAGAACACATCGTCGTCCAGCAGCTGACCGAGCATGCAACGGAGGACCAGAGTCAGGCGGTGGTGGTGTCGCTGAACTTCGAGCCGGACTGCAAGCAGGACTGGCCCGAGTACGTCAAGGCGCGGAAGGTCTATGAGGAGTGGCAGGCCGTGTTGGCCGCACAGCCGAGGCAGCCTGGCCAGCGTGAACAGGCGAAGCTCAAGAGAGAGCTCTCCCAGAAGTTCGCTCTGGGGCCGGACGCTTCGACGGTGACGCGGTACCTCAAGATGATGGAATGGGTGCTGCAGTTCGAGGACCACCACACGACCAAGCGGGACCAGGACGAGTTCGTTGTTCAACACCGTGCAAATCGGTACTTCCAGTACTTCGATGAGTTGTCCAAGGGGGTTCGCGAGGGTGGAGTCTCCAGCACGCTGCAGCGCGACGATGTGCTCCGTGAGTGGGTCCTCGACCTGCTGTTCGATGGCAAGTTCAGAACCTGGAAACAAATCCGCGACCTCAAGCGCATTGCGAACAATGAGGAGGCGCGAGACTTGCTGCGCAAGGCCCGGGACGAGGACGACGCGGCGCAAGCGGAAGAGTTCATCGATCAGGCTATCGCAATCGTCCGGACGCGAGATGCAGAGAGTCGAATGGTGGGGCTCAACACCCGGATCGAGACCTTCGTCCAGTGGTTGGAGGATCTTCCCGTGCGAGCCTTCAGGGAAGTGAAGCCCGCGAGCTTGCGAGGACTCTTGCGTGCGTTGCGACTGGTGGAAAAGTACATCGAAGGGACACTTCAGGCGGAGTAGGCAGGTTGCGTGTCCAAGTAAAACCTGACGATGTCCCCGACCGACTCTTCGTCACTCCAGTCGACAGCCGAGACGCCTCCGCTGTCGTGCGTGCGCTGGCGCAGCTACTTCCCAACACAAGAGTGCGCCGTAGCACGTCCGGAATCATCGTCCCGTCGCTTGCCGCGGCGGGTCTGTTGGAAGTGGCCGGCGAGTTGCAGATTGACTGGCACCGCGAGGCCCGCCGGATCGTCGAGAATAGGCAGCGAACAAGGGCGCGGCACGCCAACGTCATCCGCGCCGTCAACGCCTTGAAGACAGCATCCATGCCCGAGGTTCGCGCCGCGATCGAGACCCGGGTCAACACAGATCCACTTGACGACCATCAACTCAGAAACGTCGCAGCGATGACTGTGCGAGACAGCTTCGGATTATGTGTGTTCGATGAGCAGGGCGCTGGCAAGACTGTAACTTTCATCTATGCGTTCGACGTCCTCGCCGCTCGGGACGAAGCTGATCTCGCGCTTATCCTTGCACCCAAGAGCATGGTGCCGGAGTGGCCAGGTGATTTCCGTCGGTTCAAGGGGGACCTTTACGACGTTGGGGTCTTGGCGGGTGGCCGCCGGCAGAAACTTGCGAGAATGCGGTCTGGCGCAGACGTTCTGGTTACGAACTTCGAGACCGCCATTTCCCTCGAACAAGAACTCACGAATATCCTCGTGAGGCACGGTGACCGAGCTGTCCTCGTTGTCGACGAATCGTTCTACATCAAGAACGTGGACGCACGGAGGACCAAGGCTATCCGACGGCTGCGCGAATGGTGTGGGCGAGCGTTTGTTCTGTGCGGAACGCCAGCGCCGAATTCCCCTCATGATCTCGTGCAACAGTTCACGCTCGTTGACTTTGGTCTCACGTTCGGGTCGGTTTCGATCCCCGAAGACCGCGGCGCGGCCGTCCCAGTCGTGCGAGATGCAATGGAGCAGCGCGGCGCCTACATCCGCCACTTGAAATCAGAGGTTCTGCCAGACCTGCCTAGCAAGACGTTTCACCGCGTCTTTGTAAAGCTTGAGCCAGTCCAGGCGGCTCTATACAGAGACGCGCTCGATGGACTCATTACCAGTCTCCGCAGCGTAGACGATGTCGAGTTTCGCCGACGGCTTGCGTCGTTCGCAGCGAAGCGGATGGCACTGCTCCAAATCTGCGCGAATCCACGGGCAGTAGCTCCCGACTACTCTGAGATTGCGGCCAAGCTGTGGGCGCTTGACGGGCTACTTGAGACCCTCATTGGGGAGCAGGGGGAGAAGGTCGTCATTTGGTCGTTCTTCACCGCGTCCATCGATGCGCTGTTGCGGAGATACGAACGCTACGGACCGGTGCGTTACGACGGCACGGTCGCAGACGTGAACGAGCGCAGAGAGGCGGTGCGCTCCTTCCAGGAGGACGACGAACACATGCTCTTCGTTGCCAACCCTGCGGCAGCGGGTGCTGGTCTCACGCTTCACCGCGCGCGTTTCACTGTCTACGAATCGATGTCGAACCAAGCGGCTCACTACCTACAGAGTGTTGATCGGATTCATCGCAGGGGGCAGACGCGCGACGTGGAGTACGTCGTCTTGCTGTGCGAGGACACGCTTGAGGTCTCGGAATACGAGCGCTTGACGCAGAAGGAAGTTGTCGCAAGGGATCTGCTCGGAGACGCGGTAGACGAGCCCCTGACTCGGGAAGTGATGCTAGCCGAGGCCATTGACGCCCGGCGCTTGTTGGCAGACGGATGACATGCAGTTTCGAACATGAGCACCGCGTCGGCATCTTGAACACGATCGCCGTGCTTGCGGGGTTCGAGCGCGGGCTAGAAGCTTTCCCCGGTGGGTCACGGCCCGACGTGTTGCGAGCCGACCCGGGCACCGGCTCA
>JANQEO010000455.1 GCA_028278325.1 Candidatus Binatia bacterium
GGTTCTCCTTCAGCCTGAGTGGGTAGACCACTCCCCTCGGCGGCGCTCTGGCCCACGTCCTGGCTGAGTTTTTATTGCAAAAGCACCTGAAAATTGAAAAGCGCACGGTTTTCCGTGCTTTTTGGTGTCGACCAAAACTCCGAAAAGCCGAGGAAAACAGTGCGCATCACCAAGTTTGCCAGAGTCCTGATCGGAATCGCCAGTCTTTTCGTCACCGACGTCTTCTTCGTCGACACCTGCCTCGTCGCTCGGGTCCGGCCGAGTTGGCGCCAGCCACGCTGCGCCTGCTGCGGAAAGATCGCTCCAGGCTACGACCGGCGACCGGCGAGAAGGTGGGTCCACCTCGGGGTCGGAGCGCTCCGCATACTCTTGGAGTACGCTCCATGCCGCGTCCACTGTCCGGACTGCGGCGTGCACATCGAGAAGGTGCCCTGGGCCAGGCGCGACAGTCGCTTCACCATCGACTTCGAGGACATGGCAGCCTATCTGGCGCAGATCACAAACAAGACCGAGGTGGCCGCGATCCTCGGCATCGCCTGGGCCACCGTCGGCAACATCATCGAGCGCGTCGTCGCCGGGAAGCTCGACCCCGAGAGGCTCGCCGACCTCAAGCGCATCGGCATCGACGAGTTCAGCTACCGCCGACGGCACCGCTACATCACCATCGTCGTCGATCACGACAAGCAGCGGATTGTCTGGGCTGGCGAGGGAAACAGCGCCAATACCCTCGACACCTTCTTCGCCGAAATCGGCGAGGACGCCGCCGCCAAGCTCGAGATCGCCACCATCGACATGGCGGGCGGCTACATCAAGTCGCTTGAGAAGAACGCCCCCAACGTGCAGATCGTCTTCGACCGGTTCCACGTCCAGAAGCTCGCCAGCGATGCGGTGGACCAAGTGCGCAGGGACATGGTTCGTCAGTACAGGGAGGGCGACGACCCCGACGCCGCCAAAACGATCAAGCGGAGCCGCTTCGTCCTGCTCAAGAACCGCTGGGACCTCAGCCCCAAGGAGTGGGACCGGCTCGCCGCGATCCAGGAACACAACGCGCCCCTCTACCGCGCCTACCTGCTCAAGGAGTCTCTCGCCGCCGTCTTCGAAGAGACCAGAGCCAGCTCGGCCAAGCGAGAGCTGGCCCGCTGGCTCAAGTGGGCCTCGCGCTCCAAGCTCAAGCCCTTCGTCCGGGTGGCCAGAACGATCCGGCAGCACAAAGAGCGCATCCTCGCCTACATCGAGACGCGCCTGACCAACGGCATCACCGAAGGCTTCAACTCCAAGCTGAGGATGATCGCCAGGCGGGCCTTCGGTTTCCACAGCGCAGGCGCGCTGATCGGGATGCTCTTCCTTTGCTGCGGTGGTTTGACCATCGATCCGCCGCTCCCGGGGCCGTGGTGTCCCTGGTGATTCCAATGAGGCCTTTCAACCCACTCCTAATGGAGGAGATTCAT
>JANQEO010000348.1 GCA_028278325.1 Candidatus Binatia bacterium
GGTGGTGTAAATCGAAGTGTGTGAAATCCGGGAGGACTTGAGAGCGGAAATCTGAACGAGAGGCGGGGCGTTACCCTCCGCGTTGGAAAACCAACCCACGCGATCCCTCGGTGCCAGCCGAGGGGAGGAGAACGCCCCGACATGCTGACCGTACAGCTTTCCGTCCCGGAATTGAAGGCCCACGCCCAAGCCATTCGCGAGATGGCTCAGGATCCGATGACGACGCTGCAGACGCTTGCCGGGGATCTACGGCCGCGCTTCGAGGGCTGGCTGAACGACTTGATGAGGGCTGAGCTCGCCCTCCACCTTGGGCGCGAGCCGTACGAGCGCAAGACGCCGTCGAAGAACCACCGCAACGGCTACCGGGACCGCCGTGTGACGGTCAAGGGCCTGGGAACGCTGGAGCTTCGCGTGCCCCGCGACCGCGAGGGCGGCTTCCGGAGCGGCGTCGTTCCCGAGCGGATCCAGGTCGATCCTCGGATCGAACAGGATCTGCAGATGCTCTTCCTGGGCGGGGCTTCCACGCGAACGGTGGAGCTGATGAGTGAGCGGCTGTTTGGTCGCCGCCTCTCTTCGGGCGAGGTCTCGAAGGCCAACCAGAAGCTCCTCGAGCCGGTCGACCGATGGCGCAACCGCAGCCTGGCCGGCGAGAAGTTCCTGTACCTGTTCTTGGACGGCACGAACTTCTCCATGCGCCGAGGCGACGAAGTGGTGAAGCAGTGCGTCCTGGTGGTGATCGGCGTGAACGAGGATCGCCAGCGCCAGGTGCTGGCCCTCCAGGCGGGCGACAAGGAGTCGAAGACCGCCTGGAAAGCCGTCTTCAGCGACCTCGTACGCCGAGGCCTCGATCCCTCCTCGATCCAGCTCGGGATCATGGACGGGCTGCCCGGACTCGAAGACGCCTTCCTCTCGGCCTTCCGGCAAGGCAAGGTCCAGCGGTGTCAGGTGCACAAGGCCCAGAACGTCCTGGCGAAGGTGAGGAAGAAGGACCGCCAGACCGTGGCCGAGGACCTGCGGCGGGTCTTCTACGCTGGCAGCCCCCTCGCCGCAAAGCAGGCGCTGGAGGCCTTCGTCGCCAAGTGGAAGGCGATGTACCCCGACGCCGTGAAGTGCCTCGTCAAGGACTTCGAGGCCGTGACGGCCTACCTGGAGTTCCCCGAGCTCGAGTGGATGCACTTGCGCACGACCAACCTGATCGAGCGGCTGAACAAGGAGTTCAAGCGACGGACGAAGCCGATGGAGATCGTGGCGGGAGAGAACTCGGTCTACACGATCCTCGCGTTCGTCGCGATGAAGATGGAGATGTCCTGGAGGAACGCCCCGTTTCGAAACTCAGGCTTTCGCAAGCTCAAGCCCTTCGCCGGCTATTTCACACACGAAAGTTGACACGACC
>JANQEO010000369.1 GCA_028278325.1 Candidatus Binatia bacterium
CGGGTACCAGATGCCGGGTTCCGGCTGCACGAACTCATGCACGGTTGCCCGCGTGCGCTCGAGAGGTGGGTCGCCAGACGTTGAACTGAATCTCGTGACGGCGTAGTCCTTCGCCGGGTCGAGGCGCCAAGTTCGCGTGCGGGTCTTCTTTGAGATGAAGGAAACCGACACGATCACGGCTGTGACTTTGCCCTCTCTTGTCTTCTCTTCTGTGACCTCCAGTTTCCCGCGCACTCGTGCCTTGGGGTCGACCTTTGCGAACGCCCGCGCTTGCTTGCTCAGATAGTCAGGGAAAGACTCGCCCTTGTCTTGGCCGCCGTGCCAACCGAATGCACCGTACAGAGTGAAGTCCCAGCCAGAGAAACGAGTGGCCCACTTCAACTTCGGTGCCCGCTTCTGCCACGTCATGCCCTGCCTGATCTGGTGCATGAGGAGGCGCGACTCGCGGCCGTCAAAGGCCAATTCCCAGCTATCCTCCGAGAATGGAGTGCTACCGCCGATCCAGGGCATGCGTTCCTTGGGCACATCGAATCGCATGCGGCCGTCCGGCTTGCCGTCGAGCCAGACCCTGAAGTGGACCTCGCCGTCATCGACCCAGGCGTCGTCTCCAAACCGCTCGCGATCCAGCATGCCCTCGATGTAGAGATTCTGGAGTCGGCCCGCGGGGCCTATCAGCTTGGAGACGAGCCTCTCTACATCGCTCTTCTGGGCGCCGCACCACGGTGTCGTCAAGAGGAACGCCGAGCAACAGACAACCAATCGAGATACGGCGGGTCCCATCAGGGCCAGCATACACGGCCGCGACCCGAATCTGATCTGGGCTACAAGGTGGCATTGGGTCGGAGATTCGAGTCGGGGTCCCTACGCGGCGACGTTGGCTCGACGGAGCCCAAAGGCTTTACGACAGATTCCGGGCTCGAAGGTTCTCTCTTCCGCGAAGAGTCCTCCCCCCGCTACTAAAGAAGAGACGACGTGGTCCTCGGACCGCGTCGTTTTCTTTTGCCCCGCGACCCTCGGGATGCCGTAGAAGGCGACCTCACCTTTCCCGCTCTTTGGGTCCAACACGATCTCCTGCGTGAGCCCACGCAAGATCGCCTTCCGCTCCGCTCGGGTCCCGGAACGCATCAGATCGCCGATCTGCGCGGCGTCGCGAACAAGCTCCTCGACCCACCGACGCGCCTGGTCCTGGGTGACTCGGAATTGGTCGATGTCACGCAGTCTCGCCTCGGCGTCCTCGACCTGCCTGCGCAAGGCCAGGATCTTCGGCTCCAGGGTGGCCACCAAGTCGGGCGTGAGGCACTCGACCAGCTGCTCCAGTCGCGCTCGGTCAGCCCCCAGCCGCGCCTTGAGCGCCGCTTCCTCGGACATGCTTCCAGAGGTTTCGTCGTGTACGAGCCCGGCGAGGAGAGCAGCGCCGCCTGTGCTGACGAACTCGTGGAGATGCTCCTCGGCCATCTGCATGACGATGTCTTCGAGTTCATCCTGGCCGACCAATTGCCGTTCGCAGGTCGCCGTGCCCTGCCTGATATAGCCGCCGCAAGCGTAGTGATAGGTCTCGATGCGCTTCCGTCCAGGCACCTTGCGCCCCTTGGTGGTTTTGCGACCTTGCCACCTCGCACCGCAATGGGCGCAGCGCACCAGGCCGGTCAGCAAATAGCGGCTGTTCCCGCGACCGGCCCGGAGTTGGTCTGCCGTCGTCGTCCCGGCTCGCGCTTCCCGCTCCCGCTGGGCGCGCTTCCACAGTTCGGGGGAGACGAGGGGTGCGTGCTGACTCTCGGAGGTGATCCAGTCCTTAGGGTCGTTGGCGTCGGTCTTCTTCCGCCTGTGCTTCGGTCGCGAGACCGCGTGGCCGTCAGCGACCTTGTGAAACTTCGCGAAGCTACGGCGATTCCAAACGACAGCACCTCGGTAGGCGGGATTCGCGATGAGGTCGCGAATGGTGATCGGGCTCCACCGGCCCGCTGACTTCCCGTCCTTGCGCGGGCGTCCCGGCGAAGGCACGCGCTCAGCGTTGAGCCGTGCAGCGATACTGGCCAGACCCAACTGCTCGTGGACGTACATCTCGAAGATCCGTTGGACGATCTCGACGCGATGAGGATCGCCGGGCACAAGCTGGGCGCGATCGTTGCCGGACGGCAGGGGATCACCCCGAGGGATGACTCGCGTCACGGTGTTCCCGTCGGAAGTACGAATCTCCCTGTCGCCGCCCGCGAGATACCGAACGACGTGCAGCGGTTGATCGGCACGGTCGTAGTACAAGAGGTCGTAGGCGTAGGGCGGCCGTCCGGTCCATCGTCCCTTCTCGGCGCGGCTGACCAAGCCTCTGATCGTCACTTTCGACAGGTCCTTGACGTAGCGATTGGCGAGCCACTGCTTCGTTGCCCGGACGAGATCGTCGGTGTCATCGCCACGAAACCCCTCGGCGACGTAGATCACCTCGACTCCAGCCTGCGACAGAACGTGTCGGTAGTAGCCAGCTTCGTCAGCCTCCGAGCGCGAGAATCGTGACACGTCGAAGCAGAGCACGTAGTTCCAGTCGCGCTCGGGCGCCCGTGCCGCGTCCACCATCTCCAGAAACGCCTTGCGCGCATTCGTGTCGGCTCCCGAGATCGCGTCGTCGGTGTAGGTCTGGACGATCTCGTACCCCTCGCGCTCGGCGTACTCTTCAATCGCGACACGCTGGTCGTCGATCGATTGCTGCTGTTTATCCGTGCTTCGTCGCAAGTAGATGGCGCACCTCTTCATGTGGAGTCTCCCGCCCCATGGAGGCTCTGTTCGGACGAGGAATCCAGTCCCTGTCGACGTCTCGCGATCATGCTGGCGAGGACGCGCAGCGCCTCCCACGTCCTTGTGTCCTCGGAGCCGATCGTGATCTTGAGATTCATGAGACCGTGCTCGGATCTAAGGTCGCGGTTCATGACGAGAGCTCCGCTCCGAGAGCCTCGAACACTTGACGCTCGACCGCGAGCCGGACCGCGTCGCCGAGCGGGGCGATAATGAAATGCTCTACATCGCGCCGATCCCGCCGCGACGGGTAGGACAGCGTCAGCTTCCCATCGCGCGTCCGCCTCAGCGTGATGCCGTCGAGTTTGATCGCATCGTTCAAGACGCAGCTGACAAACCCGAGCAAGCCGCTGTCACGGTCCCTTCGTGTGGACGGCGTGAACCGCACCTCAGAAACCTCGATCCGCATGCTCAGGCCCTCCCGTGTCCAGGTACCGTCCCGTCCATCCGCACCACGAACATCTCCAGAGGTCGAGGATCAGCTCGCTAGCCGGTGCCCGACACTCGGGACACGTTCGGTCTGGTTCGTGCCTGTTCCTCATCGTTGACTACCCCCGACTTCGCCCCATGCCCCGAGAAGTGGGGTGACACGGGTGACAACGATCCCCAATCCCGGGGTCGTGTCACCCGTGTCACCCTGGTTGCTGAGAGGTGAGGCCGTTCTCACGCTGCTCCCTCCAAGCCCGTCACCCGGCGCGTCGTCGGGGACGCACCAGAACGTGTCGCGACATCAGCGAAGAGCGGCAGCGCCCTCGGGTTCACCATGAACGTGCCTGTGGTCCTCGCGGACTCCGCGTCAGCCGGCGTCCGGATCAGGTACGCCCGGTCCACGAGCAGACGGAGCGGCTCGTCGAGGCCCTTGGCGTCAGCAAACCGCTTCTGGGTAGCCCGGTGGAGGTCGCGCCGCGAGAACTCAGGCTTACCGATCTCGCGGATGCGTCGGATGACGTAGTCAAGGTCGCCACGGCCACGAATCTCGTCGAGGGCCGCGAGCGCGTTCGCCTCGGCGTGGTGCATGATCTGGATCGCCGCATCGAGGGTCTCGACATCTACGTTGTCGTAGACGGTGGAGTAGAGACCCTCGGCCTTGGCTGCGTGGAGGACGAGGGCGACCCTAGCCAGTTGACTCGGGAACTTGCTCGCGAAGTCACGCGCAAGCTCGAACGGCTGCCCCTCGGCCTGCATAGCGTCGACGCGAGCCTCATACTCCTCGAATCGTGCGCGGGCCTCAGCGGTCATGCCAACCAAGGTCTCGGAATCGAGAGCTTCAGCCACTCGATCGAGCAGGGCCTCCAAAGCTCCTTGGGTGTCGTCCGGCTCGGTCACGAGCCCGGCGGGACGACGTCCCGCCAAGTCCTCTGGGAATACGAAGAAGAACCTTGCGATGAACCCGATCCCGCGAAGGGCGTCCTTGCGGCCAAGTTTGGCCAAGACGGCGGGCTGAGCGCCGACGAGCGCCACGAGCCGAGGATTCGGATGGACGATATGTTCGCCGTCACCCTTGTCACCGTTCTTCGGCGTGCGATCGACGACAAGCGTGTCGCCGGACCAGCCCGCCAGCCAGGCGTCGCAGTCTTCAGCGCCGTCGGCACTCCATCGGCCCGCCGCGATGTCGAAGGGGCTGGCATCGGCGCTCATGCAGCCGATGAAGCCATGCCTCGCGAGAAGGCGAGACAGCTTCGCGCCGGACGCATTGTTGGTGACCAGGCGCGGAAGCGGCGGAATCTCGATATCAACTAATTCCTCCTGCGTCTCCTGGATTCTCTGCTCGGCCTCCGCGCACTCTTCGGGCGTCTTTGCATTGACCGCGTCCTTCTTCAGTTTCTTGGCCAACGCCTCCAAGATTTCGCGTCGGTTCTCTGCTCCTCGCACCGACTCCGTGTGATTCGCCTGTAGACGCCGCTCGACCTGCATGAAGTAGCGGACGAGCGGGTTGATTGTCGGGCTCTTCCTGCCCCCTGGAGGGGCGACGATCGCGACGAAGACGTTGGACCGCTCTTGCCAGTCGGGGGTGATGGCGAGGATCAGCCGATCCCGACACGCCATGCTGACAGCGCATAAAGAGGTCCACGCGATCTGCGCTGGGTCGACTTTCAGTCGGGCCGCCGTTTTCGTGGCGTGGCGACGCAATGTGAGCGGAAGCGCGTCGAGCGGGAAAGGCCCCTTGGGGCTCGTTCCGTAAGGCACTGGCTCTGGCCAGTTCTCGGTCGACAGATACTCATCGACCTCATCGTCGGTGGTACGAGCCTTCTCGATCAACCGAGGGAACTCGTCGCGGCTTCGGCTCCGAATTAAGGAGCACACGTCCATGTTGTGTGGGATACCGGTGACGCGAGATTCGCCGCCCCACAGATGGATCTTCCCCGCTGCCTCGACCGTGGCCTTGCGGCCCGCCGTGTCGCCGTCGAATGCGAGGAAGATCCGTCGTCCCCGGACCCACCGACCGATGGCCGCACCCGCATTCCCCGTTCCTGCGACACCCACTACCCCCAGAGGAGGGGTGACACGGGTGACAGCGGTCGCCGCTGAGAGGAAGTCCGTTGCACCCTCGACGAGGATGACGTCGATACCCTTCTCGAGGTCGCCGCGAAGGAGTTGGAGACCGAGTCGGTCCGCGAAGACCGCGCCCTTGGTCCGGCCTGCGCCAACGACGCGCGGATCCTGGTTGTAATCCACGGCGCGCGCTTGCAGTCCCACGATCGATCCGGGGCGCTCTCCGTCCACGCGAAAGAGGGGCACGACGATCCGGTCGCCGAGCGCGAGGTGAGAGCACGACCTCGGAAGGCGATCCTCATCTATCTGTCGGATGCTCCGGGCGAGGCCCATCTCGAAGGCTTCAGGAAACCCACGAGAGTGGCCATACTGCTCGGTCCTTGGCGGGATGACGCTGTCGCTGGCCGTATCCCACGTGGCTTTGAGATCGTTGCCGGTCGCGCGAGGGCGCTTCGGCTTCGCCGTCTCTTCAGAGTTCCTGATCCCGTGGTGTTCGGCGAATTGCTTCCAGTCGATGCCGAGCTCCCGCGCGATATCTCGAACGCCGCCGCCAGCGTGACAGCCGTGGCAGCGCCAGACACCGCGATCATCGTCGGCACTGAAGCCGTCGCTGGATCTGCAGAACGGGCATGGCCCCCGTGTGTCCTTGTTGTCTCTGGAGATGGCGGCGGCATCCGGCCACGAGGACTGCTCAAGGAGCTTGCTGATCAACCCCGAGAACTGAGGGTTGTGGTCCGATCGCGCTGTCATCGGTGTCCCCCCTTGTCCTTGGCGGGGGGGCGCTGCGACCCGTCGATCCAGTCGAACAGTGGATGTCGCTGCGCACCACGCTTCCGGGGCCGCCGACGTCGAGCCCCATCCGCCAACGCTTCGATCGGGTCGTACTCGAAGTAGAGCTTCCCGGGAGTGAACCCGCTGTCGCGCCCGCGCGGAGTCCAAGCCTCGCAGCCGTCACTGAACCGTCGACTGTGTTCCGTGAGTTGGCAGACCCCCATCCGGTTGCGACCGTAGGTCAAGTATCCGCAGTTCTCGCATCGGCGCTCGCGGCAGTGGTTCGTACCGCTCATGCGTCACCTCCTGTCCGCGCTTCGCGGATAGTGGCGACGATCTCGTCCCAGCTCGGTACGGCGACGGCAAGCCCCTCGAGCCAGTCGCACAGCGCATCCCTCCCAATCAGGTAGTGCTTGCCTGCTCGCCGAGATGGGATTGCCCCCGACGCGCAAGCGGCTTCGAGGTCGCGCTCGGGGATGCCGAGGTACTTGGAGAGCACGGCGGTCGTGAGGATGACGGGAAGTCGAGCCCGTTGAGGGGCGACCGGCCGTCCCGATTCGTCGAAGTGAACTTGTCTCATGCCCCCCTACCGCAGTGCGGTAGGGGGCTTGATTCAGGAATCTTGTCTTTTTGCCTGATCACGCAGCCAGCGCTTCAGATCGGCCAGCGCCCGGCTGACGGCCGTCTGGTCAACGCCGTACCGCTTCGCGGCCTTGCGCTGCGTGGTGCCTTCAGTCAGGTTGGCCAGGGCTGCCATATATGCGGGCTGAGTCGCTTCGGGGAGGGACTGGATGTACGAATGCGAATCGGCGAGAAGGTCGGCGGCCTCGATCGGCGGGGAGTACTCCGCGACACCGTCCCACAGCTCTGCGGCGTCTTCGGTCGGCCCTTTCCTTATGCGGCGGGGATCCACTAGATCCTTCGTAATGCTGATCCCGTCCACTCGAATCCGTTGTGCACGCTCATCCCAGGTAACCGGTGGCTTCGTTGTGCCGAAGAGCTTGTTCATAACCTCGCTCTTGGCCTCGTCGGCACTGCAGCCGAGCGCTCTCTGCACGCGGATCACCGCGTCCTTGGGTCCGTCGATCCACTCCACGGTGTCTATCAACGGCTGGTAGTGATCTATGGCTGCGCGCAACTTGACGTGGCGGGGATCGGTCGAGCCTTTGCGAGCTGGCTCCGCGTGCTCATGGAGCCATGTCAAATAGGCGAACTCCGACTCTTCCCAACTCGGGACGGCTGCTGCGATCGCGAGATCCGGGTGTGTCCTGACCGTGTGAATGAGCGCGGCCACAGTTGCGCGGCGCCAGAGTCGGCGAGCCCCCTCCCGACCCGTCAAGTCCTGATCGGCAATCGCCACCGGCAGTACGGATGTCCGGTGCACGAGGGCGAGAAGGAAGAAGTGATCCTGCGGGTGGACCTTCAGCGGATCGGCGCTCGATGATTTGCCAGCCGGTGCATCATCTTGGACTTCTTCCTCGGACTTCATTTGGGACCTCCCCTGGAAGAGCCCTCAGTGTAGGGACCAAGCGGACATTGTCCCGCCTTTCACGCTGACTGCGCACCAGCAGAGGGGCGCGGCCTACGGCCAGACACACGCCGATTAGATCAGTACGGGCAGAAGCGCCGGACGGCCGTCAACGTATCGCACTGTCGTGCCGTGAGTTCCGGCGGAGCCCCTAGGTAGAGATCAATGCCATCTACCTAACATGGACGACAAGTTGGCCGCGCGCTCTAAGAAAAGTGCGTATCACCCGTGTTCATGCGTCGAGGTACCCGCGCAACCGCCGATCGTCGCACCGCGCGTAGACCATCGTGGACTGGATCGATCGATGCGTGAGTGCCCGCTGGACGAGCAGCACGTCGCTAGTGCGCTCGTAGAGTCGCGTGGCGAACGAGTGCCGCAAACTGTGCGTGCGCGTGCACCGGATTCCCGCTCGTTGGGCGAATCGGCTGTAGAGGCGCTGAGCATGACGAACAGACATGGCGCTCCCGTGTTGCCCGGCGAACAGAGCCCCTCGTTGTTTGTCGCCGATGTACGTGGCTAGATCCTCGGAGATCGACTGGGGGAGAGGGACGCGCTCTTCGCGGTCGCCCTTCGCAGATCGTAGTCGTAGCTCCCGACGCGCGATATCGACGTCCCCAATGTCGAGCGCGACGGCACTGCCAACCCTCAAGCCTGCGGACAACATGAGTCGGAACAGCACGCGGTCGCGCCTCGGTGCACCCTCAAGCACCGCCAGCAGCCGCTCCTGCTCGTCGCTGCTCAGCGCACGGGGGAGGGGCGGTCCCGTCAACGCACGACGTACCAGGCGCGCCGGGTTCTCGGAGATGAGCCCGGACTCGTGGCAGTACGCGAAGAACCGCCTCAACGATGTGCGCAACGAGTTCATCGACGAAGCACACTTCACGCCGCCGTCTGGCCGCTGGCGAGCGGAGCGCGACGCGAGGAACGCCGCGATGTCCTCATGCCCAACGTCGGCCACATCGTCTCTTGGTGCGAGCCACGCGATGAACGCGCGCACGTGACGCTGGTACTGATTGCGGGTGTGCGGGCTGCGCCCGTCGGCTTCCAACTGAACGAGGAACAGGTCGAGGGCAGCTTGGAGTTTCATCTCGGAGTTCTCCCGATACGCAGCACGGCCATCACCCAGGTGAGGGCGATGACCGTGTGCTCGGTGGTGTTCAGGCTGTCGTCGCGGTCTTCCTCTGACGGCGTGCGTACTTCGCCGGGATGGGCGCGGCGTCGATGATTCTCTGCTCCGCCGCCCACAGAAGGGCCTGCCGCAAAACACGCCTCGTCTTGTCGATCGTCGGACGAGCCTTCGGCTTGCCGGTGCGCGTCTTCGTGACCAGGTCGGACTCGAAGAACTTGATGACCTTCTGCTCGGTCAGGGCGGCCACCTTCGCCTTCTCGCCGAAGTAGCGCACGGCGAGGCCGATGTCGATCGAGTAGCTGAAGACGCAGCCGCGCGATCGGCCGGCGGCCTCAAGGGCCTTCAGGTACGCCTCGGCAAGTTCGCTGACGGTCATGGCCGTGTTACCGGTCTTCGGCGTGTCCGCCGACGTGTCGGGCGTGGGCGTGGCCGGCGGCTCCTGCGCCGCCTTCTCCTTGGCCGCGCGAGCGCGCGCCTCACGGGCCTTCTCTGCGGGGCTCTTCCGCTTCGCAGCGGGAGCCTTCGAGGTCTTGGAACTCATGCTTCGATCTCCATGCCCCGGCGTGGGGCGACGACATGGAGCCTCAAACACGGCGGGACATGAAGGCTGACCTGGAGATTCGTGAGCTTGATTCCGAAGCCGCGATGGGGCTGGCGACCGGCTCTTCGATACGCTGAGAAGAGCATGTCTAACCACTGGGTGCTGCTGGTTCCTGATGACCCCAACTTCGTTCCTGCGCCGGAGGATCAACTTCGGGCGCTGGAGCGCCTTCGGCACTTGGCACCTCGGGCGGACGAAGTGACGGCGGAAGAGAAAGAAGCGGTCGAGTTCATCGATCCGGGCGGCAACTGGAGCGGGGTCCAGTGTCCGCGTTGCAACGCCGACGCGGAAGCGTGGTGGTCCGCCGCCGTTTCGGACGCCTATGCGGGTGGCTTCCGGTGTCTCGATGTCACCGTTCCGTGCTGTGACTCCGTGGTCTCGCTCAACGACTTGCGGTACGTGTGGCCTGCGGCGTTTGCCAAGTTTGTGTTGTCGGCGATGAATGCGGGCATCGGTGAGCTTTCGACCGACGAGGTTGAGGAGTTCGGGCGGATCCTCGGCTGTTCCGTCAGGCAAGTGTTGAGGCACCTGTAGGGCACGCGGGACGAAGGCAAGCTGAAATCGTGACGTGGGAGCCGTACACAAGGGCGCAGGTCGAGCGCATCGTTGAAGAGCAACTGCTCCAGTGCACGCCAGAGCAAGCAGCGATGTTCGAGCAGCACCGAGTGCCGCTGAGACTGGCACCGATCGAACGGTATGGCAAGGATGAGAGGGTGTTCGTCGTCGCGCAGCGCGGGAAGGAGGTCCTGTACTGGGAGGACGTCGAGGAGGGCTTCAACACTTCACCAATTGACGAGAGCGGTCGGATCCTGGAACACTGGTGCAGCCAAGACGAATTGACGCATGTGATGTACCGGTGGATTCACGGCCATAATGATGGCCTTCGGCGAGGGCCAGCATCGTGAAGAAGCTGCGTCTGCGATTTGTCGACGATGTCGATTCTCGCCTGAAGCCCGAGATGCGTGAACTCGGGTGCTGGCTTCGTGCTTGGTACGACTTCCCGAACCCCCTCGAAATCAGGTTTGTCGGCCGTCCGGTGCTCGTTGACCACGATGGCACGAGATGCGCATTGCGCTGGTGGCAGAGTCAACGTGGTCGCGAGACGGTGACTGCGGAGATCGCGGTCGGATCCTTCGCGAGGAACCTAAGAGAAGGGGGGCCTGAGGTGGCCTACCCCACGGTTGTCGCCGCTGTCGGACGAGTGGTGAAGTACTACTATCAGGCGATCCGGAACGCACCGCAAAGAAAGGACTTCGCCGATCGGTGGGGCGACAAGATGATTGATGCGTACGTCAACGGGACACGTCCCCCTGCTCCGTGGACGGGAGCGCGTCACGCGCGACTGGCGCGTTGATAGAGAGCTTGGAGCGGAGAGCAGTGCCGAGCTTGAATGGACTCTCCATGTCCCGGCGTGGGCCGAGGACATGGGGCCTCAAACGGCGAGACATGAAGACGGATTCGGGATAAGAATGGAGTGGATTTCGAGGGCGGAATCAGGCTGCTCAGGTCCGTCCATTCTTGTTGCTGCCAGGGAACTCCGAGATGTCACAGCGTCGAGAGATCAAGCGTCTGCCCAGCGCGGTCTCGACGTTCATTCGCGATTGGGATCCTCTCGACCTTGGCGATGGCACGTCGGACGAATACGACTGCTTGGCGCCGCAGTTGACCAGCCTGCTGGTGCGTGATGCTACGGCCGAGGAGCTCGCGTCATTCTTGGTCGTAGAACTGCGAGATCACCATGAGTGCGAGATCGATCGTGGCTTCGTCCGGTTGTTCGCTCGCGACTTGGTGAATTGGCACGCACGCAAGAGTTGACGCACACGCGATGCGACGGAGTGAGAAGTGAGCGAGGACAGTCGGCCAGAACAGCTACCTGCTGACATCAGCTCCAGCAACGCGCTCGTGCGTCGGATCGCAGCCGAGACGCACGCAGACCTGGCTCGGATGATCCTTGAACTGAGTCTGGAGTTCGTGCCAGCGATTCCTGAGGTCGCCAACGTGGCATCGATTGCAGCCCAGCGCCAGCGATGGGAGGAAGCGCAGGCTGCGTTTGATGCTGTGCGTCGCGAAACGCTTCGCGCGGAGAGCCGCTGTCAGGGCAAGCCCGATCCCGAACTGATGATCCTGGGCGTGGCCGAGAACACTGCCAAGGTGATCTACAACGCGACGTATCCGTTGGCACCACCCTTTGACTCGGACTCGATGGCGTATCTCATCCTCACTGCCTCTGAGCTATCTGCGATGTTGGGAGAGGACCGTTTTTCGAACGAGCTACGTGACCTGGTCGCGGGTTGCGCGACCGATGAGGTGCCCGGAGCCAATCACGTGGAGCGCCCGGCCTGGATCGAGCTTCTCTACCAGCGCGGCTATGGACTGTCCGCCTTCAAGAACCAGCACATGATGTTCCTTCATCGGAACTTCGTTCAGGACGCGATAGGGGGCGGTGACAAGTCGGACCTTCGTCGGGCCGCGCTGGCGAGCCTTGAGGAAGCGGACGGCAATCGCGTCATCCAGTCCCTGTTCTTTCTGATGGTGACGGGGGAACCTGGCGACCTCGATGCCGTCAAGCCGCTCCTAGACCATACCCACGAGGGAATCCGTAAGGCCGCACGCACCTGTTCGCTCGAGCTGTACCGGGCGAGGTGACCTAGGTCGCATGGACCCGTTCGCCACCCACCGGGGCGAGGACATGGAGCCTCAAGCCCGGCGACACATGAAGGGGGTTTCAGGAGAAAGAAGGACTGGATTCTGTCGTCCAGATGAGCCTGCGCTTATCTTGGAATCCCCGCCTCGCGGCGCACTATCGATCGCGACATGGAGTGTCTTTGCAACGGGCGACTCGCAATGCGCTGGTAGTTCTGCTCCCCGCCGCCTGCCTCTGCGTCCTGGCCTACTTTATTCTCCGCGATAGCGAGGCGCGCGTGGCGGACGCCGAAGCGGTGTCCGACGCGCCTCACGGGATCGCGCACGAAGAAAACGCCGCGCCGTCTGTGGTGGTCGATGTGAGCGATCCGCTGTCGCCCGCCACCTCCAGGTACGCGGACCCGCAGTTTGCCGTCATTCGGGTCGTGGCTGAGGAGAGCGGCGTTCCTTTGCTGGATGCAAAGGTGTACGCGGTACGCCTTGGGGAGCGACGGGGCGGCACGATAGTGTCCCATGTCGACGAACGGGGTGTGGCAAGGGTAAACACCACGACCGTGCGTGATGATGAAGTGCTCTCGGTGGCTGCCCCAAGTCGACTGGCGAGTGCGCTGCCAGAAGTGACCGGTGGAATTGAGTATGAAGTCCGCCTCGCGATGGCGCTCCCTGTCCATGTCTCTTTCTCCGACGAGGAAGGGAATCCGGTAGCCGGCGCGCGAGTGTTCTTGTCTCAATCTCCGATGGACCTATCCCATCTCGCAGGCTTGCACGCGACCGTTGGGTCTCACGCGACTCGTGGCTTGTGGGCGATACACTCGGCAGTGTCAGCACCTACGGGGCTGGCGACGCTCGCAGTTTCCGGCGGCGACTACTACATGGTCGCGATACACGACGACTTGGTATGCATCGACATGGATATGGACCGCAAGTACTCGTTGCGCGAGTCCGGTCCTCGGATGCGGTTTTCCATGCGCCGGATGTTCGCGGTCTTAGCGTCATTCCGGTGCAAGAACGATCGAAGCATCCGTTACGTGTCGTATTCATCCGACCACGAGGGGCTATGGTCCGGTGCTCACATCAGTAGCACACGATTGTTGTCTCTCGCCGGCAAGGAACTGCACCGTCGATTCCCGGACTGTCAAATTGGCCGCGTTGTCCTGCTAGATGACGCAAGCGGGGCAGTTGGATGGAGACATCCGTTGAGAGTGGTCTTCGACGACTACACGGACGTCCGATCCTCAGTCGAGGCGCAGCCCCTAAGTGAGGCAAAGCCCTTGGTCCTGGAAGTTGACTCTCCGACCGAGAAGGCGGGACTCAGCGTTCTCCGCATTGTCGCCTTTGCTGGCTTGGGCGGGCCCGAGATCAGAGTGCCCTGGAACGGTTTCTTTGGCGGACCTTCGGGCCGAGAGTACCCTGTTCGTTCTTGGTCTGGTGAGGATGTGAGTGTTCCCGCGGGTCGCGGTTTCGTGTCCTTTGGCAGACATGACAGGAAACTTGTCGATCGAATCGAAGTGGACACGGTCGCTGGCGAGAGGACAGAACGAGTAGTCCACTTTCCAGCCAAGTCGCGGTTGGTAACGCTGGTCTTCGAGACTCCTGCGGCTGGTTACGTCTTGGACGGAGAGGTCGTCGTTATGGGCCCTGGGCAGTCACGACGTTTCAGCACGCGAAGAGCCGAGCAGCGCATGACGCTTGAGTGCGGCAACTGGACCGTTCGCTGGTCCTTTTCGGGGATCGAGCCGGGAGCTCATCCCTTCACCGTGTCCGCGTCTGGGGATGCTCAGATCACCGTGCCCGTCCGGTTGCGGTGAAGGGCAACCTTCTCGCCTTGTGCGCGGGGCGTCGCATGCCGGTGCAGATCGGACGCGACGCCTGGCTCACGACTCACCCGTGCCCCGTAGCGTCTCGGCGACGTGGCGCGGCGAGCGCGAGTCAAGGTCGAGAGCTATCGTTCGTACGGCCAAACTGCTGGCTCATCAGCCGTCCATGAGACGCGCACTTGGTCGTCCACAGGCCACGGCTGAACTCGGCCGAGGGGAATACGCCCAAACAACTCTTCACTCAAGGCCCGGACGGGTTCTGGGTGCAAGATGCCGACTGCTTCACCTTCGTGCTGACCGAACCAGATCAGCAGGACGGCGTTGATGTGCCGGCGGCACGCTACTACGCGAGGCGTCGGCCGAGGTGACTCGGGCGTCAGAACCCGTGACCCCTCAGTGCGGAAGAACACCGACTCTTTCAGGTCCGTGACAACATCAGAGGTACCGTCGGGATCGTCGGACAGCTCGACCCGGATCTGTGGCACGCCGGTCAGCAATTCACTCGCCCCAGTTTGACCCAGGATCAGATGCGCTTCTGGGTGAAAGGACGCGACGATCAACAAGAGTGGCCGGTCAAAGCTGCTGAGCCTTCCAGCCTTCGTCACCACGCGACGGAAGATGGCCTTTGTGTCGAAATCGAAGGCCCCGGGGCCGTCAGTTGGCAGATCGGTCCGGGCTCCCTGGCTATCAGCGCCCAAGACGGTCACCTCGACCCCGTAGCTCGGCCTGGAGGTCGGGTGGCATAAGAAGTCGACAGGGCATGGCGCCGTGTCCGGCTCGTACTCGGGCCGTGCGTCTTGGATCAGCTGGGCCCAGACCAGTACCTCGGCCACCCCGGCTTCAGGGTTGTCCCGGAGCCGATCCGTCCACCTCTTGACCGCACCCGGTCCGCGGGTGGCCTCCAAGAAATCGGCGAAGCGCGTGATGGACTTTCGGTGTCGGCGGAACAGATCGTCTTCGTTCACCATCGCGGTCATGGCGGGAACCTAACAATCGGCCGGTTCCAAGGCCGCGGAATGGGGGGCGTAGGTGCTACGCCTCGCCCTTCTCCGCACGCTCCTGCCGCTGAGCGAAGTACTCGGACACGGTCATGCCGGTGATCTGGAGCAAGCACCAGAACCGTCGCATCACGGTGCCGGTGCTGAGCTCCGCTGATCGCGCCCACACGTCTGCGGCTTGCCCCCCCGCGTCGCCCTCCGGCGCGGTGCCTGTTTCGATGAGCACGTGGAGGGCGGCCAGGACCCTCTCGGCGTCGTGCCCGAACATCCGCGACAGCACGTCGACCCTCTTCCGGAGGCTACGCCTCACCGTCATCTCCTCGTAGCCAGAGGGGCAACTCGGGCGCCCACTTCGCCAACACCTTCTCGCCTTGCGTGCCCCGCTTGTAGACCCACACCGGCATCCTCTCCCGCTTCTCCCGGTGCTCGGCCACGATCGCCTCCGCCTCTTCGACGGTGTCGGCCTGGTGCTGCACGCCGATGCGGATGAGTTTGATCTTCCACCCCCTGCGGTGGGCCTTCTCGGCACGCTCACGCCAGCGATCGTGGTTCCGGCCATCCAGGATGATCGGGATAGTCACGGCCCTGCCGACACCGGCACGATGCTCGACGTGTCGCATCCTGCTTCGAAGGCTCATCTCCCGTTCTCCTTCTTCATGCGCTCCTCCAACTCGGAGAGGCGCTCTTCCAGTTCCTGAGTCTCGATCGCCTTCCGCGCCGCCTCGATGACGGCCGCCGCCTTCTGCGCGTCCTCGGGCGTGACCGTCCCGTTGGCAACGGCCTGCAACAGCGCGTTCGCCGCCTTGGTGATGTCGCACGTGGTGTCCAGACCGGCCGGGAGGTCGAGCACGCTGCCGGCCAGCGCCTCGGCCCGGGGCTTTCCATAGACCCGGTCGAACACGAACCGCGCCGCCGATACGTCGCCCTTGTTGACCGCCTCCTTGATGAGCGAGGCGAGAACCGCCTTCATGCGCTGCGGCGTCGCAACCTCGGTGATGGCGTGATGCAGTTCGGCGCTGCGCCGCAGATGCCGGGCCTTCGCGTCGGCGATGGTGTCAGCTGCATCCGCCTCAGCGCTTTCCTGCGCCACCTTGTCGATGGCCTCGACGCGCTCCTGCCAGTTCTCTTCAGCCGCCCGATCCACCACGGCGCGCTTCGTCACCTCGTAGGCGTCAGCGACGGCCTGGTAGCTCCGGCCGTCACCCAGCGCGACGTAGAACGCGAAGGCATCGACCGGGAGCTTCCGCGGGGCCGTCATCGCAGCACGACTCCGAGCAGCAGGGCGAGCCAGGCCAACAGCGCGGCAACGTACAGCGCGTGACTGGCCCACGGTCGCAAGGGCAACCGGGGCCTCACGACGAGTCTCCTGACCGCCCGTCTGCGGCGACCTCGTCGAAGGTGCGACCGTCGAGGGTTGCCTGCTTCCCGGTCGCCCGCTCCCACCGCCTGATGGCCACGTCCACGAACGCGGGGCTGATCTCGATGGCGCGGCAATGCCGTCCTTCGCGCTCGGCGGCGACAAGTTGCGAGCCCGATCCCGAGAACGGCTCGAACACCACGTCGCCGCGCCGGGTGTGCTTGCGCATGGGCCGCGCAAACAACTCGACGGGCTTCGAGGTTGGGTGTTCCGACGAGATGCGCGCCTTGCCCTCCCAGTCCACCTCCCACACCGAGTCGTGCTCGTGGTCGCCGTCGTGGTCCGGCTTCTCGCCCTTCTTCCAGCCCATCATGCAGGGCTCGTGACGGAAGTGGTAATAGACCCGGCCAAACACCGGCGTCGGCTTCACCCAGATGACCTGCTGGTGGTCGAGGATGCCGAGGCCCTCCCACACTCGCTGGATGACGCCCGTGCGCTTGTGGGCGTGCCACGTGTAGATGGCGGCCTTGGGACCGAGCACCGCGAGGACGTTCGTGAACACCGCCCGGAAGAACCCGTCGGCGTCCTTGATGTCGATCTCGCGGTAGTTCTCCGTCCAGTCCTTGCCCGAGTCGTTCGGGCGCTCGCCGGTGTAGTCGACCAAGTACGGCGGGTCAGTCGCGACGAGCGCTGCGAGGTCGCCGTCCATCACGCGCTTCACGTCCTCCAGGGACGTGCTGTCGCCGCACAGCAGACGGTGGTCGCCCAGGACCCACAGGTCGCCCTCCCGGGAGACGGGCTCCTCTGGCGGCTCCTCGGGGCCGGGATCGTCGACGTCATCCCCGCCATCCGCGTCAGCGATGTCGGCCAGCAGCCCGTCGATGTCGGCGTCCGTGTAGCCGATGCCTTCGAGGGCGTCCTCCTCCCGTAGCTGCTCCAGCAGTCGGGCGAGGACCGGCTCATCCCAGGCTGCGAGCTCGGCGGTGCGGTTTAAGGCCACGCCCAGCGCCGTCGCCTGGAGGTCGTCCACGTCCACCTCGACGATGTCGCACTCCGTCCACCCCAGCTTCTTCATCGCCGCCAGGCGGCCGTTTCCCCCGATCACCCGGCCAGTCGCCTTCTGCACCACCAGGGGCTCCACCTGCTCGAACCGCCGCAGGCTCCCCTCGATGGCGGTCATGTTGACCTCCCCATGCGCTCGCGCGTTCGAGGGGTCCTGGTGCAGGTCCTCCAGCGGCACTGTCCTGATCTCCATTGCGTGTCCCCGTAGACGGACCGTCTGCGTCTCGGAGTTCGCT
>JANQEO010000407.1 GCA_028278325.1 Candidatus Binatia bacterium
ATCGGTTTCCTCAATGCAGGTGGCAGGCAGATTGAAGAAAGCGTTCGAGACACTCGGAGTCCGACCCGAGGCCTGGCGGTTGAACTTCACGAGAGTCGGCTACGCTGGAAGCGTAGCCGTACCCATCATGATTGATGAGATGGCCCGAAGCGGACAACTCAAACCTGGGGACGTAGTTTGCACCGTGGCCGAAGAGTCGAGCAACTGGATGTTCGCCGGCTCGGTGTTCAAATGGAACCCCGCCTAGACGATTGCTTCGCCGAGTCGTCGGCGCACTGACCTAAGAAGAACAACACCCCTGTCATTGCGCCGGGCGGCGTAAGATAGCACCGTCTCATCAACTCTAGTCAGACAGAGCGGAGGCGAGAGCCCTCATCGAGGGAGGATCAGGGGTTGCTATTGGCACAAGGAGCATTGTATGGTGTTTGTGTATACAGGGAGGCTCCCCAATGGCGAAACCCGGTCCCAAAGAACGAGAAAACCGCGACACGGTGATTAACTTGCGTGCAACGGCGAAACAGCGTGACCTCATAGATAGGGCGGCAGCGGTCGTTGGGCGAAGCAGGTCCGAGTTCATGCTCGATGCAGCCTGCCGGGAGGCTACGGCCGTAGTGCTAGACCAACGGCTCTTCGTCCTGGATGACGAAGCCTTCACTCAGTTCACGAAGGCTTTGAACAAAGCCCCCGCCGATAATCCGAAACTGCGCCGACTTCTCAAGTCCAAGGCGCCCTGGGAGTGACGCCGCGCCGTTCGGAACGTATCGGCCCGGCTGAGCACCTGGCAAAGTCTCATGACCTGAGCCGGTTTCACTGCGGCGTCCCCGAACTAGACGCCTGGCTGCGTGAACGCGCAGGCGCTAATGAGGACTCGGGTGCCTCACGCACCTACGTGATCTGCATCGGCCGGCGTGTCGTAGGCTACTATGCGTTGGCAGTCGGTGGAGTAGCGCGCCTGGGGGTGACGGGCCGGGTCAAGCGCAACATGCCTGAACCCATCCCAGTCATGCTCCTGGCTCGCTTGGCCGTCGATTCGTCGTATCAGGGACGAGGCCTCGGCCAGTACTTGGTCCGCGACGCGCTGTTGAGGACGTTCAACGCTTCCGGCATCGGCGGCATACGAGCGATTCTGGTACACGCAACGTCGGAGGAAGCGAGGAGTTTTTACGAAGGCCTCGGATTCAGTTCTTCGCCCATAGACCCAATGACACTCACGTTGCCAGTTGAGCAAATCCACCACGTCATAGGGCAACACTAGGACATGACCCATCAAACTAGATCGCGCGTCTGGCTATGCGCGTAGCCGGTGAACTGAGCCCGAGGCCTTGAACGATGCGGTCGACCGATCCCTTCTCGCTCCCGACAGCTCGAGCGCCCGTCCACGGTGATATCCCCCGATCGGGTAGGTCGCGCGTGATGAGAATCTCTCGATCACCCCTTTGAGCGGTTGACCGTGACCAAGACCAAGTGGTAGATTTCGCCGGTATCCTTATATGACCATAAGGCTACGCGTCGGAGACGCGCTGATGGAACATCACAGCACAGAACTCGACGAGACTTCGTTTCTCTCCAAAGTAGTCATCGCGATATTCGCTGCCGCCCTAGCCTTCATCGGTCTTACCGCGGTCTGATCCTGGTCTCGCTCGCTTCTACATACCGAAACCTTACAACTCGACGCTTCATTGTGTCTTCGCGCCTCGCGGCTGCGTGTGTGGTCGCATGGGGGGCAGGTCTCGCCGCGTGTACGCCATCGGACCTTCCCAGCGCCATCAAGAACGGCGTTAAACTCATCGAGGCCACCGAGTCCGTACCCAAGGTGCGCGAGCACGTCACCTTGCCTGACGGCCGCACGGCCTCACGCATGTCGCGCACAACGGGACTCAAAGAATTCGTTGCCAAAAACGCCGAGCGCCTGGAGAAGGTCGATACGGCCCTCAAGGAACTGGAACGCAGCGGCGGCGTGTGGGCCGATGATGCCGCAGTAGTGCGCGGCTATCTCTGCGCGCTCACGGCCGAGGGCGCCGGTGAAGACCGCGACGACCCCACGACTCTATATCGAAGCCTCGTGGTAAGGCCCGTGGAGATCGAGCTGGAAACCTGGACCCGCCAGAGCCTTTTGGCCATCGACACCACGGCCGGCAAGAACTCTTTCCTGGAAGCGGCCACCAGTGACGCCGAGCGCGTAGCCATAGCCTTTTCCGGCTATCTCATCCTGCACACGGTGCGCACGGAGGGGGCTCAAAAGGCATACGAGGTGCTCGGGGAGATTCGCGCCTCGGGCCGTGTCAGCGACGAGCTCGCCACCTACCTGCAGCAAACCATCGACCGCTACGAAGACTTCTCCGTTTCGGCAGCGAGCGAGTAAGCGACCGGCAGCTACTCCGGCATCTCGCTACTCCGCTCTCCCGCTAATCCACTATCCGAGGAACAGCTTGTTGTCGTGCATCTCGAAGTTGATCTGCGGGGCTTCTTCGAAATACGGCAACACTCCGGCCGGTCCCAACCACTCGTCGGCTTTGGCCTTGTGGGCCTGGTCGAGTTCGTTGTAGCGCGCCGCCGTGCGCGCGTGTCGCCAGACCGCGTAAGTGTTCAAGAAGCGTGAGTTGGTCTTGCCGAGCACGGGCATGTCGGCCATGCCGAGCACGCGCGGCACCTCCTCGCCCTTTTTCAACTCGGCGGCCGCTTCGGCCGTCTTGCGACTGGCCACGGTCTGCATGGTCACGAATGCGTGGCCTATCTCTTCCAGAAACGGCGCCAGCGTTTCGGTGATCTTGGGCTCCGTTGCCCACGGCACAGGCGGCGCGGCGTCGTTCACCTCGTGCACCCAGGCCATCACCAGCGGAGCCCGTTCGCGCATGCGGTCAGCCGGCACGGGGTCGCGTCCCAGATGCGCATACATGGGGCCGACCATGGCCAGATCGGCAAGCGTGAGAGTATCGCCGAGGAGAAAACGGTGATGTTTGAAATGCTCGGTGAGGATGTCGAGCAGCTTGTGGAACCAATCCTCGATGGCCTTGGTGTTGCCCTCACCGATACCGAGAAACGGCAAAGAGCCGTTCATCTGGTTCATGAAGTCGTCGACCTTGTCGCCGCCGAAAGAAGCCTCCCAGTCGGTGCGGATCCAGTCGCGTTGCTCGGGATAGTTCCAGCGAAAGTGCATGGCGGGCCACAGCATCGCTTCGTCGGCGAAGTCCTGGATGACATCGGCGATCAGATGCACTGCCGGATCGGCCGGCATGATGGCGGGCTCGGGAACCAGTTCTTCCAGGCGCACGAGCATACGCGGTGTGTCCTGCAGGACTTCGTGCTGGTCGGTGATCACCACAGGGATGTAGCGAACCCCGGTCAGCGGCAGGATTACTTCCTTGTAAGCCTGCGCCGTCGGCGCGTACTCGTCGAAGGCCACACGCTTGTAGCGCAAGGCCGGCCGGATCTTGGCGCTGAAATACGACGCAGGCGCCGCGTAGAACTTCCACCGTTCGGACACTCGATCAGCCTCCCTGTTTGCTGGGCCCGCCGCGTTCGGAAACGCCCTGGGGCCCGTCACCTTCGCCCACTCCGCCACGGGTGCCGTACATCATCAAACCCATGGCGAGCAGCACACCGACCACCGCAGCCATGAACAGGCCGTAGACCACGAAATTGCTCAGCGGCATCCCCGGGGTCAGGCCGCGCACGCCAAAGACCGCAGCGGTCACCGATGCGGCAAGGTTGGCGTACCCCATGCCGATCAATGACCATACGAGCAACTTCTTGGTCGAGGCTTCGAGAACGACGCGGGCCAGCACGGCCCCGGCGGCGATGACGAGCATGCCGTTAAGCAGGCCCTCGAGGTGGGCCATACGCCAGGCCCGCGCCTCGCCCATCATGTCGCCGGTCAGAACCAAGGCGAAGGGAAACCCTGCGAGCAAGCCGAGCAGGATCATGGCCGAGCCGTGAAAGACCATTCGCTGAACCAGTTGCTTCTCCATTACTACCTCCCTGGAGAGCCAGGAGACCTATACCACTTGGCTGGCTATTACAGCCCGACCTCCTAAGCTGATCTGAGTGCGCATCGGCAACCTTACTCTCCATTACGACCCGCCCGAGGCCGGACGCTTCAAGGCGCGAATCCTCGTGCTGCCGGGACTGTTCCAGTCGCTGACGTGCTGGCGCGGACTCACCGCCATGCTCGCCCACCGTGGCTGGGAGGTATATTTCCTGCCGCGCGTTCCTACCGGAGCCGACGCAGTGACCGCTCCCGATGACTACGGTTGGCAAGCATCGCTGGACACCGCCGAGCAAGCCTTTCGCCACCTCGGTGAGAAGGTCATCGTTTTCGGCGCCGACGTAGGCGCAGGCCTTGCGCTCGGACTACTGGAGCGAGTCAGGCCCATGGCGTTGGCGTTGTTCGCGCCGAGTGAAGCTGCCGAGCTGGGCGCACACTTTTCCAAGACCCTCGGCATGATGGGCCGGCGCCGCTTCAAGTCGGCCACCGGCCCGGTCAGCGCACCGGCCACGATCACCAACCAATCGACCAAGGCCGGCGACCTGATCGAGGAGCCCCGCGGACTCTTGCTCGACCTTACCGGCCGCGGGACGACTGCAGCGGGGCCGCCTGCGCAGCCCGGGTCTGCACAGACCCAGCCGCCCACCATCGTGTTCGCGCCGGGCATCGATGATCTCGTCACTACCGAGCACGCACTCGAATTTGCGGGCAGCGAAGTGGCAAAGCCCTCTCAGGTCCGGCTCAACGGCCGCTGGTGGCCGTCGGTACAAGGTCACAACGTGGCAGACGAAGTGCACCGCTTTCTCATCCTGACCCTGAGTGACCGCATCGTAGAGTTCCCCGAAGAGATACTCGCCGATTGAAGCCCGGCGACTTCTTCAAGGACCGCGAATGGGATCTATACATGTCCGACGGGATCCATCTTCTCGAAGCCGGCAACGAGATAGTCACCGAACGTTTGCTCGAGTTCTTGGACGAAGAGGGATTGCTCGAAGCGTTCTAGGCGCTGGCGGCGAACAACTGCCAGTCGCCCTCGATACCTTTCAGAGCATGGCTTCCGCGGTCGGCAAAGCTCAGGCCCGAGCCGGCGACGAGATCCTTTACGGTTCGCGATACGAGAACTTCGTCGGGGCCCGCTTCGGCGGCAACACGCGCGCCTATGTGCACCGCTATCCCGCTGATATCGTCACCGTGAACCTCGCACTCGCCGGTGTGAACGCCCGCCCTCACCGAGAGCCCCAAGCTGTTCACGCTGCCCGCGATCGAACAGGCGCATTGAATGGCAGCGGCGGGACGGTCGAAGGTCGCAAGGAATCCGTCGCCGGCCTTGTTCACTTCCTTGCCCCGATAACGCGCCAGTTCTTTGCGTACCGTCGTGTCGTGACGTTGCAGCAACTCGCGCCACTTCTTGTCGCCCATCGAGCCGGCGGTCTTGGTGGAATCCACGATGTCGGTGAACATCACCGTTGCCAATACCCGGTCGGGCTCCGCGGCGCGGCGGGTGCCGGTAAGAAATTGTTCGACCTCGTCGAGAATCCGGTCCGACTCTCCCCGCCACGGCAGATGGTCGTCGCCGGGCAACTCTACGTACTTCGCGCCCGGGATGTGTTCTGCGAGGTAGCGCCCGTTTTCCACACGCGGGTTTTCGCGCTCGCGGTGGATGACCAGCGTAGGCACGTTCACGCTTGGCAGGATCGCGCGCACGTCGATCTGCGAGCATGCACGCAGTAGATCAGCGGCCATGGCCGGACTGGCCCCCATGCGCTCGAAGCGACCAAACAGCTTCCTCATCTCTTCATCGCGGGCGAGGCTGGGTATGAAGAAATCGATGAAGGTGCCCTGCCCCCAACGCGCCAACCTCTTTTGCACATAAGTCTCATTGTAGTCGACAGACCCCCAGGGGTAGTCGCTCGAACTGCTGAAACGCGCCGCCGAACCCATGAGGATCAGATGCGTGACCTCATCGGGGTAAGTTGCCGACATGAGTATGCTCATCGGGCCGCCTTCGGAAAGCCCTAGGAACGCCGCCCTCTTCGACCCGGTTGCATCCATGACCGCGCGCACATCGTCCATTCTTTGATCGAGGCTGGGGGCGCCGTCGGAGGGATCAGACAGACCGGTGCCGCGCTTGTCGAACATGATCAGGCGCGAAAAGGCCGCCAGTCGTCTCAGGAAGTCACCGCTGTCGGGAAATTCCCATGCAGCTTCGACGTTGGACACGAACCCGGGAACGAACACGAGATCGAGGGGACCGTCACCCGTGACCGTGTAGGCGATGTTGGCACCGCCCGAACGCGCGTATCTGACCTCAGGTATGTCCATGCCCCCTCGCCGGCCAACTAGACCGCGATGAACGGCCATCGTCAAGCCCGGCGCAGGGCGCGGTGGGACTCAGCGAACGATCTTGGTGTATTTAGAGCCTTCCAGGTTGATGTTGGCCATCAAGCCGACGTTGTTGAACACGAAGCCCACGATGGGTTCGTTGTACTCGGTGGTCGTGACGTCTTTGCCTGCGCCCCACTCGACGACGGCTACGGACCCGTCGATTCCGGCCTCCCAACCGGGGCTGCTCATGAAGTCACCGAGAGCGCCGCGCTCCAGGAAAACCAAGATCACCGTCTTGGCTTGGAACCCCGCCTGGAAGCCCACCGACAGAGACGCGGAGCTATAGTAATCAACCGTGCGCCCGTCGACGCGCAGGGCGCCCTCTCCGTACTCGCCGCCGAAGATGAAGCCCACCTTGACGACCTCCGGGAACACCAACACGCCGACGGCTTTGTTTAAGAAGGTGGAGCCGCCGGGCACTTCCTCGCGAAAGCGTTTCAGCGCGGCGTTTACCTTACCGTCGATCTCGGAGGCACTGGCCGCATGCGACTCAGGGATCGCAATACAGAGAGTCAGGGCGGCTGCGACGACGGCAACCGCAGCGGAGCGTACGGATCTCTTTTTCATAGTCCTTATCTTTTTATCTTGGTGTACTTGGAACCTTCCAAGGTCAGGTTGTACATCAATCCCTTGTTGCCGAAAACGAAGCCCACTATGGGCTCGCTGAATTTAGTCGCTTCCAGCTCCTTGCCGACGCCGAGTTCGACCAGCGCCACAGAACCGTCCACACCGGCCTCCCAGCCGTCGCTAGCCCGAAAACGCTCGAGCGCAGCGCCGTCCAAGAAGACCAACACTACGGACTTGGCCTGGGCACCGAACTGTAGCCCGATGGAGGCCGCCGCACTGCTGTAGTATTCGACGCTAGCGCCGCCGACGCGTAGCGCGCCCTCTCCGTACTCTCCGCCGACGCCGAAGCCGGCCTTGATCACCTCGGGAAAGACCAGGACCCCTTCGGCCCTACCCAGGAAGGCCTCGGCGCCACTGACTTTATCGGAGAAACGCGCCAGCGCAGCATCTACCCTGGTATCGATCTCTGCTGCCGTTGCAGCCTCGGCCTGACCAACCCCACATCCGCCAACCGCTAGCACCATGACGAGCGCAATCGCCGACTTCCTCATTCTCCTGGTACCTCCACTCATCTTCACCGGCTTCGACGGGCGGCCGACCTTCGACAGCCTGCTTCGCACACGGCCATACACCTCACCGTCGGCCGCCTCCTTATAGAAGACATAGTAGCGATTTTCAGCGCTGTGGACGAACGCGGCACCGATGTGGTATGAAGCGCCCGCGCATTAGTGTCGCCAGCTTCAAGGAGGGGAAAGCAATGTCTAAAGCGCTGTTCATGATCTACGGAGTGGTTTCTTACTCCATCTTCTTTCTGACCTTTCTCTACCTGATCGGCTTCCTCAACAACGCGGTCGTGCCAAAAGGAATCGACACGGGTACTCCCGGCTCTATGGGTGTGGCGCTGGTCGTCAACGTGCTCCTGTATGCGTTGTTCGGAATCCAGCACAGCGTGATGGCGCGGCCGGCCTTCAAGGAACGCTGGACACAGATCGTGCCCAAACCAATCGAGCGCAGCACCTACACACTGCTGTCGAGCCTGATCCTGATACTGTTGTTCTGGCAGTGGCGCCCGATGCCTACCTACATCTGGCACGTAGAGGCGGAACTCCTGCGCGCGGTCTTGACGGGTTTGTGCCTGGTCGGGTTCTTGATCGTCCTGTATGCGACCTTCCTGATAGATCACTTCGACCTCTTCGGCCTGCGCCAGGTATTCCTGCACATGCGCGGCACCGCTTACACGCACAAGAAGTTCGCAACCCCCTCGCTCTACCGAATGATCCGGCATCCGATCTATCTGGGATGGATGATCGCGTTCTGGGCGACACCCGATATGACAGTGGGGCACCTGATGTTCGCAGCCCTCGGCACGGCCTACATGCTGATAGCCATCCCAATAGAGGAAAAAGACCTGGCCGAGTTCCACGGCGAAGAGTACAAGCGCTGGCGTGAATCCACACCTATGATAGTCCCCTTCACCAAGGGGGGCTGAACCGATGACGCGCACCCGCCCGGCCGGGATCTTGGTCTTGCGGGTGCGCCGACTCGACGCCGGAATTAAATGAGAAAACTACTCGCTGTGGCCATCGCACTGGTGTGCGTCGCCATGATGTTGGTCGGCGGCATCTTCGCGCTCTCGGAATTCGGTGGCGAGGTAGTCACCGTTCAAAGCATCCGCGACGACGGCTCCACCAAGAACACGCGGTTATGGATCGTCGACGATGCCGGCGAGACGTGGCTGCGCGCCGGCATACCAAACGAAGCGTGGCTGTCGCACATCGCCCAGCGCCCTACCGTGCAGATCATCCGTGACGGACGAAGTAAGACCTACACGGCGCGTGCCGTCCGCACCGACGAGGCGCGCGACCGCGTGCATGCGCTGATGGCCGAAAAGTATCGGACGGCCGACAAGATAATCTCCGTAATCCGAGACCCCACGGGTTCTATCGCGGTCAAGGTCGAGCCGGCGACGCAGGACCAACCTGTCGACTAAGATTGCCCGGTCGATGTTAGTGCTGCAGCGCCCGAGCACCATTCGCCGTCTTCGGGAAACTCGCCGATGAAAGCGCAGCTACTGCGCCGCCACGCCCCCATACACGACCGCCCCCTCGAATACACCGACATCGCGACCCCCGAGCCAGGGCCTGGAGAGATTAAGGTGCGCGTCAGCGCCTGCGGTATCTGCAGGACGGATCTCCACGTGATCGAAGGCGACCTTACCCAAGGCAAGCTTCCGATAGTGCCCGGCCACCAAGTCGTCGGACGCGTGGAGGCACGCGGCGACGGCGCCGGGCGGTTCGAGTCGGGTGACCGGGTCGGCATAGCGTGGCTCCGTCATACCTGCGGCGGGTGCGAGTACTGCACGCGCGGAGACGAGAATCTGTGCGCCGCTTCTCTCTATACCGGCTACCACGCCAACGGCGGCTACGCTGAGTTTGCGGTGGTGCCCGAAGACTTTGCCTATGCGATCCCGGACGCGTTCGAAGACGTCGAAGCCACGCCCCTACTGTGCGCCGGCATCATCGGCTATCGCGCACTTCAGTCGAGCGAGGTACGGCCGGGCGAGAAGCTCGGGATTTACGGCTTCGGGTCCTCCGCCCACATCGTCATGCAGCTGGCCAGGGCGCGCGGCTGCGATGTCTTCGTCGCCACCCGCGGCAAGAGCCACCAAGAGCTGGCTGCCGGCATGGGCGCGGCCTGGGTCGGTGGTGCCGACGAGACCATGCCCACTGCAGTCGATTCTTCGATCGTGTTCGCACCGGCCGGCGAACTCGTACCGGTCGCCCTGCGCAGCCTGCGCAAGGGCGGCACCGTGGCCTTGGCGGGCATCTACATGAGTCAGATCCCTGCTATGGACTACGAGGAGTGCCTGTTTCACGAAAAGAAGCTCCGCAGCGTGGAGGCCAACACTCGAAACGACGGTGAAAGCCTGCTTCGCGAAGCGGCCGACATCGGACTCAAACCCAAGACCACGGCTTTTACTCTCGAAGACGCCAACGACGCCCTGATCCGATTGAAAGACGACGCGATAGATGGAAGCGGCGTGCTGATCGTCGGATCGCGGTAGCCAACGCACACGCCGCGGGATAGTTTCGGCCGTGCTCTTCGGCCTGCTCCTCCGCAACATGGGTCCCAAGTCCACACGCGAAATGGTGCTGGAGTGCGCGCGAGCCGCCGACCAGTCATCGATCGACGAACTCTGGGTAACCGATCACATCGCCATCCCTCCTGACGATGCCGAGGGCTCGGGCGGCCGCTACCTGGATCCCCTGGCGACACTGGCGTTTCTCGCCGCAGCCACCGAACGGGTGCGCATCGGCACGGGAGTACTCGTGCTGCCGTACAGGGCTCCGCTGCCGACGGCCAAGTGGGTCGCGACCATACAAGAGCTCTCGGGTAACAGACTCATGCTCGGCGTGGGCGCAGGCTGGATGCAGGCCGAGTTCGACGCGCTCGGCGTGCCACGATCACGGCGCGGCAAGATCACCGATGACACCCTGCGCTTTATCCACGCGTGTTTCAACGCAGACGAAGTCGAGGCCAACGGTCAAAAGTTTCTGTTCCTGCCCCGGCCTCCGCGGCCGCCTATCTATGTCGGAGGAACGCCGCCCCACGCTCTAAGACGCGCCGTGGAGTTCGGCGAAGGCTGGATGCCGATCCGTTCAGACAAGTCTGTCCTGGAGCCCGCCATCGAACAGCTCCACGAACTCGCCGAGCAGGCCGGCAAGCCCCGGCCCGAGGTAATATTGATGGGAGCGCTACCGCTGGACAGTCCCGAGCAGGCTGTCGAGGAAGCATCCGAACTGGCCGCCATCGGCGTAACCCGCATGGTGCACGCCGGGCCCTACAAGGACGCGGCCTCGTTCAGGCAAAACGCCGAGACTATCTCTCAGAAAGTCCGTCCCGCCCTGACGGGATGAAAACGCGAGCGACGCTTCAGGCGACGCTCACGAGCACGTGGCCGGGTGTGGTCTTCTTGCCCTCGGTGTTTTCAGCCCAAACATCGAGAGCCAGCAGCTTCTCACCGCCTTCTTCCCACTTCTTGGATATCACACCCTTACAGACGAACTCGGCATCGGGCATGTCCATGCCGCGATACTGACACGATATCTTCTTGACCCGGCCGCTATGGCCCAGCCAGTTCGACACCAGCTCACCCAAAGACGCGTACTTGAAGCGTCCGTGAACGATGATCGAGCCTATCTCTTTGCACTGAGGGAAGTTGTAGTCGTGATGCAGCGGGTTGAAGTCTCCCGAGCCGGCGGCGTACTTGACGAGCTGTGTAACGCCGGGGGTCTTCTTGAGCTCCGGCAGAGTGTCGCCTTCCTTAACTGCGTTCCAATCTATAGCCATCAGTAATAAATCACCTGAGAGCGCTGCTTGGCGGCGAGCTTGCCCGTAGCCTGGTTCGTGTAGGAGGTTTCGGAGGTCGCTATCAACATCTTGCCGATCGCCTTGCTGCTGCGCACTTCGAGGTTGGTCAGCTTGACCACCGCCGACAGCATGTCGCCGGCGCAGATCGTTTCGAAGTACTCGGTCTCGGTACCGCCGTCGAGGATGCCCTTGAGGCCGTGATCGACGTTGGGCATGTCGACGGTGGGGCCGCTGAAGGTGTCGCTGGATCGGCCCGGAATGAACACGGGGGTGCCGAGGTAGGAAGGCGGCGCCGGCAGGCTCTTGTATCCGGCCTTCTTGGCCGCTTCCTCGTCGAAATATACCGGGTCGGTGTATCCGACGCCGCGCGCGAAGGCGCGCACGCTCGTCGTGGTAACTTCATAGGTCCAAGGTGGTGACTCCGTACCGATCTTGGACTTCATCTCCTCGGTCAACTCGAACTCAGCTGCCATCCTTGTCTCCGCTTCTGTAGTCGGCCGTCGCGTCGCGGCCGTCGCAAGCCGGCGACCGTATACGCAGCGGCAGGATATTGGTAGCCCGGCTTGCCATATTTCTCGCGCTCGGGGATTCTAGGCGGCCGCCGACAAAAGTCAGGGGGTAAGACACGTGCCGTTCGCAAACAGCAAAGACGCCAGAATCTACTACGAGAGCCAGGGCTCGGGCATGCCGGTCACCATGATCATGGGCTTCGGGGGCAGCTCCGGCTGGTGGTTCTCACAGACGCCCGCCCTGTCCGAGCACTTCAACGTAATCACCCTCGACAATCGCGGAACGGGCGAGACCGAAACCGAACGCGATGACATCTCCATGGACGACATGGCCGACGACGTGGCGGCCGTGCTCGACGACGCCGGGGTTCATAAGACTCATCTCGTAGGGATCTCCATGGGCGGCATGATCGCGCAGAACGTCGTGCTCAGACACAGCGATCGAATCGAGAAGCTGGCCCTGTGCGCGACGCTGCCGGGCGGCATCCACTCCGTCTCGCCTACCCCGGAAGTCGCCGAGGTGCTGACCTCGGTCGGACAGACGGATCAACCCGATATACTCGAAGCCTTCAACAACATAGCGAACATACTTTTCCCGCCCGAGTATCTCGCTGAGCACGCCGCGGAGCTTCTCACCGAGATCGCCTCCAACAACGTGCCGCCGCCGTCGTTCATGACGCTGGTGAACCAGTTGGGCGCGATCATGCAGCACGATACCTACGACAAGCTGCCTACCATCACTCAGGAGACTCTCGTGATGACGGGAGATGCCGACGTGCTCGTGCCGCCTCAGAACTCCGAGATAATCGCGGGGCAAATCCCAAACGCGAGGCTGAAAGTCTTCCCCGGTTGCGGTCACGGCCTGAACGTTCAGGCGAAGGACGAGTTCAACCGCGAGTTGATCGATTTTCTGAAGGACGGCTAGAGGAGAACACCCCGGCCCCCTCACGGGCTGCGGGGTGTTTCTAAGCGCGAAGCAGCGCCGAGCCCCACATGAAGCCGGCGCCGAAGGCAGCCGTGAGCAAGAGGTCGCCCTTCTTACACTCACCGCCGCGAATCGCTTCGTCTATGGCGATGGGTATCGAGGCCGCGGCCGTGTTACCGTAGCGCTCGATACTGAAGTCGACTTTTTCGAACGGAACCTCCAGCTCGCTCGCTACCGCCTCGTTGACGCGACGGTTTATCTGATGCGGGAAGAACCTGTCGATGTCGCCCACCCCGATGTTGTTGGCGTCCATGGTCGTGCGAATGGTAGCGACCATATCCTTGACGGCGTGCTGGTAGACGACTTCGTCGTTCATCTTGGTGTCTTGCCAGTCCAGCTCGAGGACCTCGTGGCTGATGCGAGGTTGGTAGCGGTTGTCGTCGCCGCGCACCCAGAACTCGTGGGCGTAGCGCCCGTCGGTGTGAAGGTCGCACGATAGGACCCCGGCCGAAGGATCGTCGCTAGCCTGGAGAATCACCGCGCCGGCGCCGTCACCTATCACCGAGGTCGTGTTGCGTCCGTCCTCACCCCATTGAAGCCAGCAGGTATTCTTCTCCGGACACACGACCAGCACCTTCTTGTACAACCCCGCGGCCATCATGGTGTCGGCAATGGACAGAGCATAGACGAAGCCCGCGCCCTGAGCGCGAATGTCGAGAGCGCCGACATTGGTGTCGACCTGCATGTACTCCTGCAGCGTGCACGCGGCTCCCGGGAAGTAGAAATCGGGATGCTCCGTAGCGGCTACCATGAAGTCTATGTCGGAGATCTCGAGACCTGCTGCCTCGAGCGCACGGTTGACGGCGGCAGCGGCCATCTCGGCCGGCGCCTCGTCGGGGCGCGCGTAGCGGCGCTCTTTCACTCCGGTGTGGTCGAGGATCCAGTCGGCCGACGTCTCGAGCTTGGCAGCGATCTCGTCGTTGGCCACGATGCGCTCGGGCACGTAGCTACCCGTTGAAAGTATCGACGCCCTCGCCATCTTCAGTACCGAACCACGCCGGCGCCCCAGGTGAATCCCGCAGCGAAGGTAGCGATCAGGAAGGTGTCGCCCTTCTTGATGCGTCCGTCACGGACCGCATCGTCGATCGCGATGGGCACCGATGCCGAGGAGCAGTTGCCGTAACGCTCAATGCTGCAATCGACCTTCTCTTCAGGGAACTTCAGGAACTTGGCGACGGTCTGACTGATGCGTTTGTTGGCCTGATGGGGGAAGAAGTACGCAACATCGCCGATGTCGATGCCTGTCTTGGCCAGCTGGCTCTGTATCGAAGTAACCATTCCGTTGACCGCGTTCTTGAACACGAGCTGGCCGTTCATGTAGGGGAAGTGCTTGCGCTCGTCGAGAGTCTTTTTGCTCACGCGCGGGTATTCGATCGCCCCCGGTGCGGGCGCGATCAACTCGCGCGCCATGCGGCCGTCGGCGTGAACCTCGGTGGACAGTACACCCGTATTCTCGTCGCTCGACGGACCGAGCACCAACGCCCCGGCGCCGTCACCGAAGAGCACCGTGATGTGACGGCCGTCGTCGGTGTATTCCAACCCGTGCGAATGCAGCTCCGTGCTGACCATCAGGATCTTCTTGTAGGTGCCGACGCGGATGTAGGCGTCCGCAATCTGTAACCCGTAGAGGAAACCGCTGCACTGATCGCGTACCTCGATACAGGGTATCTCGGTCTCACAGCCGAACTCTTCGAGGATGAAACAGCCGGTGCCGGGTTGGTAGTGCTGGGGGTTCTGCGTCGTGCACACCATCAGGTCGATGTCGTTAATCGAACACCCGGCGGTCTCCAGTGCGCGCTGAGCCGCCTTGAATCCCAACTCGACCGTGCCGGTTCCCTCGTCGCTGTAGCGACGCTCCTTGATCCCGCTGCGCTGCTGAATCCACTCGTCGGTCGTGGTGACCAGCTTGCACATGTCCTCGTTGGTCACGACTCTTTCGGGAAGGTAACTGCCGGTTGCCAGAATCTCTGCGCCTGCCATCTTCCGAAAAATTCTAGCTCTAAACCGGGATGCGCGCGAGCGGGCGAATAGCCCCGAGATTACGCTAGTAAATCAGGCTATTGGCGGCTCAGGGCGCCGCTGATCGCGGCTTGGAGAACCGATATCAGAACGGAGCTGACTTTCTCGCGCGGGACAGCCTTGTTCTCCGCCCATTCCAGTCCGGCACTTTCCACGAAGCCGATCCAGCCTCTCAACGCCAGACGCAGAGCCGGCGCCGGGCGCTCCAGCGGTATGTCGCGCAGTATCCGGTCGATCATGATCCCGCGGGTGTCGTCGACTACCGCGGCCACTTCCGAATCCGTCCCGATCCCGCCACGCAGAAGCGAAGCGTAACCGACCGTGTTCTCCTCTACATGCCGCAGATATGCGTCCACGCCCACCGCTAGCCGCTCGAGGGGCTGCAGGGCGGGGTCGGGCTCGGTGGCCCTCAACAGCTCGTCGGCCGAGCTCCGCAGAGTAGCGACGTAGAGGTCGCGCTTGCTGGGGAAGTAGTGGTAAAGAAGCCCCTTGGAGATGCCGGCTGCGGCCGCCAGATCATCGACCGAAACCTCGTCGTAGGGCCGCGAGTTGAACAGCTCGCCGCCGAGTTCGAGAAGTTGTGCGCGGCGCTCGTCCTGCTGGAGCCGCGTCCTCGGTCGCGTCGCCACGCCGGCATAATATTCCTCTATTGACCAAGATTCAACAAGTTGGTAGGTATTCGCGTTGGAGTATCCTAAGGAAGAGATGATGCCTGCCGCACCCTTCCGCCTCCTGCTTGCCGCCGCCTTTTTCACGCTGCATCTGCTGCCTGCGTGGAGCCGGGCCGAGGTCAAGCCGGGCGATGTAATCACCAAACTCAACGTAGAAAAGGTCGACGGTATGATCGCCGAAGGCGTGCGCTGGTCGATCATCAACGGCATGGACCTCCAGATCGTTCCCTACGAAGAGATTCCCATGCCGAGCAAGTACCTCGAGGCCAGCGAGAAGTACGCCAGCCAGGTGCAACTCGGCGAGCGGGACGAACTTCTCAACTGGGTTGCCGGCCGTCCCTTCCCCGTCATCGACGAGAACGATCCGAAGGCGCCGCAGAAGATCATGTACAACTTCCAGAACACCCACTACTTCAGTGACGATCTGGGGCTGCACTTGGTCGACGCCGACACCGGCGCTCTCTACATCGACTCGAAGGGCGCTAGGCACTATCAAGTGGAGCGCCATTTCGTTGCCGACTGGCTCCGGGTTCTACAGTTCCAAGGGCGTCTTCATCACGATCCGGTTCACGAATACGCCGACAACCCCGACGACACGTTTCGTAAGTCCGGCCTGTATCCCCTCATCGAGCCCTTCGACCTGAAGGGCGTCGGCGGCATCAGCTTTCGCTACACCGATCTCGTACGGCAAGATGACACGTGGCTCTATCTGCCCTTCATCAGGCGTGTTCGACGTATGTCGAGCGCTCAGCGCAGCGACGCATTGTTCGGGCAAGACATCGACGTCGACAGCTATGGCGGCTATGCGGGTCAGATTCCTTGGTTCAACTGGCGCCTTCTCGGCGTCAAGCCGATGCTCGCGTCACTGCACGGCGTGAACCTGCCGCCCGTGCCCTGCACCAAAGACGGCGGCATGACCTTTTGCGAGAACTGGGAGGTTCGCCCCGAAGTCTATGTGATCGAAGGAACGCCAAAGGTCAGCAACTACGCATATTCGAAGCGCATCATCTACGTCGACAAGGAAACCAACTTCATCATCTACTCGGACCTCTACGACCAGGGCGGCGAGCTGTGGAAGGTCGTGATGCAGAGTATTCGAACGCACAAGCGCCCGAACCCCATGGTCGATTACGAGTACGACGAGCCGCGCATGTTCATCTACGCCTTCAGCGTCATCGACATGCAGCTCATGCACGGTACACGCGCGGCCATCCCCGGCATGGCCTTCCCCGATGAAGCCGGCTGGTACATCGACATCGGCTTCGACGAGGCCCAGTCGGCCGGTGAGGATTGGTATTCCATCGCCGGCCTGATCGCCGCCGGGCGCTGAGCCTTGGCGTTGACCCCGAAAGCTTCCCTGAAGTAAACTTCGCGCGATGCCGGGCCGTAGCCTCGCCGTTCTGATCCTCTCTACGCTGGTCCTGGCCGCTTCCAGCGGTTGCAGCATCAAGGTGCCGCCCGAGGTTGCCGCCGAACTGACTCCGCCCGACGGGCAGCGGCCCAACAACTACGAGGTGCAAGAAGAATTCGAGGACGAGGTGGAGAGCCGGTCATGAGCTTGTCGTTGTCGCCGCCTCGTGCGCTTGGGGTCGCGAGCGCCGCAATCTTCGGCCTGCTGGTCTTCGCGGACATCGCGGCCACCGCCGAGCGGCCCGTCACCTACCGCCCTCACAACATAAACGATCCGGAGATCCTGGCGCTGCTAAAGCCGGGGCAAATCGTGGTCAGCGAGCAGGGCAGCGCCATGAGTTTCCTGTTCACGATGTCGGCCGACGAGTATCAGCCTTTCGTTCACGCCGGGATAGTGGCCATCGAGCACGGCCGGCCCTACGTATACGAATCCCGGGGAAAGGCCTGGGTCATCCGCGAAAATCCTCTCGAAGCCGTCAAGGGTAGAATCAACCGCATGAGCCTGGCTACTTACGCCGAGGCCCAGAAGTACATGGAAATCCACGACCTGCCCGAGGGCATCGACGGCGAGCTGGTCGCAAAGTACGCGCGGCGCCAGCACGAGCTGGGCACGCCTTTCGACCCCTTCTTCGACGACCGCGACCGAGAGGCCCTGTACTGCACGGAGTTCATCGCCGCGGCTCTGGAGGCCGGCGGCGCTCGCGACCTGCCCAAAGCCCGGTACCGCAGCAACCCTTCCTTTCGAAAGGTCTTCGACTGGCTCGATATCCATGCCCAGAGCATGTACCTGGCCGGCTCCTTCATCAGCCCCGATAGCCACGTGGTTTCCTTCAGCAACGGGGTGACGGCCAGGACGATTCGCGTACATTTTGCCCTTAACCGCGAACTGCACCGCCGCTTCACGTCCGATCAAAAGCTCGGCAACGTTTTCGTATGGAAAAACGGCAACCTACGCCTCAGGCCCGAACTTCGTGCCTTCCGCAGAGCAGGCGAGGAGCTTTTCGAGGACAGGGTCAAGGATCCGCCCACCCAGGCCGAAGCCGACACGGCTATTCAAGAGCTGGCGCTGAGAATGTTCGGGCCGATCACTGACTCGTCATCTGTCGCCCGCGCCGACCTCCAACCCGGCAGATAGGACCAAAGGCCTAGAAAGCGATTAGGCCGCGTTGCGGACCGGGCCCGTCTGTGGTTAAAGGCTAGGACACTAATTTGTGAACGGGCGCCCTTCCGGGCGCGTATCAAGACCCAAGAAACACGAAAAAGGAGAGGGGCAAACTATGATAACCAACAACAGTAAGTTGGCTGTCGTTGCGGGCGTGTTCGCTTGCGGCTTCCTGATGCTTACGGCTCAGGTCGCCGAGGCGGTCGAGTTCAGCATCGGTGGTCAGGTTAACCGCGTGGTCCGCTTCGCCGAATCAGGCGACGAGGACGGCGAAAACCACCAGGACGGAGCTGAGGCGGCAAGCCGCATAACGTTCAAGGCTTGGCAGACCTTCGGCGACGACCAGCTCGACGATGACGTCATCGGCGACGCGTCGGCGGAGTCGGCACGCTCGTCGGCGGAGTCGTCGGCGGAGTCGATTGGCTGGGGCAACACCCTGACCCTGTGGACGATCCTGGAGATCTCGCTCCTGGAGGACCAGGACGGGGTCGATGAGGACTTCCCGGACATCAACGGGGCGAACAGCGATGAAGACGCCCAGCTTCGCCGCGCCGCTCTCGGCATCGCGGGCAAGCTCGGTCAATTCATAGCGGGACGCTACGACTCGGCCTCTTACGGCCTGGTACGTACCGACCTTTCGGCCTCGGGCCTGGCGGTCAACAATGACCACCGCAACAACGCCGGCATCTTCGTCAGAGACATGGGTGGCTTCACCTTTGACCGGCTCGGCGAGTGGGTAGGCAACGGCGACGGGCGTCGCGTAAACACGGTCCGCTACGATACGCCGAGGTGGCGTGGCTGCTTCGCCTCGATCGCGCACTCAGATGATGGCGACGATTCGGACGGTGACGAAATGTCGGACGCAGCGCTTCGTTGTTCGAAGAACTATGAAGACGCCGGCGTCAAGGTTGCAGGTGGACTGCAGTGGCAGAACTGGGACGGCGAAGGCGACTCCTTCGGCGGCACCGCCTCGATCCTGCATACGGGTACCGGACTGAGCTTCACCGGGTCCTACAACACGATGGACTTCGACGCCACGGGCCGTGATGACGCCGACAACTTCTACGCGAAGCTAGGTTATGACTTCAACGAGGGTCGTACCGGTATTGGTGCAGCCTACGGCGAGTCCACAGATCACAACTTCAACGGCGCGGATGCCGAACACTTCGAGTTCGGCGTACAGCACAACGTCGTGGGCCTGCTCGACCTCTACACCAGCTACATGATGTATGAGACCGACGACAACGGTACCGACAACGAAGACGTCGATGTCATCATCGTCGGTGCACGGCTGAAGTTCTAAAGGGCTGACGAGAGAGTTCTCAAGGAGTTATGACAATGTCGATTAAGTCAGTAATCGGAGCGGCACTCTTGGTCAGCTGCACGGCCTTGGTCGTCGGCTGCTCGGGCTATGAGCCCATCCCTTATCCGCAACCGGCCAGCGAAAGGCCTGCAGGCGAAGGTATCGTCTCCAAGGCCTTCGATGCCTACGTGGACGAGAGGATCGAGAAAGCCAACAACTAACTAACCCCCAAAGGGTGGGCAACGAGCCGCACGAGGTTCGTTGCCCACCCTGAGGTAACTAGGGGAGAACCCTTAGCTCAGCTAGGGTTCTCCCCTTTTCTTTTTCTTCCTACCTATCAATCACTTACGTGATTGGAGCCGTCTCATCGTTCACCAATTAGAACCAGCCTCATCCTCTATTAGCGCGGCTCCACCTGCCATGCAGTTCGCCTTGACATTTCTCATACCCAGGTGGGACAACCCAAGTGGGTAGAGTGTAACCGCGGGCGACGTTCTAGACGTTGTAAGGGGGAGTTGTCGCCGGCGAGCAACGTTGGAGCCGTTTTGTCGGGCTCGCCCAAGGGGGACAAGCGATTTCGGCAACCTTGCCGAAGTCGCCGTTCACCTTAGCGCATCTGACGCCGCGGCCGCAGCATGAGGAAAACCGAGGGGGACGACATGAACATCTCTGGAATCTCGCGCGCTTTTTCGATCACTTCCATCTCGCTTCTTGCCGTGTTGATAGGAGCGACCGCCAGCCCCCAATTCGCCTCAGCCCAAGAAGAGATCGACCTTATCTACTGCACCGATACGGGACCGTACTCGGTTTGTACCGATTCCGACGACTACCCGCCTGACAGCACCGTATACATCGGCGGTTCCGGCTTCGCGCCCAGTGTCGGCTTGACCATACGCATCACGCGCCCCGATCTGGTCGAACAGTTCTACCCCGTCACGACCGACAGCAACGGAGAGTTCTTGCACGCATACGCCCTGAACGGCATCGACGGCCTGTACACGGTCGACATCATGGACGGACCAGTCGTACTAGCCACACACACCTTCACTGATAGTCACCACGTAGACTGCACCTCCGGTGGAGGCACCAACCAGGGGGACGACTGCACGCTTACATTCTCGGCCGACGTGGGCGGCCCGAACCCGGCCGACAGGACATTCGACTACGTGTCCGGCAGCAGTAGCAACGATAGTGGTGTTCTAATCGTTGACGACGGCGGCGCAGGCTGGCTGAGTGTGAGTCCCGGATCCTACTCATTCACTCACCCCGGCAGCGCTCAGTTTGACGTCTCGGTCGATGTAACCGGTCTGAGCGCCGGCAACTACATCGGCACGATTACAGTCGATCCTGACGGAGGCAGCTCCAACAAGGTCGTCACGGTCGAGTTGGCGGTGACGGTACCCAACCCCGAACTTGGAGACACGTGCGGTCTGGACATCGTACTCGTGATCGACAGCTCGGGTAGCGTGAGCGCGAGCGAGTATGCCGACATGCAAGCGGCCCTCGTGGAGTTCGTCGAGGCGTTCCTTGTGGACAGCCAGACGCCGACCGAGTTCGCGCTGGTGGAGTTCGCCGGCTCCGCCATCGTGCGCCAAGGCTTTACCAATGACGCTCAAACGATGATCGACGAGATCAACGACCCGCGCGTCCAGCCTACAAGCATCTTCACGAACTGGGACGACGCGTTGCATGAGGCGCGTAATTTGCTCACGCACCGTACGAAGCAAGACCTCATAGTCTTCAGCTCGGATGGAAATCCGAACAGAAGGGGCGGGCACCCGCCCAACCCGGCGGTACAGAGTTGCTCGCAAGCTGCTTGCATGGACTGGGCTGTCGAAGAGTCGAATGCTGCAAAGCTCGCGGGCGCGCGGGTGGTGTCCATCGGCATCGGCAACAACCTCAACGTTGCCAACCTCGAGGCGGTCGCGAGCCCCGACGCTACCATAACGTCCGGCTTCGACACGCTCGCCGATGACCTGGCCCAGCTGGCGCTCGATCTGTGCGCCGCGACGGTAAACGTACAGAAGACGATCGACCTCGACGGCAACCTTGGGACAACCGGGGATCAGGCCGATGGGCCGGGGTGGACATTCCAAGTATCCGTCGAACCTCCTGACTTCTCGACGCCTCCGCTCGACGTGACAGACGCCAATGGTCAGGTCGCCTTCGCGATCGATCTCGGAGATGACGCCGGCGCCATGCTGGATGTATCCGAGACCATACTCTGCGGTAGCTTCATATCGGCAAGCTGCACGGACCAGGAGTCGAACCCCGTAGGGACGCCCGGGGTCAATGCAGTCGACGACATTTCGATCGGTGGCGACGACATCATTACCTGCGTCTTCTACAATCAGGCCCCGGATTGCTCCCACCTCGACGATCAGTGTGTCGAAGGCGTCTTCAACCCCGACACCTGTGCCTGCGAGACACAACCGGCAAACGAAGGTGGTTCTTGCGACGACGGCCTATTCTGCACCGACCCGGACACCTGCACGGCCGGTGTATGCGGGGGCCCGCCGCGCGACTGCAGCGACGGCGTAGGGTGCACAACGGATGTGTGCAACGAGGTAGGCAGCACCTGCGTACACATGCCCATCGACGTCTTGTGCACGGACAACAACGTCTGCAACGGCATCGAGACCTGTGACATTAACAACGACTGTCAGGCGGGAACGCCACTGGTCTGCGACGACAGCAACGTCTGCAACGGCCTGGAAACCTGCGATCCTATAAACGGATGCCAAGGCGGCACGCCGCTCGTCTGCAATGACAGTGTAAGCTGTACGGACGACTCGTGCGATGCGATCAACGGTTGTGAAGTTACGGCCAACGATGCCAACTGCACCGACAACAACGTGTGTAACGGCATCGAGACCTGTGACATCAACAACGACTGTCAGGCGGGCACGCCGCTGGTCTGCAACGAC
>JANQEO010000450.1 GCA_028278325.1 Candidatus Binatia bacterium
TCTGGCAGCCGAACGATACTTTGGTGCTGAGCAAGGGGAAGCCTGGATAGAGCAATGTAGGGCGATGTTTCCACAGATGGCCCGTATCATCGTTCAACCCAGATGGGTGGGTGTTCTCGATTTTGAGCAACGTTTCCCAAGTGCTATCGCGGCGGCTATGTCCGACATGTAATGGTGGGTCAGTTGATCGAACGGTGCGGGCGCGTACTCCAGATGCAAGGACGGTAACCGGCTACGGTCGCTCTAGCCTGAGTTCCCCCGGATATTGGTCATAACGCGGAGTTCCCGGATCTCGAAAGACCCCCTTGGAGTTCCTCTGCCTATGCCGCTCGCTCCGCCACGAGTCGCCGGTAGGGCAGCGGCTGGCCACCCGCGACCCGGCGCAGGACGAAGCCCAACAGCTCGCCTTCGCGCCAGCGGCGGTCGAAGCGGTAGCTGAACTCATCGAGGTAGCGCTGGAGGTGTTTCGGGCTGACGCCGTGGAAGGTGCCGCTCAGTGCGCCGTTGCGCAAGTTGCAGAATTTCACGCACGGATTGATCGCCTTCAGGGTGGCCAGATTCGTAGGGGTAGCGGGTTCGGTAGTCAGCGATACGAGCCAACATTCGGTGCGCACGCGGGTCCGGGCCAAAGACCCTTAGCGCCTCGTCGATTGTCACCACGTTGAGTGAGAGCGAGGCTTCGAGCATCGCTTGGGCAGTCTGAAGGTCACCTTCTTGTAGCGCCGAAAGGGCTGTGACGTTGTGATCGGCCCATGCGAGTTCTGCGTCGATGAACTCCTGGGCATAGTCGTGATCCGCCGTGCCACCAGCGTTCATCGCCACGATGATCCCGAATCCCAGAGCGACGCCCGCGGCTGCTCCCGCGGCGAAGCCTCGGAGCTGCATTCCGGTCCCCCCAGAGATGGGAATACAACGATCGGTTCCCCGCCGTGAAGGCTTGAGGCTCTGGGGATTTCCGTAACTGCCCTCCTACTGCACACTGGCGCAACCCGTTCCCCGGTTGCCCCAGCGGTCCGGGGCATCCCCCGTGAACGCCCCGGGCAGCCGGTCGCTGGTTGCCAGCTCGCCCGGGCCACCGGTCCGCCAAGGCGCCGGGGATCGCCCAGCGCCCACCAGCAGGACGGGGGCGCTGCCTGCGGGTAGCTGGTGGCCAGGGCTCCCCGGCGCCCAGGGGCCTCCCGTCATGACGCCGCAGGCGGAACGGTGTCTCGCAACCCCCGATGTCCAGCGCCAAGTGCCCGCCGCCGAAGGAGTCGGGACACGCCTACAGCTTGTGCCGCAATCGCTCGATTCTGGACACCCTGACCGCCCCCTGCGTGGCGGAGGCCCGCAGTACGAGGGCTCGACGGTGGGCGGCCCCCAGGCGATCTTCGGCGGAATGGCGGTCCGCCATACGGCAGCGACAGTGTTACCGGAGGCCGGCATGGACATCCGGTACACCCAGGCGCTCCTCGGGCACGTCAAACTTGAAACGACGAGCCTTTACGCCCAGGTCAGCATCCGGGAGCTGAAGAGATTGCACAGCGCTTTGCATCCGGCCGCCCGGCTCCACGGCCCAGCCAGAGCGAGCGAGGCTGATCCTTCTTCAGCCGTGACGGCGCGTGAGCCTCTGGAAGTCCTTGATGACGAGGTTGAAGACGACGAGTTCGCATAGCTCACCCGTTTGCGCGCAAAGATTCGGGACTGGGGTCGAACGCGGTCAGGCGGTACCTTTGCGGGCAAGGGGGAGTGAGATGCCGATCGCGATCTGCGCTACGTGTGGCTATCAGCTATCTGGTACACCGTCGGGCCGAAACAAGACGCAGTGGCACTTCGATAGCGACTACATTCGGACGTGCGCCGTGATTCGAGACGAGCCGAAGGATTCCCCAGACCGCAAGAAGGCCATGTCCCACGAGTGCCCGAGGCTCTGGGAAGCAATAGACGAAGCATCGTCTCGCTGAACCCGGCCGGGCAGTGAAGATCTCGCCCACCATCGAGCCGGACCGGATCACCTCAGGAATCCTGCGGGTGTGCCGGGAGCTGGTGCCAAACGCGCCCCCCGTCTTCGTTCCCGTCGAGCCCGAACCCGGGGCACTCCCCAACAAGTGCATCCTGAACGCTCTGGAGACTACTCGCAGGGACGGTGGCGAGGTGGTGATGGGCTGGAAGGTCTACCTGTGGCCCCGCGTCCTCGTTCATCTCATCGGCCATGCCGTTGTGCTCCGGGACGGGGCCATGACGTGCGTTACGCCCTCCAAGAACTCAGAGAAGAGGGTCTTGTTCCTCGCTGACCCGTCGCTCTCCTTCGATGACGACGACCCCGACGCACGTCTCGGCGGGAAGATGATCCCGCTCCGCGACGATGCCGACGCTGACCGGTTCATCGAGGTCGACGAGGAAATCAACAGCATCAAGGTCAAGCTCCCCCGCACCTCGGGGCAGGTGATGGTGACCGGCCCCGATGCCGTGAGGCTGGCGTCGCTCCGGAAGGAGCTGCCCGAGCTGATCCGACGGCTCACGCTACGGACCAAGAAACCCAACGAGGTCTGCGTCTGCGATAGCGGCCGGAAGTTCCGCAAGTGCTGTCGGGACGCCATGCTCCGGACGGGGCCGTACTGAATGCTCTCGATCCCACGGATGCCGTGAGCGTGACCAAACAGGTCTCACCGGAGAGCAGGCAGCGGCAGGCGATGCTTGCCATCGGTATCACTGACCCCGAGCGATGGTTCTCGCGCGCCCGTGGCCTCGTGCTGGCCGCCGAAGAGGTGGAGCCATCCGTTCGCCGGTTCTGGCGACGCTTCCAGGCGACCAAGAACCCGGCGCGCCAGCTCCAAATGGCAACCGGCCCGAGCACACACATGGCGTACTTCCTGCTGATGGGCTTCGCAGCGGAGAACTACCTCAAGGGCTTGCTGGTCGCGAAGGAGTCGAAGCCGATCAGGCAGAAGGCGTTCAAGGGCAGGAGTCAGCTCGCACGCGCGCTGGGCGGCCACGCTCTGGTCAAAGTGGCGCGCAAGGCCGGCTTCGAGATCTCGGATAGCGACGAAGAGTTGCTGTTCCGGCTCACCACAAACATTGAGTGGTTTGGGCGCTACCCATTCGCGCTCACGGGGGACGGGCAGATGGCCTACCCGACCTTTCCCGATGGCAGCCCCAAGGACATCCGGTTGAACCGCACGCACATCCAGCCGGTGAAGAAGCTGATCCACCGCTTGGAAGTGGCTTCCTCCCCCGTGAAACCGTAACCCCCGCTCCCCCGTGCCCCAGGTTCTACCAGCAGCCGCAGCTCCGGGCTCACCGGGCTCGACCGTGCGCCCCGGGTTCCGGGTGTCGCCGTGATTCCGGCTGCCGTCGTGTCGGCCGTGCCACCGTCCTCCTGGCCGAGGTCGTCACCGGTCGCACCGTGACCGCCTGGAGCACGGGCGTCTCGGGCTCCGGCCGGAGCTAACGCCAGAAGTGCATCAGGGCCACAGTGCTACCTTGCTCCGGGTGTCGCCGGGGTTCGGAAGGTCCAAGCCCCGGAGTGTGTTAGGGATTTGGGGAGGAGTACGGCCGGGTAGCGTCGGGCGCAACTGTTGTCCTAGAGGACGCACGAGGGCGGTATCGGACTCCAAGACCTCATTCTCCCGGCGGAGTCGCTGAGAACCATTGCAGATGAGTTGGCCGATTCCGAAGGGAATTCGTTTCAGCTTGCCGCCGCTGTTGAACGAGAAGACTGCATCCAAACCGATGCCGGATGCTTCAAGATCGGTTTCCCGCCAATCATCGTCCCTGGAAGTGCGGCTGCGACCGCGGTCAGGGCACTTGGCCAAAGATCGATTACAACGAGTGGCCGGGCTGGTAGTCAGTTGCTCCGGAAGATGGCGAGGCAAGCGGGCCTCACGGTTGAGAAGGGCGGGAAGCACCTCTCCGTGCGAAACCCTGATACCGGTAAGGTCGTCACTCAGATTCCGCATACCTTGAAGGGCAAGGGAACCGCCCGAGACATAGTGAACAAGATCCTGAATGCCGTCGGACTCCAATGAGCCGGGACGACCTGAACGAGCTGATCGAATGGGCCTACCGCTTCGACGTATACGGTGATGCCCTGACCGCTGATCGGCTCGAAGGGGTCGGCGAGGAGCTCCTTCAGGGTGCAACCGTCTGGGCTGAGCAGCGAGACCTTGGCGTCGGCGGTGGCTACACCGTTGAGGGAACTTCCGAGGGGCTAATCTGCCGGTTCGAGTTCGGTCTGACGGCTACGAGTGACGAACAGCTGATACGGCGATCGGTGGCGGAGGATCTGCTGGCGCACATCTCCGACATGGCTGTGCAGCGTGGCTGCCTGTTGGAAGGCGGCGTCCGTCCGTACTCAGACGACGAACAGGATCTCGCCGAGGTTTGCGGCGAGTGAGGTCCACACCCAGCCCCGCCAGCCTCCGGCAGCCAGCGAACCCCCGAAATCTTGCTCGCCCCTGGCCCACCCACCCACCGGCGACCAGAATTCCGCCTTTTCCGTCGAGCATCACCCCAAAGTCGGGGCGAAATCAGCGTCGACTTCGAGGGCGTTGGCCCCGACTGGCACCGCAGCACCGGCCTCACGAGTACGCCGCGGGCACCAGAGCCCCTAGGCCCCTGACACTTCGCACTGTCGCCCACCCCCTCGCCTTCGGCGCCGGTGAAGACTCCGGCCACCGGGTCGCCAGCTCCACCCGCTCGCCCGTGCCACTGGGTCCGCCAGGGCGCCGGGGTCCGGCAGCTCCCACCAGAAGCACGGGCGCACCGGCTTCCGGTAGCCAGCTCCACCTGTCGGTTCTCTGCACCCGGCTCAGCTTCTTCGCGGCCGGCCCCGATGGGGTGGTTAGCCCACATCGACCCTCCTTCCCGTGGCGAGAATGGAGCCGTCATGACCGCCCCGGAGCCCGCCCTGGAGATCGTCGCCGATGGCGGCCTGGAGCTGCTGGAGAGGGACGGGGCGGCGGTCCGGGATCTCGCCAGGGAGAGCCTGAGCCCGGCGACCTCCTCTATTCTGTAGCCTCGAAAGGTGAGGACGCCTCCTCCTCAGGGCTGAGCACCCGCCCCCCAAGTGCGTGCCCGATACCGAATGCTCGGGATGCCGACCTGGGTGGCATCGACGAAGGCCGAGGCGGATGCTGCTCTACCCGGACACGAACATCTTCCTGCACTACCGCCGTCTGGATGAGATTGACTGGCGGACGATCGTGAACGCCGAGGAGCTGACGATCGTCGTCATGCAGGTGGTCGTTCGAGAGCTGGAGCGACACAAGCATCAACATCCCGTGAAGCGTATTCGACGGCGGGCAGATGCGATCGTGTCGTTCCTCCACGGACAGCTCTCGCAGGGCATGCAAGATGGCCTGCCCGTCAGCATCCGGGAGGGCGTTTCGCTCGACTTCCAGCGAGGTGAGCCGCAGATCGACTTCGCCAACGCTGGGCTCGTGGAGACGGTGCAGGATGACCACATCGTTGCGAGTGTGCTCGCCCTCAGGGTGGAAGGCGCTGCCCCGGACGCCCGAATCGTCACAGCCGACGTGGGCCTGCGGGTCAAGGCGTATGAGCACTCGATACCGATCGTGGAGTTGCCAGACGATCTGAAGATCGTGGACGGTCCTGATCCCCAGGATCGTGAAATCGCCGACCTTCGAAAGCAGCTCGCTCACTACGAACAGGCTGCACCTCAGGTCGGTCTTGCATTCGAAGATGGCCAGAATCACTGGAAGTTCTCTCCAGCGACCACGACCGTCCTCGCTGAAGATGCTCGCCAGGAGGCGCTGGCTCGCGTGCGGGAGGAGCACCCGAAGATGGCGCTGGGGGGCGACAGACAGCCATCTGACCGCCTGCCGGGTGGGCTCGACCTTGCTCAAACCCACCGCCTCGTGGGACGGACCGGCCCATCCGATGCCGAGGTCGAGAGCTACAACGAGAAGCTCGACGAGTTCTACGCTGCATACCTGAAGCACTTGGAGGCGATGAACAAGCACCGGGCCATCGTTGCACGGGCGGTCCCGCTGGTTCTGTGGCTGGACAACGGCGGCACCGCCCCTGCCGACGACTTGGACGTGTTCTTGCAGTTCCCGCCCGGAGTGATCGTGCTGGACGCCGAACACTTCCCGAGCGAGCCGAGACCCCCGACGCCGCCCGAAAGGCCGCGAGCCCGTTCCATCCTCGACGCCTTCGGCAGGACGGACCTCGCTGCACTGACGCGGCTACACACGCCTTACGTCCCGGACCTGAGCCCGGTTTTTCCGAACGAGTCTTCACCCACGATCGAGGATGGAAAGTCGTTCCGGGTCAGCTACCACGTCAGGCGCCTGAAGCACAATCTACGAGAACGTCTCGATGAGCTTCGCGTGATCTTCAGCCCGGACGCAGAGGTCCGGTCCTTCCCGATCGGCGTCCATATCCACGTCGGCAACTTCCCCGACGAGATCGCGGGGAAGCTACACGTGGTGATCGCCGAACAGGACGAACTTGACGAGGGCTCCGGTTAGAGCAGCCCCTCGGCGGCGTGATCCTTGACGATCTCGACCCTGCGGATGTAGTCCCGGAGAGTGTCCACGCTCTTGTGGCGGGAAACCTCGATCGGCTTGAAGACGGAGGCGCCCCGGGCGGCGGCGCTCGTCAAGAAGCCGGACCAGAGGCTGCGGCCCGAGAAGCCCGCCGGGTCGTAGCCAGCCTTCTGGGCGCAGTGCCTCACGCCCCGAGCTATCGACATTTCCGGTCGCTTGTCTCCTTGGCGTAGGCGCCATGGGCCGAAACGCGAAGAGGGGAGCCGACGCCTGGGCGGCCCCCTCGTGTCCGAGCTATTGGACACTACCCGTGCGCTGGGGGCGGTCCTTCGAGCCACCCGAGAGATCCAGCAGCGCTACGACCCCAGAGCCTCTGGCACGCCGAAGCCAACTGGAGCGCAGAGCCACAGGTGCGTCAGCCGCGGGCCTCTGGCCTACAGGTCTCGGTGGCGGCAGCCGAAAGGTTTCAGCGGTTTGGGGAGTGACCGGCCTCCGGCTTCTGTTGATTTGCCTCTTCAACCAGATCGATAAGGGGCCGACGAGGAGGGGTCGAGAACCTGGAGCTGGCCTCGCCCATCACCCACTCATTCTCAGGGCGAGGAGAAGTGATGGCGTTCGCCTTTCCAAACAGCTTCTCAACGAAGGGACTGAGCAAGGAATTGGGGCAAGACGCTTTGCGTGGCAGGAGAGCCTTGGCGGTCGTCTCTACAAGAGAACTCGTTCTCGGAGAGGAGGTTCGCCTATGGGGAAAATCTTGCACGACACCGGTAGTCCTCGGGTTACCGCCCTGGTCGCCTTCGGGTGGCTGTCTTTCGTCTGTTCGTACGTGGTCTCGAATCCATTCGTGACAATGGCACTACAGACGGTCGCCAGGGTCCTGCCCCAAACCCTTGTTGCCTCTCAACGAAAGCTTGAGGACGAGGCGATAGCGCAACGATGGAGGTCATGGTATGACGAAGACAACGGACGAGGCGATCGCAAGATTCGTTGACCACTTCTCCCGCCATGTTGAGGCCGGGCGAGCGCTGGTTGACAGCGACGGCTCCGACCAATACCGGAAGCTGCTCTACGTCGCGGTACTCGATGCGCTGTCACGGGCAGCATACCCGGAGATCAAGAAGAACGGCCAGCGTTTTCTGTCGTTCATCCGTGACTTCTCAGACTGGCGCCACCATCACCGGATTAGCTTGCCCCACTTGGCCGTCCTGCTTGAGAGCTATCAAGAACCTGCATTCGTACCACTCCACTCCTTCGTGCGTGACCAACTCCAGAGCTGGCAGTGGGGCGACGAAATCGTGTCGATCAGTCGAGACCCCGATTGGAATACCGTCGCCGAACTCTGGCCGACCTCGTGCGAGTCGAAGCCATGGCAACAGCTTGAACACGCCAGTCTTCTCTACAGGTACCGGAACAGCCTCGTACATGAGCTTCGGACGCCATCGTCAGCGGAGCCTGTTCAACTACCCGCTCCCGAGGCCATCTACGTCTCTACCGGCGCTGAGGACGCCCTGGAGGAGTTCCAGCCCCGTCGCCGGTGGTGGTCACTCTCGTATCCAGCCCGCTTCTTTGAGTCGCTGTGCTCCAATTCCCTGACGCAGCTCCAAGCTCACCTGATCGCAGAAGCCAGGAACCCCTATGACGTTTTTCGCGACGCCGACTATTGGATTTGAGCGGATGCCCGCTAGCGCGTGTTCCGCCGCCTCCTGCGTCACGCCGTTTCCGCGAGCAACCCCCTACTGAGGGCATTCTGTCGATTTCCTTGGTGTAGGCCCCACAGGCCGGAATTCGTAGCAGAGATCCCATGCCACCAGATCTTCACGCTGCCCTGCGCAGCGCCACGAACCCCCCCCTCACCTGCGGACGTTGTTGGCCGACCTCGCCGCCGCCGTCGAAGCGAACGACGCGAAGGCCATCGTTCAAAGCACCCGTACCCCGGTGACCGGCGCTGTCGCGTCCCCACCCGCGGCATCGCGCCGGTGCCTACCTGATGTCGCCCGGGGGCCTCCGACCTCCGTTGTCGCGACAGCGGCCCTACGGTCTCCCCGCGGCTGCGAAGCGGGCGAAGGCACGGTGAAATCGCCCCAAACAAGGGGCGATTTCACCGTGATTCTGGTCGAGTCGGACGAGATTCCACCAGCGCGCGTGTCAACACCCGTAGGCTGGCGCGAATTCGCGATTCCGTGTCCACTTCGGCGCTCGCGAAGACGTTGGACCGCCTGGCGCCCGGGGCGGTCTCACGCCCGCGAAGCTGTCTTCAACTGCCGATCCCGAGGGGACGATAAGCACCCTGTCGCCCTAGAAGGCCGGCCCCACCCTTTCGCTCGGAAGGAGCCGTCATGCCCGGAGCTGCCTACGGACCCGGAATGCTCGTGCGCCACCCCCTGAGGTCCGAATGGGGGCTCGGGAAGGTCCTGGCCGTGCATGACGACAAGATTAGCGTCTACTTCAAGGACGACAGCCAGGACGTTCGCCGGATCTCCGTGGATCATGTCGCGCTGGAAGTCGTGGAGGGTCACATCGACTCCCTGCTCGACAACCTGCCCCCGTTCCTGGGCGACCGCTTCGACGTGAAGGCCAAGAAGGTGACCTTCGCCGAGGGAAGGAAGCGCTTCGAGGAGATCTTCCCGCGTGGCTTCTGTGACCCCGCGTACCTGGGGAGCGGAAGGGTCGGCAAGCACGAGTTTGGCGAGCGGCACTACAAGTGGAGCGCACACGAGCGTTGTGTCGAGGCTCTTGGGTCCGGCCGGGGGGAGAAGCTGTTTGCCGACGGGAAGCTCGACGAGCTGGTCGAGAGGGCCTGCACCGTGGTCAGCAAGGATCTCAACCTGCTCAGTCCATTCGAGAACATGGCATTCCGTGATGGGCTGTCCGGTGATTCCGCTGCTGCCGAGCGGTTCTTCCAGACTCTCTTCGCGTTCATCGCCGCCGGGATCCCGAGGCAGGAGTCGTTCGAGCCCTTTTCTGATGCGCTGATGTCGCTCCCCGTGGAGGAGGGAAAGGCACGGGTCGCCACATGGCCGGTGCTGACCATCCTGCCGTTCCTGGCACATCCCGATCGCTTCATGTTCCTCAAGCCGGAGCCGACCAAGGAGTGCGCCGATCGGATGCGCTTCAACCTCCAGTACAGCGCCGACCTCTCGTGGCTCACGTACCACAAGCTGATGCAGATGAGCGATCAACTGCTGAAGGATCTTCGCCCCCTGGGCGCCACCGACTATATTGACGTTCAGTCCTTCATCTGGGTCATTGCCAAGTATTAGGGACTGCCGGATCTCGGGGAGGTGATCTCATGGCCGTCATCGTGGATTCCAGCGGGAAGCTCTACGAGCAGATCTCCTTCGACCGAGAGGACGGGTTCGAACAGTGCGTCATCGCCTTGGCCGACCGGATCTTCGGCCAGTCCACGATCTATGTGGATGTGAAGAAGCGGATGCACGGGAACGGGATCATCAGCATCCCGGACGGTTACGTGGTGGACCTCGCCGACCCGCAGCAGCCGAGGCTTTTCGTGGTCGAGAACGAGATCGTCTCCCACGATCCCTTCAAGCACATCGGAATTCAGATGCTCCGGTTCGCCACCAGCTTCGACGACGCCCAGACTCTCGTGCGGAATTTCATCATGGAGGAGATCGCCAAGAGTCCGGAGGCCCTGAAGCGCTTAGAGGCCGGATGCGAGCAGTCGTCCTATCGGAACATCGACAACTACCTTGACCAAGCGATCTACCGGGAGTTCCGAGGGTTAGTGGTGATCGACGAGGCCCGCCCGGAACTGCACCGCGTGCTAGAGAAAATCAACGCCGACATCTCGGTGCTGGAGCTGAAGGCGTATCAGGCGTCCGATGAGAGCCGGATGTACTTCTTCGACACGCTATACGACGAGTACGAGCCCGAACCCACCACGGGCAAGGATGTGAAGACCGACCGGGCCGCCCGGAGGGCTCGGCGAGCCATTTCCGACACGATCATCGTTCCCGCCAGGGAAGAGGGCTTCCGAGAGGTCTTTCTGGGCGAGAACCGCTGGTACTCAATCCGCATCGGCGCCGCGATGAAGGAGAAGATCCGATACATCGCCGGCTATCAGGTTGCCCCCACCAGCGCCGTGACGCACATCGCTGAGGTGCAGGACATCCGACCGTGGAAGGACTCGGGCAAGTACGTCGTGACTTTCAAGGAGCCGGCCCAGGAGATCAGGCCGATTCCGGTCAAGGAAGCGAACAAGTCGCCCCAGGGTCCCGTCTACGTGCGCCGGGAAGATCTTCTGAACGCCGACTGCCTTGAGGACGCCATGCGTCAAGACGCCTGACGCCGCAGCTCACGCTTCCTCCGGGTATGTTCGATCGCCGCTCGCCGATCGGGTAGCGGTTGCTGCTGGTGTCGCCACTCCTCAAGCCACTGCGCTCCGAATCGGTGCGCTGCCGGATGCGTGTTCCTTCCCGGCACCTGTCGAGAATGCCGAAGGAACCGGAAGGCGCAGGCTCCGGCTGCGAAGGCAAGAAGTTCGGCTGCGTCTGCGATCTCAACCTTCTCGTAGATGTAGCTCCAGCCCCGGCTTGTGGGCGCTGCCATCGAGCCGACGGAGATCTCTTCGCTGTGCGGAAACGAGATGCTGAGGTTCATGGAAGCGCTGAGTTGGTACTGATGCTTGAAACTCCGGGAGCCCTTGCTGAGTCTCTGTGGATATTTGCATCTGTATGACCACGGCCTCTTGGGCAACTTGCCGAGCCTGAAGCAGTCCAGCTTCGAGGTGTCGAACGGCGCAAGCTGCTTCTCCACGAACTCCGCTACGTCCGGCATGTTCACCAGATCCATGACCTTCTTCGCTGTCGTCATGACAGACATCTCCTTCAAAGAAAAGGGAGGCGCCCCCGCCCGCCTTGGGCGGAGTTGCCTCCCGTTGTCTTGGGCTCAGATTGAGCCCCGCCGTTCTTCTCTTCGGCGCCTGAGACTCGAAACTTTAGCTTCGGACCAGTTGAGGCCCGTTGGGCTCATTCGGTCGCCGCCACTTGGGCGGCAGGGCCGGCCGCTTCGGGCAGACGCCCTCGACACGTCGCCGCCCGGAGCCGGCGCCATGACTTTCCCAGGAAAGCCGGAACTTCCGCCCTGCTCACTCTGTACGTGGAGCCCACTGCCAGCAGGTGGTTGACGGCGTACTCGATCTTGTACTTGTGCTTGGCCAGGCCCCGCTCTTCGAGCCATGCATCGTCGTTGCCGGTGACCTCGATCTTCAAACCCAGCTTCACCGCCAGCTTCTTCAGCGCGCGTTCATCTACTTCGAGGCCCCGTTCCTCCA
>JANQEO010000034.1 GCA_028278325.1 Candidatus Binatia bacterium
GTCTCGCTGATGCGCAACATCATTCCGAGGCAGGTCCGCATCGCCACCTACATCGTCATCATCGCCACCTTCGTCACCATCGTCGACTACCTGATCCAGGCGATCTCGTTGGACCTGTACAACGCCCTCGGCGCGTTCATCCAGCTCATCGTCGTCAATTGCATGATCCTCGGCCGCGCCGAAGCCTATGCCTCCAAGAACAAACTTCCCAAGACCGTGGTCAACGCGTTGGGCATGGGGGCGGGTTTCACCGTCGCCTTGCTCTGTCTCGGTCTGGTCCGCGAGGTTCTCGGCGCCGGATCGCTGTTCGGCGTGGACCTGTTCGGGCCGCGCTTCGAGCCCTGGGTGGTGATGGTCCTGCCCGCCGGCGGGTTCATCGTCCTCAGCCTGTGGCTGGTGCTGTTCAACTGGATCAACCAGCGTCTCGCCGAACGGGAAGTGAAGAGCGGAATGCCCCATGCAACATGAAAGCCTGATGTTCATTTTCCTGAACGCGGCGCTGATCAACAACTTCGTTCTGGCGCTGTTCCTCGGGCTGTGCCCGTTCCTGGGGGTTTCCGCCAAGTTGGAGACCGCGGTGCCCATGGGGCTGGCGACCTGCTTCGTCATGCTGGTCAGTTCGGTCTGTGCGTACGGGATCAACTTGGTGCTGTCCGTGTTCGAGATCGAGTTCCTGCGCCTGATCGCCTACATCGCCGTCATCGCCTCGGTGGTCCAACTGGTGGAGATGTTCCTGAAGAAGTTCTCCCCTGCACTGTTCCGCGCGCTGGGGATCTTTTTGCCGCTGATCACCACCAACTGCGCGATTCTCGGCCTCGCCCTGTTCCAGACCTTCAAGGAGTACGACTTCGTCCAGTCGCTGGTCTACGCCACCGGGGCAGGCGCCGGATTTACCCTGGCCATCACGCTGATGGCCGGCCTTCGCGAGCAGTTCGAATTGTCCGAGGTTCCGAACGTGGTGCAGGGAGCGGCCCTGAGCCTGATGCTCGGAGGATTGCTGTCGCTGACGTTCATGGGGTTCGCCGGGCTGGGCGGAAGCCACTGACGTGGACCGAGACCAAACGCGAGGATGACGTGGTGCTGGACTATCTGATCGCGATCGCGGGTGTCGGGGGGCTGCTGTCGGGCTGGCTGTACGTGCAGCACGTCACCCGACGCTTCGCCCTCGATCACCCGGAGTTCGGCCCTCCCAGGGAAGAAGGGGAGGGTTGCGGCGGCAGCTGCACCTGTTCCTCCAAAGGGCATTGCAACCGGCGTGGCGGGTACGCGAGGTCATCCGGCACGATAGAGGGGTGAGGCGGCGATGGCGAGTTTGGCGACGACCTATATGGGACTCCGGCTGGACAACCCGCTGGTGGTCTCGAGCTCCGGCATTACCGGCCAGGTGAGCGGAATCGAGCGCTGCGCCGATGCCGGGGCCGGAGCCGTGGTGCTCAAGTCCATGTTCGAGGAACTGATCATCGCCGCCTCCAAGAACCTGGACGAGACGGTCGTCGCCTCGGGGGAAGGGCGCCCCGAGATCTATGACTACCTGGACCTCGGCATGAGCTTCGGGCCGCTGCCGTACCTGGAGTTCATCGAGAAGGTCCGCAAGCACGTCGCCATACCGGTGATCGCCAGCGTCAACTGTGTCAGTCCGAACCAGTGGGTGCCTTATGCGCGCAGCATCGAATCCGCGGGCGCCGACGCGCTCGAGCTCAACATCTCGCACTTCCCGTCGGACGAGGACTCTCGTGCCATCGAGGCGCGCTACGTGGAGATCGTCTCCGAGGTGACCCGCCAGGTATCCATCCCGGTCGCGGTGAAGCTCGGGCTTCACTTCACGTCGCCGCTGGTCTTGATGGGCGACCTCGTGGCGGCCGGTGCCAAGGCCCTGGTGCTGTTCAACCGCTTCCATTCGGTCGACGTCGACTTGGAGAGCCGCCGCCTGGTCTTCGCCGTCCGGTTCAGTTCCGCCTCCGAGCAGACGATACCGCTGCGCTGGGTGGGCCTGGCCGCGGGAAAGTTCGACTGCGACGTCGCCGCTTCCACCGGAATCCTCGACGCGGAGAGCATACTGAAGATGCTGATGGTTGGCGCGACGGTGACGCAATTCTGCTCCTGCCTGTATCAGAACGGCACCCAGTATCTCTCAGAGCTCAAGCACGACCTGTCCGCATGGCTGGACAGCGAGGGAATCGCCAGCGTCGACGCCATTCGAGGGATCGCTCTCGGCCACACCGAGGACCAGGCGAGCCTGCTCACGCGGTTTCAGTACGTCTCGGATCTCGAAGAAGCGGCAAGCACCTACACGTTCTGAGAATCCGGGCTTTCGCTTGTCGACCTTCGTCGCCATGGGAGCAATGCACCCGCTTGCGGCTATGAGCGCCAGCTTCGCGATACGGGATTTCGAGTCCGTAATGCGCCGCCACGCAGACCTCGTGCAGGATCACTGGAAAGGACCTGGACCCACGACGGAACCGCGTCATCGACCATCGCGGCGAGCGCCTGAAACGCCCCAAACCCAAGGCCCGTGGACTTGTGGACAACCCTCGCGGGTTCCCCACAACCCCACCGGCCCAACCACAACAACGGCCCCATCAAGACCCACGAACAAAACCCGAAAACTGTTACCCATGTCCTCGGTCAGATCCGTTACCCATGTTCCCGGTTACCCAGGGGTGGGGGTGACACGGACCCTCGACACGGATGGACACGTACGCCGGCGCTGCCGGGGCGCGTCATCGCGAGCCGCCGAAAGGCGGCGTGGCGATCCAGCATCCCTGGGTTGCCGCGGCGCGTGCCGCGCCTCGCAACGACGGTCCGGTCTCGGGTTTCTGCGGTCAACCGAATCGAAGCGGTCGAGGACGGGGACCCACGCTAGTGGTCTGTACGAGACATATGGCGCCCCTACGACGGCCTTCCGAGGTCATCCGGCGAGGCGCGCGGTGCGCCGTGATGCTGGAGCATCACAAGCGC
>JANQEO010000062.1 GCA_028278325.1 Candidatus Binatia bacterium
ATCGTGTCGATGATGCGTCGCGCCGATGCCCCGCCGTAGAGAACGACGAGCGTCGGTGCGCCGGCGTGCGTACTGAAGTCGGCGAACCACGGGAACTCCCCGGGAGTCTCCGCGATGTAGTTGAACGCGGTTCCGGAGCCGGCCCAGAATCGCTCCTCGAACCGCAACACGACTTTCTCGAGGTTCGCCGTGTCGAGGCGCGCGATGGCTTCGCGCTTCCCCTCGGGAAGCGGCGGGTCGAACTCGATGGACTCCGCCTTCAGGACCCCGAGCGGCACCGTCACCACGGCGTGGCTGCCGCGGAGCTCCTCACCATCGCGAGTTCGCACCGTCACTCCGCTCTCGTCGTGAGCGACGGCGACCACCGGCCGCGACAGGCGGATGTCGAGGTCCTCGGCGAGAGACGTCACGAGAGACCGATAGCCTCCCTCGATGAGCTGATTGCCGCCGGCGAGCTCCTCGTAGGTGTCGTAGGACTCGAGGGAAATGCTGTTCGGCGGACCGGAGTCGTAGAGCTCCAGGAGCATCTGCTGCACGGCGAAATCCGCGAGCCGTCGGGCGCGTCCCTCGAGCTTGCGGTCCGCGACGAACCGCTCGAGCGCGGCGCCCGCGGACGCCCTCTTGCCGAGCTTCTCGGCCAGGGCGGGGATCGCCTCCTGGAACATCGAGAACGCCAGGAGCAACTGACGCAATTCCGCCGGGGGCAAGGGACCGCCGATCTCGGCGTCGTAGACGGTCCCCATGGGAGTCAGGTCGGGGACATAACGGATGCCCTGGGCGGTGCAGTACTCGGCGACGGGGTTCTCGATGGGGCCGTGAATCCAGGCGCCGCCGAGGTCCACCGCGGCGCCGGCGATGTCCTTCGTGAAGGTGCGTCCCCCGATGCGATCGCGAGCCTCGATGACGACGACCTCGTGGCCGGCGTTCGTCAGCGCCTTCGCGGCGCTGAGACCGGAGACGCCGGCACCGACGACGACGACGGGGGCCTGGGCGCAGCCGGCGACGACGGCCACCACGAAGAGAAGCAGCATCGCCCTTGCTCGGACCGGGACCCGTCCCCTAGCATGACGCCGACTCGCGACGAAAGCCGAGGTATCGGTGCTATTCACACTGTCCTTGCTGCTCCTCACGCTGCCCTCCGCTCCCATCGACGAATCCGTCTCGGATGACGTCGCCGTCGAGCCGCCCCAGCTCACCTTTCGCGACGAGGAGAGTCAAGCGGCGTTCAAGAGGGGGTGGAGCGAGTTTCACGCCCTCGACTTCAAGAGCGCGGAGAAGTCGTTCAAGGTCGCTCTCGACGGCGTCGTCACCGCGGACCGCAAGACCGTCCTGGCGCTGCGTGCGGCGTCGAAGAACGGCAAGAAGGTCCTCGATGCCCGCAAGAAGTTCGAGAAGGGCAAGGCGCGCTCCGCGCTGAAGGACCTCGACCGACTCGAGAAGAAGTCCGGAGACGGCCCTCTCGCCACGCATATCGCGGCGCTCCGCGCCGACATCGAAGCACGACTCTACGTCGTCATCGAAGACTTCGAGAACCGGTCCCCCTCCGGCGGGATCGGCAAGCGCCACGCCGACGGCCGCGCCGGCTACCAGAACCACGACATCAACACCGATCCGCGGTACGTGCGCTCCGGCGAGAAGTCCCTCATCTGGCAAACGATGGCGGCAGGCTACGACCCCGACGGCATCGAGATCCTCGTCGGCGAGATCGCGAAGTTCAAGGACACCCAGCTCGACGAGTTCCCCTTCATGAGCTTCTCGATGCACACCGAGAAGCCCGGAACGTTCGAGCTGTTCCTGTTCCCGCGCCAGCGCGGCGCCATCCGCGAGGAGGACTGGCTCAGCTGCCCGGCGCTCCACAAGATCTCGGTCAAGCGCCCCGGCTGGACCGACATCAAGATCGACCTGAAGCGATCTCTCCGCATCCCGCAGGTCCGCCCGAAGCCCGAGGGCCGCTTCCAGCAAGTGCTACGAATTCGCATGGTGAAGCCCGGGAACTCCCAGCGTGTCCATTTCGATCAGGTGCGGTTCGAGCGCGAGTAGCGCGCCCCGGCGGTCGCCTTCTAAGCCTCAGCGAAGCTCTAATCGTTTTGCCGCAACCACACACTCAGCTCCCCGGCGGGAAGGCTCTCAGCCAGCTCTTTTCGGTCTCGCCAGACTGCCGTCTTCCGAAAGTCGACGTCGCACTCACTCAGTAGCTTCAGAGCCTCCGCGACCGTGACGGGCGAGAAGAGGGCACTGCCGGGGCGACGTCCCTCCGCACTCGCAATGGTTGCCCGAAGTTCCGCAAAGGGTCCAGTGACACTCTCCAAGGACTGCATCCACTCGTAGCTGGGATCCTGACCGACGATCCAAATCGCAGCGTGCAGAACGCTTCCGTGGGACTTCGATTGCCGAATAGCAGGAAGCAGGCACTCGAGATGAAAGGGCGTGAGATGCAGAGCCATATCCGGATCTTCGAAGTCGAGCTTACGAGTGAACGCAACTGGAAACGTCTCGAGTCGCGCGAATGCGACGGAGATTTCGAGCGACCTAGTAGATGCCGCAGGAACAATGCTCGTCCGTCGTACCAAAGAGATCATCGTGTTTCGCCCGACGAACGCCGTCCCTGCAGGGATGGAGCAAGACAGCGGGACAGCGCGCTGGTTGCGAAGCTCGACCCGGACCTTCCCGATGGACAAGCCCTCAACCGAGACCGTCAGATCGTCCTTCGCCCTCAACTCAACGACGTCAACGGCGCCGTCATCCAGACGCCGTAGAAGAAGCCTCGCGTCTGCCACCTTCGCGTGTTCCGGGAACTGCGATACGAACGAAGCCAAGCTTCTTTGCGGATCGGAGGCAGCCACCGCAGCCTCGAACTTCGCAGATCCGACCGCATCGATCATCGAGCGGGCCTGGACGGACAAGTCGTCGTCCGGGAGGGCGCGCGCAAGGATGCGAAGACGCTCCGGATCACGACTCGCGCTCGCGAGCTCCCATGCGAGCTCACGGGCCTGTGAGAAGTACTCGCTGTCCGGGTAAGAATCGAGAAACTCGAGAGCTTTCGTCAGCCCGCCAACGAAGTACGCCCCCTCTTGCGTATCCAGCCAAGCATATAGCTCCCGAGCGCGTTCGATACGAGAACCACTGCGGCAGTGTCGAAGGTATGCCGCAACCGCCGACTTGTGGTTCGTCAACTCCTCACGAGTTGGCCGACCTTCGGAATGATCGAGGACGGAGTGACTCTCTACGACGCCCCACAACGCGTCATCGAGACACCGCCTCGCTTCCCCGGCATGCCGGCCATTCGGCCAATGAGACAGATATCGCAGGAAGCTGCCCGGGTCCTCGCCACATCTCGACCACGCCAAGGAATCCCGGGTCACGGGCAGGGCGTAGACTCCCGCTGCCAGGAGCACGACAGCCATGACGACTCGGCGAATCCAAGTGCGCCTGACCCGGTCCGCCTGAACCTGCCTCTCGAACCGCTCTGAGAGAGATTCCGTCAACTTGGTATCTCCAACTCGCTACGAGAGTCGATAGCTTTGCGGCCTAGCCTAGCCCATACGAGCAGACAAGCGCACCGTCGATCCGCGCGCGAAACGAAAAGAGCCCCGAGCGAAACGCTCGAGGCTCTCGTGTTTCAAAACCGGGCGATAACCTACTCTCGCGGTTGTACCCACTACCATCGGCCCCAAGGGCTTAACTACCGTGTTCGGAATGGGAACGGGTGTGGCCCCTCAGGTAAAGTCACCCGGAAACTCTGTATTTCAAAAGGATGGTTGGTGAGCGACGCCAGCTGGCGACTCATTTGGACCTACTCCCGTGCACTCGACCCGTCATTCCGACGAGTCCAACCAGCACACGCGCAACCAAGCGACTTCATTTTCGCCTGGCCCTCCGCCGCTCCACAGAGCGAAGAGGACACGTGCACTAGTTCTTGCGAAGCAAGACAGTGCCAAAGAGTAATTGTGGCCAAGCCAATCGACTGATTAGTACCGGTTAGCTAAACGTATCACTACGCGTACACACCCGGCCTATCAACCTCGTGGTCTTCAAGGTGTCTCATGGGACATCTCGTTTTGAAGGGGGCTTCACGCTTATATGCTTTCAGCGTTTATCCTTCCCGAACGTAGCTACCCTGCGATGCCTCTGACGAGACAACAGGCACACCATAGGTTCGTCCACCCCAATCCTCTCGTACTAAGGGCAGATCTTCTCAAATGTCCTACACCCACGACAGATAGGGACCGACCTGTCTCACGACGGTCTAAACCCAGCTCGCGTACCGCTTTAATGGGCGAACAGCCCAACCCTTGGGACCTTCTCCAGCCCCAGGATGCGATGAGCCGACATCGAGGTGCCAAACCGAGTCGTCGATGTGGGCTCTTGGACTCGATCAGCCTGTTATCCCCGGAGTACCTTTTATCCGTTGAGCGACGGCACTTCCACATGCTACCGCCGGATCACTAAGCCCTGCTTTCGCACCTGCTCGACCTGTATGTCTCGCAGTTAAGCTCCCTTATGCCTTTGCACTCTACGCACGATTACCAACCGTGCTGAGGGAACCTTTGGGCGCCTCCGTTACCTTTTAGGAGGCGACCGCCCCAGTCAAACTACCCACCTAACACTGTTCTTTCCGATGATTCAACCGGACAAGTTAGGATGTCAACATAACAAGGGTGGTATTTCAAGGATGACTCCACCTGTACTAGCGTCCAGGCTTCAAAGTCTCCCACCTATCCTACACATGCCAAGCCGAAACCCAATGTTAAGCTGTAGTGAAGGTTCACGGGGTCTTTCCGTCCTGTTGCGGGTACCCGGCATCTTCACCGGGACTACAATTTCGCCGAGGCTCTGGTTGAGACAGCGCTCAAGTCGTTACACCATTCGTGCAGGTCGGAACTTACCCGACAAGGAATTTCGCTACCTTAGGACCGTTATAGTTACGGCCGCCGTTTACTGGGGCTTCGGTTCAATGCT
>JANQEO010000085.1 GCA_028278325.1 Candidatus Binatia bacterium
GAGGCTGTCACGAATTTTGTGTACGAGGCGTCCGGTTATTGAATTCGGTCCTCGAAGTGGATGGCGAACTGCAGGAGCGCCTTGCTCCAATAGAGTGGCGGTTTCTTCCAAGATTTCTCGGCGTTACGGGCGGCGAGGAACAGGAGCTTCATGGCCGCGTCATCGTTGGGCAGGTGCCCTCGAGTCTTGATGGTCTTCCGGAGCTGACGATGAAGGGCCTCGATGATGTTCGTCGTGTAGATGGCCCTTCGGATCTCGTTGGGGAATGTCAGGAATGGTGTGATCTCGGCCCATCGGCGTCTCCACGCCTCGCCGATCATCGGAAACCGCTTGCTCCACTTGCTCTCGAAGGCAGAGAGCGCCTCCTCGGCAGCCTCGACGTCGGCCGCCGTGTAGATGGTTCGGAGGTCCGCGCACACATTGCGTCGGTCCTTCCAGGGGACGAACCTGGTGGAGGCTCGGATGACGTGAACAACACAGGTCTGGAAGATCGCCTTGGGAAAGGTGGCCTCCACGGCTTCCGGTAGGCCTTTGAGGCCGTCAGCGCAGACGATAAGGATGTCGTTCACTCCGCGCCGTTTGAGCTCCTGGAGGATGGACAACCAGAACTTCGCGCCCTCGGTCGCCTCGACCCACATCCCCAGGATCTGCTTCTGGCCATCCTGTGCGATGCCGATCGCGCTGTAGACAGCCTTGTTCCGGACGCCAGCCTTGTCCCGAATCTTGACCATCATCGCGTCGATGTAGACGGCGCAGTAGAGGGCTTCCAGCGGACGTTGTTGCCAGGCGCGGAGCTCGTCGACGACGGCATCTGTCGCCCGGCTAATCAGGTCTGGACTGACCTCGACGTTGTAGATCTCGGCGAGTGTCGCTCGGATGTCTCGAACGCTCATTCCACGGCCGTACATGGCGATGATCTTGTCGTCGAAGCCATCGAAGTGGCGCTGATGCTTGCCCACGATCCGGGGCTCGAACGTGCCGTCCCGGTCACGCGGCACCTCTACCTGGACGGCGCCCACGTCGCTCCGAAGGGTCTTCTTCGTCCTGCCGTTGCGCCGATTCGACTGATCGTCAGGCGGGGCCTCCTTCGCTTCGTATCCAAGATGGTGGGTGAGCTCTGCTTCCATCGCGCGACTGATGAGCGCACCCATCAGCTCTTTGATGAGCCCATCAGGGCCCGTCAGGTCGGATGGCGACTTGTAGTCCTTCAGCAGCTCGTCAAGGACGGACTGTGAGACGCGTGGGCTGGATCCTTCGGGTTCTGATTGTGGCATGTCGTTCTCGGCATCGGTGATGGACATTGATCTGGCCTTATGATCCGAAAAGCCGCCGTACACAAAATTCCTTACACTACCCATTACGCCGGAGCGGATTCAGCCGGGACACCCGGAGCAGAATGGGCGTCACGAGCGGATGCACCTGACGCTAAAGCAGGAGACAACACGCCCGCCGCGTGCCAACCACCTACAGCAGCAGGAGCACTTCGACGCCTTCCGGCAGCGGTTCAATCACAAGCGGCCGCACGAGGCGCTCGACATGGCTTGTCCTGGCGACGCCTACACGCCCTCCGCAAAGGCCTACCCGTCGCTGCTCGAGGATGTGGAGTACGCGCTCCACGACAAAGTCTGTACCGTTCAGAGGGGCGGTCACATCAACCACCTGCGGCGGAGCGTCTACATCGCCACCAGCCTCGCCGGCGAGCGCCTCGGTCTTCGACAGCTCGGCGACGACTGGCTCGTCTCGTTCCTCGACCGCGAGCTCGGGCGGATCAATGCCGCCGGGCGGTTCCAGCCATGCTGACTCGCGCGTTGGCTGTGGACGCTGACGGGGGCATGGACCCTGTGGACGGCCGGACCGCTCTCCGAGCGCTCCTCTGGCTTCGCCACCCGCCCACAGCGCCCACACCCCCTTGGAAAGCCGCTACGCGCCTTTCCACGAGCGCCCACAGCCGGGGTGACGACTGCTTCTCAAAAACTGTTACCCATGTCCCCGGTCCAAAACGTTACCCATGTCCCGGGTTGCACAAGCACGTCCCGCGAGCACGAGCACGTCTCACGAGCACGAGCACGAGCACGAGTACGAGCACGTCCACGAGCA
>JANQEO010000117.1 GCA_028278325.1 Candidatus Binatia bacterium
CCACTTGGCCAGCCTCAACAATGCTGTAACAGAAACGATAACCTCTTCTGCCGATGAATGACAAGAGGAGAATTGGGGTGTGCCGTCCTCGGACCGCCCCATCCATTGCCCGTCTCCTTGCTGAAATATCCGTTGATCCTGACGTGCGGCCTACGCGCGACAAGCCGGTGATTATCAACGATTGCTGCTGCGGCACCGGGCGGATCCTCCTGGAAGCTTCCACCATCAATCCTCACGCCGCACTTCTCGGACAAGACATCGACGCTCGTTGCGTGAAGATCACGGCTATCAACCTGGGGTTGCGCGGTCGTTACGGCTGGGCTGTCTGCGGCAATTCGCTTACCGGAGAGATGCGCTTTGCCTATCGCATCGGCTCGTTCTTCAACGAGACTCCGAACGGACTTCGCCGTGGTGTCATTCGTGATGTTCCGCCCGAGGAGACTCCCGCTCCTATGATGGCCGAGAGCGCACGAAACGATATCGCGGATCTCTTTCAGACAGAGGCTGAAGATGACGCCGCATCCGTGCCGACGCTGCCAACCCTCATCGAAGTGCCCCAGTGGCTTGCCCAACTCGAACCACAACTCGGCGCTTCACGTCGCGACAGGCCGCCAGCCGTCGAAGAACGGCCCGAGCGAGGGCAAGAAAGAACAAATGATCCGCCGCCGAAGCAGCGAAAGCTGTTCTGACAGCGCCGTGGCCGGAACAGTCCGATGAGGAATTGCGTCGACAAGCACACCTGAAGTATGCTCTCGTGCATGGAACACAGGCGCCTCACGTTTTCATTTGGCGACAAAAGTCCCAGTTCATCTCGCCGTGATCGACAACGTGTTCGAAGTGCACCTTCGGCGGACACTCATCGGCCTCTCTTACGCCGGCCTCCTCTGACAGCTTCACCGACTACGCCCCGCACCAGTTGTTCCTTCCTCAGCTTCTTCCACTTCTTGAGTTCCACTTCGCGTCTTCGAGCCTCCCCTGGTGTTTCGTACCTTTCGTAGTAGACCAATTGAACCGGTCGCCGGTTCCGTGTGTACTTCGCTCCCCTGCCCGTGTTGTGGCGGTCAACGCGTGCCTTGAGATCACCGCAGATGCCGACGTACAGTGATCCATCTTGACAGCGGACCAGATACACGTAACAGGGCTTACACTTCATTCCCCGCTACTCTATCACAACTCCCACACCCGTTTCCCAATGCAAGCAACACGTGCCTGCTCGCGACGCGCTCGTTTCTTGTGAATGGCACGGCTCCCTCAGCGCCGTTACACGCGCCCGGAGGGCCGCCTCAACAGGTACGTTACGGCATTCGGCTTCACACACTCTCTCCGACCCGCTATTCTATCTCCATGCTGCTGCGTCTCGCCTCCACCCTCTCAGACTCCCGCGGACCGCAGTACACGGAGCAGGCTCTTTCAGCGATCCACCAGGCAAACCCGTCTCGCCGCCCGTTGACTCTGATATTCGCCACCCGCAACTCCACCACCACACTCTTTTGCCGCGTCCCAACCACACTCGCCCACATCGTCCCGAGACAACTCGCTGTCGCGTACCCGGACTGCCGAATCGACCGCCTTCCCGAACACGCCCTCAACCACCCGCCCGGACACACGGTCTGGTGGTCGCAACTTCGCCTTCGCCCCGATCTCTACGCCATCCGCCGATACAGCCAGTTCGAGGACCAACTCAACCGCAATGTCGCAGATCCCCTCGCGGCCCTGCTCAGTGCCATAGGCTCTCCAAACAAGTCCCCGCTTCGCACAACCATCGAAATCACCGTCCATCCTGCATCGAGATCGCGCTACTGGCAGGCACGCTGGGCCCTCGATCGCCTCGCCTCTCCGCTGTTGCGTTCCTCCTTCATCGCGACCCATTTCTATGCCCGGGCGGTCACGAGCCGGCTCGCCCCCCTACGCTGGTTCGCCCTGGGCCTCGGGCTCCTCGTACCGAACGCCAAAGCGGTTGCTGGCGGCCAGCGACTCACGATCTCCTCCGATCGACACCACGATCGCGAAGAAGACCTCCAAGGCGCACTCGACAAACTCGGCCGCCATCTCTTCGAAGTCTCGATTCGCCTCTCGGTTGCCGGTCCCCAAAGCGCCCAGTCCCGTGCCCGAGCCAAGCTCCACGAGATGGCCGGTCCCTTTGGGCAGTTCACGCTGCCCAGGCTCAGCATCTTTAGCATGTCGCGTATCCGTCGCAGCCGCAGACCAGTCCCACAGGGAACGCGTGCCTTCCGAGGACGCGGATTTCTCCTCTCCTGCGAAGAACTCGCAACACTCTGGCATCCGGCAACCGAAACCGTCCGTACGCCCGCAATGCAAATCAACGAGAGCCGGGAGCTGGAAGCTCCGGCGATTCTCCCCTCAAGGAATGAGGAAGCGGTGGCCATCTTGGGCCGTGTACGTTTCCGGTCCCGACGCGAGATCTTCGGCATACGTCGAGACGATCGCCGTCGGCATCTCGCCATCATCGGCAAAACCGGGATGGGAAAGACAACGCTGCTGCAAAATCTCATTGCTTCAGACATCGAAGCAGGCCGAGGCGTAGCACTCATTGATCCACACGGAGATCTTGCCGACTCTGTCCTCGAATCGGTGCCAAAGAGCCGGACCAATGACGTGGTGCTCTTCGATGCCGGCGATCGCGACTACCCGCTGTCGTTCAATCCACTTGCCTGCCTCGACCCCGAGCAGCGTCCGCTGGTGGCGTCAGGCGTTGTGTCGGTGTTCAAGAAGCTCTACGGTGACAGTTGGGGCCCCCGGCTCGAGCACATCCTGCGAAACAGCCTCCTCGCCCTCCTGGAGATCCCCGACACGTCGCTCTTGTCACTTCAGCGGCTGTTGAGCGATCTGCACTACCGAAAGACAATCGTCGGGCACCTGAGCGATCCGGTTGTCCGGGCATTCTGGGAGACGGAGTTTGCGAGATGGAAGCCCAACTTCCAGGCGGAGGCAGTCGCCCCCATCCAGAACAAGGTGGGCCAGTTCCTCAGTCAACCGATTGTGCGGTCCATCGTCGGCCAGTCGCAAAGCCGCCTACATCTCCGCGAGGTGATGGATCAGGGCCGCATTCTCGTCGTCAATCTGTCCAAGGGAAGACTCGGCGAAGACGCCTCGACGCTGCTCGGCTCGCTTCTGGTGACCTCCGTTCAGCTTGCCGCGATGAGCCGAGCGGAGATTCCCGAAAGTGACAGGCTCGACTTCTCCCTATACGTCGACGAATTCCAGAACTTCGCCACAGAATCCTTCGCCACGATTCTGAGCGAAGCCCGCAAGTACCGGCTCCATCTCACCATTGCCAATCAGTATCTTGCCCAACTGGAGGAACACACGGCCGAGGCCGTGTTCGGAAACGTCGGGAGCCTGCTCTCGTTCCAGGTCGGCGCATCCGATGCCGAGATCCTTGCTGAGCAACTGGCGGGTGACGTGACACCGCAGGATCTGATCGCCTTGCCGCGGTTCACGGCCTACCTCAGGCTTCTGCTCGACGGCATGCCGAGCCGAGCCTTCTCGATCCAGACTCTGCCGCCTCGAACAAGACCACTCCGGGATCACAACCGACCCGCAATCATCCGCCGTACGTCGCGCCGCCGGTACGCCAGGCCCGCCAGGGAGGTCGTCGCCGAAGTCGAGCGGAGCTTTGCTTTTGCCTAGGGTTCGCGCGCCGGAGCCTAATGACACGAAGAGCGCTTCGGACTTGGCACGGCTCACTCGGACTCGCAGCCTCCGGGCTCGTCACCCTCACCCTCGACCTCTCGTATACTCCGAATCGACGGGACCATGGTACCTTTCAGCTTCACACCCAGGCGGCGAAGTTCCTTTGCGAGCGCAGGATCATCGGTCAGAGAGAGCCCCATCTCTTCGCAGATCCCGATGTACTCAGAGCCGTCGAAGGGAGTACCATCCCCTTGAAACAATCGCCCTAACGCATCCGCCACTGACCTGGCTTCTATCTCGTACGTTGCGATGTGCAGTTCGTACTGCTCAATCTCGAACCGGCGGAACGCTGGTTCTTCTTTCGTCTCTCGATCCATGGTAAGGATGCTACACGAAAGCGACGATTGATGCCAGGCTCGCTTGCCCGCATCGCACCTCTCTGGCAGACTCGGCACGCGTTGCTTCTCTGGACGGTGCCAAGCAGCGGCGAGACGCTACGTGCCCCCCAACATGACGTACTCTCTTTCCTTCTCCTCCGAATTCTTCTGCAACGGCGACCCGGATGCGATGCACCCAAGCCGCCGTCCAACGAGCGTGTATCAGGCGATCTTGAGCATGCGGGCTGACAGGTGGGCGGAGATGGCAAGCGACGTTTTTGGCGTTGAACCTGACCGCCTCGATCCCTGGTCGGTCCTTGAGAAGGTCCGTGAGACCGATACGTGCAGCAGCCTCGATAGTCCTGTGCGCGTTTGGATAGGCGAGGAAGGATTCTACGGTGTAGATGTTCACGATCGCCGCATTCAAGAGCAATGAGAACGAGACGCTACGTGACTCTGAGTACCTTTGACTTCGAGCCAGCGATCGTGCAACATCGAGCCTGTGGCCGAGAGTCTTTCACACCTTCTGCGAAACCAGCGTGCCCAGGCCCTGCTCAGCCAGGCCCGAACGATCCGCGACTACCCGGAATGCGAAGAGCGCACCCGGGAAGCAGGGGCACACGTTCGCGAGGCCATGCTCCAACGGGTGCTGGGTAACCTCACCGACAGAGAGCAGCACCGGGTCTTCTCGATTCTCGCGTTTGCCATGCCGCTGGACGCCCCGACGGATGATGAGCGCCCGCCGATCGACACGTTCGAGTTGCCGCCGCCTCAACCGAGCGAACCGCCCCCCGGCGATCTCGCGTCCTTCAGCGGCTGCCCGGCGTGCGACACTGGCGGGCGCATGACCGAAGAGTAGGGTCGTGACTCACGGTAAGACCAGTAACGTCGGCGCTTGGGAGCACGTGTCCTGTGTGAGGCAGGCGATGAATCTCCCGCGGCCCAATCGATTCTACTGGCAGACAGTGCCGGGCATTGACGAACCTCTGACCCAGGTGGCAAGCTTCACCCTTGATGGCCTACAACGGATGGTCCAATTACGAGACGTGGTGCGTCTACACGTGGATCACGAACGACGAAGCAACCGACCACGCCTGCCGGGCGCTCGCAAGCGAGTGTGCAAAGCACGCCCAAACGTTTGAGCAGGTGCAGTCTCAAATCTGGACCACTGAGCAGGCGACGAGATTCTCTCTGGCCGACCGGCTGAAGGAACTTGTCGAAGACAAGAACCCGCTCTCTGAGGCTGCGTCGTTATACTCCGATTTGCTGAATGCGGCGATCTCTGAAGTCGACTGGCATGAACTTGCGGACGCCTTCACTGGCGGCCAGTGAACAATGACTTGATTCTTGGTCGCATCCATTTCTGACGAAGCAGACGACTATCGCATGTCATCGTAATCGCGGCGAATGTGTGTGCTGTGGAACGGATAGGCGGGGCACTCCGTGAACACCGAGACACTTTCCAGCATCTCCATTTCTGGGGTTCGATGGGGACTATGCCGAGATGCGAATGCGATCAGTGTGGCTCATGCTGCAAAGGGCATCTCGTGGTTGAAGCCTACGAGATCGACGTTCTACGCGAGCCACGCCTCATTGCCGCCGATCCCCATTACGCGGGCAAATCCCTTGAGGAAGCCCTGCACGAACTTCAGGAGGAATTCAAGTGCGTTCTCGTGGCCGGAGGACGACCCTGCATCTTTCTCGACGCTGCCAGCACATGCTCGATCTATCCCACGCGGCCAAACGAGTGCGTGGCGATGCAGGCGGGTGAGCAGCAGTGCCAGACGAGTCGCAAGGCCGAAGGTTTATCACCGCTTGCGACAGTAGGCTCCTGATCACATTCAGCCGTTCCGTTTAGCGATCTGCTCGCAGAGCGTGAACGCATCAAAGATGCGATCACGCTCCCTCGAACGCGTGACAGACACGATCTTTCGGATGAACTCTTGTGCTTTCGTGTGCTCGTTACGCCAATTGGTCCCCTTCTCAAGTCGCCATGACTTTACACAGAGCTCCCGCATCCTCGCCGCGACACTCTCCCCGCGCCGCAGTCCTGAAGAGCCGTTGACACCGTTGGCTGCTGGATTGGATTCATTGTTACTCGCGGCGAAATGATGCTCACACTCTTGCGAGTCACAATCGGGTCATTTGACTTCCCATAGTCATCTGAGGTTGCTAGAATGGGACGCAGCTCATGGGGCCTCTCGGCCACATGGGACTCTGAGTTAGGAACGGGACCTTCCCAAAAAAGGGGAACGCGATGAGTGCTAAACGACGGGCGTTGCCGATTAGTGTAGGCGAAGGTCCGGAGATCTACGCCTACGTGACGATGCTGGGTGGAGAGGAAGAGGTTGCTTCACGCACAGTCTCTTTTGGTGCTGTGCCTGATGCGGTTGAGCGGATCGCAGAGGCTATGACGGGAGCCTTCGCCAAGATCAAGCCAGATAAAGCCTCAGTCGAATTTAACCTGGAGATCGCCATCAAGTCGGGCCAACTCGTAGCGCTCTTCGCCGGTGCCGAGAGTTCAGCCGGTCTCAAGGTCGCCTTGGAGTGGGGCGGCAAGGGTATTGCGGAGTAGCACCATGTGTCAATCTGCGCACTCAGCAGACCCTCTCATCGATTTCTTGCAGGATTGCACTGTGCGAGTCAATCTGTCCGACGGACTGGGAACAGGCTTTTGGGTGTCCCCGGGTTGTGTGCTCACGTGTGCGCATATAATCAACGCAGAATCTCACGACTGCGTTAGCCTTACATGGAAAGGCGTCAGCCTATCAGCGAACGTCACCATGAGCCTTCGCGAACTAGACATAGCCGTATTGGAAGCCGGTGCTCCAGCCACAGGCGTCCAGAATCCTTGCGTTCTCTTGGAAGACTCTGCCCTACCGCGCGACCAACTCTTTTGCTTCGGCTACACAGATGAGTATCCCGACGGCGACTCTGCGACCCCCGAAATGGAGGGCTGGTCGAAAGAACCAACTCTCATCAAACTCAAAGGCGCTCAGATACGACCGGGATTCAGCGGAGCCCCACTCCTGAACCAGCACACGGGTGCAGTCTGCGGCATGGTGACGAAAACCCGGGACCGAGACACGGACTTGGGTGGCAGGGCTATCCCGACGTTTGTCATACTCTCGAACATTCCCGGCTTGCAGCAGCGTCAGCAACGGTATCACCGCGGGCATCGGAGTTGGATTGATTTGTTGCCAAGACTTGCGTCTGAAGACGTCAGAAGTCTCAAGGGAGCCACCTACACCTCGGCCGCGCGTCTTCTCGAAGATCTGCAATCCCGCGGATGTCGCATTGAACTCATCATAAGGTGCTTTCGCGAGCTATGGTCGACGGAAGTCGACCTCAAGCTCAAGGCGTGTTGGTGCCACGGACTTCGGGACTCTTCTCACCCCCTTGCCAGACATTTTCTGAAGACGGTCGCTTCTGACCAGTCTGAAGACCCATTTCTCAGGCGAGAGGCCGGTCGAGCACTTGGGTAAGAGAACGTACGGCGATCGACTGAACTGGTCTTTACCATGCCTATCAGAACTCACGGCGACACACTACCCCCACGTTCACGTCCCGTCTCGGCTTCCTTCCCGCTCTCTAGATTGCCGTTCTCAACATTGCTGTTTCGCTTCGAGAGAACAGCGCGATCGTCTTGCTGGACACCCGTGCGGAAGGCGTTACCTCCCCTCTTGCTGCTCTTTCGGAGTCCTCCGCCTTCTCACGGTCAACAGGGCTTCTCGGCCCGCCATGATCTTCTGACTCCTCTTCAGTGCCTTTGTCCTGTACTGGCTCTTCGCTGACTTCTGTTAACCGCTCCTTTAGCATTCGTTCAATCTCTATGTCAGCGTCGTACTCCTCCTCTTCCGCAATCTCCGGCTCCTCTCCGACGTACTTGGCCCTGCCCCACAGAACCGACCACTTATCCATGTCGTCTTCATCACCTTCCCTCCGCTCTTCCGCCAATCCATGGAACAGCAAAACCTTGAAGACGACGTTACCGTCAACTATCTTGATCGACGCTGGATCAACTCGCACGGGCCCAAGGTCGAGTTCTTTCCCCACGAAACCGAACGGCGGCGTGCGTCGACCCTCGCCGGCTGCAGCCGCTTCCGCGACCAAGTCCGCTACCGAATACAGGGCGCTTTTGGCCTGTAGCCAATGCTCAGAGAGGACCGGTGGTGGCTTCTTCTGATCGTTCACTTCACCACGGTCGTCCAACCACGCGCCGATCTTGTTCACGTCCACCGACAACTTCTTGCCCTTTCGGACAAACGCTTCCAGAGACATCTGCCCAAATTCGGTCTCCAATGATCGTGGTTGGACAACTACATAACCCAGGTTTCGGCTATCCAGGTGCATGCACACCTTAGTCACATGCGCCGCCCCAATACTCATCGCAATAGGAGCCCGGGAGTATTGCTGCGCAATTGTGGCAGTTGCCGACACCATCGTTTCGCTTGCAGCGTCCCTAGCTCGGAAGAATTCTCCGAACTGCCGGAGTGATTCTCGCTCTTCCTTCTCGGGTTCATAGCCCACCTGTTCGGCTCTTTCCTCGATTGCCTCCACCAGCTCGATGAACTGTTCCGCCTGGAGGATCTTGCCTCCGTCTTGGGTTAGCAGCTTATGCTTCTCAGCAGTCCAAGGGTCAGCTTTAATCACATAGTCAAGAAGTTCCGTTGTCTTCTCCTTGTCCGCAGCAAGTTCATTCACTTTTCGGATGTCGGACACGTCGCGCAAAGACATCAGCGCCATCCTGAAAAGGTAGACGATCGGCCCAGCAATCGCGCCGTCCTCCATCTCAATACTGTATTCAGCCGACTTCTCGATAGGCATCAACACCACTTTGGGGCAGATGAGAGCCATGAATTCTGCAGCGCTTATTTCTCCCTCTTCGAGAAGACGCACCGCTACTCGGTGCTTCAACCGGTTTCCAACGGGCATGGTGTGAAACCAGACTGCGTCTGCTGGGGCATCTTCCACATGCCCCTCCAAGGCGATGTGCCTCATACCGTGGTCCCGGTGTAAGCGGAACATCATCAAGGCAATTTCGATCTGCCCCAAGCGAGAGACATGTGTTTCCGGAAAAACCACAACCCACGGTTGCTCGCTACCTCGCGAGAATCGTGAGACATTACCTACGTCGGTTGCGATCCTCTCCGGCATCCATCGCATCACATAACGTTGGTCGTTTTCGCTCAGCCTTTCGAGCGGCAGAGACACGGTAGCGCCGTCTTTCTTCGTTAGGCGAACCGTATCACCTTTGAATTCGGTCAGCTCCGCGTCGGTGCGGTACTGTCCAGAAGCATCGCTCCATTCCCTGCCGTCAGCTGCATGTCCAAGCCAATGGCCCGATACAACGACGGCCAGAGTTGTCAACGTCTGTATCCACCGGCTACGTGCATACGCCCCACTCATTGCTAATCTCCCTGTCATCTAGAGGAATTGTGCCACAACAACCAGCTCCCGTAACTCGTATGGAAGGGACGATATCTCCAGGGGCTCAATCGAATGCTGCCCAGACCCTGACAGATTCCGAGGACCGTGTGCAAATGCCTGACGAGAACACAATTGTCGCAGCAAGCTGTGGCAACAGTTGTCCCCGGAAGTGTGGAAGCCCTGGCAATAATCGCCGACATCTTCCCTTTCTTCACTTCGTGCGATAGGGGTTGGCATACTGATACTAACGCTTTACTACTTACACCCCATGAGTGTCAACCCCCACCCATGGCGGGTGCGCGTGCGGGGGCACACGACAGCAAGGGCACTACTGATATGGGGATGGTGAATCGCGACACCGACCGAGGATTTGCAGCGTCCGTTGACCATACGCTCTGACGAGCCTCGATGCCAGCAGGCCTCTGCGACCCAGATCGAACTGAGGGGCCGATATGCTCTCTGATTAGCGAGACGACTTGTTCAGGGCAATACTGAGCGGCCTCTTCTTGCGGAGACTCCCTGCCGCACACAACTTGACTCCCTTCCCCCCGGCCCGGAATATGATTGCGCATCCCGCCCATTCTCTGCCACCATATCCCCTTGCTTTGCGAACCTCATCGCAGGGCATCCCCCGCTCCGGATCGGTGCGGGACACGTCTGAGCATTGGTCTTTTCAAAACACCGTTTCCCCAAGTCACAAGAGGGAGCATCCAATGTCGATGACCGTTCGAGAACTGCTTGAAAAGCTGGTGAGTGTTCCCGACGATGCCCAGGTTTTCGTTTGCGACCAGGGCTCTCCGCCACCCGTAACTGCCGGAATGGCTGTGCAGGGCATCATGCATGATCACCGTAGCGATCCCAAACGCCCTGCCGCTGTTTACCTGATGGTTGAAACACTCGCGGGGCACGAGAGTCGATACATGGACGATGGCAGTCGCATTATGAATGATTGCGGCTGGATCGAGCTACCGGACGAGCACGGGTGTATCTGCCGCCGTGACAAGGGCGGCAACTTGACGGAGTCGCGGGAACCCAGCAATCCCGGTCACCACGAATGGCTTGACCTGTTCGAGGATGGTCCCCATACAATCTGGGAATGCCCGCAGTGTCACGCGTGGCAGTGCGTCCACAAGGATGGACTGGTGGAAGCTGGCGAGCCGTTGTGTCTCGACTGTCCTGAGGGACCTCCTTTTGAAGTGAAGATGGAGCATCGCGTGTGATGGCTCCCACTTCTCGGTCTCGCCTACTGGCGTTGGGGATCTTCGACTTCTGGTGTCCAAGGAAAACACAGTTCCGAATTGCGAGGAAGAGCCATGTCTGAAAAGCAAAAGTATCGAATCCCGTGTACCTTCACAGTCACCTCATCGGTTGAGGTCAAAGCGGCGAGCTACAAGGAGGCTTGCGAAGCTGCACAAGATGCCCCGCTCCCGCCAAGCGATGGTTGGGAATACCTCGAGGACAGTTTCGTGGTCGACGAAGGGAGCGACTACCACGTTCAACTTGACGATGGTCGTTGGGATTCCCGCAGCCGAGAGCAGAACCCTTGACTGGGCAGTAGCTCGGCGGCTCAGTCCAGTTCGCTGGTACTCGCGACGTGCATGCCGAAATGCGAGGTGGAGAGTCCCAACTGTTGTATCGATGCTCTGACTTGAGTCCCATGCCGCGCTCACGTGGTGTGGGGCTCTTTTTGACGCGAGGACAAGTCGGACTCCGGTGGACACGGCGACTCGACAACCAAGAGAATCCTGGCAGAGTACCCGAGTATTCGGCCTCTCCCCACGCATATTGCCTTTCGTGGCGGCCAAGAAATGGTATAATACCCCCATGACTCCAAAGATCACCGACGAAATGCGGAAGGCTCTTGAGCAGCACCCGGATGATCCTCTCAAGGTGGAGGATGAACAGACCCGAAAGGTCTACTTCCTGATCGACTCGGGCCGAGCCCAACACCTTCTCGATGAATGGCTCCGCCGCGAACTCAAAGTCGGCCTCGACCAAGCCGACCGCGGGGAGTCACAGCCGTGGGACATTGATGAGACGCTTGCCCAGGCCCACCATCGTCATGCTAGCCGTAGAAAATGATGCCTCGGCTGCTTCGCGCTCCGCAGGCAAACGAGGATCTACTCGCAATTTGGGACTACGTGGCAAAAGACAACCCGGACGCCGCGGATAGGCTTCTGCTAAAATTCGATGAGCAGTTCAAGCTTCTCGCCAAGAATCTGCGCCTCGGACAATCTGCCGACCGGTACCGCAAAGGGCTTCGCAGGTTCGTGCTCGGGAGCTACCACATCTTCTACCTGCCGCCCTCTGACGGCATCGAGGTGATCCGCATCCTGCACATGGCCCGCAGTCTGGAGGATCTTATCTAGAATCGTTCAGATTTCCTTCCTCAGCTCGCGTCTCACGAGCCTGTAGTAAGGCTGTTCGCCGGGCAAGCTCTATGGGACTCTTTTTGACGTGGGGAGCGCGGCCTCGACAACAGCCGATCTAGACGACATTCTTGCATCTCACCGCTTCGCGTTCCTCCTCTTCCGTCCTGCTGCCGTGGCTCTCTGCGTCTGCGGGGCATCCTCGAACCGCAGGATCGAGCCTTCGACGTACTGCTTCTTAATCTCCACGCTGATCCACCGTCTGCTGAGTCTTTCGCACACGGCCCCAGTGACATTGCTGCCGGCAAACGGATCCACGATGAGATCCCCTTCGTCAGTCAGGAACTTGACGAAGAACTCCACGAGCCTTTCGGGGTACCGTGCAGGATGGGCCGGGATATCACGGCTGCGGCAGCGCCGAAGATAGACACTATTCGATTCGGTATTGGCGATTTCAAGGAGATTTCCCGGGATCGCGCCGCCATTGTCTCGTTGGAACTTCGTGGAGATCTCGTGACCGGACGGCCTCTTCGCCACCTTGGAACCGTATTGCAGAAGACGCTTCATGGACTTCCCATACGGTCGCAGCACTCTGCGATTGTCGGCTTTCGGCCACGGGGTCTTGGAAAACCACCACACCATGTTCACCGCGTCCTTGAGCCGAATACGGCGAATGGTCACCCATTCGGCCGGCGTGGGCAGCCGCGCCGGATTGTGCCAATAGATCTCCTGTGCAAGGCAGAACTGCTCTGCGAGTCGCACGGCCAGATCAAAGTGATACACGCTTCGCACGGGCCCGCCGGGAACCCACGTGCCTCCGATATCGAGGACGAAGCTGCCCGTGGGCCTGAGAACTCGGTGAATCTCCGTGCAGAAGGGCATGAACCAGTCGATGTACTGCTCCACGGGTTCGTTGCCGTACTCCTTCTGCCGGTTCAGAGCAAACGGTGGTGACGTGATCACGAGATCGATGCACTCCTGAGGCAGTCTCTTGAGAATCTCCAACCCATCTCCCAGGAACATCGCACCGCGCCAAGTGCTGTAGGACGGTGGTGCGTCAGAAAGCCCCACGCTCTTGATCCATTTCAGCTCGCGATGAAACGCATTTCTTCGAAGCACCGTGGAGTGGATGGTAGCAGGCCCACCGCGACTCTGACAGCCAAATCGCGGCGCCGGACGGTATGCCGGCGCTTTCCGGCGACACGAGCGATCAGACGGAGAGGGCCGAAAGGGCACGACGTTCCGGTTGACTTGTCTCCGCCCAAAGGTGTACGCTGTGGCCCCCTTTCCTCCCATCTATGAACCCTCTCGACTGGACCGGCATCTTCAGGACCCACCGTGGCAAATGGTTGGCTCTCAAGTCCGATCACCAGACGGTCGTGGGAACGGGTAACACGCTCAAGGCCGCGAAGGACGCTGCGGCCAAGAAGGGCTGCAGCGATCCGATTCTCACTCGCATGCCCAGCACGCTGAGGAACTTCATCGGCTCGCTCAGATGAAGTTTCCATACGCGAAGATTGAAGGCCAATACAAGCCGATTATTGATCTTGTGCTTTGCCGCCCCAGACTTTCGATCCGGACAAACGCCTTGGTCGATTCCGGAGCGGATGCATCACTCTTCCACGCCGCGTATGCACAGGAGCTTGCGATCGAGAGTCTGGAGGACGGTTCGGAGGTGTCATTCTTCGGCATCAGCGGAGCCCCATTGAGGGCATACGCCCACGAGGTCAGCATCGAAGTCGGGGGCAACAGATTCGGTCCTCTTCAGATTGCATTCTCACACGATCTCTCAGCAGATTCCTTCAACATCCTCGGACAGAAGGATTTCTTCTCGCTCTTCCCAGTCAAGTTCACGTACAGAAAGGGTGAAATCCATCTGATGAGCGCAGGCAGCGACGAACAGTTGGATTGACCATCGGAGAGGGCGTCGGCGACAGTTTGTGGTACTCTACCTGCATCGCCTCCAGTTCCCCAGTCGCCGCCTGCAACGATATCCGCCTCATCAGAGGCGACTGCCTAGGCGTGCTTGAGTCATCGGATTCGAATTCCATCGACACTTGCATCACCGACCCGCCCTACGAGCTCGGCCTCATGGGCAAGTCGTGGGACAAGGCAAGTGTTGCGGTCGATCCCGACACCTGGACTCGCGTCCGCCGAGTCCTCAAGCCCGGGGCTTTCTTGCTCTGCTTTGGAGGCACAAGGACGTTTCACCGCGTGACGAGCGCAATCGAAGATGCTGGGTTCGAGATACGAGGCCGCAAGGTGTGGCTCTAACCGGCCCGCAAATTGCACGGAGACAAGCGCCCGACCTCACCGCTCAACTCTCGCGTAGACAAGAGCGCGGTCGGGGAGCCTTGCCAATGGCAGTGCCGCTGAGAGGAGTATAGGTGATTCACTTGCGTCGGCGTTTTCGTCGCTTCTTGCGTGAGTTCCGGGACTTGCCGCTGGTGTGATAATGGCGGCGCATCGCCAGGATCCCCGGGATACCCAGCAACAGCATGAGGAAAACCACAAAGGTAGATTGCAGGCCAGGCCCATAACGGCCTCTGACGGAAGAGACCTCCTCGCCATGCATGATCAATTTGGCGCCGAGTGTGACAAGACCGAGCAACACCCAAACGGCAAGCAGAACCCACGCGATTTGCATGAAGCGACGCATAAGCTCCGCAGCTCCCGACTCATTTGTACTGGGGCTCGCCTTTCGACCAGCTTATCCTGTTCGGACATAGGTGGCAATCTCACCGGTCGAGGTTCGTCGTGGGAAAGTTGCCGAGGCTCCGATCGTCTGCGGTTGACAGTCCCGGAACCAATGGGTAGCTCCGGAACTCTGCGCCCCCGGAATCTTGTCCGAATCTAGGAATTCAGCCCTGACTCCGTTGTCTGAAGCTCAAGATCCGGAGGGTCCCTTCGAGAATCCCTCTCCTTATCCCGTGTCTCATGTTCTCTCCGAATCTCCCGGGCTGGCGAGATCCATGTTTGCCATACCGTTCGTCGCTTCTAGCGAAAGCAACCGCGGCCGATCGCTACACCGACTCCTCTAAGGCATCACTCCTTCCTGCCCAACCTCCCCGCGCGACACTTGCGGAGTGGCGGCAACACGAAGTCCGAGGGTGCTGTCGACAAAGTCGTGCGCGATCCAAATGCGACACGCGGAGCGGTTGCGATACGCCATACCCAACCAACTCCCAACGCGAAACGAACGATCCCCCGTGAAAGTGGTGTGATCATCCACTGGGAGGGGTGCCGTGCGGTAGTCGCGCCCGGGAGTTTTCGACGCATAGCGGTCTGCACACCACTCGGAAACGTTGCCGTGCACGTCGTAGAGCCCCCAAGGGTTCGGCTTCTTCTTGCCGACCGCGTGTGTTTGGCCCTCCGAGTTGCCAACGAACCACGCATGGTGTTCGAGGTCGTACGGGTTGTCGCCAAAGCTCCATGCCGTGGTCGTGCCCGCACGACACGCATACTCCCATTCCGCCTCGAACGGGAACCGGAACTCGAGCGATTCTCCCGATGTTTCGTTCAGCTTCTCGATGAACTCCCGGCAGTCCTGCCAGCTTACGCTTTCCACCGGACGGCGCGGTCCTTTCCACCGACTCGGATTGCTCCCCATCACCGCCTCCCACTCCTGCTGCGTCACCTCGTACCTACCAAGATAGAACGGTTTGGTGATCTTCACGGAGTGCTGCGGCCCCTCGCTACTGTCCCGCCCCCATTCCGACTCGGGTGACCCCATCAGGAACTCCCCGGCGGGAATCAAGATCAACTCCATTGCCACGCCGTCGCCCAGATCGACCCGGATCTCCTTCTCCAACTGCTCGATCTGGCCCGCCGTCAGCGGTGTCCCACCGGTGCTGCGATCTTGGACCACCGAGGCCATCGCTTCGAGGTCACGCGGGTAAACCGCTTCATTGTCTGACGCCACGATTGGAGTCTGCCACTGCACGCGCGAAGTGGGTTCAACTGACGCGGCGCACGTGTCCTCCGATTCTCGCTGCGACTCACACGCACCGAAGACCAGCAGCGCCAGAATCCCGCACCAAAACGGCCACGATCGCATCCGCAACGGCCCGCTTCCGGTGCGGCGCGAGCCCGTGCCCAACACAACGATGCTCTCCGCAGGCGCCGTGCGCGGCGATTGCGATCGGCGCCAGAGGGCCTGGGCAACTCCGAACCAACACGCAGCATGATTCACCACATAGCTCCCGCACAACTTGCCCGCACTACGGCTCCGGGCTGGCGGCAACACGCAGTCCGTTCACGTGGCTGGGATGGTCGTGCGCGGTCAGGGCTCGGCACGCAGATCGAGTGCCATCTGCCGAACTCCGCCGACTTCCATTCCGAAGCGTACGGTATCCCGTGAAAGTGGTACGTCCTCGCATTGGAACAGGGGCGGTTCGGTAGTCGTGGCTGTAGGGTCTAAGGACGTAGCAGTCGGCACACCACTCGGAAACATTGCCGTGCACGTCGTAGAGCCCCCAAGGGTTCGGTTTCTTCTGGCCGACCGGGTGTGTTTGGCGTTCCGAATTGCCTATGAACCATGCATAGTGTTCGAGGTCGTGCGGGTCGTCGCCAAAGCTCCATGCCGTTGTGGTGCCCGCTCGACAGGCATATTCCCACTCCGCCTCGAATGGGAGCCGGAACTCAAGACGCGAGTCTCCTGATTGCTCGTTCAGTTTCTCGATGAACTCCCGGCAGCCCTGCCAGGTTATGCCTACCACCGGCCGGCGCGGCCCTTTCCGCCGGCTCGGATTGCTCCCCATCACCGCCTCCCACTCCTCCTGGGTCACCTCGTACTTGCCAAGATAGAACGGCTTGGTGATCTTCACTAGGTGTTGTGGTCCCTCGTTGCTCCTTCGCGCCCACTCCGACTCGGGCGACCCCATCAGGAACTCCCCGGCGGGAATCAAGACCAACTCCATCGCCACGCCGTCGACCAGATCGACCCGAATCTCCGCTTCCAACCGCTCCATCTGGGCCGCCGTTAGCGGTGGCCCACCCGTGCTGCGATCAGGAATCTCCCAAGACGCCGCCTCGGAATCACGCGGGGCTTTTGCTTCATCGTCCGGCTCCCCACTCGGAGTCCCCAGTTCCACGTGCGGAGCGGGAGCCATTGCATCCTGGCGTCTTGTGCTATCACCTCGCGCCGCAGCCTCTGCCAGTATCTCGTCGAGCGTGTACAGCTCCTCATTCTCGAGGCACTCGAAGATCTCCGGGAGAAGTTGGTCTCGATCCTCATCGGATATCCATTCCATTCGGCATGCGAGCACGAATTCCCGCAGAGCCTCGGGGACCGTATGGAATCGGCAATACGGCGAGCGAGGCTGAAGAGGCGAAGTGTACTGAACGATTCTCCAATGCGGAGGCATCTGCGGGTCAACGGACCCGCGTGCCATCCTCGAGAAGTCCGTGTCGTCGATCGATTCCGACAGGACGCAGCCGCCGATGAGCAGTCGAGAGCGAATGCGACCCGAGTGCACATCCAGGTCCACCCTCCATTCCATGAAGAGCGCCGCTACTATGGCGCCTACGAGAACGACCAGAGCGAGAAGTGCACAGGAAACGCGCCGTGACTGATCTTTACTCATGGACGTACTTCCTCACGAGCATGCGCGTTTGGGACGTACTGCATGACTAGCGAATCTACATTAATGCCTGCAATTGTACCCACAGATCCTTGATTCTGGAAATAAGTTCGCCCCATGTCATGTCAGTTAGATACGGTTGAGGGTAGATTTCGGCACGTGGGTGCCCACTGAGCTTGTATTCAGCATATGTTTTCCACGCACCATACTCTGTCGAACTGATGAGTCCACTGTGCAAGAGCCGATCGAGAATGCCCGCATCAAACAAGGTGCCCCATTTCCTGTTGTCGAGCGTATTGAAAATGTGCGTTAGCTCGTGGAACAGCGACCGATCAAGATCCTTGTCGGTTGCGTCTTTCCACGAGAGGCGCTCACCATCATGTAGTGATATGACTCCGAATCGATTAATACGCGCGAGGTCGGGATCAGCCTCCCTGAAGTCATAATACCTGAGCCTCAGAAGAAAGTCCTCCGATGCAAGTAATCGATCTAAGGGCTCCAGAACCCGCGCCAGCAGGTGCCGCAGTTCGAATTCAAATTCCTTCCGTAGGTCGGGGGGAAGGGTGGACAGTTCCCGGTTGATTTCGTCGATCAACGCCTGGACGAGGGCCCGTATGCGGCGCAGCGACTCAATCACCTGCGTCTTTTCCGATTCGTCCCATTCACCTAACCATTCAATCTCAAAAGGGAGGGTCGCGTCGGTAAGGTCTACGGCAATCTCTGCCGGCTCAATTGCAAGAACGCTCCGCTCAGCGGAATCGTCCAGCGCCTCCTGTAGTGGATCGCGCAACGCGAGCGATTGCTCTGCGGCAATCCAGGCGCGGAGTTGCTCGGCGATGTCTTCCGGAATCGGCTCGCCGAAAATCAGCACCGAGTTGATGTAGTCTTCGACCCAGTCGTCCCATTCCTCCGGGGGAACGCTGGCCATCATGTCTGTCGCCCACTCGCTTGCGATGGCCTCAATCGTGCCATCCGCGGGCGTAATGGTCCAGTAGGGTAGCGGCGTCACGTCGACGCCGGCGCCGCCCGCCCTGATTTCCGCCGCCGCCTCCTCTTCCGCTCGCGTGAGCGCGGCGCCGGCGAAGGCGACGGCGACGGCAGATTCGGCCTCGGCTCGGGCGATAGCGACGGCTTCGGCGGCGGTGGCGGTGGCGATGGCTTCGTCGCGGGCGCCCGTGGCTTGGGCGATGGTGAAGAGGACGCCTTCGTTGAGGACGGCCGCAGCACGGGTGGCGGCCGCCTCGGCTTCGGCCGCGGCCAGCGTGCCCCAGGGGCTGGTGCCGATCAGCGTGGCGACGGCGTCGGAGTAGGCTTCCGCCGACGCGATGCCGAAATCGCGGTCGACTTCGGCCAGGTCGATGACCAGGTCGGCGTAGGCCGTGGCTTCGCCGATGGTGAAGCTCTTGATGGCCGCCGCGTGGGCCGATCGCCACGCCAGCGACGCCCCACCCGGGCCGTGCAGCGTGTTGGTGTAGTCGACGTCGGCCAGGGCGAACGCCACGCGACGGTCGCCGCTTCCAGTCGCCGCGGTGATGCGATACGCATCGGCTACGCTGCGAACCGCCGCCGCGTGGGCCGACGAGTCCTCGTCGACGGCCAGGTCGTACTCGGCATCTGCGGCGTCGACCAGATACGTCTGGCGCGCCGAAATCATGGTGAGCAAATACGACTCCTGTGCCCCCGCCCAAGCGATGACCCTGGTCTCTTCCGCGCCGGCGGAGGCGGTGATGAAGGCGACGTCGGCGGCCGTGGTGGCGGCGACCAGGGCGACGTACTCCGTGCCCACGGCGGCCTCGTAGGTCTCGTGGGCGAGGTTCGTGTCGGCGACCCAGGCAAGGTAGGCGGGCTTGGTGGCGGTCCACCAGTCGCTGCGGACGGCGGCAAGGTCGGCCTGGAAATGGGCCCAGGGTGTGTCGAGGGTGTCGGCGAGCGTGTCGAGGGCCGCGGCCTCGGCGGTGTAGGCGGCGCTTCGGAAATCGGCCCAGGCGGCCGACTGGTCGGCGAAGAGGGCGCTTTGGGCCGATTCGGCCTCGCTGCGGAACGCGACCAGGTCGGCCGCATCGTCGTTGTCGGCCGTAGAGGCGTGGCCGGCCAGGGCGATCGTGTAGTTCTTGTCGAGCCCGGCCAGGGCGACGACCATGTCCTTTTGGGCGGTGGCCTCACCTGTTAGGTAGGCGGTTTCCGCTCCCACCACGCCCGTGGTCCAGGCCAGCTTGGCCCCGGCAACCGCGACGTCGTAGTCCTGATCAGCGGCGGCCAGGGCAGCGTCACGGTCGGACTCGGCCGAGGAAACCTCCAGGTGGGAGGCGATCATGTACGTCTTCTCGGCGTTGGCCACCGCCACGCCGGAGGTCTTGCCCCCGGTGGCGACGTCGATCCCATACTGTCGGCCGGAGACCGAATCCTGCTCGAACAGCGTGTTTTGCCGCCCGATCTGCGATTCTTCGTAGGAGAGCCACTCCGCCGTGCTGCTGGTCCAATGCGTAGCCGCACTGCCGGCCGCGGCCGTGGAGAACGTGGCGAATTGGGCGGCGGCTTGGGTGTCGAGGTCGGCCATCCGGCCAGTGAGCGTGACCGCATAGTCGGCCTCGGCCTGGGCGTGGGCGGTGGCCAAGGCGACGTAGTCGGGGACGAGGTCGGACACCCAATCGGCCTGGGCCTGGGCGCGGGCGGCCAGGAAGTCGGCTTCCGGTGTACCCTCGCCGAGGGCCCAGGCTGCCGTCTCGGCGGCCTTCTCGGCGGTGGTGTCCACGTGGTAATCGGCCTCGGCCTCGGCGACAGACGTGATGTTGTCGCGGTCGAGTGTGCCCAAGGCAGTTGCGTAGGCCACGTCGGCCGCGCCCAGGTCGTCAACCAGGCCCTGATCAGCCAGCCCGAGGTCGGCCACGTACGTCGTTTCCGCCGAGGCCGAGGCCGAGGTCCAGGCGTTCTCGGCCAGTGCATATCCGGAGGCGTACGCCGCGTCGGCACTGTTCATGGCCGTGGTAAACGCCACATCGGCGTCGCCGTAGGCCGTCGCAAAAGCCACGCCTGCGGTGCCTAGGCTGTCGGCCAACGTGACCCCGGCCTCGCCCCGGGCGGTCACGTGATCCAACTCGGCGGCGTCAACGTCCGTGTCAAGAACCCCCGTCGCCGCGGCCACGGCGGCTGTGTAGTCGGTCGTCGTATACGTCTGCACGTCGAGCAACTTCTGTGCAGCCGCCACAGCGCTCTGGAACCCGAACTGCGCCGTGGCCACGGCCTCGTCGCGCGCGGCATCGGCGCTGACCGTGTCGGCCATGTGGTTACCCTTGGCTGCAACCTCGGCCGTGAATTGGGCCAGCTTGGCGGTGGTGGACGCCACGTCCCAGTTGGCCAGAGCGGCGCCGGTTGCCCGGGTCCACGCTGCATCGATCCCGGACTGACTGACGCGGAAATCGAGATCGGCCGTGGCCATGCCCGAAACGTGGCTGGTGGAGGCGGTGTTCAGATCGCTGGTGTAGTCGCTGTAGAGGATGGAGAGGTCGTCGTGGTAGGCGTTGCGATGCGTGCCGAGCCCCTCGGCCCAGAGGACGTCGGCGGTAGCCACGTCGAGTCGGTAGTCGCCGAGGAGCGTGGGATCGACGGAGTATGCGGCCGCCACGCTGTCCCTGTGATCGGTGTACAGGCTGACTTCGTACTCGCCCAACGCGAAAGCGGCGCTCTCTCGATAGACTGCGGCGGCTGCGGCACGGGCGGTGTTCAGGTCGGCCACGGCCGAGGCCACGGCGTTGGTGTAGGTATGGTCGGCCGTTGCCATGGCAATATCGCAAGCCTCGGCGGCGGTGGAGGTGGAGTCGACGTACAAGATGTCAGCCGCCGACACGGCGGCGGCACGAGCCACGCCCAGACTCTCGACCTCGGCGGCCAAGGCATCGGCAGCCGTGACGAGCCCGTCCGTGAAAGCAACCTCGGCGGCCGCGTCGGCGAAGATGTGGTCCCTGGTCGCGGCGGCCAGCGCTACGGTGTTGACCTCCTTGGCCTCGGCTTCGGCCAGGGTCTTCTCGTTCAGGGCGGCTGCGTTGCGTCCGGCGATATCAGGATCAGGGCCAGTCCATGCACAGCAGTCGACGAGGGTCTGATCGCAGCCGGTCTCGGCCAATACACGCAGGTAGTCTCGATCGGCGTCGCCCAGGGCGTTATCCAGCGTTTCCTCAGCGATTGCCTGGGCGTTGGCAAAGGCTTCGTCGCCGAGGGCCCGGTCGGCGGACCGTTCGGCCAAGGCCTCGGCCACGTCGTTCCCGTGGTTTTCCCAGGCAGCGCCCATGCCTGTAGCGTGGGTTGTGCGGGCCGACGTGATGCTGTCGATGCGGTCAACCCAAGCGGCATTCTCCGACCCTGCGAACGTCCGTCTGGCCGACGTGACGTCCAACGTCCACATGTGCCCCGCGCCAGCCACGCTGTCGACGCGGCTCACCCCGGCCGTGGCCAGCGCCGTAGCCCGAGGCAATTCGGCCACGGCCAGAGCCTCGACGTACCCCGACCAGGCGGTGCCGCGCGTTAGGGCCCAATCGGACACGGCCGTGCCGTAGTCGAAAGCGACGGAGACGACAAGGTCTTTTTCGACGTTGGCGTCGGCGATGGCCAGGTCACGGATGGAGCCGGCCATGTCGCCCTGGTAGGTCGTCAGTGCGTTGACCCAGGCAACCCCCAGGGCCCCCGTGCTGCGGGCCACCACGTCCTCAAGGTCGATGGCGGCCGTTGCCACGGAAACGTCGAACGCGGCGTCGGCGGCGGAGATGGCCCGGTCGCGGGCCTCGATGGCGTCGGCGACGCTCACGGCCCGAATCCACTCCGCGGCGTTGCTGTCGATTGCACACTCTCGGGTGGCCGCGTTCTCCGCGTGCTCACGGATCTCCTCGGCGTTGATTCGAGACAGGTCGTGGTCGCAGTACGAGATGGCCATACCTGCCACATACTCGGAGTAGGCTGCTTCGATGGCCTCGTCGTAGGCGGCGATGATGTCGTCATACTCGTCGTCCCCTCCTCCCCCACCCGAGCCGGGCGGCTCGTAGCCGAGGAAGGCCACGTGCCGATTGACTTCGGCGGTGGTGAGGTCCAGAGTGTTTTTTCGTATGGTTTCACCGATCGCTAGGTCCCGGACTTCATCGGCGGCGGCGGTGGCGATGTCGAAGGCTTCGGCAGCCTCGGAGTAGGCGTCGAACGCGACTCGCAAGTTGGTGTTGACCCGAAGGGCGGCGATTTCGGCTGCGGAAATCGTGTCTTGCTCCAGGGTGCCCTCGGCAGTGGCCAAGGCACTTGCGCGGCTCTCCGTGGCGGCAGCGACCGCCTCCGCCTCAGCCTTGAACGCGGCGTTGATCGTCTGGGTTTCAGTCCGCAAGGCGTCGGCCAGTGCGGTCACGTACGTGAGGTACTTGCCGGCGGTGTTGGAGACGTACAACGCCTCGTTGTCCACGAGCGCGGACATGTAGTCGGCCCACGGCGTGTCCTCCGCCGCGGCCCAGGCGGCGGCTGATGTCTGTTTGGCAGTGACCAGGTCTTGACGCAGTTGGTTGACCGCTGCGGCCAAGCTCACGGATTGATTCCATTCAGCCAGGGCCACGGCGTCGGCCCGGATTTGCTCGGCCAGGGCGATGCTCTCGGCCGAGGCCAACGCTACATCGGCCGCGGCCAGGGCGTATTCTCGAGCGAGCAGTGCCTCCCGGCTCTGAAGCCAATGGCTGTAGGTGATCTCTTCCTGATACGCCGCCTCTTGACCGGCATGCTCCGCCTTGTCGCGAATGTACTCAATTGTGGCGAGATTCTGGTCGAGAATCCGTTTGGCGGCGAAGACGGCGCGATCGCGAACCGCTCCCGCGGCCGCAATGGCTGTCTCCAAAGTCAGGCGAACCGGCCCCTGCGAGTCGGCCCCGGCACTGACCGCGTCGTTGAAAGCCTGCGAGGCCACAGCGCACTCGGACGTCATCGCCGCCGTGGCAGCCGCGACTGCCGCGTTGTAGGTTGCCTCGGCTGCCTCGACCGCAGCCGTGTAGGCACTGTGAGCCCCGCTGGCAATGAGGCCCGACGCGGTCCAGGCCGCACCGGTGTGAGTGGGGGAGGCACCGCCGTACGCGGCGGCAAGGGCGCTCAGATAAGCGGCATCGGCCGAACTGTATGCGTCCGTGCTCGCGGTAGCCACCGCCAATTCGTACTCGGTCTCGGCACTCGCAACGGCCGCACGATAGTCCGCCGACACCGTCTGCACCAGTTCGCTGTACGCAGCATAGGCTGCTGCGACGGCGTCACGATAAGCGGGGTCGGCCTGAAAGTCGTAGGGTGTTCCGCTGTACGCGGGGGCAGCGACGGGCGGACCCTCCCCGTCGCCGCCGAACTCGATATCCGGTGCGCCGTCGGCCGGCGCGTCGGGCCAGACGAACTCTTCCATGTGGTAGGACGCACTGTCCCCACCACCGGCTATGAAGCCGGCAAGATCGGTCGCAAACGTGGCCGAAGCCGCGTCCATCGCACTTGCGTAGGCCGCCTCGGCGGCGGCGACCTCCGCGTCGTAGGTCGCGGTGGCCGTGTCGACCGTCGACCCCCGCGTTGATCCGGCCGCGGCGATCGTGGCGTCGTACTGCGCGGCCGCAGCGTCCAAGTCCGTGAGGTAGGCGAGTTGGGCGGCGGCAGTGGCATCGTCGTAGTTGCCGGCTGCGGCTTGCCAGTCGGCGTCGAACTGGGAGTAGGCGGCAGCCAAATCCTGGGCATCCGTCCCGTCCGGTTCGCTGGAGAAGACAAAACTCAACGACGTCCAACTTCCGTACTCGGGCTGCTCGCCGTCGTCGTTGAAGGTCCTTGCCCTGACTGTCACCCGGCCCTCTTCGAGCCCTTCAGGGGCATAGCTGAAGGCCCCCGATACATCGGTGGTGGCCGTCCCGTCCATGACGTCGTCGCCGTCGTGATCAAACTGAACAGTTACTCCTGCTAGCCCACCCGGGCCGGAGATCTGCCCAGTCAGCGTCGCGTCGTCGGTGCAGTCGTCCGTCGAGGATTGGCCGGTGTCGTTGGCCAATCCTAGCTGGCTCACTTCGACGCTGGCACCCGAGGGGGCTTCGAGCGTGAACTGTAGCTCATACCAGGCGCCGTAAAGGACGGTCGACAGGTCGTCGTATTCCTTGGCCCGGGCACGAATCGCGACCGTGCCGAGTTCCAGCCCTGCAGGCTGGTAAGTGAAGTTCCCGTCAGCGTTGGTCGTGACGCTGGCGTCGGTGATGCCGTCGCTGTCGTGGTCGAACTGCACCAAGAGCCCGGCGACCGGGCCGTCATTCGTGACCAACCCCGTCAGCGCGGGATTGGTCGCTCGGGGGTCGGTGCCGGTCGTGTCCAGGTCGTAAGCCAACGCGAGGTTGTCGACCTCCGCGGGTGCATTGACCGCCTCTTCGTACGTGAAAGCCAGCGAGGTCCAACCGCCATAGAGGAACTGGCCCGAAACGTCGTCGAACTCGCGCGTGCGTGCGTGAATGGTCACGGAGCCGTACGCCAAGCCGCCGGGCGTGAGGGCGAACTTCCCCAGTAGGTCGGCGGTTGTCGACTGGTCGGTTGTCTGGTCACTGTCGTAGTCGAGCTCGACGGTCACGCCTTCGAGCGCACCCTCGTTGATGATTCGCCCCGCGAGCGACGGATCGGAGGTGACGTTGTCGGAGTTGTCAGTGCCCGTATCATTGGCCAACTCCAGGGCAACGAGCACCGGCGCTACATTGGGCTGATCCTCGTAGTTGAAGACAACCTGTGTCCAGCCGCCGACCAGCCATGTCTGTCCGGCAACGTCCCACCGTTTGGCTCGGGCCTGGATCGTCTGCTGGCCGAATGACAACGCGGCGGGCCGATAATGAAACACGCCCTCCAAATCCGTAGACGTCACGCCATCGACTTCGTCAACTCCGTCCGTACCGTCGTGGTCGAACTCGACCGTCAGTCCGGCCACGTCGCCGTCGTCGCTCAGCGAACCTGTCAGCATCGTGTTGGCGGTGTAGGTATCGGTCTGCGAGGCTCCCGTGTCGCACAGTAGCCCCAACGTGTCAACGGTCGGGGCCGAGGCTAC
>JANQEO010000123.1 GCA_028278325.1 Candidatus Binatia bacterium
CCCACCCTGGTCATCCAGAACGAGAACGACGGCTACCTCGATAAGGCGTTCATCGATGCCTACTACGAGAGCCTGACGGTCGAGAAAGAGATGCTCTGGATCCAGATACCCAAGAAGAAGACCGCCTTCGAGAACCGGGCGGCCGCCTATGACTGGATCGGGGAGAATCCGGAGGCCATCCTGAAGTGGTTCGGGAAGTACGTGTAGCGTCCCGGCGACTCATCGCACGCTTGGTGGGAGAAAGCCGAATGAGACCAAGGAAGTTCATGCTGCTGGTCGCAGGGGTTCTGGGAGTCGTCGTCATGGCACTGGCAATCTTCGGCCACAAGAAGGTACACGCCGAGCTGGTCGTTCCTGCACCGCCCTCGGCGATCTGGGCCGTGCTGACAGACGCACCCCGATACAAGGAGTGGAACCCGGTCTTCGTCGACGTGGCTGGCGAGCACAAGGAGGGCGCGAAGCTCACCTACCAGATGAAGGACCAGAGCGGCAACACCTCCAGCGTGACGGTCACGGTCAAGAAAGTCGATCCCGAACGGGAGCTCAACCAGGCCGGCGGGATCCCGGGGATCCTGACCTTCGATCACCACTGGGTGCTCGAGCCCGTCGAGGGTGGCACCCGTGTGACCCAGTACGAGGAGTACCGCGGCGTGGGCGTCTGGTTCTGGGACCCCAGCTGGTTCGAGGTGCAGTATCAAAAGGCGATCGAGTCGCTGCGGGATCGGCTCGTGGGCCCGGGGGATGCGGGAGCGCCGAAATGAAGAGCAAGGCCTGGTTGTTGCCACTGCTCCTGGCGGGTGCGCGATGGGCCACACCGAGACCGTCATCTGTCAGGAGTCCGTGGCCGTGCGAGTGAGTGAACATCTACACGTACTTCAACGCCCAGTCGGAAGCATTCAGTGGAGCTTGAAGACGGGAGCCATATCGTCTTCGAGAGCGTTATGCCCGGCGGCTATCCGACCACGCGCTTGACTGCGAACGTCGCGGATGAGAGCGGCGCCGGCGACGAGCAGCTCACGTCCTCCGCCGCCACGCTCGCGATGCATACGACAATGATCCTCTACGGAAGAGGCTCGCCCGCTGAGGAATCACGCTAATCGCGCCCCATCGGTCGAACCGAAAGAAGCCACGGACCCGGGATGGCCGACCCCTGAGACGGTATCGTCGCCGATGGAAAGTAGAGAGAACGTCCGCGTGGTTTCAGAGCTACCGGCGACTCGTTGTCCGGTGGGAACGACGTTCCCGGATGTTCCTGGCCTTCGTCCACATCACCTGCATACTCCTCATCATCGGTACTTTGTGAAGCCACTTATAGTGTGCGGGCGTCGCGCCAAGATCTTAAGATCCAATCGATACTTGAAGATCCAGTTGCTTGGGAGGGAGTGCCCGTGTTGACGAGATTGCGGTCGTCGACCGTCCGTTTTGGATCTGTATAGATGGTTTAGGATTGTTTGGGGTCGGGCAAGTAGGCGTAACAACGCAGAATACCGTGGTATCGCGTGGGTGATAGACCGAATTGGCGTGGGCAATAGACCGAATAGCTGTGGGTGATAGACCGTGCTGGCGATGGGTGATAGACCGTGTGTAGACCGGGAGTTTTCCACAGGTTTTACCGGGATCGTGCCTCAGCTTCCCGACCAGACAGCGCCAAGGATATCGGGCACTTGTGGGCGTGTGGGTAATAGACCGAGTCCTTGGGCTGGCAGGTCGCTCAGGTCGCGCACGAGGCGTGGATGCGTTTCTTGGGCATCGGTGAGTGGGTGATAGACCGTGCTTTGCCGTGCAGCTCGAAGGGCCTTGGCTACCGAGCTCGAAGGGGGCTTCGTCTTCCAATCGCCGCGCACCATTTGAGGAACATCTTGTCGGGTGACCTTACCTCGATTCCGTTCCTGATCGTTGACTCGATCCACTCTCTTTCAAGCTTGTAGATGTCGTACCCTGGCGCAAGTTGTCGACCTCTCTCGTACGTTTCGAGGTCGAGACGCAGCAGGTCTGTCGTTGAGGGTAGGAACGCCACCTCTTGGTCCGAGGAGACGACGCTTGAATCGGGTTTTCGGTCAGCGACTATGCGTCTAGCGCGAAGATAGGGCTCGTCCGTGCCCTCCTTTCGAAACTCCTCAAGCTCGTAATCCAGGAGAGAGTCCTTGGCTATGACCTTTCGTAGGTCGCGCGCAAACTGACTAAAGGGTTGGGTGCTCCCGGAACGGACATGGAGTGTTCGCAGTTTCCACTCCCAGCTGGTGGCCCCAGCAGACTTGCGAAGCAACCGATAGAGGAAGCGTTCTATCCCGCCGGTGAGCAGGAAGTAGTTGGGGTGCAGCGTCAGGACGAGTTGGTGGTCGCAGGCTGCTCTAAAGAGCCAATCGGGCAGCTGCACCACCGCGTGGGCCATTCGCCCCCTCTCGTCACGCTCGATGGTGGCGCGTTCTATCCAACTGAACATCTCAGTCTTGCCATTGACAGCTCGGATGCTTGTTCGCACGTGCGTGTTCTTCAGCCGCGTGATGGACTCCTCGAGTCGGACGTACTGTTTGCCCCCGACGTGCCGACGTGCATCCTTTAGGAACGCGTGGCGGTGGAACCTGATCCGTGGGGAGGTGGGTTGTTCATGGTCCACGGCTTGGCGGACTTGCGAGAGCAGCCACATGATCAGGTCCCAGTCCCAGATGTTGGCAATGCCCCAGGGTCGGCCGCCGCTTACGGTGACCTCGATTCCTCGTTCGGGGTCCTTGTACTCCAGCGGCTCGAAGCGTGGACTCTTGGAGAGACTCAGGAACGGGACGGCCATCGTGTCCTGGGCATCACGGGTGTTGATGTCCGTGAACACGGCCGAGAAGAGTTCCAATTGAGCATCGGTATCGGGAGCCTTCCTGGTAGCCATCAGTGCCTTGGTGAGATACGCCGAAACAGTTCATCTACTGGCACAGGAAGTGGGCGCGGTCAAGGTGAATCCGAGCGGGGTTGGTATCGGAGTTCAGAGGTCACGCGCACCGAATGGCCTCCAGGATCCGCGCAAGGCGTCCTGCGAACTCGCTGTGTCCCTCTCGCTCGAGGTCTTCCTGGGTTTGGACCAGTGCCGACCAGAGTTTGGCCAGGAGGACAGCCGGATCGCGACGGTACGAATCCCGCTCGTGGCGGATCTGATGGACGGCCCTCTCAATGGCCGCGTGCACCTCGTTTTGCATTCTCTACCCGTTGCATGTTCTGGAATCTCGAGCAACCCGGTCTTCCGGGGAGAAACGGCCTCTTGCCATGGCCCACGCGTGGGTCAGCGGAGGCGTTTCATTACCTCTGAGCTCCCTACCCGGCCGTTCGGGTCATCCGCTTCGCGAGTGCGACGCTCCCGTCCCTGGTGTCACTGACACCGGAAGCGGCTTCTGGTGTCGGAGACAGCGCGAATCCGCACAGGTCTACAAGCGCGCGCTGCTCCGTGCTAAGCTCCGCTCAATAAGCAACTTGTCCCTAACTCGTGTCAGACACTTGGGATGGTTGCAGGCGCGGTTCAAACCGTTCGCAACGAAGAGGTAGTGGGTTCGAGTCCCATCGGCTCCATTTCACTAACGTCTGCTGAACCCCGAGCTTGGGGCTACCTGTCTGCGAGGCAGGGCGGCACGAGAGGACGTCGTCTCTGCGGTACGTACCGCAACGACGCCTTGAGGAGTTGCCTATGGGTCGCAGCGATGCACCGACAAGGTGCCCGGATACAGAAGGCACAAGGCCTCCGGACAGGCGATCGTCACACTGCGCTTGCCTGGCGGCATCCGTCACGACGTCTACCTTGGTCCGTACAGGACCAAGGTAAAGCGACTCTACGGCCGATCGTCGGTGCGCGACTTCAGCCCCCTCGCGTTCAAGACCGTGCGAGGTTCGATGTATGGCATGCGGGCGCTCTTGGGATCCCATCGACCTCTACCGGCTCGCGTACCGCGCGCGATTGCCGACATCGGCAAACGGATAGAAGCGCTCGGCGCACGTCTGCGGAAGCTACAGACTCGGAGCGTCGGAACGTCATGATGGCGGCGCTGTGCTTCCCGTTTTCGGGAAGCACAAGGGGCAGGAGTCCGCGCGATCTCTACCACGTGAGAGTTACGAGCTCGCTCCGAGACACCAACGCGGCGCCGGCCAGGTCGTAAGCGAAGGCTGCTCCTTCCCACGTTTGGCCCGCCAGGTTCAGAAACGTCCCGGCGGGCAAGGACACAGGTCCGCTCGCATAGGGGTTTGACGTCACTGGGAAGTGTCGCAGGTCAGCCGGATTGGCTGGCACGGCCAGGAACTGGAGAAACAGCGGATCCGGCACGAGCCCCTGAACGGGACCTGTGCCAAGGCCACCAGGTGCAGGCGTTGCCGACGCCAGAAGCCAAACGTGGGACGCTGCCTGCGGAATAGTGGAAACGTGAAGCAGGAGGTCACCCGCACCGACGCCCGAAGTCTGCGCGGTGAGGGTGAACGCGGGAGGCGCGAGCTTCGAGACGAACATGTCGCGACTCGAGCCTGTGGCGGTGAGGTTGAACACTCCAAGACCTGGGTCGAAATCGGCCGTCGCGTCGAAACTGCCTGTCGTGTGCACGTTGCCGGCGGTGTCGACAGCGATGCCCCAGATTTCCTCGAAACCTGGGCCGCCCATACCTCCAGCCCAGGCGAACTGGCCTGCGCTGTCCCATTTGCATACATATGTCACAGGCACCGGTCGTCGGAACGGTGAACACGCCCGGACCCGGATCGAAGTCCGCGCCGCTTCCCGCTCGTCCCGACGTATGCACGGCCCCAGAGGGGTCAATGGCGATGCCGTGGGCCTCGTCATACATGACGCTTGAAATCTGTCCGGCCCAGGCGAAGTTGCCGGCAATGTCGAGCTTGGAGACGAAGACGTCCTCCTGACCGAGAGAGGTGAGTGTGAACGTGCCCGCTCCCGGATCGAAGTCCGCAGTCCCCCAGAACACTCCCACGATGTGCACGTTCCCCGATGGGTCGACCGCGATTCCCGTGGCATGATCTCCCGGACTCCAGATCACGTTGCCGCCCATACCTCCAGCCCAGACGAACTGGCCAGCGCTGTCTAGCTTCACCACGAACGCGTCAGTCGACCCGGAGGCTACGAGATTGAAGGTGCCGGTGCCGGGATCGAAGTCTGTCTGGCCACTGAATCGTCCAGCCGTGTAGACGTTCCCGGCGCCGTCGACCGAGACTCCGTACCCTTCGGCGCTTCCAGACCCGATCAGAGCCGACGCCCAGGCGAAGTTGCCGGACGCATTCAGTTTCAAGACAAAGACGTCGCGCCCGGAGGCCGTTAGGGCAAACACCCCAGAGCCCGGATCGAAGTCGACCGACTCCTCAAAGGAACCAGTGGTATAGACGTTCCCGGTGATGTCCACCTCAATGTCGAATGTGTCCACTCTGGGATAACCGAAGGTGCCCGCGGCCGACTTGGCCCACACGAGATTGCCGTTGCTGTCCAGCTTTACGACGAACATGCCTGGACCGTAGAGCGAGTACATGTTGAAGACGCCTGGTCCGGGATCGAAGTCGGCGATGCCGGAGAACTGACCCGCGACGCACACGTTCCCAACCGCGTCCACAGCTATGGCATGGCCATGCGAGTCCGACGGACCACCAAGGCGCTTCGCCCACACGAAGTTTCCCGAGCTGTCGAGCTTCGAGACGAACACTGAGCTGTTGCCGAGGGCGCTGAGGTTGAACACGCCCGGCCCGGGATCGAAGTCCGTCGTGGCTCGGAAGCTACCTGTGGTGTACACGTTGCCCGTCGAGTCGACTGCGAGATCGAGTCCGACCTCGAGAGAGCCTCCAGTCATTTGCGCGGCCCAGTCGAAGCTGGGAGTTTGTCCCGACATGCTCAACGCCAGGGTCAGGAGCAGTGCACCTGCCAACGGCAGCCGGACGGAGGATCTCCGCGAGTACCGGTCGTTCGAACCGGTCGCGGCACGTCTCGTCATTGGCCCTGCTCCGGTCCGATTCAACAGTAGTCGCCGGGTATGGAACCTGGGAGGAACATGAGCAGACCGCTGCCCATTTGTAGATTCGCTATCGACGGGAGCAATCCCGTCCCACTTAAGCTCATCGTTACGTGGTCGATGAAGTCTTGGATCATGTCGCTCGGCAGCACGTTCGTACCTGAGCCGCCGGCAGTGAAGGTGGTCGGGGCGGGGATGGTTGCCTGGCGACCGCCTGCGTGCAGTCATCGCAGTAGGAGACAGGAGTGAGGTAGACCGCGCCGGGAGTGAGATGGATCGGGTCGTAGGGCGCGCTGGCCGGGGCGGTCGCGCACTGGCCGAGCGCGGTGGAAGCAAGGCCGAGCAGGATCGCGAGACAAATGACCTCATCGGATGTCTCCCGATCCTCGAGTATAGACCCGAGTAGGGGAGCACCGGGGGCAGGAGCCGCGCTTTTCCGTTTCACCGCCGCCGACCGGCGTTCCACCAGGTCCCTGGCCACCTCAGCCGGCTGACGTTGGTGGCTCAGCGCATCAGCGGGCTGGCTTGGGCGAAGGTCCAGCGGTTGCCTTCGGGATCGGCGGCTTCGTAGGCGCGGAAGCCGTCCTGGTGGATGTCCTGGATGATCTCGGCGCCGTGCGCCTTGGCGTGTGCGAAGTGGGCGTCGAGGTCGTCGACGTAGATGAACGGCGTGTGCGTCGTCGGGGCGCCCGCGCCTGAGGCGGCTTCGCGTCCCCAGAGGATGATCGAGCAGTTGCCGACGTGGAACTCGATCCAGGTGTGGCTCCGGTCGTCGGGCTCGACCTCGGGGACGATACCCGCGGGCTCGAAGAGGAAGACATCGCGTAGCCAGCGCCCCGCGGCTGCGGGCCTGACATAGTGGACGACGACGGCGAGCTGCGCCAGGCGCTGCGGCTCGCGCGCGACGTGAGCGCGCTTCCGGATCCAGT
>JANQEO010000148.1 GCA_028278325.1 Candidatus Binatia bacterium
GACGGCGGAGATCGTGCTGGAGGGCCTGGTCTCCCTCGACGAGACCGAGCCCGAGGGGCCCTACGGTGACCACACCGGCTACTACAACGCGGTCGAGCCTTTCCCGGTGTTCCAGGTGACCGCGATCACCCGCCGCCGCGAGCCCATCTACCTCTCCACCTTCACCGGCCGGCCGCCGGACGAGCCCTCGATCCTGGGCGAGGCCCTGAACGAGGTCTTCGTGCCTCTCTTCCGGCAGCAGTTCCCGGAGATCGTCGATTTCTGGCTGCCGCCCGAGGGCTGCTCCTACCGGGTCGCCGTGGTCTCGATGAAGAAGGCCTATCCCGGCCACGCCAAGCGGGTCATGCTGGGCGTCTGGTCCTATCTGCGCCAGTTCATGTACACCAAGTGGGTCATCGTGGTGGACGACGACATCGACGCCCGGGACTGGACGGACGTGATCTGGGCGATCTCCACCCGCATGGACCCGGCGCGGGACATCACGGTGATCGAGAACACGCCGATCGACTACCTCGACTTCGCCTCGCCGGAAGAGAGCCTGGGCTCCAAGGTCGGCCTCGACGCCACCAACAAGTGGCCGCCGGAGACCAAGCGGGACTGGGGCACCAAGATCCGCATGTCCGACGAGGTGATCGACAAGATCGACCAGCTCTGGCCGGAGCTCGGCCTGCCCGGCACGGGCCGCAAGATTTGGGACTAGAAGATCTCGGCATCTGTGCCCTAGATTGCCGGGTGCCAAGTGGCGATTCGGGGGGCGGGCCCATGGATCGGGCACCTTTTAGGGACGTTCAAGGAGATCGGCCGTGGCTAAACTCATTCTTCTCCTGCGCCGGAGGTCGGGAACGACGCGCGAGCAAAGCCTGACCTATTGGGCGAGCGGCGCCCACACCGAGCTGGTGGAAAAGCTGCCCGGCCTGCAGAAGTACGTGCAGAACGCGACGACCGGCGGTTCGGGCGCCTCCGACTGCGACGGCGTGGGCGAGCTCTGGTTCGACAGCGAGGCGGCCAGGGACCAGGCCCTCGACTCGCCGGAGATGGCCCAGGTCCTGGAGAACGGCAAGATCTTCCTCGACATGGACCGCACCAGCATCCTCACCGTTTCCGACACGACGGTGGTCGGCTAACGCCCCTTGCCCGCCGGCGGCCGTAAACCTCTTCTTTACCCTTTATTGGCGCGTTACTGAGGCGTTTGCCGTGAGTGCTTGGATTTTGCGGCGAATTCGTTGCGTATTTGGCGTTGTTTTAAAGAAATCTATACGCAATCACGTAAATTGTTCTTAAGGTCCATCCTCTAGGCTGCCACCTGGAACCGCCCCGCCTCGCCGGGGATCGCGGCACCGCCCGCCGGTTCGGCCGGTCTCGCGAGGACCGACCCGCCGGCGAAGCGCCAAAGCCCGGTTCTTGGAGGACAGTTCGGGAATGTACGAGTCAGGTCAGAGACTCTCGAAGATCGAAATCGAGGTCGAGATACACCTCGACGACGGCAGCCATTTCCTTGGCACCCTCCAGCTGAGCCAGGGCCAGCGCGTTTCCGACCTGCTGAACGACGAGCGTCATTTCATCCCCATCCAGCTCCAGGGCGGCAGCGTGGTGATCCAGCGCAAGTCGACGATCGCCAAGGTGGCGCCCCTCGACCAGCACGTCGACGAGGACAACATCTCCGATCCCTACGAGATCCTCGGCGTGCCGCGCAACGTCAGCGACGAGGAACTGAAGCAGTTCTATCACACCCTCTGCGCCGAGAATCACCCGGACCGGGTGCAGTCCTCCGGCCTCTCGACCCACTTCGTGGAGATGGCCAACTCGCGCATGATCCGCATCAACGACGCCTACCAGCGCATCCAGCAGATGCGCCAGAAAAAGGCCGCCAACGGCCAAAACGGCGCCGCGGAGCCCGATCCCTTCGGTTAGGGCTTCCCCCAAGGCCACCGCACGGCGGCGCCCGCCGCACCCATCTCCAAATCCTCTACACAAAACACCAGATCCCCGGTGAACAACGCTTTCTGTGCAGAGTTCAAGGAGACGCTCACCGGCTACAAGCCGGTTGACTGAGACAAAGCCCTCTTCCGGATCTTAGTCAAGCAATCGGGCGCGATACCCACGCAAACTCGAGGAGGAATGGGGTGCGAGTCATGACCCAGTGTAGAGAATGGAAAGGTTAAGCAATCATGTGTCCCTGACCTGCAAGATCGCATACCCTTGAACATCTTCTCGGTTGTTGGAAACAGATAATCCACATTCTGCCGCCAACAGAGAGCACTTCTAGATCATCATTGCTTCGCTTTCACGTTTTGGGCGATCTACACTCAGGCATACAATGTCTGGTTGGAGAGTGTTGTGATGGCCCGAAAACTGAGCTTCAAATTAAGCATTCCCGGCGGCGAAGTAATAAGTTTCGAATCTCATGAGCAGGTGGCCGATTGGATCGAAGGAGAGCTCGCAGCGTGGAATGATCTTGAAGAAGTCAAAACAATATTTGGCAACACCAGCGTTGACGCAGTCGGCAGGCAGATGGTCCGCTTCCTTAATGTAAGCAAGAATCTGACGGATATTCGGAGCCAGCCGAACGAAGAGAGTTTTTACAATTCTCTGGAAGCAAATCTTGAATTGATCTCTCAGGGACATGGGGTTGTCTCGACGTCTCCCATTGGGCGAAAGATCTTGAACCTAGTACCAACTGAACCTGAGAAGGCCATGGCTCTATTGATCTGGCAATTCCCGGACGTGAATGTCGCTGCCAGGCAAATTGAGAACCTCGGACCGCTTCTCAAGGCGATGATCGATGTGCGTCTCGATCAACGAGAGGGGCTAGGAGATGTTTCGGCTGAGACGGCGGCGTTGGCAGACCTGCGTGAGAAATGGGAGCAGAACTTCGCTGAAATCCGAGACTCGCAGAACGATCTTGAACGCGAATTCGAAAGCTGGGCCTCGGTCACTCAGGCCGCCGCTGTAGATCGCATACGCCGGGCCAAACGCCTCGCTCGCAATGTGGTTGGGAGGTTCCGAAAGGTTCGAGACGAGCAAATTGACCAAATGGCTGCGATTCGAGAGAGCTTTAGGGCCGAACTCAGCCTTCGTGAGCCGGCGAACTATTGGACGACCAAAGCGCGTTGGCACTTGGGTGGCGCGTTGCTTGGCTTTCTCGGACTGATCGGGGCAACTTTCTTGATAGTGGCGTTCGTGATCTTGGGGCCAGAATTCTTGCTTAGTGAGGAAGTGACGAGCAGGCTCAAGTATGGCAGCGCGCTGCTGATCGCGTTTCCGGCCTTGGCATTGTTCTGGATCATGAAGGCCCTGTCTCGCATATTTGTCTCGAACCTTCAGTTACTCGGTGACGCACGCCTGCGAAGCGCAATGGTCACGACCTTTGTTTCTCTGATGGAGAACCCGAAAAACCAGATGACTGAAGAGGATCGGATATTGATTTTGCAGGCATTGTTCCGGCCAGCTGGCACCGAAGCCCAGGATGAAAGCCCACCCAATTGGTTTGACGTCCTGCTGCGGCGCATGGACAAACAAGGCTCTTAGCTTCTTTGCCGTTATTGTGAAGCCTTACCGCTATGCTGGAAACACTGATGCTTGCGACTGAACCCCTCGGATCTTGGGGACCAAGTGCGGGTTCTGAGCCAAGCGTTCTTTCTTGGTCATACTGGCAACAAGGAGGCGGTGGCGCATCGCGGAGTGAGATTTTTCGCAATTTCGGTCTTCTCGTTGTAGCCGTAATTGGCGTCGGCTTTGGCGTGTGGAGAGCTTGGACAGCCTATCTCCAGGCAAAGGCGGCAAACGAACAAGCTCGCATCGCCGAGCAAGGCCTCTTCACAGACCGTTTTTCGACGGCGATCGAGCACCTAGGGCACAGGGAACTGCCGGTGCGCCTGGGAGGCGCCTACGCATTGTGGCGACTAGCGCAAGACTCTTCCGAGCAAGACCTGGTCAGTGTTGTCGACATCCTCTGTGCCTTCGTCCGTGATCCGCCCCACGAGCCCTAGGATGGGCCGGTGGCACACGTAAACGAAAACGGGCAAGCTTAGATGGATGAGGAGAAATTCCCTAGAAAATTACGCCCTGACGTGCAAGCGGTGGTGAATCTGCTGGTAGACAAAGCCAGCAACTATCAACGCAACCTCCCCGCTGACTATCGTCTCGATCTCACGGGAGCTGATCTTTCGAATGCGACACTCATCAGCGCCAATCTCGTGCGTGCCAAACTCGATTTCGCAAACCTCAAGGGCGCAGTATTCGAGAGAGCGAATCTCACTGGGGCCTCGCTCACCGGCGCCAACCTCACACACGGCTCCCTCAGTGGCGCAAAGCTTAGTCACTCCACTCTGTATTTCGCCCAACTCGTGGGAGCTGACCTTAGCGGCGCCGACCTCACTGACGCCAATCTCAGCAAGTCCCGCCTCTCGCACTCTGACCTTACTGGCGCCGACCTGAAGAGCGCTGACTTCTTGTATGCTGATCTCACTTCTGCCTGTCTCGTTGGCTCAAACCTCGAAGATTCCAAACTTATTGGTGCTAACCTCACAGGCGCGCGCCTTACGCGTGCCAACCTGATTCGTGCAAACCTCAGCGGGGCTAACCTCTACGGTGCTGATCTCAAAGGCTCCGACATGACGCGGGCCGACCTGACAGGCGTTGACTTCTTGGGGGCTGACCTCACGAGCAGCCACCTCACAGGTGCAAACTTCGACGGCGCAAGGAACGTTCCAGATCTACGAGACGCGTTTGCTGATCCGAATGACCCGCCTTTAGGGCTGCCGGAAGGAGCAAAACAACCGGACCCGTGGAAGTCCCGTCCGGGCGAAACTTTTGGCTAGATAGCTGCTTAGACTCCCCCTCACGCCCCCTTCCGCGCCACCAGGACGTAGCTGACCGGCAGTTGCGCCGGCTGGTCGTTGTAGACGTCGAACTCGACCGAGCTGATGTTGTGGGGGTATTCCCGGAAGTGCTCGAGGGCGAGGCCGCGGTCGAGGGCCACGCTCAGGAGGTCGGAGAGCTTGTGCACGAACCAGTACTGGGTCGCGCCGGGCAGGTTCGGCGTGCCGTCGTAGACGATGGCGCCCTGTTCCTCGATGGGCCCGGCCTCGAAGTAGCTGTGGACCGGCTTATGGGGGTCGGCGGCGCCGGGCTCGAACATGTTCATGATCGGGTGGTCCTCGTAGACCAGCAGCGCCCCGCCGGGCTTCAGCAGGCGGTCCACCACAGCGAAGAAGGCGCCCAGGTCGGGCATCCAGCCGAACACGCCGATGGTGATCAGCACGATGTCGAAGGCGCCGTCGTAGCCCGCCGGGATCTTGTAGACGTCGCCCTCGACGAAGTCGCAGTCGATGCCGCCCGCGGCCGCCAGCCTGCGGGCCTGGGCGAGGAAGGCGGCCGACTGGTCGAAGCCGACGCAGCGCCCGGCGCCAAGGTTCTTCACCGAGAGGATCTCCCGGCCGTTGTTGCAGCAGAGCTGGGCCACGTCCTTGCCGGCGACCCTGAGCGCCTCGAGGCGCTCCGTCAGGATCCCGTCGAGGCAGGAAAACCCCGGTTCGGCGAAGCCCGCCAGCAGGCTCGCGAACTCGGCGCCCTCTTCGTGATAGGGCGCCGAGGCCTCCCAGGCCGCCCGGTTGGCGGCGGTGTAATCGTCTCGAGACTTGCTCACGACTCACCTCTCCTGTTGCCGCCAGCCGCCAGCGGTTATACAGGAGGGAGCCGCGATTCCACCAGAAGGACCCGCCATGGACGATCCGCACCAGGCCCTCGAGCTGCTGACCGACCTCATCGCCAAGGCGCGCGCCCAGGGCGCCG
>JANQEO010000169.1 GCA_028278325.1 Candidatus Binatia bacterium
GGCTCCCCCACGACGACAAACACCGCCACGCCCCTCGCAGCCCAACTCCCCGCTCAGGGGGCAAAGACTGCGAGAGCACCGAGGCGTCGCGCACCGGAATGGCTCCAGGCGATCGCACACCCCGCCTCACCCCACCCCGAACCCCTTGCCTCGCAGCCTTCCACCATCGAAAATGGAACGCCATGACACCGGCCAAGACCTGTTAGGCAGCACTCGTGGACGTGTCAGACATCGCGGACTGGGCTCGCGAGCATGGTGCCGAGATTCCGGACATGTTCTCGCGACGGTCCTTCCGAGGCGCTGCCCGCCTGACCGACGGCACTTACCTGCCCTGCGTGCAGTTCTGCGAGGCACAGTCCTACATCCAACTGGCACTCGATCGATTCGAGGAGTCCCGGACAAGCGGCGTCACCGACCCGAACAACCTCAAGCCGGGGTTCTACCCGTCTGTCGTCCGGTCGTTCGTTGCTTCTGGCAACCGTATCAACCACTACGACATAGCCGAGCTGGAGGCCTCTCCGTTCGCGATTCCGCTTGAGAGAGTCCGTGAGATCGAAGGAGAAACCAGTATGTCGTGGACTGCCTTCGCAGCCATCATGGACGACGCAAGGGAGTTCTCTTTCGGCACCACGTGGAATGTCGAGTTCTTCAACATGCCACCCGGGTACACGGCATCCCAAATCAGGAAGATCCTGCCTCACAAGAACGAAGCGAAGCCCGTGTATCGGGAGCGCCCGCACTTCATCTGCTACTTGGAAGACGTGGAGTTTGGTGCTGCCTAACAAGCGGTTGCAGCTGACCACCCCCTACGAGGGCCCAATCGCACCGTGGTACACTTGGGGGCGTCATTCACGCGGCTCAACGTCACCCCGGGGCCGGGCTGGCAGCTGAACCGCATGCCCGTTGGGCGGCGACGGTTGCTCGCTCGATTGATCGCCGCGTCCCTATCGGCCGGACTTCTCGTCCTCACGGCACTCGGTTGCGTTGCCTACCGAGAACCCCTGTCTCAGTCCGTCACGGAGCAGGCGGCGATATCCAGCCTATCGACCATGCACATCCTAGTGCGCCATCCCCAGATTGGGGATCCCCTGCCCCCGGACCGATCCACCTGGGACCAACTAGCCCCATCAGACGTTCTTGACCTGCGCACCTGGAACGCCGAACACGT
>JANQEO010000179.1 GCA_028278325.1 Candidatus Binatia bacterium
CGCCGAGCGGCCGAGCATGTGGGACTCGTTAAAGAATTCACCCTCAGTAAGGCCAATATTGCGCACGTCCCGAAAGGCAGGCGTGACGCCTAAAATGCTCGTGACGGTGCTCTCCCCCGTGAAAGAAACCTCGCCGTTGCCCTGCAAGGAAGGCGCGACGCCAATGACGGAGGGGGCGGCGAAGGGATCGGAGATGGCATCAACATCGCCCAGGGTAATGGACTTTGGGTTGCGAACGTCTTCGCTGCCGCCGGAGAAGACAAACAGCAAGTTTGAGCCAAGCCCCTGAATAGAGCCGGTGACGCTGTTCTCGGCGCCGCGGCCGATGGCGAGCATAGCGATAACTGCGGCAACGCCAATGACGATACCCAATATGGTCAGAGCAGAGCGCAGCTTGTTACCGGTCAGGCTTTCGAGGGCTTCGATTGCCGGTTGAGCGAAGTTCATGCGTCTTCCACTTTCATTCCATCGCGAATGTGAATGGTGCGCTGAGTCTGCTGGGCGACTTCGGGGTCGTGGGTGACGATGATGAGGGTGGTGCCTACCTCTTTATTGAGATTGAGCATGACCTCCATGATCTCTTCACCCGATTGGGTATCCAAATTGCCGGTGGGCTCGTCGGCCATGACGATAGCAGGGTCGTTGACCAGGGCGCGAGCAATGGCGACACGCTGCTGCTGACCGCCGGACAGCTCGTTGGGGCGGTGATGGATGCGGTCCCCCAAGCCAACGGCCTCAAGGGCCTCACGGGCACGCTGGCGGCGATTGCCGCCGTTCTTGGCATAGCGCAGAGGCAACTCCACGTTGGCCAGCGCGGTGGCGCGCGGCAGGAGCATAAAACTCTGGAAGACGAAACCTACCTTACGATTGCGGATGTCGGCTAACTGGTCATCGCTGAGCTCAGCGACGCTCTCCCCGTCGAGATAATAGTCACCAGATGTGGGGCGGTCGAGGGCACCGAGGATGTTCATGAGGGTAGATTTGCCCGAACCGGAGGGTCCCATGATGGCAAGGACCTCGCCGCGAGCAATCTTTACAGAGAGACCGCGCAGGGCGTGCACCTCGACATCGCCCATAACGTAGACCTTGGTGAGGTCGCGGGCATCAACGACCCAGTCTTGTGCGTCGTGCTCAGACACATCAGTTCTCCGCAAAGGGCGGCGGGCCTTGCTGCTCGAAGATCGTAGGCGGGTTGAGGACGATCAAGTCTCCCAGCTCCAATTCGCCCGCGACGACCTCGCTGAACTCATCCGAAGAGGCGCCCAGCGTAATGGGAACGGTGGCCAGCTCCCCCTCCGCATCAACTGTGTAGACCACACGCCGGCCCTCCTGGACGCGCACGGCGCGATTGGGCACAAGCAAAACGTCCTGCAACTCGCTGACGACCACGTTTACTGCCGCCGTCATGCCGGGCTTCACGTCTTCGTCGGCATCTAATAGTTCGATGGTGGCAAGAAAGTTGACCACGCCTTGCTGCTGCGTGCCAACGGGAGATACCGCAGCCACTTCACCGGCGTACTCCCTGGCTAAGATGGCGTCGAAGGTCAGTGTGACCGGCTGGCCGACCTGCAAGCGGTTGACGTCGATCTCGGAGATCTCCACGTCTACGAGGAGGCGGGAGAGATCGTCGAGACGGAAAGCGAGGGCATTGGGGGAAATCTGGTCGCCGGGCAGCGGTTCAACCTGGGTGATGATGCCGGCAAAAGGCGCTTCCAGCCAAGCAAGGGCGAGGGTAGCCTCCGCAGCGGCAATGCGGGCCTCGGCAGCAGCGACATCGTCCTCGTCAGGGCCGCTGAGTAAGCGCTCGTATTCCTCTTGCGCGTCCAAAAGCTGTTGGCGGGCGACTTCGAGGTCGGCCTCAGCGACAGCCTGATCCGTCTGGCTGGCGATGCCGCTG
>JANQEO010000186.1 GCA_028278325.1 Candidatus Binatia bacterium
GGTCGTCTCTTCAGCACATAGACCAGCCAGCCAGGTGAACTGACCAGCTTGAGTACGGGAAGGGCCTCCGCCAATCGGGCTCGGTTGAATACCCATGACGGCGGCCGCCATTCGCCGCCTCTGAGCGAGGGCAAGATGGAGCGCAGCACCTTCCGGTACCTCGGTCCGCGGACCATCCGATACAGCCCGAGGGTGCGGCTGACGGGGTAGACATGGTCCTTGGGCACCACAATGGGCCGGTCTCGCTCACCCATGTGGTTCGCGGTCCAGAGGACAGCATCGTCCCACCGCCGGTCGAGAGCCGTCTGATCGGTGCGATTGACGAACCGATCCTCGTCGAGCTCTCTCAGCGGTGAGGTCTCACTTCCGTAAGGCTCGTTGCGACAGAACGTCTGGGAACTGAGATCGAGCAGCTCGAGCAGCCAGTTCGTCCCTGAGCGACCATGGCCGGCGATGATGCAATAGTCCATTCTCCTCCCACCACAGGTCTCCAAGAACCACACCCCTTTCGGCCGGATTGGCCCCGTCTTCGTTGGGGAGAGTACTCGACCCGATGGGCGGGAATCCACGGTGCGCGGCGCGACGAGGTCGGACAACCCCCAGGATGGCAGTGGGTTGGGGTGGATCTATCGCCCTCTTCAAGGCAGGAGGATGGGGGCTGCTGGAACATCGATCGACGGGGGAGTGCAGGTGCCGCCTTCGACCCGGATCTGGGCCGGGAGCTTGCACAGCGAAGTGCCGAAATCATCGCCGAACGCGCCGATCCCGCCTGGACTCCACGGGCACGCTTCCTGGCACCACCAATTCGGCGCCTGGGTCCGGTAGAGCGAAGTCGGGTAGGCCCCAGACCAGCTCGAGTGCGGCCGGTCCGTGTTGTGGTTCGTTCCGGGACAGCTGTCGCCGGGCCCCGTCCCGCAGCTCCTGCCATTCGCCGAGCCGTGATCGAACGTACCACCGGGATAACGCCATGCGTTGTTCTCCAACCAGATGTTCGGGCTCAATGTGCTCAGATCGGCGGAGTTGTTGACGGAGGGCGCACACGGTGGGTTGTTCTGTACGGGAAAGGCAACGTACTGGCCGGAGGTGTTGCCGATCATGTTGACGTACGTTCCGGCGGGCCACCCGTCTCCCCCGGCTTCGCTGAGCGTGAGAGTGTCTCGCGCTCCCTCGCATACGGTCGATACGTTGCGGTTCCGGTAGGCGGTGTTTCTGGGGCCGTTCCGTCCCCACCAACTATCGGAGATGTGCAGCGCGCAGTCGATGTCGTTGCCCTCGGTCAGGTTCTCTCTTCCGTAGTGACCGTGAACGAAGTAGGCACGCTCGCAGATCGACTGATCCTGGCGCATGTAGTTGTAAGCGGTAACCGTGCCCTCGGCACCGTTGTCGATCTTCTGGCAGACCCTCGCTCCCGTGCAGTAGTTGTTCTCCCAGACGTTGTCCACCGCCCCTTGCTGCTGGTACATACCTTCGGTGTTGAACTCGATCGTCTCGTCGAGGTTCTCGAAGTTGTTTCCCTGGATCCAGTTGCGGGCGGCGTACTTGATCTTCACCCACATCTCCCACGAGCGATCGACCTGGGAATCGACGAACCAGGAGTTGGCCGCGCCAGCAAAGGTGACGGGAGTGAACCGGATGCACGGATCCGTCTTGCATACCTGAGTCGAGGGTGAACTCGTGAATCGAATCCGCTCGACACCCACGTTCTCGACCGGAGTGTAGACGATTGCCTCGTGCCCGGTACATCCCGCCCCGACGTAGTTCATTCGGAGACCGCGGTCCATGCTCACGTTGTTGCCGCTGATGTTCGTGATCCTCGCGATGTGAACGAATCCGTCGGCGTTCGACCCGCTGCTAAGGGTCTCGTCCATGTACTCGCAAGCCGTACTGCCGCTCATCCGAAGCAGGATCCAGCCTCCGACCGAGAAAGCTCCTGTCTCTTCGAGGGCGACGGTAGTCGTGCCGCGGCCATAACCCCCGGTCCAGTCCGTCTGAGAGCCCCAGAATCCGGCGTGACAGACGCTGAACGCCCATCCTCCTTCATTGGAACCGCAATCCCCGCCTACGGACTCACGACCCCTTTCATCCCGTTGCACGATCGTGGAGTCCACGCCGGCTCCTCGCACCACGATGTTCGACCTGCCTATCGTGAGGGCGTCTCCCTGCGGCACCGAATAGGTACCGGGGGGAAGGAAGAGCACGCCGTTGTCGGAGGCGTTGTCCACCATGCAGTCCATCTCGGAGTAGTTCCCGGTGCTGACGGCGCTGCAGGTTCCGTCCAGGGCGGGATCCGCGGTGAAGGGGAGCCTTCCGCTCGGACACGGAGCCGAGGCACAAGTGACGTCGTATTCGGGCCACGATCGCGCGGCGTTGTAGACGGACTCGTCGAACGGATAGAAGTTCGGGATTCGGTCGGAGGGGACATTCAGATCGCCTAGGTTGACCGTAGCGGCCCTCGCGTCGGCGACGGCGACCGTCAATAGAACGAGCATGAGGTGGCGGATTCGGTGGTCGGCTCTCATCGCAACCTTCTCCATTACACGTAAAGCGGCGCACCGTCGAGCGCACGAAATGTGGGCTCCGGGTGCGTCAGGCGGGCTTCGGACCAAGGGACTTATCGCGCAAGAGGCGGGAATCCCGGGTGATCCGAATCACGGCAGCGCCCCCCCCCGGGGGGGAGCGCTCTCAGGATCCCGCGCGCGGCCCGCCCCGGCCGCTCACCCGTCTAGCCACACCGCGCAGGAGCGAGTTCCGCAGCGCTTCCTCTACTCGTCGTGTCGCCATGCGGTAACCCGCCACTACGGTGGAGGGAACCACGGAGCCGTATGCGACTTCGTTTGAATCCGTCTGGAATGACATCTTGTAGGGATCGTCACCGGCCCCGAGGTCCAGAGTCTGAATCCCAAGGCCGCAACACGCCTCTGCAAGGCGCATGAGCAGGATCTGGCCGGGGCTGTAGCGAGCATGCTCGCGGCTGTAGACGGGGAACCACCAGTGCAGAGTGAGCCGGGAGCGCACTCCGAGATGCAAGGCCACCGCTGTCTCCCCGGCATAGAGGGCGGACATCACGCCGCCGAACTCGGGGAGATCCGTTTCCGCGATCCGGTGTGCGAGGCCGGCGGCCCACTTGAGCTGGAAGAAGTCGAAGGTCCCGGTTTCGCGGCATTGACGGGACTTCAATCCGATGACCTTGTCGACCAGCTCCGGGGACGCGTCATGCAGCTCGAATCGCACGGGGCCAACCTCGCGATCCAGCTTCCGCTGCTTTCGCTTGAGCGCCGACAGGTGGCGGGACCCCCTTGCCCGCAGCCTAGTCTCATACATCGCGAATCCGCTCGAGAGCTCGAGAATGGGGGACTTCCTTAGCCCAGCGAAGTACGGCGCGAACATCTTCTGCTCGGTTGGCAGATGATCGAAATCCCAGGCCCGCAGTCCGCATTGCCTGATGAGGTCCAGCCCGTCCCACTCGGGCGATACGCGGCCGATCAAACCATGGTAATCCGAGAGCGGGCTTCCTACTGGACTTCCGAATCCGAGACCGGTTCGCTGAAACGGGAGGAAGCCAACGCCTCCGTCTGAGCCTTCGGCGACTCCTACGAATACCCCTGGCCTCTCCGCAGCGACAGCCAGCGTGAAGTGCGGACTGAAGTAGGGACTCGACAGGTCGCGCAAAGAGCATGCGAGGTCACGCCATCTCGCGATCTGCTCGGAGCCGAGGTCCCTCGGAGGAATGACGCTGACTTTCATTCGGGATTCCGTAGCAGATCGTGCTGGATCCGGCGGCCAACACCGCCAGCGCTTCTGGGGCGAGCAGCGGCCCGAAAAGACACGACCCTTTGTCGGGTCGATGGGCACCCAACCAACCGGGCCATGGTCCGAGACATGGTAGCGAAGGGGCTCCCCGTGGGGTTTCTTCCCTGTCTGCCGGCATCGCCTGCCGCCGAGATTTCAGCACCTTGTCCAACCCGATCGATCAATCCTTGAACATCGCCTACTTGGCCAGCATCTACCCCCGGGCCGTCGATACGGCGGTGCGGAATGAGGTTCTCGCCCTTCGCGAGCTCGGCCACACCGTCCACACTTTCTCCATCAGGAAGGCGGGCTCCAGCGAGCTCTTGAGCGACTTCCACCGCAGCGAGGCCCAGAGCACGACCTACATCCTCGCCGACCGCGCGCTAGGGTTGCCATTCGCGGCGCTGAGAGCCTCCCTGCGCCGGCCGCTGCGCACTTTGTCAGCGCTGTTCCTGGCGCTGCGGACTTCCCCGGCCGGATTCAAGGGGCATGTCTGGCAGCTCGCGTATCTGTGCGAGGCCGCCTTCCTGGCTGACGAACTCGTCCGGCGCCGCGTAACGCATCTACACGTCCACATTGGCGAGAGCTCGGCCAGCGTGGCAATGCTGGCTGGCGAGATTTCGGGAATTCCCTTCTCGATGACCATACACGGCCCCTACATCTTTCGAGCCCCCGAACGCTGGGCGCTCGGTGAGAAGATCAAGCGTTCGAAGTTCACCGTCTGCATCAGCGAGTTCACCCGCAGTCAGTGCATGATCTACGTACCCAGCGAGTACTGGAACAAGTTGCACATCGTGCGCTGCGGGCCGGATCCTGCCTTCCTGGAGACTGAGCCACCGCCGATGGCCTCCGCCCCCCGCTTCATCTGGATCGGTCGATTCTGCGAGGAGAAGGCCGTTCCCACGGTGCTCGAAGCCGTTCGGGTACTTGTGGAACGCAACGTCGACTTCGAACTCACGATGGTCGGCGATGGGCCGTTGCGGGCCGAGGTGCAGGCGCGAGTCGTCCGCGACAGGCTCGAGGATCGCGTGCGTCTACCTGGTCTGCTCAGCACGGAGGACCTCGTTGAGGCAGTCATCGATGCCCAGGTCCTGCTGATCCCCAGCTTCGCTGAGGGACTGCCGGCCGTGATCTTCGAGGCACTCGCGATGAGACGACCGGTGATCAGTACCTACATTGCGGGGATCCCGGAACTCGTCCTGCCCGGCGAGAATGGCTGGCTGGTAGCCGCGGGATCGGTCGAGCAGCTGGCCGACGCGATGCAGGAGGCTCTGGCGATGCCCGTAGCCCAATTGGAAGCGATGGGCGAAGAGGGCCGACGGGCGGTTCTCCAGCGCCACGATCCCAGGGTGGAGACCGCGAGACTCGCCAGGTTGATCCAGGCCTGAGCCGAGACGGGAACCGACGGTAAGGCGGAGGTGGAGTGGCTGGAGCCGCTTCTGAGTCCAATCGGGGGATCCGCTCGCGAGCGCTGAAGGCGTCGTGGTTCACGTTGTCAGGCTACGGCTTCAGCCAGCTGCTGCGTATCGGCAGCAACATGGCTCTGACCCGCCTGCTCTTCCCCGAGGCGTTCGGCCTCATGGCGCTCGTGAACGTGCTCGTTGCCGGACTGGAGATGCTCTCCGATATCGGCATCCAGCCGAGCATCGTACAGCACGAGCGCGGCGAGGATCGCACCTTCCTCAACACGGCCTGGAGCATTCAAGTCATGCGCGGGTTCGTCCTCTGGGCCATCGGGCTCGGCATCGCGATCCCCTATGCGCGCCTGTACGACAGGCCCGAACTGGCCATGCTGGTCATGGCAGTCACTGCGGGCGCCGCCATCTCGGGCTTCAAGAGCACCAAAGTCGCCCTCCTGTCGAGGCGCATGGAAATGGGCCGGGTGGTACTCATCGACCTGGTCTCGCAGATCGTCGCGATCGTAGTCATGATAGGCGTAGCGTGGCTGTATCAGACCGTCTGGGCTCTGGTCCTCGGGAACCTCGTGCAGGCGCTCTCGAGGACGCTGCTCAGCCACCTGGCGATTCGGGGCCCCGGCGACCGCCCACGCTGGGAGAGGGCCGCGGCGCTCGACATCATCCACTTCGGCAAGTGGATCTTCCTCAGTACGCTCGTCACCTTCCTCGCCCTTCGCCTCGACACCCTGCTGCTAGGGCGCCTGCTGCCATTGGACCTGCTGGGCATCTACAGCATCGCCGGGATCCTCGCACAGCTGCCCCAGCGAATCGCCGGACGCCTCACCAACGCGGTTCTCTTTCCCGCGCTTGCGGCAGCGGCTCACGAGGATCGCCAGCGGCTCCCCGCCGCGCTCGCCGAGGTACGCCGGATTCTCCTGCCAACCGCAATGCTCTGCGTCCTCGGAATCGCCGCGCTCGGACCGGCATTCTTCCGGATTCTCTACGACGCGCGCTATCACGGAGCCGGATGGATGGCTCAACTGCTCAGCGTGAACGTGTGGTTTGGCCTTCTCGTCCACTTGAGCTCCCGGACTCTACTAGCCGTGGGTGACTCCCGCTCGCTGGCCATCAGCAACGGCGTCCGCCTCGCAGCTACCATCACAGGCTGCCTGATCGGATACCGGATCGCGGGCCTTCCGGGCTTGATCCTGGGCGTCGCAACAGGGACGCTCGCAGGCTATCTCTCGCAACTGCTCGCGATGGAGCAGCATGGCCTCCGCACGGCGCAGAGTGATGCAGCACATACTCTCCTTGCTGCACTACTCGGGATCATCGCAGGAGTAGGCCCCTTGCTCGTGGCGCGTTCAATCCCACCGGACGATCCGCTTCTCTACGAACTCACCTTCGGAGCCGTGGCCGTGCTGCCCGTCGCAATCGTCACCCTTTCCCGCGCGCGCAAGCTCGTAGGATCGACCCGGTGACTCGGCATGCCCCGTGTTGTCAATCCAGCGCGGGAGTCCATAACATACGCCACAGACGCGATCCGGTGAGTCGCCACGAAGGGATTGAGCCCCATGAGATTCGAGCAAGTGTACGTCGACGTCGTCGATGAGGTCATCTCAGAGATCGGAGATTTCGATCTGATCGTCGATGAGGCGGCGGAAGGCGCCGCACCTTCTCAGTACCTCAGCGACCACCGCTACGAGTACATCCGGACCACACAGGATGTCGCCCTCCACCTCGCCTCGCGACCCGGTGCCCGGATCCTGGAGATCGGGGCGTTCTTCGGCGCGGTGAGTCTTGCCCTGGCCAAGCTCGGCTTCGAAGTCACTGCATCTGACATCCCCGAGTACATGACGATGGCGGAGCAGAAGACGCGCTTCGGAAGCCACGACGTCAACATGGCCTCGGTCAGGCTCGAGGACTTCCTGCTGCCCTTCGGCGACGGGTCCTTCGATGCCGTCGTCATGTGCGAGGTGCTCGAACACCTCAACTTCAACCCGCTTCCTCTGCTGAAGGAGATCAATCGGGTGATCGAATGCGGAGGGCTCTTCTATCTGTCGCTTCCGAATCAGGCGAGCATCTACAACCGGATGTCCCTTCTTCGCGGCAGATCGGTCCAAGTGCAGGTGCATTCGTTCTTTGCCCAATTGAATCCGGCGGATCCCGAGATCGCGAACGCCCACTGGCGCGAATACACTGCGGATGACATTCAATCCTTGCTGAAGCCGCTCGGGTTCAGGATCGAGCGTCAGTACTATTTCAGCTTCGGCGAGTGCTTGAGGGCCGTCTCACCGAGGAAGCTGCTGGCCCGAGCGTTCTACCAGGCGTTTCCCGCCCTCAAGGAGAACCTGACGACCCTGGCGATCAAGGAGCATCGGACTGAGCTGGAATTCAGCATCCCGGCCACCGTTCACCCGAGTCTTCGGAACATCTGACAAGTCGGCGCCGTGCGGCTCGACTGATCGGCCCGCACGCGACTCCTCGCCAGAAGGCGAAGCACACGTGGGCATCTTGTCAGTTGACCATGTCCCGCCTAAGCTCCGGCGGACGTCGTGGTTTCGACCCCTTGATGCGCAAGGTCGTGACAGGCGCAGAGGGGCGGGCTGACGAACGGAGCTGACATCCTGGACGCCACAGCTCGGCTCGCGATTTCATTCTTCGTCCTCTTCTCGACGCTAGGCACACCCTCTGGCTCACATGCGAGCGAGCGCTGGCAGAGCGAGTGGCGAGTGGCCCCGGGCTTCTCGATTTCGACCGATACCCAGGGCTACGACTTCCCGACGACCATTGCGTTCGTGCCGAATCCCGGAAGCGGCCCCAAGGACCCGCTCTACTTCGTCACGGAGATCCGGGGGAGAATCAAGGTCGTGACCAACGACCGTTCCATCTACACCTTTGCCGAGAACGTCGTGCGGTCCAGGCCTCCCGAAGAACTCCCCGCGCTCGTCGCGGAGACCGGCATGGCCGGCCTGCTTCTGGAACCCACGAACGGGTACGTCTACGTGTCTTTCGCACATCGAGATGATGGAAACGACCTCCGAAACAACATCGTCAGGTTCCAGACTGCGCCCGGGACTTTCGCGATCGCCCCGACGGGAAGCGTCTCCTTTTCTCGGATATTCTCGGATGAGCCGTCCGATCAATCCCACCAGATCGGATCAATGGTGGTCCACGACGGCCATCTCTACGTTGCCGTCGGCGATGCTCGACGAACCCACCGCAGTCGAGACGTGAACTCAACGCTTGGAAAGATCCTGCGTATGACGCTCGATGGCGAACCGGTTCCAGATAACCCGTTCTACGTGGACGACGACCCCAAGCGACCCGCCAACTTCGTCTGGGCGTATGGTCTCCGAAACCCCTTCGGGCTCGAGGCGGCCGAGGGTGGGATCTTCGCAGTTGACAACGGACCCGACGTAGATCGATTCGTTCGGATTCACCGCGGCGGCGACTATTTGTACGATGGCACGGACTGGAGCATCGGCCTTCGCGCGAAGGCGGTCTTCTCGCCCGCTACCGGTCCCGTTCGGCTGAAGTACCTGAAAGCGGGGTCGGACCTCTTCCCCGAGTTCCTCCATTCCCGGTTCTTCGTCGTGTTCGGCGGCTTTCTCGGCGCGCCGCCCGGACCAGGTCAACACGGAGAACGGAGCATCGTGTCCATCCCGTACGACATGGACGCGGACATGGCAGCCAGCGCGCCCGCTCCCTTCCTGCAGTACCAGGGGCCGGGTGTGCAGCTACCTGTCAGCATCGCCTTCGGGCCCGACGGTCTCTACGTCGTCCCGCTGCTGCCCGACGCTGCCGGACAGAGTCGCATCCTCCGAGTCGCATACGACCCGGAGCATGAGCACCCGTTCTTGATCGGTCGGAACCAGGACGCCCGCTCCCTGATGGCCGAAAAGGGCTGCATGGGATGCCACAGCTTCGATCCGGAGCGGATCATGGCAGGCCCCACCCTGAACCTCGACCGCCTCAGAGCCCGGCTCCTCAAGAAGCTCAACTCCCAGGAGTATCTCGCAGCTCTGGATCGACTCGACGCTCGAGACGACGCGTACTATCGATCAACGCGCTCTGCCCGAGACGCCGTGCGGTCGGCCGAAGGGATCGACAGACTTCGAGTCTACATGCAGAATCAGATCCTCAGGCCTCGTTTCGATGACCCTCGCTCTCAGATGGCCGACCTCGGCCTTTCCGAGACGGAGGCGGCGACTATCAGCGAGTACTTGGCAGGCACAGGGGAGCAGACCGGCCTGATGGACCAACCCAAGGCGTTCTTGATGCGCCTCATCCCCAAGCCGGGACTCCGGCACGTGATCCTCGGATTCGCGGCCGGGGCACTGCTCACCCTGGTCGCCACCGCTGCCCTTTTCCTCACGTGGCGCATCTACAGACGCGCAGGAGTCGGCCACGAGTAGGTCGCCCTCGTTCTTGCGGCATCGGTTCGGAATCCCCCGGTCCTCAAGGCGTTCATGACCGCACTCGCACACCTGGCAATGTTTGGCTGGATCCCCTTGATCCTGTTGATCTTTGCCTTTGCCCCACCTCGTCGAGCAATCCTCGTTGCCTACATCGGTGGGTTTCTCTTCCTTCCGAACGCCGCGTACGAACTCAGCGGGATGCCCGACTACACCAAGACCACTGCGGCTGGTCTAGCCGTCTTGCTGGGAGTAGTCATCTTCGACAGCCGGACCGTACTCTCCTTCAGGCTGCGTTGGTTCGACCTCCCCATGGTCGTATTCTGCTCGAGTGTCGTAGTGACTTCCATCGTGAACGATCTGGGCGTATACGATGGTCTTTCTCGACTTCTCGAACGTCTGGTCGACTGGGGCCTGCCCTACCTCGTGGGGCGCACCTACTTCTCCAACCGCCAGGGGATGTACGAGCTGGCCATGGGCCTGTTCATCGGCGGACTGATCTACGTCCCGCTCTGCCTTTGGGAAATCCGGATGAGTCCGAATCTCCACAACCAGCTCTACGGCTTCAGAGCTCGGAACTTCGGATTGGGGATTCGGTATGGTGGCTATCGCCCAATCGTCTTTCTATGGTCCTACATCCCGGTTGCGAACTGGCTTGCGGGCGCAGCGGTTGCCGGTTTCTGGCTCTGGTGGAGCGACCGGCAAGGTCGGTTTCTCGGCTTTCCGATGATCGTCCCCGTCCTCGCACTCCTGGCCACCATGCTGCTCGCGAAGACCCTGGCAGCGGTGGTCCTCCTCGTTCTTGGGTTCGGGGTTCTGCTCTCGAGGGGAGCTCTTCGCCCGAACCTTCTGAGGGTTCTTGTCCTAGTCGTACCGCTGATCGTGGGATTCCGTGCGACAGCAGTCTGGGATGGCGAGGGACTTGTGAACTTGGCAGGAATGGTCAGCGAAGAAAGAGCAGACTCGCTCAGGTACCGAATCGACAACGAGAACAAGCTGGCCGAGAAGGCCCTGCAGCGTCCTCTCTTCGGGTGGGGTGGGTGGGGCCGTGCCCGCGTATACGATGACCGCGGGAAGGACGTCTCGACAACCGATGGGCTCTGGATCATCGTGCTCGGCAAGTCTGGATGGGTAGGACTCGGGTCTCTGCTCGCCATGTTCGTGGTGACACTGCTTCGCTTCGACCGCCGCTTCCCGGGCCGCAGCTGGCTCCGCCGCGATATCGCACCGGCTGCCGTCGCAGCCACAATCGTATTGATGGGCTTCATCAACAACATACCCAATGTGACGAACAACCCTCTGATACCGATCGCGATCGGTGGGGTTGGATCGTTCACGTTAGCTGTGCCGGCCCATCGCGGCGGATCCAGACCCGGCGCGGTCACAGGGGTTGGAGATTCATCGCGCAGACCTCGGCCCGCCAAGCGGGCGTACCGGCCCCGTGTGTCCGATCCACGCCCGACCCGTAGCTAGTCGTCCTGCGCTAGAATCGTGGCTCGCCCTCCGGCCCAAGCCGCACGGACCGGCTCTCGCGTGACTACGTTCTCACAGCTGCTTCGAAACGCTCAGGTCCTGCAAGAACCCGCTTTGAGACGCTGCGCATGGTCAGATCCGCTGGGATGATTGAGTCACCGCTACTGCTCGTCGGCTCCGAACGCTCGGGCACTACACTGCTCCGTCTGATGCTCGACCACCACCCCGAGATCGCGTTTCACTTCGAGTTCGAGTTCGCTGTCAGTCAGATCGGAGACGACGGAGTCCTACCTGCAGTGGCCACCTATCGCCGCTGGCTGCGCGACCAGATGGCGTTCCTCGACTCTGGTGCACGGATCAATCCCGACCTGGCCTACCCCGCGCTGGTCAGCGACTTCCTGGGCCAGAAACGCGACCGCGACAAGAAGCGACTCGTGGGCGCCACCATTCACAAGCACTTCGATCGTGCGCTCTTCGTGTGGCCCGATGCGCGCTTCATCAAGCTTGTGCGCGATGGGCGCGACGTCGCCCAGTCGACGATCGTAATGGGATGGTCGACGAACATGTGGTGCGCTCCAGAGCGTTGGATCGAAGCGGAATCGCTATGGAGGGAGCTCCGGCCGAAGCTCGCTCGTGAGGCCTGGATCGAGATCCGATACGAGGAGCTCATCCGGGAGCCCGAACGAACCCTGGCGGACTTGTGTGAGTTCATCGGCGTCACGTTCGATCCGACCATGTTCGACTACGCCCGGACCTCGACCTACTCGCTTCCGGATCCATCCCTGGTGCAGCGATGGCGAACGCAGCTCTCGGGAGCGGACACGCAGCTCGTGGAGGCCAGGATCGGGGACCTGCTCGGCGAACTCGGCTACGAACTCAGTGGACTCCCGAGGATCTCGCTATCCCGGAAGCAGCAGCGATCTCTCGAACGGCGAGATCGATGGGGGAAACGGCGGAACCGGTTGCAACGCTACGGCCTGGGACTCATGCTCGCTGACATCGCGGCTCGCCACCTGCCCTTCCGCGAACTCCGAACCCGGATCAACGACCGCCTGATCGCGGTGGATCGAACCTACGCCAAGTGAAACCCCGCTCCAGCCAGCTCGGGCTGCTCCTTCTCATCTTGCCGTTGGTACCATGGAGGACTCACTCTCGGGTGTCCGTTGTGGCTCTCGGCTTGGTCGGTTCCTCCTCGCACCATCGCTCCGTCAGCCGATCGATCGCTCCTCGCGAGTAGAAGTGCTTCGCGAACCTGGTCCCATAGACCCTGTCACAAGCTCCGCGCGACACCCTCAGGTTCTTCTTGACCTGATCGTGAGTACGATCGAAGCGCCTGTCTCGGTGTATGTGAAAACGCTCGAGGTGGACCTCGCTCGGGTCTACGTGCAGCCACTCGGCCACTGCTTTCTGGAACACCCCGGCCATGTCTTCGTATCGGATCAGCAATACCCTGAATCCCGGAGCATCGATGATGGAATAGCCTGCCTCCCTATCGAACTCGTACTCGTAGACGTCGATGCCGAGTTCCTCCCGAAAGACGTCCTCGTACCATGTGCTGATGCTCCAGCGTGACGGATCATCGTTCTCGAAGATGGTGCGGAAGTGCGCGATTGCGGCACCGGCCTCCAGACCGGCCTTGCCATCCAGGAGACGCCCGAACGACTTCTCCGCGTTCATGAAGTGGAGCGACATCATCACGCTTATCGGGTCTCTGAAGATGGACACGACCTTCCAAGGCTCACCGCGGCGATCCGCCCCACGCCTCGCAATCTCCCTCCCGATGGCGCGGCCCGTGAACAGGTTCCGGTCGATCCGCCCGCGTTGTCTCCTGGCCTCCTCGATTCGCCGCTGTGCATTCGATTCGGAGATCGTATGCACATGGTAGATGGGAGCGGGCAACTTCAGCGCACACAACGACTCGAACACGCTCGTAGACGCTACCCGACCTTGCTGGTAGACAAGGATGAAAGGTCGGCCGCGCCGGACGTTCCATGCGATGTACGGAGCATCGATGGAACAGCGAACAGCGCGGACCACATTGTAGATCGAGGGGGGCGCATGGGCTACGAGCCGGTTCACCGCGCGACTCATCGTTCTGACTAGATTCATCAGTGGACGACGTCTCGGGCGGCTAGATGTGAACCCGAAAGAGCTTCGAGTCTTCCATGAGATCCCCCTTCAGGTGCGACAGCCACCGTAGGCGCTCTCGAATCCAGAACTCGTCCCGAACCCTACGCCGCCAGCCCTGCTGAGCCCAACGCTCATCTGCCTTCATCGCGCGATCTAGCACGAAGTGGACATACCCCATCAATACCAGCGCCAACGAATTCCCCGATCCGACGTAGGCATCGGAGAACTCCACCCAGATCTCGGAGGCCCGGCGAGTTGTGGCGGGCGTGCGAAGTGCATCCAACTCCAGGGAATGGTGCATGCAAGCGCAATCGTTGTCGAGCGGGTTGAAACCGAATCCCTCCATGTCGAAGCCGTACAGTACGCTGTCGGGTCCCAGAATGAAGTTCTTCGGTCGGGCGTCTCCTCGGTTCGGTCGACTCCCTTGCAGCCGGCTACGCTCGTCAGGTGCCAGCTGTTTCGGGTATCGGCGGCAGGCCGCCACGAGGGTGCTCAACATGCGCCTACCGCCGAATCGCCGGCCCACCTCACCTGCCAGGCCGGCGATCAGAGAAACCCATTGGTCGGGCTCCATCCCTCCGTCACGACGCTCCCCACTTCGATGGAAGGCTGAGAGCCACTGGGCGATGAGCCTGGCGTGCCGCCGAACCTCGGCTAGCCCTTCGACGCCAAGCCTGCCCCGGAGTGCCGCGTCGAAGGCGGCCTGCAGGATCTCGCCCTCCTGGTACCGAGTAACCAGGTACTTTGGATCGCTTCCGTATCCCACGGCATGAACTACACCGCAGGCCGCACTCTCGCGCGAAGTCAAGAGCTTCGCACCTAGCTTCAACGCTTCGAACTCATGCTGGGGATCGTAGATCCCCAGGTTGTCGGACTTGACGACATGCGTTGGAACCCGAGTTCCCCGGGGAGCTACCAGGAATATCTCGCTCGAGTAGTGCGACGCGGTAGCGGGTCGCGGGAGTATCGACAGTTCGTGTCGAGACACCTGAAGATCATCCGCACACAGCTGCATCGCTCCCGCAGGAGCTGAACGAGGTCGATTCGGTACGTTCCTCAGGTTCCACTCCTGGCTGACAGGCGCTTCATGAGTTGGATCGCAGGATTTCGAACTACTCGGCAACACGGGACGAGTCATCCCGTCGCCACTCGCCGTGGCGCCCTCTCGTACGCTGCCAATTGTAGGCCAGCGTGATTCCCCCCTTTACATAGGCGTAGACGGCCAAGGCGGGCCAGAGCCGAGGGACGATCAGGAGTCTCGCAAGGGCCAGCCGCTGACCAACGTATTCCTCGCGGAAGCTCTCGGGATAGATCGCGCGGATCTCGTCCATCCCCTTCCGGCGCCGAATGCCGATGTGGATCAGGTCCTTGAGGGTCCGGGGCGGTACTACGGTGAATGAAGCACCAGACACCGATGTCTTCTCTTCGGAGCAGAAGAGGCGTCGGATGAACTCGTCATCGGCGATGATATCGGGAAAGCTCTCGAAGCGCTGTCTGCCTGTCTTCGACAGGGCATAGACTCCCGATCCCAGCATCTGATGACGGATGTACGGCAGGCGCATCCAGATTTCGTGATACGCGCGAACGAGCCAGCCGCGCTCCTCCAGTGCCACTTCGACCCGCGGTGACGCAGCCAGCACCGTGCCCTCCTCAAGGACCAGCGCCACACGGCGCATCGCTTCGACGGTCATCACGACATCGGCGTCCACGAAGAAGCGCGGGAACCCTCGCGCCCTTCGATCTCCGAGATTGAGAGCGTGGCTCTTCGACGCCACATCCGTTTCTATCACGTCCACCATGGCACCATGAGCCGCAGCCCTTCGGGCGGTATCGTCCTGGCAGCCATTGCAGACTACGATCACCTCGACCTCGGCTTCCCGCGCACCCTCTGTCAGGCTACGGAGGCAGCGATCAATCACGCTGGCCTCGTTGTGCGCTGGAATGACGACGGAGATCAATGTCGACCCTCCTCAATTGACGCAGCATCAGTTTCCACTGCGAACCACCCGACCGGTGGATCCTACCTGAGTGGGCGGGTTGCGCACCGCCTGCCGCAGAGCTGCGCCTGGCGGGGATGGACACACTCGTCGGGTACTTGAGGCCGGGCGACCCTGCTATCAATGTTCCGCGCCGGGCCCCGGCTATGAAGGCACTGAGCAATGTGCGGTATCACCGGAATCCGAAGATTCGACGGGGCGCCCGTCGACCTCGCCGTTCTGCGAGACATGACGAGCAGACTCGTCCACCGCGGCCCTGACGACGAGGGGTATTGGGGCGCTCCTGGCGTCGCGCTGGGCCACCGACGCCTTTCCATCATCGATCTCGAAGGGTCGAAGCAACCCATGTCGAACGGTCCGCTTCATATCTCCTTCAACGGTGAGATCTTCAACTACCGCCAGCTCCGATCGGAGATCGCAAGCCGTTACTCCTTCCGGACGCGAGGAGACACCGAGGTAATCCTCGCCCTCCACGAACTCGATGGCCCCGAGGCGGTCCACAGACTCGACGGTCAGTTCGCCTATGCGATCGTCGACGAGGCGAAGGGCGAGCTGTGGCTGTTTCGGGATCGGATGGGAGTTCTTCCCCTCTACTATTTCTTCGATGGGAACGTCCTGCTATTCGCATCGGAGATAAAGGCACTTCTTCCAGGGCTGCCCAAGCCACCAGCAGTGGACGAGCAGAGCGTCAAGGAATACCTCGCCTACCGATCAGTCCCTCCGCCTCATACGCTCTTCAAGGACATCCGGAAGCTCCCGCCCGGGCACCGCCTCTGCGTCAATCGGTCCGGTGACATGAAGATCGACGCCTACTGGTCGCTTCCGACTCGGCCCGCGGACACGTCGATCTCCGATCGGGAGGCAGTCTCGGAAACCGGCGCCTATCTAGACCGCGCCCTGCGCAGTCGCCTCGTCGCAGACGTCCCGGTGGGGGCGTACCTGAGCGGAGGTGTGGACTCGAGCCTTCTCGTCGATCTCATGTGCAAGGTGCGGGAAGGAGGAGGGGAGGTTCATACCTTCTCCGCCGGTTTCCACGATCCGCGATACGACGAGCTGCCATACGCTCGATCCGTGAGCAAGCAGCTTGGGACGCACCACCACGAGGTCTATCTGGAGCCCGAGGACCTGGAGGAGCACTGGCATGGGCTCACGTGGCACCGGGACACACCGCTCTCCGAACCTGCTGACCTCGCGGTCTACAAGCTCGCCACCCTCGCGCGCGAGCGTGTCAAGGTCTTGCTCTCGGGAGAAGGGAGCGACGAGCTCTTCGGAGGCTATCCGAAGTACCGTTTCGCACGCTGGGCTTCGCTGGCCAGCGCCCTGCCCCCGGCCGCTCGACTTCGAGTGTTCGCCGGTGCGGAAAAGAGGCTGCCCGGCGCTATGGCGAAACTCAGGATCATGTTGCGCGCCATGAGCGCTGGGTCCGAGGCGGATCGGTTCCAGACATGGTTCGCGCCTTTCACGGCATACGAGCGGGACGCACTGCTCTCTGGGGTTGAGCGGGGTGGGCACCGTGAGGTCTGGCGCCGAGCCGAGGGAGACCTGCTTCAGCGAATGCTGTACGTGGACTGCCACACCTGGCTGGTCGACAACCTGCTCGAGAGGGGCGACCGCATGGCCATGGCGGCTGGAGTCGAGTCACGGCCGCCTTTTCTGGACCACAAGCTCGTGGAGCTTGCCTTTCGCCTGCCGTCTCGGGTGAAGATCAAGCGTGGGCAGACCAAGTGGGTGATCAAGGAGCTGGCGCGGCGTGGCCTTCCGGCGGAGATCGTGGACCGGAGGAAGCTGGGTTTTCGCCTCCCGATGGACGCCTGGTTCCGTGGCCATCTTCGCGAGATGTCCCGCGATCTGCTGCTGTCGCCCAACTCGTTTGTCGGTGGCCTGATGAACCGCGGCATGATCGATGCGATGCTGCAGAGGCACGAGTCGAGGAGAAGCGACGAAGAGGCGCGGATCTGGCCTCTGATGGGACTGGAGATCTGGCACGACGTCTTCTTCAAGGATGCGCTCACGCGCCCCTAGCGCGCCCTTCCCAAGTCAGCGCGGGAGGGCACATATTGCGGGACTTGCTGTCACCTTTTGTGGTTATGCAAGCTCTCACCTGGGGAGATAGCTGTATGCGATCGCGATGGACCCCGCGGGGATGCCTCGTTGCGGGGAGGCGCGCCTGCGCGCATGAGCGATCGGGAGACAGCCCCCGCCTGCAGTCGACACGCCGCCCTAGGAGACCCGATGATCGAGACCGCCGTGGACGCCGAGCTTGCGACAACTGTGGCCCAAGCCCCTCGAATCCACGCGCTACCGAAACCTGCTCGCGACGAGGTCGAGCGCCTCGTAGAGGTCTCCGTGCGCGGGCTTCGCCGGATGCAGACCGAGCACGTCCCCCCTCACGCGGTGTACAAGCGGTCGGATGGTCGCGTCGAGGCGGTCGGCCGGAGCGTACGCTACGGCGCCATCATGCTGCTGGGTGCACGGTGGCTCGACATGGAGACCCGGACCTGGATGCTTGAGGGTAATCCAACGTCGGAGATCTGCGACGTCTTGATCGACCAGAGCCAGCGATCCGACGATCTTGGGGAAACTGCACTCGTCGCCTGGGCGGCCTCCGAACTGGGCCACTCCCGCACGGAGCAGGCGCTGGAGCATGCCCGACTTGTTGCAAGCGACGAACGCCGAGCGCGCACCGTTGAGCGAGCGTGGTTGCTCTCCGCTCTCCTCGCCGCCGAACAGCACTGCGACGTGAAACGCGATGCCGAACGGGAGGCGTCGCGAATCCTGCAGGCTTTCTCGGAGTCCTCTGACCTGTTCGCTCATCATGTCCAGCGGCGAGAGCTCCGCGGGCTGCGCGGACACGTCGCCTGCTTTGCGGATCAGGTCTATCCGATCCAGGCGCTGTCCCGCTTTCACATGGCGTTTCAGGAACCGGCCGCCTTGTCCGCGGCATCTGCATGCGCCGAGAAGATCTGCTCACTGCAGGGTGAGCACGGCCAGTGGTGGTGGCACTACGATGTGCGAAGCGGTGAGGTGGTGGAGGGCTATCCCGTGTACAGCGTGCATCAGGACGCAATGGGTCCGATGTGCCTGTTCGATCTCGGCGCCGCAGGAGGCCCCCTCCACTTGGAGGCCATTGAGCGTAGCCTCTCCTGGATGAGCAGTGCCGAAGAGGTCGGGTTCTCCCTAGTGGACGAGACGAAGAGTCTGATCTGGAGAAAGGTCGCCCGGAAGGACCCAAAGAAGCTCGTGCGGGGAGTGCGTGCCGTGGCCAGCCGAGTCCATGGGGACATCCGTCTGCGCTTCCTGGACCGCTGGTTTCCGCCCGATGCGATCGACTTCGAGTGCCGCCCGTACCATCTCGGCTGGGTGCTGATGACGTGGCTCACGAG
>JANQEO010000207.1 GCA_028278325.1 Candidatus Binatia bacterium
CGCTCGGCCTCCCGGCAAAGCCGCGCTCCCCGAAGGGCTGAGCCGGTGCCACCCGGATCTCGCCGAAGGCGCTGTAGCGGGTCGTGGCCGCGAGGACCCGGGCACCGGGAGCTTTCTCCAGCCGGATCCCCTGGGCCTCGCTACCGACCACCCCTACGCCTACGCCGCGAGCAACCCCTACGTGTACTCGGATCCCCTCGGGCTCCTGCCCGGCACGGAGAACCTCACCGGGGTCGCCTCGATGGCCAGCGAGGCCGAAGGGGGCGTGAGCACCTCTACTGGAACGGCCGTGTACAGCTCCACCAGCTCCGGGGCCACCACCGACGACTACTACGCCTCGGGGAGCTCCGGATCGGCGCTCGGGAACGCCGTCGTCTGGACCAGCGGGGCCCCAGGGGGTATCCAATCCAACTCGTCGCCGGAAGCAGTATTTCTTCGGCAACTTCCGGGCTTTCTAGATTTCGAGAAAGGCGTGACCGAGTTCTTCGAGATCGACCTACCCCTCGGCTTCCTAGCAGCGGAAGCGGCCGCACTCTCAGCGGCAGAAGGCACTGTCGCAATCGTTGCGGCACTCCCACCTGGGCCGATTCCAGTCACCGGCCACCGCGTACCCATTGGGGACCACCTTGCCGGCGCCGTCGGAGCACTGGTGAGTAGCCAGGCGGATAACCTCCTCGTCCCAATTCGTAGCCGGCAAGCAGCAATACGTGAACGTCGCCGAGAACTCCAAGGCTTCAAATGAGCACCACTGCTGGCATGTCATGCCAGTAGTGGCGCTCACGTGTGTGCTCCTCATAGTGCAACTGCTCGCAACGCTGATCTTTGCGGCAGTGACGGAGTCCCCACATTGGATCCACGTCGCGGGAGTAGCGACGTCACTGCTGCTGGTAGCGGCCTGGGTCCGATGGCGCATGCACCTCAACATGCGTGACATCGGTCTCGCGTGGCAGGGCATGTGGACGGTCCAGGCGGTGCTTCTCAGCGCGACAGTCGGCGTGCTCCTCGTCGCGACGTGGATCCTGAGTACGAGCGGTCCGCTGCGAGTCACCTTTACGGACCACTTGGTCAGCACGTCCTCCTATTTCAGTGCCTTTTCTGTCGTTCTCCTCAGTCCGATTTACGAGGAGGCGGTTTACCGGGGTCTCTACTATCCTGCGCTCAAGCGCAGTCTCGGCAGAGGTGGTGCGCTTGTGGCGCAAGCCATGCTCTTCTCGTTGCTCCATTTCGATTTCTTCGCAGACGGCTCGATTGAACGCTCGGCGGCGCGCTTTGTCCTAGGTGGCGTTCTCGGGCTCTTGTATGAGTATTCGCGAAGTCTATACTCGCCAATCGCCTGCCATGCCGCTGTGAACGCAGGAGGCGTTTTTTTGGCAATGCCTCTGACCTGACCCCCTGAAGTCCCCTCCGTTCTCCGATGCCAGGTGCTTGACGCAGCTCGAGCACGAGAACCGGCGACTGAAGAAGCTGGTGGCAAATCTCACGCTCGACAAGGAAGCGCTCGAGGACGTGCTGGGCCGAAAGTGGTGAAGCCCGCACGGCAAGGACTCCATCGGCGATTTCGTAGACGGAGGCGGCGCCGGGCTCTCCTTCGGGCCACTTCCGGTTGGGGGTCTCGTCTCGTTCACCCAGACCAGAGCACTCGATCTGATCGGCTTTGGCCGCCGGCTTGTCGAGTAGGAATCCAGTGATGGAAAGCGGCGAAAGGACCAAGAGGCGTCTCTCGCCGAGGAAACAGAGTTGGGTCGCGGTGACTGTTCCCTACGTGGTCTTCGCGATCTCCGCGGCCTTCCTCCCGGTCTCCTTGGCGCTGATCCCGGTAGCAGTTGCAGTTCTCGGTGCCGGGGTGTTCAGGATGCTCCAGAGATGTCCTGTCTGCGGCGCCAGTCTGGCTCGGGTTCCGATCGAGTTCTTCGGGCGGGGGTCTTGATCTATACGCCACTGGCACCGCATCGCTGCGCGAACGGACATCCGCTCGACTGACGGTCAGGCAGTTCAAGCGCCGCACGGCCGCGGCCTTCTGCCCACATCGCTAGATCGAGCAGCAATCGGGGGCGCTACGATGGCAGGCCCGGCAGGAGCAACACGCGGTGAACTACCGACAGGGGATTGCGAAGACCGTAGCGGTCGTCTTTGGGCAAGGACCGGAGAACCTCAAGGCCGGATGTGTGGCCATCTCGGCCCCCCACTCCGTAGTCAGCATGGGAGTGCCATTCGCGCTTTCGTCGGCGCAGGTGATCGTACTCAGTGCCGGCGAGTACGTTCTGGTAGGCTTCATCGTCGGGGCGACTGCTTCTGCTGTGCATATGCGACTGCTGGACTCCCTCGCGGGTGACTCTCTCGACGATCTTCAGCCCAGTCCTGGCGACTACGCTCTCGTGATCGTTGCTCCTGTCGCTGTATCGCTTGTCGTCGCTCTCGCCAGCTGGGTTCTCAGGGGCTCGTAGACCGCTACGCGCGCACGGCGTGGCGGATCAGGTCGACCGCGGCGTCGATGATGTCGTCCGAGTCGGGGAAGCCCGGCTCGCGGCGGTAGGCGCGGCCCGAG
>JANQEO010000214.1 GCA_028278325.1 Candidatus Binatia bacterium
CCGCAGGACCTGCTCTTCCTGATGGAGGAGCAGGCGAGATGGCGGATCCGCCATGGCCTGACGCAGCAAAGCAGCGTGCCGAACTATTTGGACTTCATCGCCATCGGGCCGTTGAAAGACACCAAATCGTCCGCAGTCAGCATCCTATACTAAGGCGCCGGGTCCCGCGATGCAGCTCCAGACCAAGCTGCGGCTGACCGCAGGCATCGCGATCGCCATGGTGGCGATCCTCGCGACGGTTGCGAGCTGGTCGTTCTGGCAGCTTCGCCAGCTTCAAAACGATATCCGCACGGTGGAGATGCTCCGGACCGGTGCGAACGAGATCTACCTCTTGACCGCCGAGCTTTCGCTGCACCGCTCCGAGCGCGCCGCAGGGCAGTGGCAACTGTCCCACCGCTTTCTGGAATCGGCCATCGAAGAGAGAAACCGGACAACGGCTCGGGCCGACTCCTTGCTCAAGCAGGTCGAGGCCCGCAACGCCGCTCTCGGCCCGCTGTTCGAGCGTTTGCTGCAGAGTATTTCTGCCGCCGAATGGGACGAAGGTCATCTCGACGAGCCGGCGCGCATCCGCTTCTCGCGGATACTGCGAGAACTGGGGGCGATCCAGTCGCTGCTCGCGCAAGTCGAAGAGGCGCTCCGCGAACACCGCGAGCGGACCATCGATCTGGTCGCGCTTCTCTTCGGTGCCAGCGTGTTGGTGGTTGTGTTCGGCGCCGGCGCCGTATCCTTCCGTTTCGTTCCAGCGTTGGTTCGGCAGATCCTGACCTTGAGACGGTCCATCCAAGCGATCGGTGCCGGAAATCTCTTGGAGCCTGTTGTGACGGAGTCCCACGACGAGTTGGGGGACGTCTTTCGGGAGGTCGAGCGGATGCGCGAGAGCCTGCTGGCTTCGACCAGAGAGCTGCAAGGCGCCAACAGGGCGCTGGAAAAGGCGCGCGCCGAACTGGAGCAGCGCGTCCAACAGCGTACGGCCGAGCTGAGCGCGTCGAACAAGGAACTGGAAGCCTTCGCCTATTCGGTCTCGCACGACCTGCACGCGCCGCTCAGGTCGATGGCGGGGTTCTGTCGGGCACTGGAAGAGGACTATGGTGAGGCGCTTGACGAGCAGGCGCGCGACTACATGCGCCGCATCACGGCAGCCAGCAAGAAGATGGCCCAGTTGATCGACGATATCATCACCTTGTCGAAAGTGAGCCGAAAGCAGGTCGAACGCGTCGAGATCGACCTTTCGGCACTGGCGGAGGAGGTCGCGGTCGGCCTGACGAGGACCGAGCCGAAACGCGACATTCGTGTCGCGGTGGCGCCGGGAGTCTCGGCGCTCGGCGACAGTGCCTTGGTGCGCATCGTCCTGCAAAACCTGCTCGACAATGCCTGGAAGTTCACGGCGAAGCAGCCCGAGGCGCGGGTAGAGGTCGGCGCCACGACCAGCGGCGATACGCCGGTTTACTTCGTCCGCGACAACGGGGCCGGCTTCGACATGCGCTACGCCGACAAGCTGTTTCGGCCATTCCAGCGCCTGCATTCGGATACCGAGTTCGAGGGTACCGGCATCGGCCTTGCCTCCGTAGCGCAGATCGTTCAGCGCCACGGGGGCGAGGTCTGGGCCGAAAGCGAGCCCGGCAAGGGCTCGACTCTCTATTTCACTTTACAGCCGGGAGGGGGGACATGACCGAAGGAACCATTCTACTCGCCGAAGATAACCGCGACGACGAAGCGCTAATTCTGCGCACTCTGCGCAATCGGCACATCGCTAATGAGATCGTTGTCGTGCGCGACGGGGTCGAAGCTCTCGACTATCTTTTCTCGACGGGCCAATACGAAGACAAGCCGTTGCCCCACCCCATCGTCGTGCTGCTCGACATCAAAATGCCCAAGATCACGGGCATCGAGGTGCTGGAACGCATCCGGGCTGACAGGCGGACGCGGAAAATCCCGGTGGTCATGCTGACCTCCTCACTCGAAAACCAGGATCTCACGCGCTGCTACGAGCTCGGGGTCAACAGCTATGTCCGCAAGCCGGTGGACTTCAGTGAGTTTTCGGATGCCGTGGAGCAGCTCGGACTCTACTGGTTGCTGATCAACCAGCCACCGGGCCCGCCTGACTCCGAGTCCGCTTAAGGCATTTCCAAGTTTCACGGCACCGGCCCACTCCGCCACCCCGTGCTGCGCACCCGCGCTACGCGCGCCCACAGCATACAATGGCATTGGGTGGCCGGGAGGGGGAGCGGGCCGGAACCGCGACAAAATTCGTGAGCGCTCAAGGGCCCGAACTCAATTAGGTTATGCCGTTCTGTTTGAAGAGGGTCGTTCAGATGCAAGCAAGGCGAACGAAGGACAGGCCCGAGCCTATTCGAGAGAGACTTGCGCGGCAGATGGGCGGCCCTCTTCAAACCCTCCGGGCGCGGCGGATGTCGTCCCTGACCGCGTTGCGCGCCCTTGAAAGTCGTCGAGACTTCCGGCGGGCTTGCGCC
>JANQEO010000025.1 GCA_028278325.1 Candidatus Binatia bacterium
GCCCCACCAAGCCCGCGTCCCCCCTGTTCGTCGCGATCGGCGCGCGCTGCTCTCCCGGAGCATTGTTCTCATCTCATTAGATTTTTCAAGTTGCCCGCGGGCCGCGCGCGCGATGTGGTGCCGGCTTCGGTGACCTGGGACACAGGCCCCGCTGTCCTCCCGATCCCAGATCGGGTCTATGCTGGAGCGCCGCGCGGCTCTCGGAGCCGACCGGGCCCGACCGCGCCCGACGTGCCACCGGAGCGCCGTCCGTTGGCCGGATCGATATTGGGGTAGTGCTGGGAAAGCTCGACGGGAGGAAGGCTAAATCGTTGAAATAATTGGCGTCCCCTAGGGGAGTCGAACCCCTGTTTTCGCCGTGAGAGGGCGATGTCCTAGGCCACTAGACGAAGGGGACGCAGGCCCGAGAGCCAAGGACATGTAGCGAATGTGCCGGCCGATGACAAGGGGATGACGGCGGCGCGTCGCGGCTCTCGGACCCGGGACCAATCTGCCCTCGCCAGAGCCGGTTATCCCACTTTCACGAGGTGAACCACGCGATCCGAGAGATAGGGATGACCCTCGACCTTGTCGTGAAATCGCGCATCGGCCGTGACGACCTTGTACTGCTCCTGCACGGCGAGAGCCAGGTAGAAGCAGTCGTAGACGGGATGGTCCAGGTCGACCGCCAGCCTCGCCGCCGACGCGGCGAGGTGACGCATGGGCGTCGGAATGACGATCGGCGCGTCCTTGAGCACAGAGATCGCCTCGGCGAAGTCCGCACTGCCCATATCGCCGCGCCGAACCATCGCCCAAAGGGCGTTGGATGCCTCCGCGAAGAGCAGTTCCGGTGCGACCAGAGTCAGATTCGCGTCCAGCAGGCTCTCCGCGTTTGACGAGAGTTGCTCTCTGACCAGCCATTTCACGGCCACGCTGGCGTCGACGACATAACCGGTCATGCGGCGCTGTCGCGGTCTCGGTCGGCACGGATCACCTCGCTGCTATCGACGCTGGACCGAAGGCGCCGTCGCAGTGCCCTAGCGCGAGCGGTGAAGCTCTCCTCTCCGTCGACAAGGGCCTCACGGAGGATCAGCCGGTGTTCAGCCTCGGCCGAGCGTCCGTGTGCCGCCGCTCTTTGCTTGAGGGCACGAACGACCTGCTCGCTGATGTTACGCACTGTCAGCTGCGCCATTTGTATCGCCTTCATTGCTGTGCTGTCATTGCAATCAGATTGCTCTTGGATCGGCTTTCTT
>JANQEO010000279.1 GCA_028278325.1 Candidatus Binatia bacterium
CCGCCTCTCCACGACCCGGCGGATCTCGGCCGGGTCGAGTTGGCGCGGGTCACAGCCGCGCTCGACCGCAAGCGCGGCCGCGATCCCAGCCGCCTGGCCCATCATCGAGCAGGAGGTCGTCACCCGGGCGGACGAAAGGGCCAACTGGTCCGCCGAAAAGCAGCGCCCCGCGGCGAGCAGGTTCTTCCCGTCGCGGACCAGCAGGCTCCTAAACGGGATCTGGTACGGCGGCACGTGCATCTCGTCTTTGGAAAGGATGTAGGTCCGCTTGTCGTCGTCCGGCTTGTGCCCGTCGAGGTAGAAGACCCCTCGGGCCACCGCGTCGTCAAACGTGCAGCCGGCACGGAGATCGTCCACTTTGAGCACGTAGTCGCCCACGATCCGCTGCCCTTCCCGAATCCCGATCTGCGGCGAGCAGTGGTCCAGGATCCACGGCTTCTTCTCCACGCGCTGGTAGTAGTCGAGCACCTCCATCATCCTCCGCCGGGCACGGATCTCGGCCGCGGTGAGGCTCTCGGTGTCGGACGCGTCAAACATGGGAATCTTGATCTTCAGCGCGTTCGACCTTGGACCGTTGGGCCAGACGCTGGTCATCGGCAGGTCCTCGCGACGGGTGATCGGCTCCAGCCAGCCCTCGGGGAGCTGGGGCCGAGCGTCTTTCGGGCCGACGTGGCGGACGAAGAACATCAGCGACATCGGAAGCTGCAGCCCGTCCGACGGCCGTCCCTTCATCGTCTCGAACCCGGCCGCCCGGGCGACGTCGGCCTCGCCGGTCGTGTCGATGAATTGCCGAGCCCGAAGAGCCTCCGGGCCGGAATGACCGCAGACGATGCACTCCGTGACCCGGCCGTCGCGAACGGCCACGTCGACCAGCCGCGTGTGTAAGAGCAGCTTCACGTTTCGCTCGATCAACAGCTCCTGGAGCACGAAAGCGAGGATCTCGTGGTCAAACACGCGGGATGACTGTTTCGGATACGGCCGATAGGGCACGACGGCGTCGAACTTCTCCAGCCCGGCGATGACGGCGTCAAAGACCTCTCCCTGCCGGGCGGTTTCGCCGCAGAACGAGGCGACGCCGCCGGTGGTCGAGTTGCCGCCCGTCACGGCGAACCGCTCCACCAGCACAACCTTCGCCCCCGACCTCGCCGCGGCGCACGCGGCCGACACGCCCGCGATTCCCCCGCCGATCACCGCCACGTCGGCCTCGTATCGAACGGGCACCTTGCGCGAATAGGTAATCTCCGAAAGCGGCTGGTCCGGCGAGTCACCGTCCTGTCCACCGGCTTTCTCAACTTCCTGCCCCACGGTCTGCCGGCCGGCCAGGCAGGATGCTGTTCCCAGTGCGGCAAGGCGAAAGAATCGGCGACGCTTCATGGCGAGACTCCTTGGGATTCTCCTCGGTCACGATGGGTGTTCAGTCTATCGCTACATATCCCGTGGGGCAAATCGATTCCTTGCCGCCTCGGAAGGGGGGCGCTAAATCAGCGAGCGCGATCCTGCAACACCAATATCAGCCGCGACGCGCTAGCGTCCGGTTTCGTGAGAGCCGGGGCTAGCGCCCCGCGGCTGATGTATCACAATCCCGCACAGTCAGCCAACAACCATCGGCAGAGCCGGTGGCTTGAAGAAGCGTCTTGAAAGCAGGCGCCGCGTACCTCGCGCCCCTTTACGGTCGTTCTCCGAGAAGCGGTACTAGCCCCGTCGTTCACGGCGGGGTCCGTTGAGGTCGGACGAGATGGAACGACGCCCGTTTACGGGCGTTCTCGGTGAAAAGGCTTGAGCCATTGCGGGATGGCTCGAGCCCAAACAGCGAGAAGCCCCGTGAAACGGGACTCCCAGCACGAACCAACTCGCACACCCCGTGTTGAAACAACGGGCCGAGTATGCGTCGCGACAACACCTTGAACGAGCGCTCGACACGACCACGCACGACACGCCAAATGACCCACGCAGAAAACGGCAGATCCCTTACGATTCTCACCGGCAGAGCCGTGAACTACCTACGATATAACGCTGTGTCAGACTCTCAATGACGGGCTGGGTGGCATGTCCACGCAAGCGTGGACATCCCGGAAACCTCCATCAACATGCCCACGCAGGCGTGAGCATGGCACCTCCAATGTCAGGTTTGACAGAGCGCTGGTTGTCTTGCGCCACTCCAAAACCTATATTGACGGTCGCTTCAAACCACCGACCATCCGGCTTGTCTTCACCCACGAATCGCCATTCCCCCTGCCTGCTCGTCAGGCAGGTGAACCAGTTTGAAGAGCTAGAGAGATCGCGCCAAGACGCGCAGCAAGACCCCCGCCGCCTCGTGCGGCGGGTGAATCAGGTTTGAGACCAGGTCCGAGACTTACGCTCCTGCCAGACAAGCTGGCAGGCGGCGGGCGCTGACGGGTTATCGTTCTTAGCCTGCCAAACTGCCGTTCCTGCCACACGAGGTGGCAGGGGCGAGACGAAAAGTGTCGGTATAGACAAGGCCATCAGGGGGCGCATGACATGGAATTCTTCTCAATCGTAGGGTGTGGCATCACCCTTGCTCAATGGCTCGACACGCTTCGTCACCGCCGAAAGGAAGCCGCGGAAGGCGAACGTGAGGAGACCATCGACCATTACCTGGAATGGCTCCGTCGCGAGCGGCATACAGAGCTCCTTGAGCGGCTCGATGAGGCCGAGGATGCCAGGGAGACCATTTCGAGGCTGATCTCAGAGGCGATGTCGGAGACCGAAGAGGGCTTTGAGAGGATCTTGCAGCAGCTCCGTGAAAACGAGCGGCTCACGCATACGAAACTCGACAGCATCGGCAGGGACGTGGGCCAGATCAAGCAGATGATTCGGCTCTTTCCACAAGCGGCCGGCGCGTCGCAAGAAGAGCGGGAGTTTGAGGAGGAGTATCTGAAACGGGTGGCTGGGGAGTATGGCCGCGTTCGCATGATCGGCGTGCGGGAAATGCGGAGCGTGAAACAGTCGCTCAGCCTTGCCTACGTGTCGCTGACGATGACAAGCGGTGCCGATGACGAAGAACCGCGACGTGCCGAGGAACTTCTTCTCGATCAGGACTTGCTCACCGTGCGTGGCAACGCCGGCTCCGGCAAGACCACACTCCTGAATTGGGTTGCCTTGCAGTGCACCAAAACGCGCGACGAGGAGAACGCTTGGCGGGGCGGCATGCCGTTTGTCATCCCGCTGCGGAAACTTGAGGCAGACGACCGGGGCCGACCCAGTATTGGGAGGTTCACTCAATACACAATCGACCCCAAGCTATGGCCCAAAAGCGGGCCGGGAAACTGGGTCACGACGGTTCTCGAAGCCAAGAGGGGCGTGGTGTTGATCGACGGCGTCGACGAGCTTCCCGCGGCCGTGCGGCCCGGGTTTTGGGAGTGGTTGGCGGAGTTTGTCGACAACTACCCGGGCAATCGCGTCTACGTCACTTCCAGGTACTTTCGGGATTCCAACGAAGAGGATTCCGAGGTCCACTGGAATCCGCCGGGCGGATTTGGCTCGGCCGACCTGGACGACATGAACGATGCCGACGTGCGGACCTTCATCACCAATTGGCACAACGCCGTTCTCCGGTATGAAAGCGAGGATCGCGAACGGTTGGATCTCGAAGTGGCGCGCGACCGTCTCCCGGAAAGGCTGCTCGAACCGGTCAATCGGCGCGTGCGGGAGCTCTGCCGAACGCCGCTTCTCTGTGCGCTGGTCTGTGCTATCCATTGGCGCGAATCGGGCTACCTGCCCCGCAAGCGGGTCGACCTGTACGAGCGCTGCTGCCTGATGCTGATCGAAGAGCGAGACACGAAGCGCAACATCGCCGCGCCGGAGGGGCCGGTTGGGACCTTGGAGTTGGGCGACAAGGAATTGATCCTCCAGCGTTTGGCTCTGGACATGATGCGCAACGAACTGGGGAAACCCGGCCAAGACCACCAGATTGAGGTCTCTCGGGAGGAGGCGGTCGCTTGGATTGGCTCGCATCTCGGTCTCTGTTCGAGCGAGGAGGCGCGGAAGTGCGAGCCGGACGCGGTGGTCGACCACCTGATCGAACGGACCGGCCTCTTGCGCGAGCCCGCCAAGGACCGGGTCGACTTCCCGCACCGAACGTTCCAGGAATACCTGGCCGCCTGTGCCGCGGGAGCAACGTTGCAGGCAGGCGATCTAGCCAAGCGGGCGGCGGACGATCAGTGGCATGAGACCATCGTCCTGGCCGCGGGCACCAAGGTGGGGGGGGTCCAGTTCGGCAACTCCCTAGTGGAAAAACTCGTGGAAAAGGGCGAACAGGAGGTAGCCGCCAAACGATCTCCGCACGCCTACTTTGCGCTGGCGGTCGCCTGCCTGGAGACGGGGCAACAGATACGCGAAGAACTTCGCAAGCAAGTTCTGCGGCACCTTGAAGAGATTGTCCCACCGCGCAACCACAAGGAAGCGGAAATCCTGTCCGCGGCCGGGGAAGCGATTCTTCCACTGCTGGAGCACTATCGTTGGAGATACAGGGGGGCGAAAGTGGTCGCTGCCTGCGCACGTGTCATCGCGCTCATTGGAACTGAGAGAGCAGCAGATATGCTGCAAGGTCCTGGCGGTTATGGTAACGACCGTCGCGCCACGGTTCTTACGGAGATCTGTCAGTGCCCGGGTGTGCATCCCTTGAGAGTTCCCGCAATCACGGACCTGGCGCAAGGATGGTACGGTGGCCTCCCCAAGTCTGTCGGGCCGTACATCACCGACCTTTCGCCGTTCGCGGAAATCGAAGAGACCGGGTGGACGTATCCCGAGTTGCATCTGAAGGGTTGTACGGGCATCACGGATCTGGCACCGCTGGCAACGCTGCCGAGTCTGACGAGACTTCACCTCTCAGGCTGCACGGGCGTCACGGATCTGACGCCCTTGGCAAGCCTCTCGAATCTGAGGAGCCTTCAACTTGGCTGCTGCACGCGCGTCACGGACCTGACGGCCTTGGCAGGCCTGGCGAATCTCCGGGAGCTCCACCTCTCGGACTGCACAGGCGTCACGGATCTGGCACCCTTACGAAGTCTCGCAAATCTGACGGAACTTGAACTGTCGGGCTGTCGAGGCGTGACGGACCTGGCACCCTTGGCGGGTCTGTCGAGTTTGACGGAACTTGAACTGTCGGACTGCACGCGTGTCACGGAACTGGCGCCCTTGGCGAACCTGTCCAGTCTCACGGAACTCCGGCTCCGGAACTGCAGGGGCGTGACGGACCTCACTCCGTTGACAGGCTTGTCGAGTCTCACGGGACTTCAACTCTTCGGTTGTTCGGGCGTGTCGGACCTGGCGCCCTTGGCGCGCCTGCCGAGTCTGACTGAACTTCGACTCTTGGGTTGCACGGGCGTCACGGACTTGACATCGTTGGCGAGCTCCTCGAGCCTGACGGCCCTTCATCTCTGGTCCTGCACTGACATCACGGCTCTGAGAGCCTTCACGGCGCTAAATCGCCTTGGACTATTTGGCTGCGTGCACATCACGGATCTGGCACCTTTGGCAAGCCTGACGAATCTGACGACACTGGAGCTGTGGCGCTGCAAGCGCATAACGAATCTGACGCCCTTGGCGAGCCTGTCGAGTCTGAAACGGCTCACCCTCGTTGGCTCGACGCGCATCAAGGACTTCGGACCGTTGAGCACGCTCCCGGTTGGGTGTACGATTATCCTGGAAAAGAGTGTTCAAGCTTCTGTTCCGAAAGAGGTCTCACAGGACCGACACGTTGAATTTCATTGAGACGCACAGTCTGCACGTTGCGAGCGACGCGACTTGTGAGTGGGACATGCCACGTGATTTGAAACGGATGGTTCACCATGCCAAAGATGACAATGATCCCTCGAGTCTCCCCTCAGGCCAGGCGGTATGTGGAAGAAGTGCTCGATTTCGGGTTCCACAACGCCGGCTCGCCGGGGATCTCGGCGAGGCTGGAAGAGCGCTTTGCGGCGCGGTTCGGACGCAGATACGGCGTTCTGCATGCCAACGGGACGGCTACGATGCACTCGGCGCTGCTGGCCGCTGGCGTAGGGGTCGGCGATGAGGTGATCGTGCCTGCGTATACGGTGGCCATGACCGGGACGGTGGCGCTCTATTCGAACGCCGTGCCCATCTTCGCCGACGTCGATCCGGAAACCTGGACGATCTCTCCCGAAGACGTGCGGCGGAAGATCACGCCGCGCACCAAGGCGATCATTCCCGTCTCCATCTGCGGGCTTGCGGCCGACATGGACCCGATCATGAAAGTGGCCGCCGATCACAACTTGACCGTGATCGAAGACAACGCCCAGTGCTTTTTGGGCAAGTACAAGGGCCGGCTGGTGGGCTCGATCGGCCAGTTCGCCAGTTTCAGCTTCCAGGCCTCGAAGCACATGACCTGTGGCGACGGCGGGATCTTGATCTGCGACGACGAAGAGCTGGCCACCGGGGCACGCAAGGCGGCCACGGCCGGCTATTCGACGCTCACGGCCAAGCCGGGCGACAATGTGGTTGCCGAAGAGCTGCGCTGCCATCCGAGTTTCACGCGACACACGAGCCTGGGCTACAACTTTCGCCTGCCCGAGATCGCCGCCGCCGTGGCCCTGGGCGAACTGGAGCGTCTGGAGGAGCTGATCGCCATGCGAACGACCGTGGCGGCGTGCTTTTCCGAGGTGGTCGACGCCTGCGACTGGCTCATCCCGCAGAAAACGCCGGATGGATACGTCAACAGCTTTTGGACCTACACCGTTCGGATCGCCCGAGACGACGTCGACTGGGCGGAGTTTCGCAAGAAGTTCGTCGACTTGGGCGGCGACGGATTCTACGGGGCGTATCTGCCGGTCTATCGCGAGCCGGTGTTCGGCAATCTGAGCGACGCGGTCAAGGCACAACCGGAGCGGTATCCGCACTTTGTCGGGTTGCTGCCCGACTATCGGCAGGTAAGCTGCCCGGTGTGGGAAGCGATTCAGCCTCGCGTGATCCAACTGAAGACGAACTATTTTGAACTCTCCGAGGCCGAACGTCAGGCGGACGTGCTGGCCCAGACGATTCAGTCGTTCGGCTCTTCCGGTGAGAACCGAAGAGGCTCTGCCGTTTCCTGAGACACTCTCAAACGGTGGAATGCTGGAATAGTGGAATGTTGGAGTGATGGAATGATGGAATGATGGGCAGCAATCTGCGAAATCGTCCGCGAAGCGATACTCCCATTCGGCACTTGGCCAGCGAGGGCGCACGTGTCCTGTCACCCC